>NZ_LMEG01000016.1:0-273451 GCF_001426275.1 Ensifer sp. Root423 | reverse complement strand
ACCGACTTGCCCCAGCCGCGATGCGAGGCCTCGAGCGCCTGGCGCATCACCTTGGTGTTGCCGGTGCAGTCGAAGGTGTAGTCGGCGCCGCCGATCTGGTCGGCKCCGCGCTTGGTCATGTTGACGAGGTAAGGCACGATGTCGTCGCCGACCTCCTTCGGGTTGACGAAGTGGGTCATGCCGAAGCGTTCGCCCCAGGCCTTCTTGTCGTTGTTGAGGTCGACACCGATGATCATGTCGGCRCCGGCAAGGCGCAGGCCCTGAATGACGTTGAGGCCGATGCCGCCGAGACCGAAGACGATCGCAGTCGCMCCCATTTCCACCTGYGCCGTGTTGATGACGGCGCCGATGCCGGTCGTCACGCCGCAGCCGATGTAGCAGATCTTGTCGAASGGSGCGTCCGGRTTGACCTTGGCAACCGCGATCTCCGGCAGCACCGTGTAGTTGGCGAAGGTCGAGCAGCCCATGTAGTGGTGGATCTTGTCCTTGCCGATCGAGAAGCGCGAGGTGCCGTCGGGCATCAGGCCTTGGCCTTGYGTCGAGCGGATCGCGGTGCACAGATTGGTCTTGCGCGACAGACACGACGGGCAGGAGCGGCACTCGGGCGTGTAGAGCGGRATGACWTGRTCGCCCTTCTTSACCGAGGTCACRCCCGGGCCGACGTCGACGACGATGCCGGCGCCTTCATGGCCGAGGATCGCCGGGAACAGGCCTTCCGGATCGGCGCCGGACAGGGTGAAATCGTCGGTGTGGCAGATGCCTGTGGCCTTGACCTCGATCAGCACTTCGCCGGCCCGCGGGCCTTCGAGCTGAACCGTCATGACCTCGAGCGGCTTGCCTGCCTGAACGGCAACGGCGGCGCGTACATCCACTGTGGTATCCTTTCGTTGATGCTTCAATCGCGTGCAAGGGCCAACCNCCTCGATCAGCACTTCGCCGGCCCGCGGGCCTTCGAGCTGAACCGTCATGACCTCGAGCGGCTTGCCTGCCTGAACGGCAACGGCGGCGCGTACATCCATCTATTTTCTCCTTGGACTGAAATGACGTCGGGCCGCCAGAACGGCGGCCCTAAGTGGAATCGCAATAGGTTATCGAATGTTCTGTTGAACGCGATTGAGTTCCATCTCAAGAGCGGCAATCGCCTTGCCGGTCTGTTCGTGCAGCTTCTTGACGAGGGCGAGCTGCTCGCGCAGGCCGTCCTTCTCGTCGATTGCGTCGGCATCCGGCGCGCGGCCGAGCCCGGCGATCAGCCAGGCCGGGGTGACGCCGAGTACGCCTGCAAGCATGAACAGCCGGTTTGTGCGGGGTTCGGCCCGATCCCGTTCCCAGGCCGCGATCGTCTCCGTGCGCACGCCGAGTTGATCGGCCAGTTCCTTGGCGCTGAGATTTGCGGCGTCGCGCGCCCTCCAGATGCGTCCTCCCAGCGTATCACCGTCGCTGGTGTCGCGCAGGCGGGCAATCATCGTTTCGGTGGACAAGCGCATGGACATCTCCTTTGCCACGGTCACGTTCAAAGGTCCCGAACCATGGGGGCCGACGGCCGACCTTTGGATCCGGGGCGGAAGATTGTCCTGAGCTTATAGGCATTTGGGCGGCGAGGGACCACCCCGAAGCGCCAAAAACACCGTCAATTGCGGCTAGGGCGCGGATAGTTCTTTCTCCGTCGCATCCTCGGCCGTTGAAAACCAACGCGTAGGCTCTAATGTGCGGCGGCCACAGGAGCTTGCCCCATGACAGACGCCCGAACTGCGACCACCGAACCCGCCGACACGGTGATGCAGGGCGTCGCCATCATGCTCTTTGCCATGGTCATCCTGCCGGGTATGGACGTGATTGCGAAATACATGGCCGTCTATGAGGGCATGTCGCCGGGGCAGGTGACCTTTTACCGCTTCTTCTTCCAACTGGTAGCGACGCTACCGATGCTGCTTGGCGCCGGTGGCCTGCGGGCGCTGAGGCCAAAGCGGCCCTGGGCCAATCTGCTGCGCGGTGTACTGCTGGCGACCGCGGCCTTGTTCTTCTTCATATCGGTGAAGTACATGCCGCTTGCCGACACCTTCGCCATCTATTTCGTCGAGCCCTTCATCCTGACCTGTCTTTCGGCGGTGTTCCTCAAGGAAAGAGTGGGCTGGCGGCGCTGGCTCGCCATTGTCGTCGGTTTCGGTGGAGCGATGATCGTCATCCAGCCGAGCTTTGCCGCTTTCGGCCTGACCGCGCTGTTGCCGGTTGCCTGCGCCTTCGTCTTTGCCTGCTACCTGCTCCTCAACCGTGCTGTCGGTACCGGCGACTCGCCGCTGACGATGCAGACAATAGCCGGCATCGGCGGCACATTGACGATGGCGCTGGTGATCCTGATCGGCAACGGCATGGGCAGCGCCGATTTCGTGCCGTCGCTGCCGAAGTCGCCGCTTGGCTGGATGCTCGTGATCGTGCTTGGCGCGCTGTCCGGCTACGGCCATCTGCTGGTGGTCAAGGCGTTCCGGGCGGCACCCGTCTCGCTGCTCGCGCCGTTTCATTATTTCGAGATCGTCACGGCGACGGCGCTCGGTTATCTCATCTTCGGAGACTTTCCGTCGCTCTCCAAATGGCTTGGTATCGCCATCATCGTTGGCTCGGGCCTCTTCATCATCTGGCGTGAGCGGCAGGCTGGACGTCGAACGGCAAGTTGAACGGGCTTACGGCGCGTCGTTCCGCGTCGGACCGAACACGGTCTCGAAGGCCTCGCGCAAGCGGATGTCCACGTCCGGCATCATTACGGGCAGGCCGAGATCGACGAGGCTGGTGACGCCATAACCGCGAATGCCGCAGGGCACGATGCCGCCGAAATGGTCGAGATCCGGGTCGACGTTGAGCGCAAAGCCATGGAAACTCACCCATTTGCGCAGGCGGATGCCGATCGCGGCGACCTTGTCTTCCGACATGGAGCCGTCGGGCAGGGCAGGCTTTTCCGGGCGCCGCACCCAGACACCGACCCGGTCTTCACGCCGCTCGCCCCGAACGTTCATCGAATCGAGCGTGGAGATGACGACGCTTTCGAGTGCCGCGACGAAAGCGCGTACGTCCTGCTTCCTGCGCTTGAGGTCGAGCATGACGTAAACGACGCGCTGGCCCGGGCCGTGATAGGTGTATTCGCCGCCGCGGCCGGTGGCAAAGACCGGAAAACGGTCGGGCATGACGAGATCGGCGGCGTCGGCACTGGTGCCGGCCGTATAGAGCGGCGGATGCTCGACGAGCCAGACCAGTTCATCTGCGGTGCCGGCGGCAATCGCCGCGGCTTCCTGCTCCATCAGCTCGACGGCCTGCGGATAATCGACCAGTTCGGAGGCAATCCGCCAGCGAACCGGGGGTGATTCCGGAGGGGCAAACATGTCCTGGCTCAGATTTTCACGCTGCATTCGCTCGGCATTCCTGTTTTTTAGAGCCTGTACATGGGATGGCGCGAGGCAAGAGTCCAGCGTTTCCGGGGCTCCTTGGGCGGGCTGTTGAAATAGTTTCATTTCCCGTCAAAATTCTGTCGTGATCCCCTTGTGCCCCCCAGGGGCTTTTGCTACATGCAGCCCCGTCGACGCAACCTACCACGATGCGGTCGTGGCGGAATTGGTAGACGCGCAGCGTTGAGGTCGCTGTGGGGCAACCCGTGGAAGTTCGAGTCTTCTCGACCGCACCAAAAAAACCCGGCTTCGGCCGGGTTTTTTGTTTTTAATCCTGGTGTTATCCAATTAGGCCTTCTGCCCGGGCGCAACCGGCGCATCCCTTTGTCTTCCAGTCCATATCATGCGTTCGAATAGGGGTGGCGGCCGTCGCTGATCTTGCGCGCGAATGCCGAACGAATTGCCGACGATCCCGTCGTGGCGAGAGCGAGCCTCGAAAGGCGTCGGGAAGGTTCGTTCGCTGGTCTGAAATGCGCGCGCTGAACGCCGTCTTTTCGCGCCGCACTGTGAATGCCCTCCCGTCCGTCGCCATCGTTTAATTTGTCCACAGCCATCCCTTGTGCACTCAAGGGGCTTTTGCTACATGCAGCCGCCTACCACGATGCGGTCGTGGCGGAATTGGTAGACGCGCAGCGTTGAGGTCGCTGTGGGGCAACCCGTGGAAGTTCGAGTCTTCTCGACCGCACCAAATACCCGGCTTCGGCCGGGTTTTTTGTTTCAAATCCATGTTTAGCTTCCCCGTTCTGGCGCGCCCTGATCGGCGGCATCGTGATGCCTTCTGGCAATCCGAGTCTCGCTCGTTTCGCGCTGAGTTGGCCGGTAGAAAATGGCTTGGGTCGCCCTTTGATGTTAAGATTTGTGCGGCGGTTCAACGTGAAGGGTGGCACGACCGCCACGCGTGTCGAAGCCTTGGCTGTGCGGGAGGTTCCTTTGTCCGGCGATCTCAAGACTGCTGCCGATGCAATCCTAAACGCCGCGGTCGCTTCCGCCGATGGCGTGCCAGGCGTTGTCGCAATCGCCACGGATCGCCACGGCAATTTTTACGCGGGCGCCACCGGAAAGCGCTCTTTGGCTGGCGCGACGGATATGACCATCGCCAGCGTCTTTGCGATCTTCTCGATGACGAAGGCGATCACGGCGACGGCCTGCCTGCAATTGGTCGAGGAGGGCAAGCTCGATCTCGACGCTCCCGCCAGGCAGTACGCGCCCGAAATCGGCACGCTGCAGGTGATCGAAGGTTTTGACCTCGCCGGGAATCCGAAACTCCGCCCGCCCAAACGAGACATCACCACGCGCATGCTGCTCCTGCACACGGCCGGTTTTGGCTACGATTTTTTCAACGAGACCTATGCCCGGTTGGCGCGGCAACATGGACAGCCGAGCGTGATCACCGCCTCCCATGCATCCATCCGGACGCCTTTGCTCTTCGATCCGGGCGACGACTGGGAATATGGGAGCAGCCTGGACTGGGCCGGGCAGGTCGTGGAGGGCATCACCGGCAAGCGGCTTGGCGCTGTGATGGCGGAACGCATCCTCCAGCCGCTTGGCATGGAAGACACCGGCTTTGCAATGACCGCATCCATGACATCCCGCGTGGTTACCTTGCACCAAAGGGACGATGCCGGACGTTTGTCGCCGTTGCCTGATTTCAGGCTCCCGCAGGACCCGGAGGTCCAGATGGGCGGGCACGGTCTCTATTCGACGGCCGTCGACTACGCCAAATTTATCCGCATGTGGCTCAACGACGGGATGTCACCCGGCGGTCGGGTGCTGAAGACGGAAACGGTCGAAATGGCGGCAAGGAACGGCCTCGGAGAAAGGAAGATCAAGAGGCTCCCGGGGGTAATAAGAAGCCTGTCGCACGACGCCGAATTTTTCCCCGGCATGCCGAAGTCCTGGGGGATAAGCTTCATGATCAACGATGAAGCAGCACCGACGGGACGGCCAGCCGGTGCGTTAGCCTGGGCGGGGCTTGCGAACCTCTACTACTGGATAGATCGCCAAAACGGTCTCGGTGGCCTGTGGGCGACACAGATACTGCCCTTTGCCGATCCCGCTTCGTTCGGGAGCTATCTCGATTTCGAAACGGCGGTGTACGCGGCTCGAAATACATAGCGGCGACGGGCGACAGAGGTCGCTGCGCCCGTCCGCCCTGATCCGTGTCAGTTGTTGCCGGCAGGTCCGCTCTGGTCCATGCGGCGGCGGACGAGCTTGTAGGTGCGGTCGGGCTGAACCTCGTAGGTCTCGTAGACCATCTGGCCTTCATACATGAAGCGGTTCTGGATCATGGCGCCCGGTGCGGCCTGTGTCTTCCTGCTGGCCGCGTTCTCGCCATAGGTCAGGCTCTGGGGCAGGGGCTCGAGATCTTGCTGGGCGCTGTTGCAGCCGGCGAGCGCGAGGAGGCCGATGAGGGCGAGATAGGTCGGTTTCATGGTTCGGTCCTTGGTGACTATGACGTGATGTTGCGAGCAGGGAATCGGTGCGCTAGCCGCGCGCCTGCTCCCTGGTCAGCTTTTCGAACTTCTTGATGGCGCGATCGCGCTTCAGGCGCGAGAGCCGTTGTGTCCAGAAGATGCCGTCGAGCTGGTCGATTTCGTGCTGCAGGCAGGTGGCCATGAAGCCGTCGGCTTCCTCGTCGATCGTCTCGCCGCCAAGCGTCTGGTAGCGGACGCGAACGGCGCGGGGGCGTTCGACCTCTTCAAGGATGCCCGGCATCGAGACGCTGCCTTCCGTATGGGTCGCCTTCTCGTCGCTACACCAGATGACCTCCGGATTGACGAAGGTCCTGGCGCCGCTTTCGCGATCGAACTCGATCACCGTCACGCGCTCCAGGATGCCGATATGCGGCGCGGTGATGCCGACGCCGGGGGCGTCCCGCATCGTGTCGAGAAGGTCCGCGGCCAGCGCCTCTAATGCCGCGTCGAAGCGGGTGATCGTCTCCGCCTTCCGCGTCAGCAGCGGGTTGGGAAAGCGGACAATGGGGCGAATGGCCATCAGATCTTCCTTGGCGGCGCCAAATGGGTGTTGCGCCTCCGATATCTCGACTGAAGTGCTAGCCGATCGCGCGGTCGATGTCGACTGTGTCGAGAAGCAGCCGGTTTTTCATGTATTTGCAACAGCTTGAATAAATCTGTTGTTGCGGCGCGCCCGGTGGTATCTGTGCTGTGGACCTCGGCAGGGCTTTGCGCTAGCAGGCTGTAAGGCCAGAATTCCCGCCCATGGCGGCGGATGAGGGCGAGGCAAACGTCAGTGGACGCATTCTTTCCGGCTCGCGAGGCGGACGGCCGGGAAGCAGCAAATCGTTTCGAGGGCGCGCATGAGCAATACTGGCGACGAAGACCGCGGCTCAGAAGACGTCAAGGCCTTTGACGGCTCGGACATTTATGCCGACGACGGTTCTATCCGCTCTGATTTTCTCATGCATGTCGGCGCGGCAATCGCCGACCGCGATACGATCTATCTGCGCCAGCACGTTGCCCACCTGCACTCGTCGGAAATGGGTGACCTGCTCGAGGCGATCCAGCCCGATCAGCGCCTGGCGCTGGTTTCGCTGCTCGGCAAGGAATTCGACCTTTCGGCACTGACGGAGGTCGACGAAGCGATCCGTCTCGATATCGTCGAGCACATGCCGAACGAACAGATCGCCGAGGCCATCGGCGAGATGGATTCGGACGATGCGGTCTACATTCTGGAAGACCTGGACCAGGAAGACCAGGACGAGATCCTGGCGAAGCTGCCGTTTACCGAACGGGTTCGCCTGCGACGCTCGCTGGATTACCCCGAAAGCACGGCCGGCCGGCGCATGCAGACCGAGTTCGTGGCGGTGCCGCCATTCTGGACTGTCGGCCAGACGATCGACTACATGCGCGAAGACGAGGACCTGCCGGAGAGTTTCACGCAGATCTTCGTGATCGACCCGACCTTCAAGCTGCTCGGCGCCATTGACCTCGACCGCATCCTCCGAACCAAGCGTTCGGTCAAGGTCGATGCGATCATGCACGACACCAGCCATGCCATTCCGGCCGAGATGGACCAGGAAGAGGCGGCCCAGCTATTCGAGCAATACGACCTTCTTTCTGCGGCCGTCGTCGATGACAATGGCAGGCTTGTTGGCGTGCTCACCATCGATGACGTCGTCGACGTCATTCAGGAAGAGGCCGAGGAAGACTTGCTGCGCCTGAGCGGCGTCGGCGACGAAGAGCTTTCGGACTCCGTCGGGGAGGCATCGCGCTCGCGCGTGCCCTGGCTGTTCATCAATTCGATGACCGCCTGCATCTCCGCTTCGGTCATCGGCCTCTTCGACGCGACGATCCAGCAGATCGTGGCTCTCGCCATCCTGATGCCGATCGTTGCGGGCATGGGCGGCAATGCCGGTTCGCAGACGATGACCGTTACCGTGCGCGCGCTCGCAACACGGGGTCTCGACATTCACAACGCGCCGCGCATCATCCGGCGTGAAGCCGGCGTTGGGCTGCTCAACGGCATGATCTTCGGCACGCTGATCGGGCTTCTTGCCGGTCTCTGGTTTCAGGACCTGAACATCGGCGGCATCATCGCAACTGCGATGCTGATCAACATGATGGCTGCGGCCCTTGGCGGCATCCTCGTGCCGCTCTGCCTCGATCGCTTCGGCGCCGACCCGGCGGTCTCTTCCGCCGTCTTCGTGACGGCCATTACCGATATCACCGGCTTCTTCAGCTTTCTCGGCATCGCCACCTGGTGGTTCCACGTCACGTAACGTGGCGCGTTGTTTGACTTTTACGTCAAGGTCAACGATAGTGCATGCTCAGGAACACATGGAATGGCAGCGTGGATAAATACTATAGCATCACCGAATTGACGCGGGAATTCGGCATTTCCACGCGAACGCTGCGTTTCTATGAGGACGAGGGCCTCATCCATCCGGAGCGCCGTGGTCGCACGCGCCTGTTCCGGCCGGCCGACCGGCGGCTCATTCAGGAGATTCTGCGAGGGCGCCGCATCGGCTTCACCATCGCCGAGATCCGTGAAATCATTCAGGTCTACAAGGACCCTCCCGGCGAGCTCGGCCAGCTTCAGCTGCTGATGTCGCGCGTCGAGGAAAAGCGCGAAGAGCTGCGCCAGAAGCGCAAGGACATCGACGATACGCTGGCGGAACTCGACAATGTCGAGGAAGCGTGCCTGACGCGTTTGGCCGAAATCGGCGTCGGCACCTGAAGGGTCGCTGGTTTATGTCTGGAATTTTCGAAGGGTAGCGTTCGCGCTGCCCTTTTTGCTGCGTGTATCCCTGCCGGCGCTCAGATCCAACGGCTGGTATGCCGGCAGTAGCGCTCGAATTCGAAACCGAAGCGCGACAGCAGGTGCCGCTCTTCATTGCGGATGGCAAAGAGTGTGGTCAGCATCACGGCTGCAATCGCCATGATGAAGAACCACGGATTGAGCGTCGCCAGCCCAAAGCCGATCATCATCAAGGTGTAGCCGAGATAGATCGGATTGCGCGTGAAGCGGAACGGACCGTAGGTGACCAGGCATGTGGCTGATCGGTAGGGCATGACCGCCGTATGCCGATCGAGCAGCGTTTTGACGGCCCACAGGGCCAGCCAGATCGCGACGATAATCAGGGCGCCGCCGCTGATCCAGGGAAACCAGCCGTGGCCATGTGCCACCGGAATGGGAAAATGTCGCGCCAGTAGAAGCGCCGCAAGAGTGGCGACCCCGTAGAGAAGGGCCGGCCATGGGAAGTTCAGCGGCTTGGCACGATAGGCATTCATGTCCTAGTCCCCTGATTGCACGTTGATTGTGCATTGCTGCGCGATTCGCGCAATGCGTTCATCGCTGCTGACGTTGATCTCTCCCCTGTTCAGGCTGTCGAACAGGTTCTGTTCCACCAGACGGTCGAGGGTACAGCCGCAGAAGCTGTCGCACGGCACGGCAGGATTTCCCTGGTTGCAGGCCGCAACGCAATTGCTGCGGTAGGCTTCCTTGGGATCCGGCAGTGTCGGCGGAGAGATCAGCGAGAAGAGATAGACCAGTCCGATGAGCACGGGCTGGTGAATGAGGTATATGGCCAGACTGTGACGGCTGCCGAAGACGAGGGGCGTCATCCACAGCCGCCCCTTGCCATCTGTGGAGGGCCGGCTTGCAAGCGCGGATACCAGCCGCGCGTGGAAGAGCTTGGCGGCACCAAGGCCGAGCAGAAACGGCCCGAGCCACGGCAACAGCGGCACGTAGTCGTTGGACCGTGGCAGCGTCTCGGACAGACCGACCCACCAGAGCCAGGGCGCATCGAAGATCGGCGAGCGCAGATAGAAGGGTGCCGCGATGGCCGCGGCGGCTGCGGCGAAGGAAACGACGGCAGGAAGCCTGAGGAATATCAGGCCGATCAGGCTTGCCGCGGCGATCGCATGCAGGATGCCGAAGAAGATGAAGGTGTCCGGGAAGGCAAAATAGGTGGCAATCGTGATCAGCGCTGCGGCGCCGGCGATCTTGGCGAAACGGCGCAGGAACGCGTTGATGCGGATCGTCGGCCATTGTCCGAGCACGAGGCTGTAGCCGGCAAGAAACAGGAAGCTGCTGGCAATCAGCCGCGCAAAAATCTTCCAGCCGCCGGTGCCGGCCGTGCCTGCTGCGACATAGCCGAAGAACTCGAGGTCCCAGACGAAGTGATAGGTCGCCATGGCAAGCAGCGCCACGCCGCGCGCGACATCGATGAAGGCGAGCCGCCTGCCTGTCGGTTTCGCTGGGGTCTCTGCTGCCGGTGCGGTCACATGGATATCGGACATGGGCATTCGCCATCCTGTTGGCGTGAGGAAGAGTGGCAGGCCTGGCTTGCGCCAGGCACGCGTCCTTGATTGCTGATGGAACGCCGCGGCTGCGATCCGCAGCCGTCCGGCGCGCCGGTTGCGCGGATTGTCAGGGTGTTGCGTCCTTGAGGAGCGCGGAACGCGCCTCCGAGAAGAACTGTCTGCGGGTCAAGACGAAGATGACGAAGACGGTGAGCGCCACGAACACATAGGGGCTGATGAACCAGCCGAGATAGCCGATCGAAAGAAAGATCGCCCGGAGACCGGCGTTGAAGTGCTTGGCGGCAAGCACGTTCATGCGGATCGCCCGTTCGGCCGCCTTCTCCGCCGCATGTCGATCCCGCTGCATGTCGGCGGTCATCGGGATGCCACCCATCAGGATCGAGCAATAGTTGAACAGCCGGTAGGACCAGCCGAACTTGAAGAAGGAGTAGCCGAAGAGGCAGGTGAGGCCGCCGACCTTCAGCTCGAACGCCGTGCGCCCGCCATGGAAGACATAGGGCATGTCGGCAAAGATCATCTGCGCCTGTTCGGTAGCGCCGAGCAGTGCGAAGCAGCCGCCGAGCGCGAAGATGGTCGTTGAAGCGAAGAAAGCGGTGCCGGCCTGGAGCCCCGCGATGATCTGCGTATCGATCATCTTCAGGTCGCGGTTGAGCGAATTGCGGATCCAGCGGCCGCGATGCTCGTTCATGAGGCGCGTAAGACTCACGCGTTTGAAGCCGCGCGTGCCATCGGTCGCCCAGCTGAAACCCGCCCAAAGCAGGATAAACACGACAAGCGCTATGTAATCTTCGAAGGTCATACACGTGTTTTTGGCATGGCTTTTGGAAATTGCAAGGTGGCCGGGGCGGTGTCGGAATCCGCGACGCGTCAACTACTGTGATGAAATTGCGGCGGAATTTCTTCCCGGCCGTACCGACCATTTGTGCGGTTTTCACCAGGATCCTGTGTTCGGTCGCACGGGCTTGACACCTTTCCGCCACATTCCCCCATTGCGCATTTACGCTTTCTTCAATATGCATGGCCCCAGACGCGGGCGCCTACGGTGCTGCCCGCGGCCGTTGAGAGTGTTTTCGGAGACATCATGGACAATACAATTCAGAAGTCTTGCTGGGGCGTAACTGCACGCGCCGTGGCTGGTTTCGCTGGCGTTCTTGTTCTTGCTTATCTTTTCGGCGGCCTTTGATATCTAGTATCTAGAAAAGTCCACTGATTGACGGCGCGGCTTCCCAAAAGCCGCGCCGTTTTTGATTCCAGGCAACCAGTGGCGCTACCCGGAGCCCTTGCGGGAGGTCAATGTCGCACGGACGGGATCGAATGTCGGTTGACCGCCTGACGGCCTGCTATGGGATCGCTTAGGCTTCGTTCCTATATCTGCTTGCGGATCTCCTTAAATCGGCACCGATCAAGGCGTAAAATCCACCAGCAAATAAGACGGTATCACGCCGGTTCGCATAGACTTCGAAGCGTGGTATCGAGGCAATCGTTAATGCGGTGCCGGGCGATCATGCCCGTGCGTCGCGGGTCAGTCTCCGGGGCAGGCAGCTTATGTTTCTTTCCGTCTTCGACGTGTTCAAGATTGGTATCGGGCCTTCGAGCTCGCATACGATGGGGCCGATGTCGGCCGCCAATCGCTTTCTCGATCTCATCCTTTCCGACGACTGGCCACGTCCGTCCCATGCCTCCGTTGCGGCAATCAAGGTGAGCCTGCACGGTTCGCTCGCCCACACCGGCATCGGCCACGGAACGGGCAGGGCGGTGATCCTCGGACTCGTTGGCGAACGCCCGGATCTCGTCGATCCGGATCGCATGGATGCCCTCATCGATGAGGTCGAACGCACGGGCCGCATTACACCGCCGGGCCATCCGTCCTACGAATTCCAGCCGAAGACCGATCTGGTCTTCGACAAGAAGGTGCCGTTGCCCGGCCATGCCAACGGCATGTCGTTTTCTGCCTTCGACCGCGACGGCCGCCTGCTGTTGAAGCGCATCTACTATTCGATCGGCGGTGGCTTCGTCGTGACCGACACGGAACTTGAGGCCATGCGCGCCTCGAAGAACAAGGCGACGGGCGTCAAGGTGCCGTTCCCGTTCTCCTCGGCCCAGGAAATGCTGGACATGTCGGCGCGCTCCGGCTTGACGATTGCGCAGATGAAGCGGGCGAACGAAGAGGCGACGATGTCGCCGGACGAACTGAACGCCGGGCTCGACCGCATCTGGGGCGCCATGAGCAATTGCATCGACCGGGGCTTGAGCCAGGACGGCATCATGCCCGGCGGCTTGAAGGTTCGCCGCCGCGCCCGCTCGATCCACGACAAGCTGCAGGAAGAGTGGCGTTCCAACAAGGCCAATCCGCTGCTCGCCAACGATTGGCTGAGCGTCTACGCAATGGCGGTCAACGAGGAAAATGCCGCCGGCGGCCGCGTCGTCACTTCGCCCACCAACGGTGCCGCAGGCGTGGTGCCGGCGACGATCCGCTATTACATGCATTTCCATGACGACGCCGACCAGGAAGGCATTCGCGACTATCTGCTGACGGCTGCCGCGATCGGCGGCATCATCAAGCACAACGCCTCGATTTCCGGCGCTGAGGTCGGCTGTCAGGGCGAAGTCGGCTCGGCGTCCGCGATGGCGGCGGCGGGCCTTGCTGCCGTTATGGGCGGTACCCCCGAGCAGATCGAAAATGCGGCCGAGATTGCACTCGAACATCACCTCGGTATGACCTGCGATCCTGTGGCCGGCCTCGTGCAGGTGCCCTGCATCGAGCGCAATGCGCTTGGAGCGGTCAAGGCGGTGACGGCCGCTTCTCTGGCGCTCAAAGGTGACGGCAAGCATTTCGTGCCGCTCGACGCCTGCATCGAGACGATGCGGCAGACGGGCGTCGACATGAACGAGAAGTACAAGGAAACATCGACCGGCGGTCTTGCGGTCAACGTTGTCGAATGTTGAGGCTTGCAAGCCTCTCGAAGCCCAGACGCCGGTGTATCGACCGGACGTATTGCGGTGATTGTGGATGAACGACGTCTGGCCGCTTGACCGCAACGGCCGGACGGGTGTTCAAAAAAAGCCATGTCTCTACATCTCATAAAGCTTTGCGTCGGAGCGGAATCGATCGAGGACCTGCGCGAATGGGTCTCGCGCAAGGCGATGGCGGCCATGGCCGCCGGCCTCGAGCCGCACTCGTTCCACACGACGCGCATGGTGCCCAAGCGCGTGGAGGAACTGCTGGAAGGCGGCTCGCTCTACTGGGTGATCAAGGGCAGCGTGCAGGCGCGCCAGCCGCTCATCGGCATCGAGACCTTTACCGACGGCGAAGGTATCGGCCGTTGTAATCTGCTGCTGGGTCCGGAAGTGATCGAAACCGAACTGCAGCCGCGTCGCGCGTTTCAGGGATGGCGTTACCTGACCGACAAGGACGCCCCGCGCGACCTGGCGTCGCTATCGGGCGGCGGCTCCGAGATGCCGCTCGAACTGCGGCGCGAACTGGCCGAACTCGGGCTTCTCTAGAAGTCCTATGCCGCGGGCATTTTGCTGAGCTCTTGGCAATCGAGCGGCAACCAACGCGTCCTTGAAGGTGTCGCCTGCTTTCGCACTCTTCTGCGCGCGCGAAACGGCCCTGCCGAGGCCGCACCATCATCCAGCCAGAAAGCAAAAAGGCGGCCGTGGCCGCCTTCCGGACTGTGAATGTTCAGGTGATCCGCATCTTCAGCGGATGGCGCCGGTTTGGCGCCGTCACGTGAAGGTGGATGCCGGCGCGCGGCTGGGTCGAGCGCCAGGCTCGAGCTCCGTGCGTCAAAAGCATGCCGACGAGATCGCGTGTCTTGGCCTTCGATCGATTGAGGCCGAGATCGGCGATGCGCATGGCCGCCTCGTGCAGGGGGTGCAGATTGATGCGCGACGGTTTAGCCCGTCGCCCCGGCAGCGGGGTGACACCCGGAACGTTCTCGTTCATTGCCATGTTTAACCTCGTTACGCTGTACAAATCCGAGGAAGGCGGCCGGAAAACAAACACATCCGGCCGCCAAATTTCGTCGTTACTGCTGGCTGGCCCAGCAGGAGATGCCTTTCTTCTTCAAGGCCTTGCAGGCGTTGACTGCCGAATTCTGGTCATCGAAGCCGCCGAAGCGGGCGCGGTAGACCTGGCCGAAGGCGACGGTGAACGGCTGCGCGTTGCGCAGTGCCTTGCCGCCCTTGTCCTTGGCGTTGCCGAGCAGCGTCATGGCCTGATCCTTGTCCGGAGTGGCACCGATCTGGATCACCCAGCCCTGCGGCTGCGCCGGCATCGGCTCGGCCTTTGCGACTTCAGCAGGCTCTGCCTTGGCAACAGCCTCTGCCTTCTTCGGCACGGAATTGGTGATCTGGGTGTCGACCATCGCTGCGGTCACAGGCTGGCGAAGCTTCAGGCTCTGCGCGTCGAGCGTGTTGGGAACGATCTTCGGAGAAAGGACAGGGTTGTCCGATGCACGCTTGTTGCCGGCATAGGCCATCTGCACGCTGCTGGCGCTTTCGCCGTTGTAGCGGAAATCCGGAACGGGACCGGTGTTGGGCAGGTCATGGCCAGCGGCGACGGCTGCGACGACCGGCGTCTCGGCAACGGGCGCTGCGGCTGCAACCTGGGTCTCTTCGGCCGGAACGGGGGTCGGCTTGGTCTCGGCAATCAGGTTGCCGTTGCCGCGACGCGATGCGTCCGGCATGTACTTCGCGACCAGGCGGCGCATCTGTGCATCGCGGCTGGCGCCCGAGGTGCCGCCCATGACGACGGCGACGATGCTGCGGCCGTCGAGCTGGGCCGAGGTCACGAGGTTGAAGCCGGAAGCGCGCGTGTAGCCGGTCTTGATGCCGTCGACGCCGCGCACATTGCCGAGCAGGCGGTTGTGGTTGCCGATGGTCTGCTTGCCGAAGCGAAAGCTGCGCGTGGAGAAGTAGTCGTAATACTGCGGGAAATGCTGGCGAAGCGCGAGGCCGAGGCGGGCCTGGTCGCGTGCGGTCGTGCGCTGTTCCGGATTGGGCAGGCCGTTGGCGTTGCGGTACGTCGTGCGCGTCATGCCGAGCGCGCGCGCCTTGTTCGTCATCATGCGGGCGAAGCGTTGCTCGGAGCCGCCGAGATACTCGCCAAGTGCCGTGGAGGCATCGTTGGCCGACCGTGTAACGAGCGAAAGGATCGCCTGTTCGACGGTGATCGACTGGCCGGCGCGCACGCCGAGCTTAGACGGAGGTTCCGCGGACGCATTTTTCGAGAAGGGAATCTGCGTGGACTTGCTGATCCGACCGGCTTCGAGCGCCTCGAAGGTGAGGTAGAGCGTCATCATCTTGGTGAGAGACGCCGGATAGCGCAGTTCGTCGGCATCCTCGCCATAGAGGATCTTGCCGGTCTTGGCATCGACGACGATGCCCGAATATTTGGGATTGGCGTAGGTCGACGCCGCAAAGCCGGGCAACACAAAGGCGACCGAGGCAATGGTGCCTGCCAGGACGACCCGCTTTACCATCTTTGAAAGAGCGCCGAACGGGCGCTTCGCGAGATCAAAAAAACCGGTTTGGGACACTACGCTGCTCTTTATTCTCATGTCATGGGGTTGTCCGGACGCCGCCTCCGGGAACGACCGTTCTCGAGACAGTATCGGCATAGCGTTACCAATCGGTTTATGATGAATGATTGGTTTCCGGAATCGGACGCATTCGTACAAAGACAATTCCGGTGTAGCGCAATGATGCGGTGCCTGCCTGCACCACATCAGTTGGACGAAATCAGGGCACGATTCGGCTTTTGATGAAAGCTGTAATCGCGTTGTCGATTTCCTTCCATTGCGGCAACAGTTTATTGGCGAAGCGGTAGAGGACGACGAGGTCCTTGCCGGCATGAATGTCGCGCTGGCAGTCGGCGCTGGTCGATATGGTTTGCGCGTCGGATTTCAGGCAGCGCACCACGTAGGGCGCCTGGCCTGTCCGCTCCGCAGTATAAAAGACTTCGCCTGCATAGCTGGAGGCAGCTTTGGTCGCATGTAAAAGCAGTCCGTTCGGCCCGCGGGATGGAGGGCCGTCGAAAACCTGCTTGTAGATCGGCTCCACCCGACCCGACATGTCGCGGGACATCGTGCTTTGCGAAATCTGCAGGAAGATCAGATTTTCAGGCGCGTCGACGTCGTTGAAGAGGTCGCGATTTTCGTCGCTGTAACCTTCAAGGCTGGGCCATGTCAGATAGACATCGACACGCCCGACGATCGAGGTGGCGCGTTGGGCCTCGAAGCGGATCATGTTCGCCGGCAGCCGCAGATGATCCTGTCCGATGAAGATATCGTAGGGCTCTCTGCTGGCGGTGTGACCGGCCAGCGCCAGGTTTTCGCCGAACCATCTTCCCGCGAACGCGATTGCCGCCGTCAGGGCTGCGAGCACAACAACGACCGCCGTCACCCGGTAGATGAAGCGGGCCGACAGCAGCGGCCGGAGTTCCGGTTCGTCTATCCCGTTTGGAGCGTTGCTCATGGTGGCCGTCCCGTCGCGTTGGCCGCGCCCAAGTCGAGTGTCGAGCCCCTGGTTGGCGGCGGACCGAAGTGTGGCGGACGCCGCTTGCCCGACGCTGGTCGAAGACGGTTAACTTTCGATGAATGCCCTATGCCCGCGTGCGTCCGGGGAGACAAGGCCGCATAAAAAAATGGCCGGTTCCGAGGGACACGGAACCGGCCGAGGCTCGGTCTGGACGGGGAAAATGGACTGACCGAGGCCCGTTGGGAGACGTCCGCCGGGTGGCGGCTCGCCTGTATTTCAGATCTTACTGCGTGCGAACGCTACCGACGGCAACGGTGCGGCCGTCCTGAAGCTTGACCCAGCGGCCGGAATGCTCGGTCGATTGGCGCTTGAGGTAGGTGTATTCGGTATCCGACCACAGCAGCACCTTGTTGCGCATGTTGTCGAGGATGAAGTCGCCGCGGTCGGTACGAACGGTGAGGACGGCATGGCCGTCGCCATTCGGCTGCAGCACGACGGTGATCAGCAGGTCGGATGCGGAGAAGCCGTTTTCGATCAGCTTGCGGCGCTTCAGGAGAACGTAGTCTTCACAATCGCCGACGGTTTCCGGATAGGACCACTTCTCTTCGACGCCATGGATTTCCATGTCGGTCATCGGAGTGATCGCCTGGTTCACGTCGTAGTTGATCTCGAGAATTTTCTGCCAGCCTTCGCGGGTCAGCACCATCGGGCCGCCGTCCTTGCCGTTGGAGGTGCACTCCGACGCATAGATCTTGCAGAACTCGTAGTGGCCGATCGGCGGGTTGGTGGAGCCGGTCACGACCATGTTGGCCGGAAGCGCCTGAGCCGTGCCGAAAAGGCCGCCGGTGAAAAGGACCGCAACCGCGATCAGCTTGGTGATTGTCTTGAGCATGATTGTCTCCCCGTTATGGTTCGACAATGGCACAGACGTTTTTATCGCTCGCGAACTTGCGAGCTAAAAACAAGTACAAATGAAAGTCGTATAAGAATAAAACAAGAATAGAATTTTATTTGTATTTGAATCGAATTTGAATCAAATTTTATCGATTTTAGCTCCGCCCGCTCGTGGAGGTGTAATTTGTTAAGCATTTAACCCGCTGTATTTGTTTGGGTATGCGCGAAACGAGCGACTGGGCGGTGCAAAAACTGCGGCGCGGCCACGGCAGGAGATGCATCTTTGCAGCGTCTGTACTTGCCACTTCGGGAGAGTTTTGACTTGAAATATGCGTTTTCGCTTGAATTCCACCGGAAAAATATTTGCGGACGACGAGAGCATTTTGATCGCGGCGCCGGACTTGTCTCGAAATGATCCAGGCGCGGATGCGGCGCGCTTCTTACTCGCGAAAACCGCTCCGGTTGCCACCGATCATCGTGTGTCTTCGGGCTCGGGGACGTAGGGCCTAAGCGAGCACGCCTTTAGCGCGTTCTCTCGGGCGTAGCCGAGCGGAGCGATGTGGGAGCGGGGGTTCTTTGCCGCACAAAAGAAGCACGAAGACGGTTTTATGTCTGAAGGACAGTTCGGGAGATGGGGGCTAGGAGCGTTGCTCAATGCAAGGCGGGTAGCCGAAGGACGGCGCAGGCGCGCCGTTAGAGGAATTCGGTCAGTGCCTCACGGGACTGGATGCCCAAGAACTCGATGGCGCAGCCTTCCTGGAAGTGACGGACGATCCGGCCCTTCATATTTCCCAGGAGGATGGCGGTTCCGATCGGCGGGCGGTTCTCGATGTCGACGGCAGCACCGGACAGCGAAAGGTCGATGATGCGGCACGGGAACTTCTCGCCGGTGTCGAGCGTCAATTCGGTTACCGTTTTGCGCGGCGCAAGGCGATCGTGGCGGCGGTCTTCGGGCAGGCCGAGCTCATGCTTGTTGGCGATCCAGGTGAGCTGGGCCGCGAGCTTCTCGCGCTTGCGCTCGGTCGCGTTGAGCTGGATGACGAAAGCGCCATCGGCGATGCGAGACACCGTGCCTTCGAGGCGACCGACGTGATCGACATAGGCGATGATGCGTTCGCCCGCGCGCGGCTGGGCCGGCGAGGAAAGCAGGACGTCGCCGGGCGACATGTCGATGGCGGTGCACTCGAACTCGTCACGATTGGCAAGCATCAGCCGCCCCGCCAGATTCACGGAAACGCGCTGGAACGCACCTTCGTGGTGCGGTTTCGGAGCGGTATTCTGTGCGTGCTGAAACGAGAACATGTTGACTCTGTGGCGACATAGCTTGGCTGGCGGAGCTTAGCCTTTTCAAGTTAATAGAAGGTTCGTCCTCCGGTTGGTCCCTGACATCATCTCGGGACAGTCGGCGCGATCAATCGCGGCGCCCGCCCTCGAGGATGCGGAGATGCCCGAACTGGCGGAATTCGCGCGAAAATGCGCCGGCGGCAGGCGATTTCGCAAAGGCATCGCTCTGTCGTTCGGTTTCCTCGTCGCGAAAAACAGCGGTCCGATCAGGGTCAAGAACCTTCATGCCCGTCGCATCGAGACATTCGATTGAGGTTGCATGCAACCAATACGGGCGGGAAAGAGGTGAGAGGGCGCCAAGGACCCGGTCACTTTCGCCTTCGCTGGAGGCAAGCGGCAAAAGCAGGGTTTCGATATCGACTTCCCGCGCGTCGGCGGTACGGCCCTTGGCCGAAAGCACGAGCGGCACACGGTGCGTCATGACCTGGCCGGTGATGCGCTGCGTTTTCGCCGCCTGGCTGCCGAGCCAGAGCATGCCGAATTGCCGCCCGCGCAGCTCCTGCCCGAAGAGGGCGCACACCTGGGTTCCCGCTAGGCGAAACGAGATGCCGGCATTGCGGTCGCGCTCGAGAATGAACAGGTTCGGCAGCAGCGTTCTGATGTCGGAAGGTTCAAGCTCGTCGCGGCGCGGAAGCTCGCGCTTCCCGCGAATGGTGTTCCAGTATCGGAAAAGCTCCGTCGTCGTATTGCTGCGCATCGCTTCTTTCATTCCATTCCTGCGGCCCGTTGTGTCCCGGTTCGAGACATCTTCGGCCATGCATTTCGGTTCTGAGGATTAAGGAGCGAAAACCGTGCCAGCCGGAAATTAAGGTTAACAAACGGTTTCCGTTGCAGTGCGCCGCCGCAACTGGCAGGGGAGGACATCACTTTACGAAGCGTTGTCTTCGGCACTTGAACTGGAGCTCGGATCTGAGCTTGGCGACCGTTCAGTTTTTGCTGGACGGTCTTTTTTTGTTTGCTTATGGCTGGTCGCCCCAACTCCAGTCCTAATTCCGGTGATGCCATGCCATTGCCGCGATCGCACAGGAATGTGTGGGCCGCATTGAGAGGAGAACACAGCAACCATGGAACGAGATCAGACGGCGACGCCACCGGAAGCAGAGCGCGACAGCGCCGCGAACCCGGCGCGCGAGCCGGCCTTCAATCTGCCGGCGGGGCTGACCTTCATCCTGCTGTTTCTGATCGCAATCCATGTTCTGCGAACCTACGTGCTGCCGCCGGCGATCGATCAGGAGATCATCTTCAACTTCGCCTTTCTCCCGGCCCGCTACGATCACCCATTGGCCGAGCAGGGGCTTGCCTGGCTGTGGAGCCCCGTCACCTATTCCTTCCTGCATGGAAGCTGGGAGCATCTGATCTTCAACATCTTCTGGATGGTGGCCTTCGGTGCGCCGGTCGTGCGGCGGATCGGCATGGGGCGTCTCGCCGTGTTCTGGTGCCTGTCGGCGGCGGCCGCAGTCGCGCTGCATACGGCGTTTCACTGGGGGGAAATGATCGTCGTCGTCGGCGCTTCCGGCGTGGTGTCCGGATTCATGGGGGCTGCCGCGCGCTTCGTCTTTTCGCCGAGCGGACGCATCAGCCGGCAGTTTGCCCATCTCAATCGCCGGCTCGACGTCGGTGAGGCTCTGGCCAACCGCTCGGTTGTGGTCTTCGCCGGTATCTGGTTCCTGACCAATTTCCTA
The DNA here is from genome assembly GCF_001426275.1 of Ensifer sp. Root423. Lineage (NCBI taxonomy): Bacteria > Pseudomonadati > Pseudomonadota > Alphaproteobacteria > Hyphomicrobiales > Rhizobiaceae > Ensifer > Ensifer sp. Root423. The sequence goes on along the minus strand of NZ_LMEG01000016.1, from coordinate 252,832 downwards.
ATCGGCCTTGGCATGTTTACCCCCGGCGGAGCGGGCAGCGTCGCCTGGGAAGCGCATATCGGCGGCTTCCTCTTCGGCTTTCTGCTCTTCAGCCTTTTCGATCCGCGTGACTGACGGAGCGAAAGATCGGCGGACGGCGCTTGTGAGCGCTTGATTTCCCCAAGGCGCTGGCGCACCATTTGTTACGGTCGCCCGTGATCGAAAGACTGGGCGACCCGTGTAGGCCGGGTATCGAATGCCATCCGCGTCTGAGGAGCACGCGAGACGGCTTTCGCAAGCGGCCAGGGTACAGGTTCCATCGCCCGACCGTACCGCACGTGAGATGGCTGGACCTATCCCTGCCGACCCGGTGTTGTCGCAACGGGAGATGTGCGCATGTCAGTAAAAGCCATACTCGATGAAAAGGGCCGGAATGTCGTAACGGTCGGCCCTCAGATGACAGTCCAACAGGCTGCCATCCTCTTGCGTGACAATCATATCGGTGCGGTCGTCATCCTCGACGCGGACGATCAGATCGCAGGCATCCTCACCGAGCGCGACATCGTCGCAGCGATTGCCAAGCAGGGTTCGACCTGTCTCGAAAGGCCGGTGGCAGCGGTCATGTGGCAGAATGTCTATTGCTGCACCGAGGACATGTCGGTTCAGACCCTGATGGAAATGATGAGCAAGCTCAGGGCCCGTCACCTGCCGGTCGAAAGGAACGGCCAGCTTGCCGGCATCGTCTCGATCGGTGACGTGATCAAGCATCACATCCGCGCCATCGAGCACGAGACCGAACAGATCAAGGCCTATATCGCCGGCTGAGAGAAAAGGGCGGCATTGCGCCGCCCTCTTAATCCCCCTGGGAGCCGCGAAGCACCCGTGTGTTCAGGATGCACCCTGGGCGACCGGTAAGTGCGCCGCCGCGTATCGCGGCTTTCATGCCGGGCACGCTCCGTCAGCGAACGAGCACTTCCTGCATGCGGCGAATTTCAACCAGCCTCGCTTTTGCCTCGTGGTAGCCGCGATCGATTGCTTCGCCCGCGCGATGGAATTCCGAAAGACCGATGTCGTTGAGTTTCGGGTGCAGCGCCAGGTCCGGCGGGTCGCCGGCAAGCCGGGCGCGGGAAATCCGGTCCTGGATGATGTTGAAGGCCTGGACCATGACGCTGGTCATGCCGAGGCGCGACTGGTGCGGCGCTTCCTTGGCGGGCGCATCCAGGGATTCAGCGCCGGCGCTGTGTTTGACGACGGCCGAGCGGCCATAGAGATCGTAGTTGAGGTTCACCGCGACGACGAGTTGCTGCTCATGGGCGCGGCACACCGAAACCGGAACCGGATTGACGAGCGCGCCATCGATCAGCAAGCGTCCATTCGCCTTGATCGGCTCGAAGATGCCGGGCAGGGCGTAGGAGGCCCGGATCGCGGTGATCAGCGATCCCTTTTCAAGCCACACCTCGTGGCCGCTGTGAACTTCCGTTGCAACGGCAATGAACGGCCTGTCGAGGCCTTCGATGCTGAGGCCTTCCAGATGCTCCTGCATGCGCTTGGTGAGCCGCAGGCCGCCGAAAAGGCCGCCGCCGCCGATGGCGAAATCGAGCAGGCCGGCGATCCGGCGTACGGTGAGGGAGCGGGCGAAGGCTTCGAGTTCGTCGAGCTTGCCGGCAAGATAGCAGCCACCGACGAGCGCGCCGATCGAGGTGCCGGCGATCATGCCGACTTCGATGCCTTCTTCGTCGAGCGCGCGCAGCACGCCGATATGGGCCCAGCCGCGCGCGGCACCGCCGCCAAGCGCGATTGCGATCTTCGGTTTTTGCGGAGGTGGCGCCGGTTCAGGTGGCGTTGTCGAAATCGATGTTCCGTCCGGTCCGGACAGATCCGTAATCTGATTGTTACGCGTAAACGTCCAATTCAACATCCGGCACCTCCAACACCGCCGAATACTCCGCAGCGCGACACGTCGATGAGAATGCGCGAAGGTCGCTGTGGCAATTCATCGCTGACTAAACTTCCAGGGGTCGGGATTGATCCTGGAGAGAGGCAATTTCATGCGCGCGTCCTGGGGAGGCTCCGCCAAGCCGGCGCCGGTGCTGGCCTTGTCCGCTTCATTGCTGAAAGACTGGCACCTTTGTCTAAGGTATATCACCGATCCCACCGACGATTGCGGCACGACCGATAAACATTGGATACAGTTTGCAATACAGTTTGGAACGAGATCGTTCCGATTGCGCCGCATCCCTGCTTAAGGATTAGGCGCCCGGTTGGTTTCCAAAATATAAATATAGCATGCACCCGCGCCAAAAAGATGCGCGATGCTTAATTTTTATCATAGATCTCGGCGGGGTCGAAATGCCTGTGGTCGTCGGTGATTTTGACCGAGGCCTTGCCGTCTTCGGTGCCGACGGTGCGGTAGAAACAGGAGCGGCGGCCGGTATGGCAGGTCGCGTCGTGGCCGGCGACGGAAACCTTCAGCCAGATCGCATCCTGGTCGCAATCGGTGCGGATTTCCTTGACCGCCTGCAGGTTCCCGGAGCTTTCGCCCTTCTTCCAGAGGCTCTTGCGCGAGCGGCTGTAGTAGTGGGCCACGCCGGTCTCGATCGTCAGGGCCAGGGCCTCCGCGTTCATGTGGGCGACCATCAGCAACTCGCCGTCCCTGACGTCGGTGACGACGGCGGTGATCAGCCCCTTTTCATCAAAACGGGGAGTGAAGGCCGGACCGGTTTCCAGTTCGGCCTTGTCTGAGGAGGGAGCGTCGAAGGTGAGCGTCATGGAAAGGCTCCGTCTGTCGGAGCCTTACTTGAAGCCCCTGATCATCGTCATGAACCGCGCCTGCTCGGCCGGTTCCGTCTGGAAGGTACCCGTAAATGTGGTCGTCAGCGTTGTCGAGCCTTGCTTCTGCACGCCGCGCATCGCCATGCACATATGCTCGGCTTCGATCATCACGGCAACGCCGCGCGGGGCGAGCGATTCGTCGATCGCCCTGGCGATCTGCGCCGTCATCGATTCCTGCGTCTGCAGTCGGCGGCCGTAGATATCGACCACGCGGGCGATCTTCGACAGGCCGAGCACGCGCCCGTTCGGCAGGTATGCGACATGCGCCTTGCCGATGATAGGCACCATGTGGTGCTCGCAATGCGAATAGAACGGGATGTCCTTGACGAGCACCATATCGTCGTAGCCGGCAACCTCCTCGAAGGTGCGGCCAAGCACGTCTTCGGCAGCCAGATCATAACCGCTGAAAAGCTCGCGGTAGGACTTGGCCACGCGCGCGGGCGTATCCAAAAGCCCCTCGCGCTGCGGGTCTTCGCCAGCCCAGCGCAAAAGAACGCGCACCGCTTCCTCGGCCTCCTTCTGGGTGGGGCGGCCGCTCGCATCGTCGAGCACAGGAAAATTCTTCACTATGGCATCCATAATGGCCTCTTTTAGCAATACGGGATTGCTTGACGTTTTATCTTTCGGACAACTCGCCACTGGCCATTCGCCTAACCCTGCAGGCTTGGGTTCCGTTGGCGGGCTCCGGGGCTTTCCGGTCCTGGCTTAGCAGTGCACTGGACCTTCCGGCACGGTTTCCCAAACAACAGGCGACATTGTTCCTCTTGCGGAACTGTCGCCCCAACACGACATAGCATATAGTATGGTGCCATAGAGATGAAAGAGGCGGAGCGTGTCGCGTCGTGCTTTTTTCCCGTCTACCGGAGAAAATCATGCGTCGATCACTCAAAACCGCGAAAAATCAGTCGGATCGCGTCAAATGATGGATGACATCTACAACAGCCGAATTCTCGAATTCGCCGGCAACATTCCCCGTATCGGGACGCTCGGCGATGCCGATGCGGACGCGACGGCGCATTCCAAGCTGTGCGGCTCCAAGGTGCATATCTGGCTGAAGATGGATGGCGACGTCGTCACCGATTTTGCCCATGACGTCAAAGCCTGCGCGCTCGGCCAGGCGTCGTCCTCGATCATGGCGCGCCATGTCGTCGGCGCCGGGGCTGAGGAGATCCGCCAGGCGCGCGAAGACATGCTGGCTATGTTGAAGGCGGACGGTGAGGGGCCTTCGGGCCGTTTCGAGGATATGCGCTTCCTGCGTCCGGTGAAGGACTACAAGGCGCGCCACGCATCGACCATGCTAACCTTCGATGCGGTCGTCGATGCCATCGAGCAGATCGAGGCCAGGCGACTGCTCGCGGCCGTCTGAGATGTGCGGCGAACCGAATTGCCGACACGCTGCACATGAAAAGGCAGCGCCAGCGGTCCGTGGCCGAAACTGGTCGGGCCCCTTTCGCAAGACCCCCGGGCGGCTCGCCGGCATGGCGCTGATCCGCGCCTATCAGCTCACGCTTTCGAGCTTTATCGGCAATTCGTGCCGACACCTGCCGACCTGTTCGGAATATGGCTATGAGGCGATTGCCCGCCACGGCTTCTGGGCCGGAGGCTGGATGACGCTGTTTCGCGTGGCGCGCTGCGGGCCGGGCGGAACGCATGGTTTCGATCCTGTGCCGGAGCGGCTTGAACCGCGCCTCGTATGGTACGCGCCGTGGCGCTTTTGGCGGCCGCGGCCGAAGATTGGATGACCGCCATCGAGCGCTTCCTTCTCGATGCCCGCGACTTGGCCGGGCTGCAGACGACGAACCAGGCCTATACGATGGTCCAGGCGGTACTGCAGACGTTTCGGCGCCGGCTCGAGATCGAGGATGCCATTCTGTTTGCCGACATCCTGCCGCCTGTCATCCGGGCGATCTTCGTTGCCGAGTGGGACCTTGAAGAGCCGCGGCTCCCGTTTTCGGGTCGCATCGCCATGACCCGCGAGGTACAGGCGCTGCGCCCGGATCACAATATTTCCCCGGACGGCGCCATTGCAGACGTCGCTGGCGCCTTGCGTCGCAACATCGACGAGGCGAAACTCGACCGGGTGCTCGCGCGGCTGCCGGCGGGCGCTGCGGATTTCTGGCGCGCCTGACAAGGGGAATGATGAACAGCTACGTCGCCTTGCTTTACAGCATCGTTCTCGGGCCCGGCCGCCGGGTCGTCATGGCTGACCTCAAGAAGATGGCTGAAGGGCTCGGCTATCAAGCGCCGCGGACGTTGGTCGCAACGGGCAATCTGGTGTTTCAGACCGGACAAACGTCCACTCGGGACCTCGAAATGCCGCTTGAGAAGGCCTTTGCCGAGACGTTTGGCCGGCACGTCGACATTCTTGTCCGGTCGGGCGCCGATTGGCAGACGCTTGCCGCAGCCAATCCCTTCCATGAGGAGGGCGAGGCGGACGCGACGCAGGTTCATGTCCGGGTGATGCGCGAACCTTTGACGGAAGCGGCGCTCCAAGGGCTTCGGCGCTACTGCACCGCCGGCGAGCGACTGGCGATCGTCGATGGCGATCTCTGGGTGCATTTCCCGGGCAAGGCGAGCGAATCGAAGCTGCTCGGCGCCATGACCACCAAGCGGCTGGGCATCGGGACGTTCCGCAACTGGAACACCGTGAAGGGGCTTTGCGAGATGCTGCGCAGCTAGCGTCCGCCGCAGCCTTTGCCTTTACTCACTTTCGAAAACCCTTTATCAGGCTACGGCGTATTTCCGCGGGTCGTCCTTCGGCTCGGGGAAAAACACGCAGCAAAAGCACTACAGCGATCTCTGCGCGTCTGACGGATGCGACGCTGTATCGTCAATTCACCGGCCTTGCCGGTCAACCATACCACCCGCATTCGTTGGCGGGACTGGATAGGAGATCACTATGTCGAATCCTGTTTCCCTTACATTTCCTGATGGCTCGGTGCGCGAATATCCCTTCGGCACGACCGGCCGCGACGTGGCAGAATCGATTTCGAAGTCGCTCGCCAAGAAGGCGGTTGCGATCGCGCTCGACGACGAGCTGCGCGATCTGTCCGATCCGGTGACTAATGGTCGCCTGGAAATCGTCGTTCGTGACGACAAGCGCTCGCTCGAACTGATCCGCCACGATGCCGCGCACGTGATGGCGGAGGCCGTTCAGGAACTGTGGCCAGGAACGCAGGTGACCATCGGCCCGGTCATCGACAACGGCTTCTATTACGACTTTGCCCGCAACGAGCCCTTCACGCCCGACGACCTGCCGCTCATTGAAAAGCGGATGAAGGAGATCATCGCCCGCAACAAGCCTTTCACCAAGGAAGTCTGGTCGCGCGATAAGGCCCGCCAGGTTTTTGCCGAAAAGGGCGAGGCCTACAAGGTCGAACTCGTCGACGCGATCCCCGAAGGGCAGGATCTCAAGATCTACTATCAGGGCGACTGGTTCGATCTTTGCCGCGGCCCGCACATGGCCTCGACCGGCCAGATCGGCACCGCCTTCAAGCTGATGAAGGTGGCCGGCGCCTATTGGCGCGGCGACAGCAACAACGCGATGCTGACCCGCATTTACGGCACCGCCTGGCACACCCAGGAAGAGCTCGACCAGTACCTGCACGTGCTCGCTGAAGCCGAAAAGCGCGACCACCGTCGCCTCGGCCGCGAAATGGACCTGTTCCATTTCCAGGAAGAAGGCCCGGGCGTCGTCTTCTGGCATGGCAAGGGCTGGCGCATGTTCCAGACGCTGGTTGCCTACATGCGTCGCCGGCTCGCCAACACCTATCAGGAAGTCAACGCGCCGCAGGTGCTCGACAAGTCGCTCTGGGAAACCTCGGGTCACTGGGGCTGGTACCGGGACAACATGTTCAAGGTGACCGTTGCCGGTGACGAGACCGACGACGAGCGCATCTTTGCGCTGAAGCCGATGAACTGCCCGGGCCATATCCAGATCTTCAAGCATGGCCTGAAGTCCTATCGCGAACTGCCGGTGCGCCTCGCCGAGTTCGGCAACGTTCATCGCTACGAGCCGTCGGGCGCGCTCCACGGGCTGATGCGCGTGCGCGGCTTCACCCAGGACGACGCGCATGTCTTCTGCACCGACGAGCAGATGGCGGAAGAATGCCTGCGCATCAACGACCTCATCCTCTCGGTCTACGAGGACTTCGGCTTCAAGGAAGTCGTGGTCAAGCTCTCCACCCGTCCGGACAAACGCGTCGGTTCCGATGAGCTATGGGATCGCGCCGAAAGCGTGATGACGGACGTCTTGAAGACGATCGAGGCGCAGTCGGAAGGCCGAATCAAGACCGGCATTCTGCCGGGCGAGGGCGCCTTCTACGGTCCGAAGTTCGAGTACACCCTGAAGGACGCGATCGGTCGCGAATGGCAGTGCGGCACGACCCAGGTCGACTTCAACCTGCCGGAGCGTTTCGGTGCCTTCTACATCGACAAGGAATCCGAAAAGCGCCAGCCGGTGATGATCCACCGCGCGATCTGCGGCTCGATGGAACGCTTCCTCGGCATCCTGATCGAGAACTTCGCCGGCCACATGCCGCTCTGGGTTTCGCCGCTGCAGGTCGTCGTCGCGACGATCACTTCGGAAGCCGACGACTACGGTCGCGAGGTTGCCGAACTCCTGCGTGATGCAGGGCTGACTGTAGAGACCGACTTCCGCAACGAGAAGATCAACTACAAGGTCCGCGAACATTCGGTCACGAAGGTTCCGGTCATCGTGGTCTGCGGCAAGCGCGAAGCCGAAGAGCGCTCGGTCAACATCCGCCGTCTGGGCTCGCAGGCCCAGACCGCCATGTCGCTCGACGAGGCGATTGCATCGCTTGCGCTCGAAGCCATGGCGCCGGATCTCAAGCGCAAGGCAGAAAAGAAAGCTCGGGGTTGAGACCCCGAGCACTTGCTTTGTCAGCAAACTGTCATATTAGCGGAATATCCGGATAAGATCGTATCCATCGGAGATTTCCGTGCAGTTCAAAGAGCTGTCCTACGCCAATGAGAACGACCGGCGCCTGAAGCGCTGGTTCATTCGCTCCATGGAAGGCCTGTCGGGCCGCAACCGCTATGCCAAGCTTTATACGCGCTGGCGGTCCGACATCGTCGGCAAGAGCGAGCGCGTCTTCGGGGAGATGTTGCAGCTCATCGATGTGACGCTGCAGACAAAAGGCGAGTGGCCGCCGCGGAACCTGCCCGATACGCCGATCGTCATCATCGCCAATCATCCTTTCGGCATCGGCGACGGCATCGCCGTGCTGGCGCTTGCCGAACAGCTCGGCCGTCCCTTCCGCGTCCTCATCAACAACGAACTGCTGAAGGTGCCGGAAATGGCGCCTTACTCGCTGCCGGTATCGTTCGAAGAGACGAAGGAGGCGCTGGCCGTCAACATGGCGACACGCCATGAAGCGCTGCGACTGCTGAAGGAAGGCGTGACCATCGTCATCTTCCCGGCCGGCGGCGTGGCGACCGCGCCGAAGGGTTTTGGTCGGGCCGAGGACCTGCCGTGGAAGATCTTTCCGGCAAAGCTCATTCAGGCGGCGCGGGCGAGCGTGATCCCGATCTACTTCGAAGGGCAGAACGGCCCGTTCTTCCACCTGGCGAGCAAGATTTCACTGACGCTGAGACTGTCGCTCTTGATCCGCGAATTCCGGCGTCTGTCCGGAACGACGATCGCGGCGCGCATCGGCGGCGTGCTCACGCCCGAGGATCTCTGTGCCTGTGGCGATCGCAAGGACCTTTTGGCGCGCATCTATGAAGCGGTCTTTTCCATGGCGCCGCCGCGTCGGCGGTTCATGCGACGGGCAGGCTGACGTTAGGTCAACTGCGTTCCGTTACGTCGAAGCTCAGTCCTGTGCTTCCGACACAACGCTCGCATTGGTGTTCGCATTGTTGCCGCCGCTGCTGAGCAGCACTTCCACGTCCATATTGACGCCGGCCTTCACGGTGAAGTCGCGCTCGTAGATCTTGTCCTTGTAGCGCGCCACGGCGGAATAGCTGCCTTCGAGCAGGACCTGCGTCGGGAAGGCGCCGTTGGCTTCGCTCACCGTATCGCCGGCGGAGGTGAGGATCGTCCAGGCGGTGTTGGCGATCGCTTCGCCGCCCGGTTCCGAAACCAGCTTGAGCGTGAGCTTGGCGGCGCGGTGCTGCATGGTTGCTTCGGTCAGCTTGCCCGCTTCGACCTGGATGTCTGCCGCGGTCGAGGCGTTGGTCGTGCCGCCATAGCTGGAGGTCACGTGATAGGTTCCGGCACCCAGCCGGACCACCGTGTTCGGCTTGACGTCCTCGACAATGAGCGCCCGTTCGCCGTCGCTCTTGGTGTCGGCGGAATAGACGTCGAAGCTGAGTTCGGCCGGTGGGATGCGCACGTCGCTGCCGGAGACCGCATTGAGCTTCATGCCGCCGGCATCGAGCACCAGCACCTGCTTGTCGAGCGCGCCTTGCTCCGGCACGCGGACCTTGCGCGTGGCCGAGGCGCGTCCAAAGGAGACATTGACGAAATATTCGCCCGGTACCAGATTGAACGCTGTCGAGCCGCCTTCCGACGTTGCGAGAAGCGGCAGCTTGCCGTCGCTTCCGGGGATCGGGCTGAACACACGCCAGGTGAGCCCAGCTTCGACCGGTCCGCCTTTTTCGGTCAGCAGCGCCTCGAGCTTGATATCCTTCAGCGTGCCGTCCGCCAGCGGATCCGATGTCATCGGGCTGAAGCCCGTCAGCTTCGGCATCTTGCGCGGGCCGGCGATCGAGGGGAAACTTTCAAACGCCTGGGTCGCATCCTCTGCGAACACATTTCCCGTAGCGGTGCCGGCGACAAGGATCGCAAGACCGGTCTGAAGGAAAATACGAGAGCGTGCACGCATGAGAACAGTTGACTTCCTGACTGAGTGACTCCACTTGGGACGCCGGTATGGCATTTTCGTGGCTGCCTGTGGGGCGGCAAATTAGTGGAATTCATCTGACATGAAAACCGAAATTAAGCTCGTCGACTACCTGACGTCCCGTCGCTCCATCCCCGCTTTCCAGATGGGAGGTCCCGGTCCCGGCAAGGCCGAGGTCGAGGAAATGCTGAAGCTTGCTTCGCGCGTGCCGGACCACGGCAAACTCGCGCCCTGGCGCTTCATCGTCTATCGCGGCGAGGAGAGGGTACGCATCAGCGCCAAGCTGAAGGCAATGGCGCTTGAGCTGAAGCCGGATCTGTCGGAAGAGATGATCAAGGTGGAGGAAACTCGCCTGTCGCGTGCGCCTGTGGTCGTCGCCGTCGTCAGCACCGCCGCGCCGCATTTCAAGATCCCGGAATGGGAACAGGTCATGTCCGCTGGTGCCGTCTGCCTCAACCTGCTGATGGCCGCCAACGCCCTCGGTTACGCATCCAACTGGCTGACCGAGTGGTATGCTTTCGACGAGCGCGCCTATCCGCTGCTGGGCGTGAAGCCGGGCGAGAAAATTGCTGGCTTCATCCATATCGGTACCGCCATGGTGCCACCGACGGAGCGGCCGCGGCCGGAGCTGGCCGAGATCGTCACCTGGGTTGGCGAGGAAGCCTGATGTTTTACGATACGACCTCGAACAGTCACGGTCTGCCGCATGATCCTTTCAAGGCGATTGTTTCGCCGCGGCCGATCGGTTGGATTGGCACGCGGTCGGCCGAGGGCGCGCTGAACCTCGCGCCCTATTCCTTCTTCAATGCCATCAGCGACCGGCCGAAGCTCGTGATGTTTTCATCGAGCGGCTATAAGGATTCGGTTCGCAACATCGAGGCAACCGGCGAGTTCACGGCGAGCTTCGCCAGCCGTGACCTGGCGGCCGCCATCAACAAGACGTCGATCCCGGCGCCGCATGGCGAGAGCGAATTCGAGATCGCCGGATTGACGCCGGTCGACGGCGCGCTGGTTGGGGCGCCGTTCGTCGGTGAAGCCTATGCCGCGCTCGAATGCCGGATGACCGAGATGTTCCAGCCCAAGGATCTGGATGGTGCATTGTCCGACAACTACGTCGTCATCGGCCAGGTCGTCGGCATCCACATTCGCGAAGATGCGATCCGCGATGGCCGTTTCGACATGGCGACGGTCAAGCCGCTCGCCCGCCTCGGCTACATGGACTATTGCGACGGCGGCGACGTCTTCCAGATGACCCGCCCGACGCGCTGACGGTTACCGCGCCGGCTCGGCGTCATACGCTGCCGGCGATGACTGCTTGCTCGGGCGAGCGGCAGACGACCGAAGCGAATCCGTCGTTACTGCTTTGTGAAAGCGCCCAGCGTGTGGCTGCAGCATCGGCGGTGGGCGGCAGCACCTCATAGGCGCGGATGCCGGCGTCATGGGCCCTTAGCACCACATTGGCGCGACCCGCGAGCACGGGCGCGGCCACGCCCTGATGCGCGGCACTCGCCGGCTCCTTGCAGCCGACTGCCTTTGCCAGCGCCGAGCCGTTGAAGATCAATCCTTCCAGTCGCTGCGAGCACCCCGCCAGTGTGTGCGGCGACAGCAGGCCTTCGGGTGCTGCGCCGTATTCGGCGTAAATCCGGGTGCGATTGGCTGGAAGGCCAATCCTTGCTTCGGCAACCCGCAGCATCACGTCGAGCTTCTGTATGTCCGCGCGGCCGCGGCATCCGGTAAGCACGACGCCATCGATGCCGCTATCAAGCAGCCGGTGTACGTCGTCTTCATGGAGCAGCCCTACCGGTTCCACACAGGCGAGCAGCGCGAGATCGCGTCCTTCCATCCGGGCGAGGCCAAGACGCGTTTCGTGGCCGAGGCCGGCAGTCAGGATCAGCCCAGCCAATGTGTTGAGAACGCTCACGTCCAGGCTAAGCGCGTCGTCGTCCGCAAACAGCAGCGGCCTTATGGTTTGGAGGCGGTTAACAGACATGGTGAACCAATCTTAAACCTTTGCTCGCTAGGCTCAGAACATCGGTGGCATTGGCGTGGTCTAGTGGGGCGTAGGTGATCATACAAGCATTTCTTCGCTGGGTGGAAACGGCGAGAACAGGCGAACGCATTCGCGCCGCCAGCGCGCTCGGCCGCGCCTATGTTGACGCGCAACTGAATGGCCTCGATCGTCGCGCCGCCGAGATGGCGATGACCTTCCTGCTGGACGATCCGTCGCCCAAAGTTCGCCTTGCCTTGGCCGAAGTCCTTTGCGGTTGCTCTTCCGTGCCGCGCGCCATCATTCTTGGTCTTGCCGGGGACCAGCCTGAAATTGCCTATCTCGTCGTTTCGCATTCTCCCGTCCTGACCGACGACGACCTGGTCGACCTCGCGGCTCGGGGAACGCTGGAGACCCGCGCGCTGATCGCGGCGCGCAGTTTCGTTTCGCGCGGGGTCGCCGCTGCGATCGCCGAAATCGGCGACGAAGACGAAATGCTGATCCTGCTCGAAAACCCCGGCGCTCTTCTGTCGCGCCGTTCGCTGAAGCGCATTGCCGAGCGTCTTGGCCATTCGGCTTCGGTTCGTGACCTGCTTCTTGCGCGCAACGACCTGCCGAGTGCCGCCCGCCACGCGCTTGTCGAAGAAGTCGGTGCAGCACTTGCCGCCTTCGGCCTCGTACAGGTGACGATTGGAGAAGGTCGCGTGCAGCGGGTCACCCGCGAAGCCTGCGATATCGCCGCCGTCGGCATGGTTGGAACGACGGCCGTCGAGGAGCTGCCGGACCTCGTCACGCATCTGCGCGAGACCGGCCGCCTGACGCCCGCCTTCCTGCTGCATGCGCTCGTGACCGGCCGTGCAGAGTTTTTCTCGGCCGCAATCGTCGACCTCTCCGGCGTCAGCGAAAAACGCGTGCGTTCCATCCTGTCCGGTGGGCGCGTCCACTCGATCCGTGCCCTGTTCGAAAGCGCCGGGCTCGGCCGCGACGTCAGCGAGACGTTTGCGACAGCGGTCCTCCTGTGGCGTCAGGACGGGCCGGGTTCAATCGGCGGCCACGCGACGGTCTCGGCAGAACTGCTCGTGCGCCTGCGACGTGGACGGGCAACATCGCCGACCGACGCAGCGATGATCGATCTGCTCGAGCGCCTGGCATTCGCCGAGGAACGCCAGTCGGCCCGTGACTACGCGGAACTTGCCGCACGCCAGGCCGCCTGATCGCGACCCGCTTTAGCGAGGAATGGACCCATGAACGCGAGGACCGCGACCGTTGCCGTGACCGGAATCGGCGGTTTTGTCGGACGGCACGTCGCGCTCGCCTTGCTGCGCGAAGGTTATCCTGTGCACGGCACGGTTCGCGCGCTCGGGCGCGCCGAGGAGATCGAGCGATCCATTCGCGCGGCCGGTGGTACGGATGCCGCGCGCCTGACGTTTGGAGAGGCGGATCTCCTGGAGGAGCGGGGCTGGGCTGAGGCCTTTGCCGAGGTTTCCTACGTCGTCCACACCGCCTCGCCATTTCCGGTTCGCTTGCCTGCCAATGAAGATGAGCTGATCGGGCCGGCCCGTGACGGCACGCTGCGTGTGCTCAGGGCAGCCCATGCGGCCGGTGCCAAACGCGTCGTGCTCACGTCGTCGGTCGCCGCGGTCATCTACGGGGCAGGGCGCGCGCCGTTTACGGAGGACGATTGGACCGATCCGCAGTCATCGCTTGCGACACCCTACTACCGCTCCAAGACCTTCGCCGAACGCGCGGCCTGGGACTATGCGGCTGACAGCGGCCTGGAGCTTGTGGTCATCAATCCCGGAATCGTCCTCGGGCCGGTTCTTGGCCATGAGATCGGCACATCCGTCGCCGTGGTGCGCAACCTGCTCAAGGGGAACTATCCCGCCTTGCCGAAGTTCGCCGTGCCGGTTGTCGACGTCCGCGACGTGGCGGATGCGCATGTGCAGGCCTTAAGCGTCGCCGCAGCGGCAGGCGAGCGTTTCCTGATTGCGGGAGAGGCGCTTTCCCTTGCGGATATCACGGCCATCCTCCGGCGCAGGTTCCCTGAACATGCGGGCAGGCTTCCGAGGTTCGTGCTGCCCAATTGGCTGGCAGGGCTTGCCGCCCCCTTCGATGCGGGCCTGCGCCTCATCGTGCGCGAACTCGGGCATGACCCCCGCATTTCCAACGAAAAGGCGCGCCGTGTTCTCGGGTGGCAGCCGCGCTCTGCCGAAGAGGCCGTCGTGGCCTCGGCGAACAGCCTGATTTCGGCCGGCCTCGTCTGAGGCGTGCTTGGCGCGTCAGTCGGTAAAGCGGCGCGCGACCCAGGAATAGCCATCTTCGACATAGCGCACCGGCTTCGTGACGATGGTCTTCAGCTTCTCCCGATCGGGGATGGCGCCCGACAGGAAAGCCAGCGTGCGTTTCGGCAATCCTTGCTCGGGTTCCGGCTCCGCTGCCGGAACGGGCAGCGCCTGGTTCTGCTGGGCGCCCGGTGGCGGCGCGGGGATTTCGGCGACGCTGGGCGCCGAGCTCTCGCATACCGCAACGACGACCGGATAGTTCGCATTGGAAAACTTCGGCAGTTGCGCGTTCGAAGCCGTGTCGCACTGCGCGATCGATGGCCAACTGCCGTTGACCGTCGAGATGTACTGGCATTGGCTGACGTCGTGGTCGCAGCCGAGAATGGTCATGACTATCAGCGCCGCTTGCATCGCATTCCCATCGTCTTTGCAGGTTGTGGTGGATCAACCTATGCCTGCATGATTCTCCTCGAAATAGGGCGATGCTGCCGGCAGCGCGGAACAAATTGTTTCAGCCTGTTAGGCGGATTGATGGGGAGGCATACGAGCCTGCGCCATTTGACGTATTGGTCCGGGCGTAGGCCGGCGGTAGTTTGGCGCAAAACCACGCCTGAATGAAAAGGACGACCGATTGCCTGCCGTAATCATAGCCCAGGAGACGCCGCGCCAAGCTGAAGTTCTGCGTCTCCTGGAACTCTCTGACGCCTACGCCGCCTCGCTCTACCCCGCCGAGAGCAATCACATGGTCGATCTGTCGAACCTGGAAAAGCCGGAGGTATCGTTCTTCGTCGCACGGCGTGGCGGCGATACCGTCGGCTGCTGCGCCCTGGTTGATGCCGGTGACGGGACTGCGGAAATCAAGCGCATGTTCGTCGATCCCGAGGCGAGGGGGCTGAGGGTCGGCAAGTTGTTGCTGCAGGCGCTGGAGGTGCGCGCGGCGCAACTCGGACTGGTGGCAATCCGCCTCGAAACAGGCATCTATCAGCCCGAAGCGATAGGCCTTTACAAGGCGGCCGGCTACGTCGAGCGCCCGCCGTTCGGGGGGTATCAGCCGGATCCGCTGAGCCTCTTCATGGAGAAGCCCGTTCACGTTGCGTAAGCTCGAGCGGCCTTCAAACCCTGAATACAGAAACGGCGGCCTGTGAGCCGCCGTTTCTGTATGGATTATTGTGATCCTGCTTGCCGGCAGAAAGCCGGCTCAGATGTCCAGGTTGTCCGCAAAGACAGCGCGCTCCTGGATGAAGCGGAAGCGGGCATCCGCCTTCGTGCCCATCAGGTTGTCGACCGCTTCGCGCGTGCCCTCGAAATCGACATCGTCGATCTCGACCTTGAGCAGCGTGCGGAACTTCGGATCCATCGTCGTTTCCTTGAGCTGCGCCGGCAGCATCTCGCCGAGACCTTTGAAGCGGCCGATCTCGACCTTGCCGCGACCGGCAAACTCGGTGCGCATCAGCTCCTCGCGGTGCGCGTCGTCGCGGGCATAGAGCGTCCTTGCGCCCTGGCTGATGCGATAGAGCGGCGGCACGGCGAGATAGAGGTGACCGCCGCGGATCAGTTCGGGCATCTCCTGGTAGAAGAAGGTAATCAGCAGCGAGGCGATATGTGCGCCGTCGACGTCGGCGTCGGTCATGACGACGATGCGCTCGTAGCGCAGATCCTCTTCCCGGTACTTGCTGCGGGTGCCGCAGCCAAGCGCCTGGATGAGGTCGGCAATCTGCTGGTTGGCGCCGAGCTTTTCTCGACCAGCGCTCGCCACGTTGAGGATCTTGCCGCGCAAGGGCAGGATCGCCTGGTTGGCGCGGTTGCGCGCCTGCTTCGCCGAGCCGCCTGCTGAGTCCCCTTCGACGATGAAGAGTTCGGCGCCTTCAGCGGTGTTCTGCGAGCAGTCGGCAAGCTTGCCGGGCAGGCGCAGCTTGCGCACGGCCGTCTTGCGGTTGACTTCCTTTTCCTTGCGCCGGCGCACGCGCTCCTCGGCGCGCTCGACCACCCAGTCGAGCAGCTTGTCGGCCTCGGCCGGATTGTCGGTAAGGTAATGGTCGAAGGGATCGCGCAGCGCATTTTCGACGATGCGTTGTGCTTCGACTGTCGCTAGCTTGTCCTTGGTCTGGCCGACGAATTCCGGTTCGCGGATGAACACGGACAGCATTCCGGCGGCCGAGATCATCACGTCATCGGTGGTGATGAGCGCTGCACGCTTGTTCTGCTTCAGCTCGGCATAGTTCTTCAGTCCCTTGGTCAGCGCGATGCGGAAGCCCGCCTCGTGTGTACCACCCTCAGGCGTCGGAATGGTGTTGCAGTAGGAATGAACCTGCTGGTCGCCGCCATACCAGGTGACCGCCCATTCTAGCGAACCGTGACCGTTGGCCTTCTCCGATTTGCCGGCGAAGATCTCGCGGGTAACGGTGAATTCCTTGCCGAGCGTCGCCGCCAGGTAGTCCTTCAGGCCGCCCGGGAAGTGGAAGACGGCCTTGTCCGGGATCTCCGAACCTTCCTGCAGCAATGACGGATCGCAGGACCAGCGGATCTCGACGCCACCGAAGAGATAGGCTTTCGAGCGCGCCATGCGGAAAAGCCGGCCGGGCTCGAAATGCGCGTGCGGTCCGAAAATATCCGGGTCCGGATGGAAGCGGACGCGCGTGCCGCGGCGATTGTGCACGTCGCCGAGTTCCTCGAGCCCGCCCTGCGGAATACCGCGGGAGAAGCGCTGGCGATAGAGCTTGCGATTGCGGGCGACCTCGACTTCGAGCGCGTCGGAGAGTGCGTTGACGACGGATACGCCGACGCCGTGCAGACCGCCCGAGGTCTCGTAGGCCTTGCCATCGAACTTGCCGCCGGCATGGAGCACCGTCATGACGACTTCGAGCGTCGACTTGCCGGGGAATTTCGGATGGTTTTCGACCGGGATGCCGCGGCCGTTGTCGGTGACTGTCAGGAACCCGTCCGCGTCGAGATGGACCTCGATGAAGTTCGCATGGCCGGCGACCGCTTCGTCCATCGAGTTGTCGATGACTTCGGCAAAGAGATGGTGCAGCGCCTTCTCGTCGGTGCCGCCGATATACATGCCCGGGCGACGACGGACCGGCTCAAGGCCCTCGAGCACCTCGATCGCCGACGCATCGTAATCGCTGCCATCGCTGCCTTTCGGGGCAGGGCGCGGCTCTTCGCGCGCGATGGGGGCTGCAGCCACGGCCGGCTTGGCGCTCGGCTGTACGGCCTTCGGTTGCTCGGGCATTGAGAAGAGGTCGCTGTTGTCGTCCATGGGGCCGTTCGGATCGTTCCTGTCGTTCGGGAATGCCAGAGGCCATAGCAAGCCCCAGGCTCTGCCGCCATCCCCCGGCGGTCGAATCACCTGAATTCTGCCAGACTCTCACAGGATACGCGAACAAAAGGAGAATTTCTGGCGCCGGCCGCCGATGATTTTTCGCACGAACGGCCGTGTTTCGGGCCAAGTGTTGCTTTGCGGTGCGGCCAATGGCAAGGCTTGCGGCGAAAGAGGGAGCCCGTCATTTGGCCGTGTCCACAGTTGTTTTTCCGTTTCGTGCCTGCCTGTTCGCCCTAGCCTTGGCAATTGCCGCCTCGTCGGCAGAGGCGCAGACGCTCAAGCCCTACAAGGACGATCTGTTCTCCTATGCCAAGGTGCTCGACCAGGAGGATGGTGGTGACGACCTGACGGTCGACTACCAGGAACTGCGGGATATCAACGAACGCGACGAAATCCCGGAACGCCGGGTGAAGCGCGCCTATGTGTCGCTTGGCGTGAAGAACGAGCAGGTCAATGAAACGCTCGATATCGGTGGCCGCGCGCTCGACGTGACCCGTGTCGGCCCCGATCGCGGCGCCAGCTTCTCGGTCATCTTCATCCATGGCCGCAGCGGCGACCGTCGGCTCGGTGCCAACGACTTTTCCTTCGGTGGAAACTTCAACCGGCTGAAGAACCTCGCCGTCGCCAATGGCGGCGTCTACTACGCCCCGAGCGTCCGCTCCTTCGATACGGCAGGTGCCGCCGATATCGCCGGCCTGGTTCGATACGCGTCCGAACGTTCCGGAGGCCGTCCGGTCGTGCTCGCCTGCGCCTCGATGGGAAGCTTCATCTGCTGGGGTGTCTCGCGCGACGCCTCCGCCGTCGCAGCACTCTCCGGCATGATGGTCATGGGCGGCGTCAGTGATCCGGACTTCACGAAAAGTGCCGCCTACAAGGCGAAGCTGCCGATGTTCTTCAGCCATGGAAGCCGTGACAGCGTCTATCCCGCCGAAGGCCAGAAGGCGCTCTATCGCTCTCTCAAGGCCAAGGGCTATCCGACGCGCTTCGTGCTTTTCGAAACCGGCTCGCACGGAACGCCGGTGCGCATGACCGACTGGCGCGATGCGCTGAACTGGATCGGCAGCCGCTAATGCATGTCGCGCAAAAGTGTGCAGCGGTTTTGCTGCAGCGACATGCATCAAAACAAGAGCCTAAGGCCTGGTGCGTGAATCTTCGTTCACGCGACAGGCGATAGGCGTCGCCCTGCTGCTGCGGATTTGTTAACCAGCCCGCCAATTTGCGAGCGAAACAAAGGCCTGCGTTTCCACTCTGGAAAGTTGAAGTCGTGATGATACCGGCAACTATGGCTGGGATGGACTTCATGGACGCGCGCACCGAGACACGGCACATTCCGCTGTGTGTGGATCTTGACGGCACTTTGCTGGCCGCCGACACCCTGTGGGAAGGGGCGGCGATCATCCTGCTGCGCAATCCGCTGATGCTGTTTCCGATGCTGGTCTGGCTGGCAAAAGGTAAGGCACGCCTGAAGCACGAAGTGGCCCTTAGATCCGGCCGCCGTGCGGAAGACTGGCCTTATCGGCAGGCCGTCATCGACCGGCTCATGGAGGAAAAGAAGAGCGGGCGAGAACTCGTGCTCGTGACCGGCGCAGCACCGTCCGTTGCAAACGACATTGCCGCCCATGTCGGCATGTTCTCCTCGGTCATGCATTCGACCGACGCGCTCAACCTGACGAGCAGCAACAAGCGCCGGGCGCTGGTAGAGCGGTACGGCGACGGCGCCTTCGACTACATGGGCAACAGCCGTGACGATATCGCCGTCTTTGAGGTGGCACGCCGCGCGATCGTGGTCTCGCCCGATGCGGCCGCGGAAAGATGGCGTCGCAACCATGATGCCGAACGGCTCGATACCGGCAAGGTCAGCGCGCTTGCGCCGATGAAGTCGATCCGCGTGCATCAATGGGCGAAGAACGTGCTCATCGGCGTGCCGATGATCCTCAACCACGAGGTACTGCACTTCGATGCGATCGTCAGCGTCATCATCGCCTTCTTTGCCTTCAGCTTCCTCGCATCCGCCGTCTACGTCATCAACGATCTTTCGGACCTTGCCAACGATCGCCGCCATGCGAAGAAACGTTACCGGCCGCTCGCGAGCGGCCAGATGTCCGTGCCGACAGCGCTGGTGCTTGCAGGCTGCCTCATCATCGCGTCCGTGGCGCTGACCGTTCTGTTGCCCTGGAAGTTTGCCGGGGTGCTCGCCTTCTACGCCTGCGCGACGACGGCCTATACCTTCGTGCTGAAGCGCAAGCTGCTCGTCGACGTGTTCACGCTCGCCGGCCTCTACACCACACGCATCGTCGCTGGCGCGGCCGCGACCGGCACGGAACTGTCCTTCTGGCTGGTGTCCTTTGCGATCTTCTTCTTCCTGAGCCTCGCGCTGGTGAAGCGTTACGTCGAGCTGCACGAATTCGAGGACAAGGACGGCGGCAACGTGCCGGGGCGTGGCTATCTCGCTGTCGACTTCGAGATGGTCGGCCAGGCCGGCGTTGCCTCCGCCTTCACCTCGGCCCTGGTTCTGGCGCTCTACGTGCACAGCAAGGAACTGCAGGAGATGTACACCACGCCCTGGGCGTTGTGGCCGCTCTGCCCGCTGGTGCTCTATATGTTGCTGCGCATTTGGATGCTTGCGCGCCGCGGCATGCTGCATGAGGATCCGGTCGTCTTCATCATGCGCGACTGGCGCAGCCAACTGACCATGCTGATCGGCGCGCTGCTGATCCTATTTGGAGCCATCGGGCCGCAATGACCCTGCAAGACCATGAAAGCTGGGGCCGCATCGACAATCGCGTGCGGCCTGGAATTTCGCCTGACGACTATGAAGACCGGCTCGGCAGCCTTGAGGCCGAAGGCTATCTGCCTTTCGGCAACGGACGCAGCTACGGCGACAGCTGCCACAACGATCGCGGTACGCTGATCGAAAGCAACCTTCACGGCCGGATACTCGCCTTCGATCCCGGCACCGGCATGATGACCTGCGAGGCGGGGGTGACGCTGCGCCAGGTGCTGGAACGGGCGATCGAGCATCGTTTCTTCCTGCCGGTGACGCCTGGCACGGCTTTTGTCACCGTTGGCGGCGCGGTCGCCAACGACGTGCACGGCAAGAACCATCACGCGCGCGGCACCTTCGGCAATCACGTGACGCGTTTCACGCTGCTGCGCTCGACCGGCGAACGGCTGACCTGCTCGCCGGTCGAAAACCCGGAACTCTACGCCGCGACCATCGGCGGTATGGGGCTGACCGGACTGATCCTCACCGTCGATATCCGGTTGATGAAGGTGCCGTCGCCGCATGTGCAGCAGCACGCGATCCGTTTCGAGAACCTGGACCAATATTTTGCCCTCGTCGACGGCGTCGATGCCGAGCATGAATACTCCGTCGCCTGGATCGACCAGCTCGCAAAGGGATCTCGAATGGGCAGGGGCGTGCTGCTCGCCGGCGATCATGCCGACGGTTCCTGCGAACTGCCCGACATCCCCAAGGGATTGAAGCTGTCCGTGCCGTTTTCGCCGCCGTTCAACCTCCTCAACCAGGCAACGCTCAAAGGCTTCAACGAGTATTACTTCCGCAAGGTGAAGCCGGGCGAGACGGTGACGACCGTTCCCTGGACGTCCTATTTCTATCCGCTGGATGCGATCGGCGCCTGGAACCGGCTCTATGGCCCGCGCGGGCTCTACCAGCATCAGAGCGTCTATCCCGCGGAAAACGCACCGGAGATCACGGCCAAGCTCATGGAAACCGCCCGCCAGGCCGGCCATGCGTCGTTTCTGACGATCCTGAAGCGTTTCGGCGACATCGGCTCCCGGGGCATCTTGTCCTTCCCGCGTCCCGGTTTTACTTTGACGCTGGACTTCGCCAATCAAGGTGAACGGACAGTAAAGCTGCTCGATGCGCTCGATCGCATCGTAGTCGAGGCCGGCGGTGCGATCAATCCGTACAAGGATGCCCGCATGAGCCCGCAAGTCTTTGAAAAATCTTTTCCTTTCTGGAGAAAGATCGAAACGTTGCGCGACCCTGCGCTGGTTTCGAACTTCTGGAAACGCACGGCTCTGGCTTTGCCAGAATGAGAATGCAGACAATTTTATTCAATTAAATGCGCAAACTTCACGGAATATCCGTCTCTTGCCCGTAAGTAGATTTTCGGGACTGGGAGTAAAACTATGAAATATATTCCATTCATTCTCTTTACCGTGCTCACCAACGCCGCCGCTCAGCTGATGCTGAAGCAGGGCATGATGACGCTCGGACCGATTTCGATGACTGCCGAAACCGCGATCGTCCGGCTGTTTCAGATCGTCTTCAACCCATGGGTCTTTGCCGGTCTTGCGACCTTCGTCATCTCGATGGCGTCGCATCTTTATGTGCTGTCGAAGGTCGAGCTTTCCTTTGCCTATCCGTTCCTGAGCCTCGCTTACGTTCTCGTTGCGGTCTTCGCCTATTTCGTCTTTCGCGAAGACCTCAATGCCTGGCGTATCGCCGGCATCGCGCTGATCTGCGCCGGAACCGTTCTTATCGCCCAGTCGGGCATCTCATCCAGCGCCGACGAGAAATCGGCTGATGCCGCCGGGGTGAGCACCGCAGAATTCGGGAGCAAGTCATGAAACACATCATCTTTGGTGGCGACGGCTTCGTTGGCCGTCATTTGGCGGAACGCCTCGTCAAGGAAGGCGAGGACGTCGTTGTCGCCGATATCGTCAAGTCCGACCTGCCGCACTACGGCCGCGTCCGCTTCGTCCATTGCGACGTCACCGATCTGGAAGCCGTCCAAAAGGTCGGCATCGGCGCCGACGACATGATCTACAACATGGCGGCCAAGATGCTGTCGCCGTTGCAGGTCCGCGCCAAGCGCTGGGAGTTCTTCTGGCCCGTCAATTATTACGGTGCCGAAAACATCATGAAGGGGATGGATACCGCCGGCGCATCACGCCTGGTGCAGTTCACCACCGACATGATCTATGGCCACACCGTCCAGTCGCCGCAAACCGAGACCCATCCGGCAAAGCCGCTCGGCGAATATGGCAAGTCGAAATGGGCAACCGAGCAGCTGGCCATGCAGTGGCGCAAGCAGGGCATGAACATTTCGATCTTCCGCCCGCGCCTGATCATCGGTCCCGGCCGTCTCGGCATCCTCGAGAAATTGTTCAAGCTGATCGACCTGAACCTGCCGGTGCCGATGATCGGCTCGGGCAAGGTGCCCTACCAGTTCATCTCGGTCTTCGATTGCGCCGAAGCTGCGCGCCTTGCCTGGAAGGGCGGCGTGCCGAACGAAGCGTACAATCTCGGCTCTGACAATCCGCCTTCGGTGCGGGAGTTGCTCGGCAACCTGATCAAGCACGCCGGCTCGAAGTCGTTCCTGCTGCCGACACCGGCCTTTGCGGTGAAGCAGACGCTGGCGCTGTTCGACCTGATCAACAAGCCGATCATGGATCCGGAGCAGTACCTGATCGCCGACGAAATGTGCGTGCGCGAGACCGGCAAGCTGAAGCGCGAGCTCGGCTGGCGCGCGGAGTTCAACGATGGCGACATGTTGATCGCCGCCTATGATGAATATCGGGCCAAGAAGATGGGCGCCGCAGTTCCTGCAACTGTCGCCGTGCCGGCCGAATGAGGGGAGAGATCATGCTGGACAGACCGAACCGTATTGCCGTTGCCGCCCCTTCGCTCGGTGGCGGCGTTGCCAGGCCCGATCTCATCACCGTCGAACAGGCGAAAGCCATGTCGATCGGCGACATCACCTCCGCGTTCAAGGAACACCTGAACCCGGGCCAGCTCCACTTCATGAAGCTGCTCGGCTTCCACAAGGTGAAGATCGAGAGCGCCGAGGGCATGTTCTACACCGACCAGAACGGCCGCCAGATCCTCGATTTCTTCGGCGGATTCGGCTCGCTCGCCTTCGGCCACAACCATCCGCGCATTCTGGAAGCCCGACAGAAATTCCAGGACGAAAAGCGCCACGAGATCGCGATCGCCTTCATGTCGCAATATGCAGCGGCGCTGGCGAAGAACATCGCGGCCTGCTCGCCGGGTGATCTCGACATGGTGTTCCTCGGCTCTTCCGGTTCGGAGGCCATGGAGGCTGCCGTCAAGCTTGCCGAACGTGCCGCCGGCCCGAAGCGGCCGAAGGTCGTCTATGCGGAGAATTCCTTCCACGGCAAGACCAAGGGCGTGCTCGCCATCACCGATGGCCAGCTTTACCGCGCCGACTTCAAGATCACGGACAACACCGTGCGCGTGCCCTTTGCCGATATCGACGCGGTGGAGAATGCCTTCAAGTCCGACCCGGAAATCGGCGTCATCGTGCTCGAAACCATCCAGGGCGGCGGCGGCATCATCCAGGCACCGGCGGAGTACTGGCAGAAGCTGCGTGCGCTCTGCGACAAATACGGCGTGCTCTGGGTCGCCGACGAAGTGCAGTGCGGCTATGGCCGCTCCGGCCGCTTCTATGCCTTCGAGCATTACGGCGTCGTGCCTGACGTGACGGCGCTCGCCAAGTCGCTGGGCGCCGGCAAGGCCGCCGTCGGCGCGATGATTGCCCGCCGTGAGGTCTACATGAAGGCTTACGGCACGCCGAAGACCGCCATGATCCATGCGATGGCCACGTTCGGCGGCATGGGCGAGGCCTGCGTCACGGCGATTGAAGGCATCAATGTGCTTTACGACGAGCACCTGATCGACCGCGCCGCCGACAGCGGCAACTATCTGCTCGAGCGTCTGCAGGCGCTGAAAGAGAAGTATCCGAAGATCATCAAGGACGTCCGCGGCAAGGGCTTGATGGTCGGCCTGGAATTCCAGGACTTCAGCCAGACGCTGCCGATGGTGCTGCGTCCTGTTGTCTCGATGCTCGACGACAAGCTCAAAGGCTCGCTCTCCGGCTTCATCGGCGCGCTGCTCCTGCGTGACTACGACGTGCTGGTGGCCTTCACCGAATACAATCGCAACGTCATCCGGCTCGAACCGCCGCTGATCTGCGAGCGCGGTCATGTCGACCAGTTCATCGCCGCCCTCGACGACCTGCTCGGCCGCGGCATCGTGCGGATCGTCAAGGATTTCGTCGGCAGCCAGATCGGTTGATCGAGAAGCCTATCGACTTGCAAAGGACAGGGGCGTTCAGCGCCTCTGCCCTTTGATGTTCATGTCGAACTCGACGACGTTGGAATAGATCGGCGTGCCGACATCCATGCCGTAGGGTGATCGGTGGATATTGCCGCGGATGTTGAAGGCGATCGAGCCGCGGTTCCAGTCAAGCAGCGTTACCGAGAAGCGCTCCTTTCTCGACGTGCCGCGCGCCGTCAGCGTTCCCTCGACCGCGGCCGTGTCCGGTCCGGTCTGTTTCACGGTCGTCGAATGGAATGTGACGGTGCTGAAGTTTGCGGTATCGAAGACGGCGCTCGACTTCAGGAAGTCCTCGATCCGCTTTTCTCCGGTTTTCACGCTCTCCGGGTAAAGCGTGAATTCGACCGTCGAATGGCCGACATCATTTCGGTCGATGCGGAAGTTGCCGGAAAACTTGGCGAAATCGCCGACAATGCCGCCGCCGCCCGCTTGCGCAACGGTGAAATGGATACGCGAAGCCGGCGTGATCCCGTAGTTGCCGGCAGCATCGGCAAGGTCCGGCGCGGCTGCCGTGGCGGGCGACGGAATGCTCCCGAGCGCGAGCAGCAGCGTGAAGGCAATGGCCTTTGTTGGTGATTGCGAGTGCAGTGTCATGGTTTCTTCCTTCCGGCGATAACCGGATCCGAACCAGCCGCTTGGGAGGAAGCGCGTTGGCGTGATCCGGTCTGAAGCATGCGGACGAGGACGTCGTCGCGGCGTGCGAAGTGATGGTAGAGGGCGGCCAGGACGTGAAGCGCGACGAAGCAGAGCAGGAGGTAGGCGAGCGTCATATGGACGAGCGTCCAGAGGTCTTCGGCCGCTTCCGATTTCGCCATCGGCAGGTGGGGGATGACGATCCAGTTGAAATAGAAGCTCGGTATGTTCAGCGTCGATGTCGAGGCCACCGCCCAGCCGGCAAGCGGAACGGCGAGCGCGAGGAGGATGAGCACCACATGGGTGGCGCTGGCTGCACGGCGCTCGAGCGCGTTGAGGCCTGCGGGCGGACGCGGACGAACCTCGACCAGGTGCCAGAGCGCGCGGATTGTCGCCAGACCGAGCGCGGTGAAACCGAGCGACTTGTGCCATTGGTAAAGCGAAAACTGCAGCACCGGATCGACGGGCGTTCGCCGCATGCTGAAGCCGAGGCCGAGTAGGGTGAGGATCAATGCCGCAATCGCCCAGTGAAGGGCGATGGTGATCCACCCAAATCCGGCTTTGTCGTTGCGCAGCATGTTCGACCCCATGGTCGCTCGCCCGGCCGCTATTGGCTCGGCGACTGCGGTAAGACTCATGAGTTCGTGCTTTTATTCGCCTAGAATACCATAAAATTGCACTGAGATCTTGTTGATCTCGGCAAGCTATGGTCCATTTGCTGGTGGAGGGGACACGGAGGGGTTGTTCCTGGGAGCATGTGGACTGGCGTACATGACAAAGAAGAAAACGACACCAATGAACCCGCACGAGCGGGAAGCCTACGAACACGGCCGCGCGGGCATCCGGCTTGGAACCGAAGGCAACTATGGCGAAGCGGTCGACGCCTGGCGTCTGGCATCCAACATAGCCGATGTCCACCTCGCTTTCACGGACATGTATTATTGGGTCAAGAGCGGCTACGGCGCCGCCCTTTGCGATGCCGGGCACCATCGGGAGAGCATTGCCGTCTCCCTGCTTGCCCGTGAGTGGACGCTCGCGCGGCGCCAGCCGCTCTCGTCGCTTTCGATCGCGCGCGCTTATCTGGCGCTCGGCGAAGGCGAGGCGGCAGCACCCTATCTCCGCGAGGTTCACGCCCTGATCGGCGACGCGATCTTCGAGCAGTTCGACGAGGACGCTGAAGCCGACGTTCACGCGGCGATCGCCGGCTTGGAGAACGGCGGCAATCAGCCGACGGCCGGCCGCCCGAAGTGAAGGCAGGCGTATAGCCTAGTAACAGCGGTGCCGGAATCTGGCGAGATGCCGGCAGTTCTGACTTTGGCGTTTTCTCGCCATGATTTCATTTTATCCGCCGATTGCCCCTTTAACGGGTGATTCGAGGTCCGCCGGTCTGGTTTGGGCCTTTTTTTAACATTTTGATTTTTCTAAGGAGTTTCCCGTGAGTGAAACCGTATTGCCGTCCGATGCCGAAATTACCCTTCGGCGCATATCAGCCTTGACCGTCTGCGACGTCTGCGAACTCAGCGAGACGCTGAGCGACGAACAGCGCAACATGGTGGCGGACAACGGCACCTCGATCGCCGAGGCGCATTTTTCCGAGAATGCCTGGTTCCGTGGGGTCTATGCCGATGAGACGCTCATTGGCTTCATCATGCTGCACGAAGGATCCGACTGGGATGACGGCATCGATTGCCCGGGAGTCTATCTCTGGCGCTTCATGATCGCTCGGCCTTTCCAGGGCAAAGGGTATGGCAAGCAGGCGATTGCCCTTGTCGTGCGCGATCTGAAGGCGCGGGGCCTGCATGAGCTCTACACGAGTTACGGGCAGGGCCCTGGCAGCCCTGAGGGCTTTTACCAAGGCCTCGGCTTCAAGCCGACGGGCGAGTACTATGATGACGAGCTTGAGGCTGTGCTGAAATTCTAAGGGCGCCGGGATACGGGGAAAAAACCTCCCGTGTCTCTCCCAGATGTTCAAGAGTTGGAACATGAGTATTGATCTTCACGAGGCCAATCGCCTCTCGTGGAATGCCGCGACCGTCGCGCACAACAGTCACAAGGGCGACCAGGCCGCTTTCTTCCGCGCCGGCGGCTCCACGCTCTATCCGGAAGAGATCGAGTTGCTCGGCGATATCGCTGGGCTCGACGTCCTCCACCTGCAATGCAATTCCGGCCAGGATAGCCTGAGCCTGGCGCGGCGCGGCGCGAACGTGACCGGCGTCGATATCTCGGATGAGGCGATCGCCTTTGCCACACGGCTTTCGGCGGAAAGCGGCATCGCCGCCGTCTTCGAGCGGTCCGACCTGTTCGGCTGGTTCGACGACGCCCGCAAGGCCGGCCGCCGGTTCGATCGCGTCTTTGCTTCCTATGGTACCATTTGCTGGCTATCGAACCTCGGTGTCTGGGCGCGTGGCATTGCCGATGTGCTGAAGCCCGGCGGGCGTTTCGCCTTCGTTGAATTCCATCCCTTTGCGATGGTTTTCGATCAGGGCTGGAAGCCACACTACGACTACGCGCCCAAAGACCCGGTCGCGGAAGCGGGCGTCGGTGACTATGTCGCCGACTCGGGCGCAGGCCTTGCCCATGGCGGCTATCAGGAGGGCGTGGTGGGATTCGCCAATCCGCACCCGTCCTTCGAGTTCAACTGGGGTATCGCCGATGTTGTGCAGGCGCTGATCGACGCCGGGCTCCGGATGGAAGTCCTGAAGGAATACCCCTATGCCAATGGCTGGGTGGCGTTTGAAGGCATGCGCGACCTTGGCGGCGGGCGCATGGCGCCGCCGGCGGCCATGCCGAGCCTGCCGCTGATGTATGCGATTGTGGCCGCAAAGGTCGGGTCGACGGCGGAATATCGCGAGAAGGCAGGGCGTCCTTCGTCATGATGCTGGCGACGCGCAACGCCTGATGGCGGGGCAGGGCAACCGGCCCCGCGGCCCATGAATAATCGCCGGCGGTGCTTTTATTTGCCGGCTGCATTTGCTAGGCCGCTTCCGGAGAAAAGTACCCGGAGGAAATAGCATGACGCCCGATATCCGCCCGCTCGTCGCCGGCAACTGGAAGATGAACGGAACCCGCGCTTCGCTCGATCAGATCAAGGCGATGGCCGAAGGGGTCAAGGGCGAACTCTCCGCCAAGGTCGAAACGTTGATCTGCCCGCCGGCAACGTTGCTCTACGTGGCGACGGCGCTTTGCGACGACAGCCCGCTGCTGATCGGCGCGCAGGACTGCCACCAGAAGCAGTCGGGCGCCCACACTGGCGACCTTTCCGCCGAAATGATCGCCGATTGCTTCGGCACCCACGTCATTGTCGGCCATTCCGAGCGCCGCACCGATCATGCCGAAAGCGATGCGCTGGTACGCGCAAAGACGGAAGCGGCCCATTCGGCCGAACTCGTCGCGATCGTGTGCATCGGCGAGACCGGTGATGAGCGCAAGGCCGGCAAGACGCTCGATGTTTTGAAGCGCCAGCTCGCCGAAAGCCTGCCGGATGCAGCAACCGCGGAAAACACCGTGATTGCCTATGAGCCCGTCTGGGCGATTGGCACCGGCCTGACGCCGACGGCCACGGATGTCGAGGAAGCCCACGCCTTCATGCGCAAGGAGCTGATCGCACGCTTTGCCGACGCCGGCGCCAAGATGCGCATCCTCTATGGCGGCTCGGTCAAGCCGTCCAATGCGAAGGAATTGATGGGCGTTGCCAATGTCGACGGCGCACTGATCGGTGGCGCAAGCTTGAAAGCCGAAGACTTCCTCGCCATCTACCGGGCTTATGAAGAATTGACGGCCTGATCGCCCGGGTTACCGGGCAGGGGCTTTTAATGGCGCACGGCATGGTATAAAGAGGCGCGAAAATTGCGCCCGGCCATGCCGAGTTTGCGCAGGGTTTGATTCGTGTGCCCCAAGGGCAGGACTGGAAGCTGATGCAGACCGTACTACTCGTCATCTATCTCATGGTCGTCGTCGCCCTGATCGGCGTCGTACTCATTCAGCGTTCCGAAGGCGGTGGCCTGGGCATCGGCGGCGGCTCGGGCTTCATGTCCGCGCGCGGCACGGCCAATGCGCTGACCCGCACGACGGCGATCCTTGCCGCGCTCTTCTTCGTCCTGGCGCTCGGCATGGGCATTCTCGCGCGTTACCAGCCGCAGGCGACCGACATCCTCGACCGTATCCCGGGCACCAGCTCGAACGGCGGTGGCGTTCTCAATTCGCTCGGTGGCGGCGCTCCGGCTCCGGCTGGCGGTGCGACTGGACAGCAGCCGGCAACCGGCAACGCCGCTCCGGCCGACAATGGCGTTCCCTCGACGACCGCACCGGCAACGACGGGCGAAGCCCCGGCCGGCGGCGCAACGACCCCGGCGCCCGCCGCTGGCGCCAACAGCAATACGGGATCGCAAGTTCCCAGCGGCCAATAAGGTCGCAATTCTGAAGAACCCGCCGGCGGATGTTTCATCCGCCGGTTTTGTTTTGTGTGAAATCTGCCTCCATCCCAAGACGAAAAGTTCTGGAACATGAATTTTTCGGTGGCGGAATCATTTGTTAAAAGGTATCCGGTGACTCCCATGGCGCGATATGTATTCATCACAGGCGGCGTGGTTTCCTCCCTCGGAAAAGGCATCGCTGCAGCGGCTCTCGGAGCACTGCTGCAGGCGCGTGGCTACCGGGTGAGACTGCGCAAGCTCGACCCCTATCTCAACGTTGACCCGGGCACCATGAGCCCGACCCAGCACGGTGAGGTTTTCGTAACCGACGATGGCGCGGAGACAGATCTCGATCTCGGCCACTATGAACGCTTCACAGGGCGTTCGGCGACGAAGACCGACAACATCACCACGGGCCGGATCTATAAGAACATCATCGACAAGGAACGTCGCGGCGACTATCTCGGCGCAACCGTTCAGGTGATCCCGCACGTTACCAACGAAATCAAGAACTTCGTCACCGAAGGCAACGACGACTACGACTTCGTTCTCTGCGAAATCGGCGGCACCGTCGGCGACATCGAGGCGATGCCCTTCATGGAGGCGATCCGCCAGCTCGGCAACGACCTGCCGCGTGGCACCGCCGTCTACGTCCATCTCACTCTGATGCCCTATATCCCGGCTGCCGGCGAACTGAAGACCAAGCCGACGCAGCATTCCGTCAAGGAACTGCAGGCCCTCGGCATCCACCCTGATATCCTCCTCGTTCGTGCGGACCGCGAAATTCCGGAGGCCGAGCGTCGCAAGCTCTCGCTCTTCTGTAACGTCCGCCAGTCGGCAGTCATCCAGGCGCTCGACGTTGCCTCGATCTACGACGTTCCGATCGCCTACCACAAGGAAGGCCTCGACAACGAAGTGCTGGCAGCCTTCGGCATCGAACCGGCGCCGAAGCCGCGCATGGACGCCTGGGAACGGGTTGCCGATCGCATCCGCACGCCGGAAGGCGAAGTCACGATCGCGATCGTCGGCAAGTACACCGGCCTCAAGGATGCCTACAAGTCGCTGATCGAAGCGCTTTACCATGGTGGCATCGCCAACCGGGTGAAGGTCAAGCTCGAGTGGATCGAATCGGAAGTCTTCGAGAAGGAAGACGCAGCGCCCTACCTTGAAAAGGTACACGGCATCCTCGTTCCCGGCGGTTTCGGCGAACGCGGTTCGGAGGGCAAGATCAACGCGGCGCGCTTTGCCCGCGAGCGCAAGGTGCCGTATTTTGGCATCTGCTTCGGCATGCAGATGGCTGTCGTTGAAGCTGCCCGCAACCTCGCCGGCATCGAGAAGGCGTCCTCCACCGAGTTCGGTCCGACCAAGGAACCGGTCGTTGGTCTGATGACCGAGTGGGTGAAGGGCAACGAACTCGAGAAGCGTTCCGCATCGGGTGATCTCGGTGGCACGATGCGGCTTGGCGCCTATCGCGCATCGTTGAAGGCCGACACCAAGATTGCCGAGATCTACGGTTCGACCGAGATCTTTGAGCGTCACCGCCACCGCTACGAAGTCAACGTTGACTACAAGGATCGGCTTGAGTCCTGCGGTCTGGTGTTTTCGGGCATGTCGCCGGACGGCATCCTGCCGGAGACGGTCGAGTATCCGGATCATCCGTGGTTCATCGGCGTTCAGTACCACCCGGAACTGAAGTCGCGTCCGCTCGATCCGCATCCGCTGTTTGGAAGCTTCATCGAAGCTGCACTGGAACAGTCGCGTCTCGTTTGAGGCGCACAGGAAAGACAAGCAAAAGGCCGGTCGCAAGACCGGCCTTTTTCATTTCTGCCGTTGCGCTGCGGCCGAGCTGCGACGCCTGGAGCCACTAACTGCGACGGGCGATGTGGTAGCTATAGAGCGCTGCAATTGCGACCGGCAGCAGCAGCGCGGCGATCGTCGCTGCGGCAAGCGCTGGACCGGTGCTCATGACGAGGGCCAGCAGCGCCAGGGTGATACCGGCGCAGACCATCAGCAGGCCCGCAAGCCGGTGCGTTGCCCGCCAGTTGGCGTTATCGGCGAGCGTCCACGGCAGCCGAATGCCGGCAAGGCCGTTCGGCTGCGATTTCGGCAGGACGTTGCCGACGACGATCGACAGAAGTCCGAGGCCGAAGGCGATCACGCGCGTCATCGAGAGGTCGCCGCCAAGCCCGATCAGCACGATCACAGTTTGAATGGCGGCAAAGAGCGCGAGGATCGCCGGGAGGGTGACTTCGGCGATATGCCGGCCCGCCTGAAGCTCGGCCTGTGGTGCGAACCGACCGACGACGAACGAGAATGCGGCAAGCACGGCGACCGCCACAGGCGCCAGCGCTAGCGCCCGGTTACGCGGCCAGAAGGCATCGGCCGTGCCGTCAACACCCCAATGGATCGGAAGCAGCGCCTCGGCGGGGATTGCGAGATAGCCGACGAGCGTCGCGGAAAAAAGTATGCCGCCAGCGACCAGCGCGATCGGGGAACGCAAAAGCAAGGTCATGGTGCTTGATCCCTTGTGCTGAGGAGACCGCCGAGCGCCTCTTCGAGAATGGACATGTTGAGGTGGTAGATGAGGCTCGTGCCGCGCCGCTCGACCGCGACGAGTTCTGCCTCGCGCAGCTTGTTGAAATGCACGGAAAGCGTCGGCTTGGTCAGGTCGAAATGCTCGGCGAGTTCGCCGGCGCTCATCGGCCCGGCCTTCAACAGTGCCAGGATCTGCCGCCGCACGGGATGAGAAAGCGCCTCGAAAACCCTGTTGATCCGCATCGTCTCCGCTCGCTTGTTGTCTCAATATTTAGACAAACATCTAATTAGAGTCAAAGCGAAATAGTGCCGAACTGCGTCTCAAGCCAGGAAGCGAAAATGCCCAGCGCCGAAGGCGCCGGGCAGCATTGGTTGCGGGAATTGGCTGGTGTCCGTCAGCGCGCCTCCGCCGGGCGGCGCCACTGCGGCACGCGGCCGATGGTGATGAAGCGCAGGATCCATTCGAGCGGGCCATAGGCGAAACGGGCCATCCACCAGTGGCTGATGAAGAGCTGGGCGGCAAAGATCGCAAGCGCGATCAGCACGCTTGCCAAAGGCGCGACCTGGCCGATGAGACCAAGGCCGTAACCATGGAAGATCAGCGCCGCGATCAGCGACTGCAGCAGATAGTTGGACAGCGCCATGCGGCCGGCAGGCGCCAGCAGGTTGCGCAGGCTGTGGCCGGTTTCGGATCCGAAGAGCAGCATCATGGCGCCGACATAGGCGCCGGTGAGAAGCGGGCCGGTGGCGAGCCCGATCGAAAGCGCGATGACCGCGATTGGCGATTCGGGCATCTCGACGCTGACATAGGCATAGATGACGGCGCCAGGCAGGCCGATCCAGAGACCGGTACGAACGAGGCGCTGGAACAACGCCGTGTTCTCCTCCGGCCGCGCCAAGGTCTTGCGACGCCCGGCGATCAGGCCGAGCAGGAACATCGCCAGCGCGCACGGCGCTTGCAGCAGGACGAGGATGATCCAGACCGAGTTGAGCTCCGTAAGGTGCTGACCGATGACGGCTTGCCAGTCGCCTTGGAAGGCAAGCTCGGCCGCCTCCGCGGCGGAAAGAATGGCAGACCGATCGAGCGGTACCGGATCCAGCGTGATGAGGATGCCGAGTGTGCCCCAGACCACTGCAAGGATAAGGACCAGCCATTTCGCCAGGCGGAAGAGGGCCCCATCGCTGCGGTTTTTGAGCATCAGGAGGACGATGCCAAGCACCGCGTAGGTGGTGAGAATATCGCCATGGAAAAGCAGGACCGCATGGGCAAGCCCGATCAGCCAGAGGCCCATCTGTCGGCGCAGGAGCCTGGGAACGAAGGCCTCGCCGGATTTTTCCGCCGAACGCATCTGCAGGGTGAAGCTGTAGCCGAACAGGAACGAGAAGAGCAGGTAGAATTTCATTTCGAAGAACAGGGCGATCACGAAATGCACGCTGCGATCGAGGATGCCGCCGAAGGCGGGGTCGGAAATTTCCAGCCCGTAGAAGGCGGAGGCGAAGGCCATGATGTTGACAAGGAGGATGCCGAGCAAGGCAAAGCCACGCAATGCATCGACGTCGTCGATGCGGTCTGGGGTACTCATTCGTGTTCTCCGTTACGGGAGGCGCTATAAATTTGCGCCGTAACCGATTGAAAAAGTTTGCTTTCAGGAAGCTGCGACCATGTGCCTGATCCCCGCCGATCTTGGTGCGCGAGAGCATTCGTTCATCGCCGATGCTCGTAGCATTTAATAAATAGACTAATCTATCTAATAATTGGCATGGACATACGTCAAGAGGGCCGCGCGATGTTGCTGCGGCCTCGTTCATGATGCGTGAAGAGGGTGTTTAGCCTTTGTGGGGAGCGTTTTGCCGAAGCCAGGCAATCTGGCGACGAGCGCGCAGCAGGGCCGTAAGCGCAGCCCCAGTCGAGATCGCAAGGAGCGCGATCCACAGCAGTTCGCCATCGCCGAGCCAGAGGCCTTCGAAGGCGGACACCACGGCGGCCAGCGTCATCGTCGCCATGCGGTGTTGTTTGGCCATCGGGCCGGAGAAATCGCCCGGCGCGCCATTGGCACGGCCGAGCTCGCGCACGTAGGCGGTCAGCACGCCGAAGGTGGCCGCGGCAAAACCGAGAGCCGGCACGCCGATGGCAAATCCGGCGCCGACGAAGATGAAGATGTCGGCGATGCGATCGGGAAACTCGTTCCAGAAGGGACCATCGGCCTCGCCCTTGCCACCCTCGACGGCGACCATGCCATCGAAAAGGTTGCAGAGCAGGCGCAACTGGCAGAAGAGCGCGGCGGCGATGAACAGGCTCGCCCTTACGCCGTCCTCGCTTTCGCCCGTGAGCCAGAAGGAAAGGCCGGCAAGGGCGGCCGCCAGCATGCTTGCCTGCGAGATCCGGTTTGGCGTGAGGTTCATCGATGCCAGGCGGCGCGCAGTGGCCTGCGCCCAGCGGGTGTTGCGGCTTGCGAGCGGCCTGCGGTCACCGGTCTCGGTCATGTTCGCCTCGGCTGATGGAATAGTTGTAGATGGCGGCGTAGGTGGTCGAAACCGTGAGCGGCAGCGCAATCGTTTTCAGGATCTCGGGCGTGCCGCTGGCGGCATGGATCGCGACCAGAATTGCAGACGAGCCGAGGCACGCGAAGAGCGGTGGCAGAACCAGGCGCCTGGCGCCGTTGAACCGCCTGGAAAGCGCATCGATCGCCGTCTTGAGGTAGAGGGTAAGCAGCGCCGAAAGCGTTCCCTGGACGAGGCCGGCAACAAGCGGCTTGGGCATGGGGTGATGGCGGTTGGCGAAAAGCGCCCAGCCGCCCATGGCGAAAAAGGCGAAGGCCACATGTACGACCCCGCTTGATGCCAGCCCCTTCAGTTTCGCGCTCATGTCAGCGACCACCAGTAGCGCGTCAGGTGGAAGAAGATCGGCGCGGAGAAGACGACGGAATCGAGCCGGTCGATCAGCCCGCCATGGCCTTCGATCAGATGGCCCCAGTCCTTGACGCCGCGGTCCCGCTTGATCGCCGACATCACGAGCCCGCCGAAGAATCCCATCAGGGTTATGATGAGCGACATCAACGCGGCTTGCGCCGGGGTGAACGGGGTAATCCACCAGAGCGAGGCGCCGATCAGCGTTGCGCTCGCAACGCCGCCGACGAAACCCTCGACCGTTTTCGACGGCGAAAGGGTTGGCGCGATCTTGGTTTTGCCGAAGAGCTTGCCCCAGACATATTGCAGCACGTCGCTCGACTGAACGACGATGACGAGGAAGGCGATGAGAAGCACGTTGCGTCCCTCATAGCCCGGAATCTGCAGCGTTAGCAGCGCCGGCACGTGCGAGGCGCAGAAGACGCAGATCATCAACGCCCATTGCACCTCGGAGATCCGGACCAGGAAGTCGCGCGTGTCGCCGCGAAGAACCGCAACGATCGGCATCAGCAGGAAGGCGTAGACCGGCACGAAGATCGAATAGATGCCGTATTGCTCGGCCCAGAGCAGGAAGTAGTTGATCGGCAGGACGACGAAGAAGGCGCCTGCGATCGCCCAGTGGTCGCCGCGCCGCGTGTTGATGAGCGTGATGAACTCGCGCAGCGCCGCAAACGAGCAGAAGGCAAAGAGCAGGAGCACGCCGACCCGTCCGGCAACGAAGGCGATGGCGATCAGCACTACCATTGCCCACCACGCCTTGATGCGGGCGTTGAGGTTCTCGATCGAGCCGTTCGACCCGTCAGGCGACAGCTTCTGCTTGAGCATGTAGCCGACGCTTGACGCCAGCACGAGAACGCCGCCGACGCCGAAGAGCAGCTTGAGCATGTCCAGGCTGGCCGCGCTCATGCGCCGTCATCCGTCGATGAAGGCGCGAGCGAAAGCAGGGCGGTCTCGGCGCGAGCGATGAACTCTTCCTTCGTCTCCTGCGCCTTGAGGCGCATCGGTTCGCCGAAATTGACGGTGCAGATGAGCGGGATCGGCACGAACTCCCCCTTGGGCATGACGCGGTTGAGATTGTTGATCCAGACGGGAACCAGCGCCACGTCCGGGCGCTTGCAGGCGAGGTGATAGAGCCCGCTCTTGAACGGCAGCAGTCGCGCTTCGGTCTGGTTGCGCGTTCCCTCGGGAAAGAGAATGAGCGACGATCCGTCGTTGAGCACGGCCGTCATCTGCTCGACCGGGTCCTGCGTGCGCGCATCCGGGTCGCGCTCGATCAGCACCGCGTCGAAGACGTCGCGGCCGATGAAGGTCGAAAGCTTCGATTTCAGCCAGTATTCGGCACCTGCGACCGGCCGCGCGCGTTCCCTGAGCCAGGGCGGCAAGACCGCCCAGATCAGCACGAAATCGCCGTGGCTGGAGTGGTTGGCGAAATAGATGCTCTGCTTCGGCGGCAGGCCGGTCTCATGCCAGAGGGCGCGCGCCGCCGTCAGCGCCCGCGCAAACATCATGATGGCGATGGAAGCCAGCTTGGCCATCATCTCGCGCATCATGTGGGTTTGTGCCCGGTTGGGAGCCGAGTCAGTGTGCCGAAGCGCCCCTTGGCGTGACTCGGCCGTGCCCGGATGCGTTTCTTGTCTTGCGACTCAATAATCAAATGCTGCCCCTCAGCCTGCTGCCCGGCATAACTCCAGGCTGCAATGACGAATTTTACGCAATTGTGACGGCTTCTCAAGCGGTTGAAATCATGCGCAACATGATAACGCGCAGACCATGCCGGATATTCGTTCGCCGACACCATGACGGAGAAACCATTGCGGCGGCACGTCGCAGCCGTGGGCCTCCGTTCGCGTTGACCATCCGCAACTTAGCCGCTAGCTTGCGGCTTCCAGTAAGGGGAGCGTCGTCCAATGCGCCAGTAATGCCCGGTGAAAACCGAATCGCCTCAACTTCGCTTGCGAAGAAGATGGACGATGGCATTGCTGCGATCCGCATCGACGGACGAACGCTAGGGCATTTCTGCCTGCGATCTCCATTCGCCTTCGTGAGCGGTCACATCAGGACAAGTTCCAGGGACCGAACATGCAAGACATTTCCTCCTCCAATCTCGATATCATCGATCACAATCGCCAGGCGTGGGACAGGCAGGCAAGCCAGGACTGCGAATGGTCCCGCCCGGTCACACGCGAGATGATCGCCGACGCCCGCAAAGGGCAGTGGCAGGCGCGGCTGACGCCCGGCGATCTGCCTGAGGGCTGGTTGCCCGACGTCAAGGGCAAGAAGATCCTCTGCCTGGCGTCCGCCGGCGGGCAGCAGGCGCCGACCCTGGCCGCCGCCGGTGCGGACGTTACGGTCTTCGACCTCTCCGAGGGACAGCTCGAACAGGATCGGCGCGTCGCCGAACGCGAAGGGCTTTCGCTTTTGACCGTGCAGGGCGACATGCGGGACCTCGCGACCTTTGCGGACGAAACCTTCGACATCGTCTTTCATCCGATCTCGAACCTCTATGTTCCCGACATCCAGCCGGTCTGGCGGGAGTGCCACCGGGTGCTGAAGACCGGCGGTCGGCTGCTTTCGAGCTTCTACAATCCGATCGTTTTCGTCGGCGACCGCGATCCGGCCCATGCGGAAAAGGGCCTTATCCGCCCGGCTTACCGGCTCCCCTTTGCCGAGGTGGAGCATCTCGCGCCCGATGTCGTGCAGGCCAAGGTCGATCGGGGCGAGGCCCTGGTCTTCGGACACAGCCTTTCTGCGCAGATCGAGGGGCAGCTGAAGGTCGGTTTCCTGTTGGCCGGCTTTCACGAGGATTGGCAGCCGTCGGCTCGTTTCCTGATCGACAGGTTCGTGCCGACTTTCATCGCCACCTTTGCCATCAAGAGCGATCTTCATCCCTGATGCGGCAGGCCCGGCGCTCTGTTCGGGCCCGCAAGCTCGCACGCAACGAGGGCAGTCGCAGCGGCCGGAAGGCGCTGCGGTTGCCGATCCCGGCTTCCGCACCGCCTTTTTACGTCGCGTTACTGTTACGTACTCGCCAACGCATCGGTTTCGTACTTTCCTGTCGTCAGCGAAACTGGAAAGGGGTCAATCCATATGCGCTTCATCGCTTTGTTGTTCGTGCCTTTGGCGGTTGCCGTGCTGGGGCTTTCGGGTTGTGCCTCGACGTCCTCGACCAATACATCCTACACGCAGCCCCAGACGTTCGCCCCCGGTCTCGGTGCGGGGAACACGGCGAACGCCACGACGGCGCCGGGCTACTACTGACCTTCCGGCGGTTCGTCTCCCGCTGACAGGCATAATCCGCGGCGGGCGCAGCCGGCCGCGGACGGCTCACTTTGCGGCAACGGCCCGAACCCGGATGGCCGATCCGGCCCCTGGCGGTGACCCGGCTTGCATTCGCCGGCCAAAAGTTGCAAACAGCGGCGAACCATCAGGGAACACGCCATGAGCCTCTCCAAGCGCACCACCCGCCCGCTCGATCACCTCGTGCTGCCGGTGGATACGCTTACCCAGGCGCGGCGTCGGCTTTCCAATCTCGGCTTCACCGTCGCCGACGATGCCCGCCATCCGTTCGGCACCGAAAATGCCTGCGTCTTCTTTGCCGACGGCACCTATCTCGAACCGCTAGCCATAGCGTCCCGCGAGGAGTGCGAGGCGGCGGCACTCGACGGCAACGCCTTTGTGGCGCGTGATCAGGCGTTTCGTTTCCGCCAGGGACCGGAAGGCCTCTCGGCGCTGGTCTTCGGCACCGAGGATGCGGCGAGCGACCACATTCGTTTTAGGGCGCGGGGCATCTCCGGCGGTGACATGCTGGAGTTTTCCCGGCCGATGAAGTTGCCGGATGGCCGCGAAGGACTGGGCTCGTTCCGTCTTGCCTTTGCGGCCGACCTGCGCGCGCCGGATCTCTTTCTTTTCAGCTGTCAGCGCGTTCGCGCACTCCCCACCGATCGGGCGGCGCTGGAGCGACACGACAACGGCGTGATCGGCATAAGCGAAGTGGTGCTGTCGGAAGCCAATCCGACTGATTTCCAGTATCTGCTGCAGGAAGCGGTCGATGAGCGCGAGGTTTCGGCGCATTCCTTCGGCATGGATGTCGCGACCACCAACGCCAAGATCTCGGTGCTGAACGCCGCCGGCATGGAAGCCTTCTTCGGTCGCTCGGTGCGCGGTGCCGAACGGGGCCTTCGCGGACGGGCGGTCGTCTTCCGTGTTGCCGATCTCGAGGCAACGCGGGCGCTCTTTGCCGAGAACGATATCGAATTTGCAGAAATGGGCGGGCGCCTCATTGTCCCCGAAATGCCGGGGCAAGGGGTGATCTTCGCGTTTGGAGCTTGATGATGAAAACCAATGCCAGAGTCGTTGTCGGTGAGGGCGCCCGTCAGGTCGCCTTCGCACAGACCGAGAAGTTGTCGCTGATCGCCGGCCCCTGCCAGATGGAGAGCCGTGAACACGCCTTCATGATGGCGGGCGCGCTCTCAGAACTCTGCAACAAGCTCGGCCTCGGCCTCGTCTACAAGTCCTCCTTCGACAAGGCCAACCGCACCTCCCTTTCGGGCAAGCGTGGCATCGGTCTCGACAAGGCGATGGAAATCTTCGCCGACCTGAAAAGGGAATTCGGCTTTCCGGTTCTGACCGACGTGCACACCGAAGAGCAATGTGCTCTGGTCGCGCCGACGGTCGATATCCTGCAGATCCCGGCCTTCCTGTCGCGCCAGACCGATCTTCTGGTCGCAGCCGCCAAGACCGGCCGCGCGATCAACGTCAAGAAGGGCCAGTTCCTGGCGCCCTGGGATATGAAGAACGTGTTGGCGAAGTTCACCGAGAGCGGCAACCCCAATGTCATGCTCTGCGAGCGTGGCGCTTCCTTCGGCTACAACACGCTGGTCTCCGACATGCGCTCGCTGCCGATCATGGCTTCGCTCGGCGCGCCGGTCGTCTTTGATGCGACCCATTCGGTTCAGCAGCCGGGCGGGCAGGGCGGCTCTTCGGGCGGTCAACGAGAATTTGTCGAGACCCTGGCGCGTGCGGCCGTGGCGGTTGGCGTCGCAGGTGTGTTTGTCGAGACGCACGAAGACCCGGACAACGCACCCTCGGACGGCCCGAACATGGTGCATCTGAAGGATATGCCGAGGCTGCTCGAAAAGCTGCTGGCTTTCGACGCGATCGCCAAGGGCTGAGACCCGCGCGACGCTTCGTGAAATTTTCATGAACCGCAATGGCGCGGTTGTTTTTGCATATTGCGCGCCATTGTAATTTCGAGGCCTTGGCGTATGACAGGCCCCGACCACCCACCGTCCTCAACAGGGAAGAGATCATGACTGCAATCATCGACATCATCGGCCGAGAAATTCTGGACAGCCGCGGCAACCCGACCGTCGAGGTCGACGTGTACCTGGAAGACGGAAGCTTCGGCCGCGCGGCAGTCCCGTCGGGCGCCTCGACCGGTGCCCATGAGGCTGTTGAGCTGCGCGATGGTGGTACGCGTTACCTCGGCAAGGGCGTTGAACGTGCCGTCGAAGCCGTCAACGGCGAGATCTTCGAAGCGATCGGCGGTCTCGATGCCGAGAACCAGATCCAGATCGACAAGACCATGATCGAGCTCGACGGCACGGCGAACAAGTCGCGCCTCGGCGCCAACGCCATTCTCGGCGTTTCGCTTGCCGTTTCCAAGGCTGCCGCCGAAGCTGCCGGCCTGCCGCTCTACCGTTACGTCGGTGGTCCGAACGCCCACGTGCTCCCGGTTCCGATGATGAACATCATCAACGGTGGCGCGCACGCCGACAACCCGATCGACTTCCAGGAGTTCATGATCGTTCCGGTTGGCGCCGACACGATGCGTGATGCTGTTCGCATGGGCTCGGAAGTGTTCCACACGCTGAAGAAGCAGCTTGCAGCCGACGGCCACAACACCAATGTCGGCGACGAAGGCGGCTTCGCGCCGGGTCTCGCTTCGGCCCCGGCAGCGCTCGACTTCATCATGAAGTCGATCGAGAAGGCTGGCTACAAGCCGGGCGAAGACATGTTCATCGCGCTCGATTGCGCAGCGACCGAATTCTTCAAGGACGGCAAGTACGTACTCGAAGGCGAAGGCCGCACGCTGGAGCCGGGCGCAATGGCTGAATATCTTGCCGAACTCGCCGCCAAGTACCCGATCTTCTCGATCGAAGACGGCATGGCCGAAGACGACTGGGACGGCTGGAAGGCTGTGACCGATCTCATCGGCAACAAGTGCCAGCTCGTCGGGGACGACCTGTTCGTCACCAACTCGGCCCGCCTGCGCGACGGCATCAAGATGGGTGTCGCCAACTCGATCCTCGTCAAGGTCAACCAGATCGGCTCGCTGTCGGAAACGCTCGACGCCGTCGAGACCGCACACAAGGCGCGCTACACCGCCGTCATGTCGCACCGTTCGGGCGAAACCGAAGATGCGACGATCGCCGATCTCGCGGTTGCCACCAACTGCGGCCAGATCAAGACCGGCTCGCTTGCCCGTTCGGACCGGCTCGCAAAGTACAACCAGCTGATCCGCATCGAAGAGCAGCTTGGCCTGCAGGCCAAGTACGCCGGCCGTTCGATCCTGCGCGGTTGATCGCCGCCTGATTTTTGTCTGAAAACTGAGCCCGCCCACACAGCCCCGTGTGGGCGGGTTTCTATTTTCCTGCCGTTCATGGTCAACGGTCGGTTAATCAATCGACGCTAATCTGATTGCCGTACTGCGTATCAGGGCGGGAATGCATGTGGACACGGCATCATAAGAAACGGAAACTGGGTCGGCTGGTGATGCCGCTGATCGCGGTCGCCTTTCTCTCCTACTTCGGCTATCATTCCATTCACGGCGGCTATGGCCTGAAGGCGACCGAGCAATTCGATCGTCAGATCGTCGAGCGGCAGGCGCGGCTGGATAAGCTCACGAAGCAGCGAATGATCCTCGAAAAGGAGGTTCAGCTGATGAGTGATGGGTCGCTGGAACGGGACATGCTGGATGAAAAGGCTCGCCTCGCGCTGAACATGTCGCGAAGTGACGAGATCGTTATTTTTCACCGTGCCGCAAATTAACCAGAATTCAGTTAATTGAAATTTGTAAAGCAAAATCAATTATTTGCGTGGAATGTGAGCCATGCAAATATGGCATTGCTGTGTCTGCTTTCTTTCCCTATGGTAACCGCAAAAGGCTAACCATTGGGAGGAACGAATGGCTCCGCGAAAATCCGCGTCCGTTTCCAGCCGCAAGAGTGCCGCAAAGCCGGCGAAGAAAGACTTCAACGGCGGCACGTTCGCCGACTTCTCCAAACAGGAAGATCTGAGTGCCTACCGCGAGATGCTGCTGATCCGGCGTTTCGAGGAAAAGGCCGGCCAGCTCTATGGCATGGGCTTCATCGGCGGCTTCTGTCACCTCTACATCGGCCAGGAAGCCGTTGTCGTCGGCATGCAGATGGCGCTGAAGGAAGGCGACCAGGTCATCACCGCCTACCGTGATCATGGCCACATGCTGGCCTGCGGCATGAGCGCCCGCGGCGTCATGGCCGAACTCACCGGTCGTCGCAGCGGCCTTTCCAAGGGGAAGGGCGGCTCGATGCACATGTTCTCCAAGGAAAAGCACTTCTATGGCGGCCACGGCATCGTCGGCGCCCAGGTGTCGCTCGGCACCGGTCTTGCCTTTGCCAACCGCTATCGCGGAAACGACAATGTGTCCGTTGCCTATTTCGGTGACGGCGCTGCCAACCAGGGCCAGGTCTACGAAAGCTTCAACATGGCGCAGCTCTGGAAGCTGCCGGTGATCTACGTGATCGAGAACAACCGCTACGCCATGGGTACTTCCGTTTCGCGGGCTTCGGCACAGACCGACTTCTCGCAGCGCGGCGTCTCCTTCAACATTCCGGGCTTCCAGGTCGACGGCATGGACGTGCGCGCGGTCAAGGCCGCTGGCGACGAGGCGGTCGAGCATTGCCGCTCGGGCAAGGGTCCGATCATCCTTGAGATGCAGACCTATCGCTACCGCGGTCACTCGATGTCCGATCCGGCGAAGTACCGCTCGAAGGACGAAGTGCAGAAGATGCGCTCGGAGCATGACCCGATCGAGCAGGTGAAGGCGCGTCTGACCGAAAAGGGTTGGGCGAACGAGGATGAGCTGAAGCAGATCGACAAGGAAGTCCGTGACATCGTTGCCGACAGCGCCGATTTTGCCCAGGCCGATCCGGAGCCGGATGCATCCGAGCTCTACACCGACATCCTGCTTTGATCCGGGGAGGGACAAACATGCCAGTAGAAATTCTTATGCCCGCCCTTTCCCCGACCATGGAGGAAGGCACGCTCTCGAAATGGCTGAAGAACGAGGGGGACAAGGTGTCCTCCGGCGACGTCATTGCCGAAATCGAGACCGATAAGGCAACGATGGAAGTCGAAGCCGTCGATGAAGGCACGATCGGCAAGCTCTTGATTGCCGCCGGCACCGAAGGCGTCAAGGTCAATACCCCGATCGCCGTGCTGCTGCAAGACGGCGAAGGCGCTGGCGACATCGCCGCTCCGAAGGCCGAAGCGCCGAAGGCAGCCGCTGCCGAAGCGCCGGCCGCTTCCGCGCCGGCTCCGGTTGCAGCCCAGCCGAAGGTCGAAGTCGCTGCTGATCCGGCGATCCCTGCCGGCACCGAAATGGTGACGATGACCGTTCGCGAAGCACTTCGCGACGCCATGGCCGAAGAAATGCGCGCAAGCGACGACGTCTTCGTCATGGGTGAAGAAGTCGCCGAATATCAGGGCGCCTACAAGATTACCCAGGGCCTGCTGCAGGAATTCGGCGCCCGCCGTGTCATCGATACCCCGATCACTGAGCACGGCTTTGCCGGCGTCGGCGTCGGCGCTGCCATGACCGGCCTTCGTCCGATCGTCGAGTTCATGACCTTCAACTTCGCCATGCAGGCGATCGACCAGATCATCAACTCCGCTGCCAAGACACTCTATATGTCCGGCGGCCAGATGGGCGCGCCGATCGTCTTCCGTGGCCCGAGCGGTGCCGCTGCCCGCGTGGCCGCCCAGCACTCGCAGTGCTACGCCGCCTGGTACAGCCATATCCCGGGCCTCAAGGTCGTCATGCCCTACACGGCTGCCGACGCCAAGGGCCTGCTCAAGGCTGCGATCCGCGACCCGAACCCGGTCATCTTCCTCGAAAACGAAATCCTCTACGGTCACTCCTTCGAAGTGCCGAAGCTTGACGATTTCGTGCTGCCGATCGGCAAGGCCCGTATCCACAAGATCGGCAAGGACGCAACGATCGTTTCCTTCGGTATCGGCATGACCTACGCCGTCAAGGCGGTTGCCGAACTCGAAGCCCAAGGCATCGATGTCGAACTGATCGACCTGCGCACCATCCGTCCGATGGACCTGCCGACGGTCATCGAATCCGTCAAGAAGACCGGCCGTCTGGTCACCGTCGAAGAAGGCTATCCGCAGTCTTCCGTCGGCACCGAGATCGCAACCCGCGTCATGCAGCAGGCCTTCGACTACCTTGACGCCCCGATCCTGACGATCGCCGGCAAGGATGTGCCGATGCCTTACGCCGCGAACCTCGAGAAGCTCGCGCTTCCGAACGTCGCAGAGGTTGTCGATGCGGTGAAAGCCGTTTGCTACAAATAAGGGGAGGGCCCTTCGATGCCTATCAACATCACAATGCCTGCCCTCTCCCCGACGATGGAAGAAGGCAATCTGGCCAAGTGGCTCGTCAAGGAAGGCGACAAGGTCAAGTCCGGTGACGTGATTGCCGAGATCGAGACCGACAAGGCGACGATGGAAGTCGAAGCCGTCGACGAAGGCACCGTTGCCAAGATCGTCGTTCCCGCCGGCACCGATGGCGTCAAGGTCAATGCGCTG
Source organism: Ensifer sp. Root423 (assembly GCF_001426275.1). Classification (NCBI taxonomy): domain Bacteria; kingdom Pseudomonadati; phylum Pseudomonadota; class Alphaproteobacteria; order Hyphomicrobiales; family Rhizobiaceae; genus Ensifer; species Ensifer sp. Root423. Next base: position 208,114 of record NZ_LMEG01000016.1, on the reverse strand, counting down.
ATCGCCGTTCTCGCCGCCGATGGCGAGGATGTCGCCGCCGCCGCCAAGGGCGGCAACGGCGCGGCAGCACCGGCACCCGCCGCCAAGGCCGAAGCGCCTGCACCGGCAGCGCCGAGCGCTCCGGCTGCGGCTCCTGCCGCTGCACCGGCAGCAGCCCAGCCGGCCAGGGCCGAGGGCGGCGCACGCGTCTTCTCCTCGCCGCTCGCACGCCGTCTGGCAAAGGACACGGGCATTGACCTGTCGGCAGTTGCCGGCACCGGTCCTCATGGCCGCGTCGTCAAGAAGGACGTCGAAGCCGCCGTCTCCGGTGGCGCTGCCAAGCCCGCCGCCGCACCGGCCGCCGGCGCTGCTGCTCCTGCAGCCGCACCGCTTGCCAAGGGCATGTCGGAAGACGCCGTTCTCAAGCTGTTCGAGCCGGGTTCCTACGAACTCGTGCCGCATGACGGCATGCGCAAGACGATCGCCAAGCGTCTCGTCGAATCCAAGCAGACGATCCCGCACTTCTACGTGTCGGTGGACTGCGAACTCGACGCGTTGCTGGCACTGCGTGCGCAGCTCAACGCAGCGGCTCCCGAGCAGGGTGGCAAGCCGGTCTACAAGCTCTCCGTCAACGACATGGTCATCAAGGCCCTGGCGCTGGCACTGCGCGATGTTCCGAACGCGAATGTCTCGTGGACCGAGAGCAACATGGTCAAGCACAAGCACGCCGACGTCGGCGTTGCCGTGTCGATCCCGGGCGGCCTGATCACCCCGATCATCCGCCAGGCGGAACTGAAGAGCCTGTCGGCCATCTCCAACGAGATGAAGGACCTCGGCCAGCGTGCCAAGGACCGCAAGCTAAAGCCCGAAGAATACCAGGGCGGCACGACTGCCGTCTCCAACATGGGCATGATGGGCGTCAAGAACTTCGCCGCCGTCGTCAACCCGCCGCATGCCACGATCCTCGCGGTCGGCGCCGGCGAGGAGCGCGTCGTCGTCAAGAACAAGCAGATGGTCATCGCCAACGTCATGACCGTCACGCTTTCGACCGACCATCGCTGCGTCGATGGCGCGCTCGGTGCCGAACTGCTCGGTGCCTTCAAGCGCTACATCGAAAACCCGATGGGCATGCTGGTCTGAGTTGGATGAGGGCCGGCCTTCGGGCCGGTCCGTTCCTTTTCGCGCAGTCGAAGGCGGGCCCGGACGATGAAAACAGTTCTCTGCTATGGCGACAGTCTGACCTGGGGCTATGATGCCACGGATGGCGGTCGACATGCGCTTGCCGATCGCTGGCCGAGTGTCTTGCAGAAGGCGCTGGGGCCGGACGTCCAGGTCATCGCCGAGGGGCTGAACGGCCGCACGACCGCCTACGACGATCACCTCGCCGATTGCGACCGCAATGGTGCGAAGGTGCTGCCGACGCTGCTGCACAGCCACGCGCCGCTCGATCTCATCATTCTTCTTCTCGGCGCAAATGACATGAAGCCGGTGATCCACGGAACCGCCTTCGGCGCCGTGAAGGGCGTCGAGCGGCTGGTCAATCTGGTGCGCCGTCACGATTGGCCGGTTGAGAGTGAGGACGGCCCGGAGATCCTGATCGTGTCGCCGCCGGTGCTTTGCGAAACTGCCGACGCCGGCTTTGCCGCAATGTTCGCAGGCGGCATCGAGCAGTCTTCGATGCTGGCGCCCCTTTATCGCGATCTCGCCGACGAACTCGATTGCGGCTTCTTCGATGCCGGATCAGTGGCGGTGACGACGCCGCTCGATGGCGTGCATCTCGATGCGGAAAACACGCGTGCGATTGGCCGGGGTCTGGAACCGGTCGTGCGGATGATGCTCGGGGTCTGAGAATGGTCGGGGGCGTCACCATACGTCCGGCCGAAAGACGTGAGGCGGCGGAACTCGCCATCCTCGTCGATATCGCCGCGCATGGCTTTGCCACCTGGCTCTGGTACGGCGCCGTCCAGCATGGGGTGACGGATACGGCTTTTGAGCGCGGGCGCAACAAGCTGCGCGAAGAGCCGGGTCCGGGGAACTGGCGTGATGCGCTGGTTGCCGAGGTCGATGACGAGGTTGCCGGACTGTCGCTCGGCTATGGGGTCGGGCCGGAAGCGGCTGAGATTGTTGCCGGGCACCCGGTTCTCGAGCCCCTGCTGGCGCTGCAGCGGCAGATCGTCGGCCACTGGTTCATAGAGAGCCTGGGCGTCTATCGCCATCAGCGCGGCCGGGGGATCGGCAAGGCGCTTCTGGCAAAGGAATTCGAACGCGCCGGATCGGCGCCGGTGAGCCTGATCACCGAGAGCCACAACGGCAGGGCTCAGGCACTATACAGGGCAAACGGTTTCGGCGAGGCAGCGCGCGCCGAGGCGGTTCCGCTCTTTGAGGAAAGCAAGAAACACGACTGGGTGCTCTTCACCCGCAAAGTCGCTTGAGACAAAGGCAGGAAACACATGGCTGAGAATTACGACGTCATCGTCATCGGTTCGGGTCCGGGGGGCTATATCGCCGCCATTCGTGCGGCACAGTTGGGTCTCAAGACCGCGGTCGTCGAGCGCGAGCATCTGGCCGGCATCTGCTCCAACTGGGGCTGCATCCCGACCAAGGCGCTGCTGCGCTCCGCCGAAGTTCTGCACTACGCCCAGCACCCGGGCAGCTATGGCATCAAGATCGAAGGCACGGTGACGCCGGACCTGAAGGCGATCGTTGCACGCTCGCGCGGCATTGCCGAGCGCATGAATGGCGGCGTCGGCTTCCTGATGAAGAAGAACAAGGTCGATGTGATCTGGGGTGAAGCCAAGCTCACGAAGCCCGGCGAAATCGTCGTCGGCAAGTCGACGAAGCCGGTCGTCCAGCCGCAGGCGCCGCTGCCGAAGAACACCAAGGGCGAGGGCACCTACACCGCCAAGCATATCATCATCGCGACCGGCGCCCGCCCACGCGCGCTGCCGGGTATCGAGCCCGATGGCAAGCTGATCTGGACCTACTTCGAGGCGATGAAGCCTGAGGAAATGCCGAAGTCGCTGCTGGTCATGGGCTCGGGCGCGATCGGCATCGAATTCGCCTCCTTCTACCGCACCATGGGTGTGGACGTGACGGTCGTCGAAGTGATGCCGAACGTGATGCCGGTCGAAGATGCCGAGATTTCGAACATCGCCAAGAAGCAGTTCGAAAAGCAAGGCATGAAGATCCATCTCCAGGCCAAGGTGACGAAGGTCGAGAAGGCTGCCAACTCGATCACCGCCCATGTCGAGATGAAGGACGGCAAGGTCGAGAAGATCACCGCTGACCGCATGATCTCGGCCGTCGGCGTTCAGGGCAACATCGAGAACCTCGGCCTCGAAACGCTCGGGGTCAAGACCGACCGCGGCTGCATCGTCATCGACGGCTACGGCAAGACCAACGTTCCCGGCGTCTACGCCATCGGCGACGTCGCCGGACCGCCGATGCTCGCACACAAGGCCGAGCATGAGGCCGTCATCTGCGTCGAAAAGATCGCTGGCCTGCCGAACGTCCACCCGATGGACAAGCTGAAGATCCCGGGCTGCACCTATTGCCACCCGCAGGTCGCCTCCGTCGGCCTTACGGAAGCCAAGGCCAAGGAACTCGGACGCGACATCCGCGTCGGCCGTTTCCCCTTCGTGGCCAACGGCAAGGCGATCGCGCTCGGCGAGGACCAGGGCATGGTCAAGACGATCTTCGACAAGAAGACCGGCGAACTCTTGGGCGCCCACATGGTCGGTGCGGAAGTCACCGAACTGATCCAGGGCTTCGTCGTCGCGATGAACCTCGAGACGACCGAAGAAGATCTGATGCACACGATCTTCCCGCATCCGACGATCTCCGAGACGATGAAGGAAAGCGTGCTCGACGCCTACGGCCGCGCGCTCAACGCCTGATGGTTTCGGCGCCGGCGTTTTTGGTGTAGCTTTGGCATTGATAATGGGCGCATTTTCAATGCACGGAGACCAAAATGAGCGTGAACGGCGTCGGTATTTTGGCTGCGATCATCGTCGGCGGTTTGGCTGGGTGGCTCGCGGAGAAGTTCATGGGCAGCAGCATGGGGCTGATCATGAACATAGTGCTCGGCATCATCGGTGCGGTGGTGCTGAATTTCGTCCTGGCGGCCTTCGGCATGGCCTATGCCGGCTGGGTCGCCTACCTGATCATCGGCTTCATCGGCGCATGCCTGTTGATCGCCGCTGGTCGGGTCGTAAAACGATAGTCTGCCGGGCCTTCTGTGCTTCCGTCGGGCTTCGAAAATAGACGGCCTGACATTTCTGGTCGGGCCGTCTATATAGAGCGAAAATGGGTCATCCGGCCTGATGCCGAACCCGCCGCGACGAGGAAGACAGTATGGTAACGGTGTTCGATGCCGTCTCTGACCGGGCGCAACGCGTCCGCCACCCGGAAAAGGCCCACAAGCCCGACACGGAAGTGATGCGCAAGCCGGAGTGGATCCGCGTCAAGGCGCCGATGTCCAAGGGCTACCAGGAGACGCGCGAGTTGGTGCGTTCGCACAAGCTCGTGACCGTGTGCGAGGAAGCCGGTTGCCCGAACATCGGCGAATGCTGGGACAAGAAGCACGCCACCTTCATGATCATGGGCGAGATCTGTACCCGCGCCTGCGCCTTCTGCAATGTCGCGACCGGGAAGCCGAATGCGCTCGACATGGAAGAGCCGGCCAACATCGCCAAGGCCGTCAAGCAGATGGGCCTCAGCCACGTCGTCATCACTTCGGTCGACCGTGACGATCTGGAAGATGGCGGCGCCGAACATTTCGAGAAGGTCATCTGGGCGATCCGCGAGGCCTCGCCGACGACGACCATCGAGATCCTGACGCCGGACTTCCTGAAGAAGCCGGGCGCTCTGGAGCGCGTCGTTGCCGCCAAGCCCGACGTCTTCAACCACAATATGGAAACGGTTCCCGGCAACTACCTGACGGTCCGCCCCGGTGCGCGCTACTTCCACTCCGTCCGCCTGCTGCAGCGCGTGAAGGAACTGGACCCGACCATGTTCACCAAGTCCGGCATCATGGTCGGCCTCGGCGAAGAGCGCAACGAAGTGCTGCAGTTGATGGACGACCTGAGGACCGCCGATGTCGACTTCCTGACGATCGGCCAATATCTGCAGCCGACGCGCAAGCACCACAAGGTCGAAGCGTTCGTCACGCCCGAGGAGTTCAAGTCCTACGAGACCGTCGCCTACACCAAGGGCTTCCTGATGGTGTCGTCGAGCCCGCTGACGCGCTCGTCGCACCACGCCGGCGACGACTTTGCGCGGCTGCGTGCAGCCCGCGAAAAGAAGCTGGCGGCCGTGGCAGGCTGACGGCTCGGCTGCTCAAAAAAGACCGAAACTCCGGCCCCGCGCCGGAGTTTCGTATTGGGTTTCGTTGTTCCCGAGTTCCGCGGGAGTTTCCATGGACCTGCTGTCAAAACCGGCAATCGTCAACTATGTCGACGATGCCGTTGCCGCCGACCATATTCGCAGTGCCAGGCGTATCCTCGTTGTCGGGTGCTCCGGCGGCGGCAAGTCGATGCTTTCACAGAAGCTCGCCCGTCAGTTCCAGTTCACCTACATCTCGATCGATCGCGATATCCGGTGGTTGCCGGGTTGGGCAGAGCGTGACCGGGCGGAGCAGCGCCAGCGCATTGTCGAGAGGATCGCCGCCGATCGCTGGGTCATGGATGGCACCGGTCCGTCCACATTCGATATCCGGGTGCCGAGGAGCGACATCGTGATCTGGGTGCGTATGCCGCGGCTTGTCTGCATATGGGGCGTCGTCACCCGCTGGCTGAAACATTTCGGCCGCACCCGCCCGGAGATGGCGCCGGGCTGCATCGAAAAGGTCGATTGGGATTTCCTTCAGTTCATCTGGACGTTTGAGCAGAAGTTTACGCCGCACATCGTCGCAGGTCTGGCGAAGCACGGCCCTAACGTGCCAGTTCTGCAGTTGAAATCGCGGCGCCAGATGCGCAGGCTCCTTGATCTTCTCGGTTCTCCCGCTTAACTCCCCTCTATGCCGCATTTCGAAACCAACCACGTCGTCAAGCACACCGCAGACCAGATGTTCGACCTCGTTGCCGACGTCGAGCAGTATCCGCAGTTCCTGCCGCTCTGTGAGGCGCTGACGGTGCGCTCGCGCAAGGAGCGCGATGGCAAAGTGCTGCTGCTTGCCGATATGACCGTCGGTTACAAGGCGATCCGCGAGACCTTCACGACGCAGGTGCTGCTGAACAAGGCAGAGCGGACGATCGACGTCAAATACATCGACGGGCCGTTCAAATATCTCGACAACCGCTGGCACTTCGAGCCTTCGGGCGAGGGGCAGTCGATCGTGCACTTCGACATCGACTACGAGTTCAAGAGCCGCATCCTCGGGGCCTTGATGGGCTCGATGTTCGACCGTGCCTTCCGCATGTTCTCCGACGCCTTCGAAAAGCGCGCCGACAGCATCTATTCGGCCTGAGCGATCTGCGTGAGCAGATCGAGTGCGGTGCGGATGGTCGCAAGCCTTATGTTGCTGCGGCCGATATCGCCGTAGCGCATCTCGCGATGCAGCAGCGCGCCGTTTCGCCCTGCCGCAGCGAGATGCACAAGGCCGACAGGCTTTTCAGCCGAACCACCGCTCGGCCCGGCGATGCCGGTGACGGCAACGGCGAAGTCAGCCGCCGAATGCGCGATTGCGCCCTGTGCCATCTCGATCGCCGTCTGCCGCGAGACGGCACCGTGGGCGACGAGCGTCGCCGTCTCGACGCCGAGCATTGCGACCTTTGCCTCATTGGAATAGGTGACGAAGCCGCGGTCGAGGACTGCCGACGAACCGGAGATCTCGGTCAGCGCACCGGCGATCAGGCCACCAGTGCAGGATTCGGCGGTCGCGACCTTGCGGCCATTTGCCGTGAACTGCGCGATGATCTCACCGGCTTTGACTTCGATGTCGGCGGACCACATCACGAAAGGTTCCCATAGACGACCGTCGCCGTGGCGATCGCGGCGATGCCTTCGTCGCGGCCGACGAAACCAAGGCGTTCGTTGGTCGTTGCCTTGACCGAGCACCGGTCGAGTGAAATCCCCAGCATGTCCGAGAGATTTTCGCGCATCGTCAGGCGGTGCGGCCCGACCTTCGGCGCTTCGGCGATCAGCGAAACGTCTGCATTGGTGATGATGCCGCCGCGCTCGCGCACGATTTTGGCCGCGTGCTCCAGGAAAATGCGAGACGGCGCGCCCTTCCATTGCGGATCGGACGGCGGGAAATGATCGCCGATGTCGCCGGCGCCACAGGTGGCGAGCAGCGCGTCGGTGAGCGCATGCAGCGCCACGTCGGCATCGGAATGGCCGGAAAGTTTCTTGGTGTGCGCAATGAAGACGCCACAGAGCGTGACGCCGTCGCCCTCGACGAGCTGGTGCACGTCGTAGCCGTTTCCGGTGCGCACATCGGGCAGGGCAATCCGATTGAGTTTCTCGTCGGCCATGGCGATATCCCTTTTCAGCGTAAGCTTGACGTTGTCGACGGCGCCTTCGACGAGCACGACCTTGAGGCCGGTCCATTCAGCGATCGACGCGTCGTCGGTAAAATCCGTGCGGCCGCTTCTCGCCGCCTCCCGGTGAGCGGCAAGAATGGCCTGGAGATCGAATGTCTGTGGCGTCTGTGCGCCGTAGAGGCCGTCGCGCGGCACGGTTTCCGTGACCATGCCATCCTTGCCGGCACGCTTCAGCGTGTCTGCGACGGCGACCGCCGGCAGTACGGCCCTGACGTCCTCACTCAATGCCGCAGCGCACCGCGACAGCAGCGCGTGATCGGCAAAGGGGCGCACCGCATCGTGGATCATCACGCGGCGCGCGCCGATGTCGGCCAGGGCTTCGAGGCCGGCGAGCACCGATATCTGCCGGGTCGCGCCACCGTGGACGATGATCACGTCGCTGGCCACGGAGCGCTTGCATGCAGCGTCGAACAACGCCTCGTCGTCCGGATGGATGACGACGACGATCGGACCGGCGCCCGGCCATGTCGCGAAAGTGTCAAGCGTATGGGCGATAACGGGGCGGTCGCCGATGGTTCGGTACTGCTTCGGGCCCTCGGCGGATTGCCCGGCGCGTTCGCCGCGTCCTGCCGCGACGATAACCACGCCGCACTTGAACTGTTCTTGAGGCTGCATTTTCTGTATGAGGTCCCGCATTCGCCGATCTTCGCCGTGATGTACCGCGAAGGGTCGTGCTTTGCCAGCTGAGCTTAGAATTTTGCGCGCCGCGCCGAAATCGCTTGGCAAGTCCGAGAACAGTGTCTAAAAATAGTGCAGGAACAACATGTGCCTGAAAGATATGCATTTGCCAATTCCGGCTCTTTCGTCTCCGCTTCGCATCGGATCCATCGAAATCCGCAACCGAGTTGCGCTCGCGCCTATGTCCGGCGTCACCGATCTCCCATTCCGGCGGCTTGCCTGGCGCTTCGGTGCGGGTTTCGTCGTGACCGAAATGGTGGCTAGCCGTGAACTGGTCGGCAATGCCCAGGAATCCTGGGCGCGGCTGAAGAACTCCGGGATCGAGCCGCACATCGTCCAGCTTGCGGGCCGTGAGGCCCACTGGATGGCGGAGGCCGCGAAGATCGCTGCCGACAATGGCGCCGACATCATCGACATCAATATGGGCTGCCCGGCAAAGAAGGTGACGGGCGGTTATTCCGGTTCGGCCCTGATGCGCGACCCCGATCACGCGTTGTCGTTGGTCGAGGCGACCGTCAACGCCGTCGATGTGCCCGTTACGCTGAAGATGCGGCTCGGCTGGGATGAAAACTCGATCAATGCGCCGCTGATTGCCAAGCGCGCCGAAGAGGCGGGCGTGAAGGCAATTACCGTGCACGGCCGCACGCGCATGCAGTTCTACAACGGCAAGGCGGATTGGGATGCGATCCGATTGGTCCGCGAGGTCGTCACCGTGCCGCTGGTCGCCAATGGTGACGTGGAGACGGTCGCCGATGCAGAAGAGATTCTCCGCCGATCGGGCGCGGACGCCGTCATGGCCGGCCGGTCCTCGCAGGGGCGCCCGTGGCACGTCGGGCTTCTCGCCGGGGCGGTCACGCATCCGTCAGCGGCGGAGGTCGCCGATATCTTTGCGGAGCACTACGAGATGATGCTCGAGTTCTATGGCGTTGAGGTCGGCCTCCGGCATGCCCGCAAGCATGTCGCCTGGTATCTCGATCGCGCCGCCCCTGACCTTGCGGGCCCGGAAAAGGCCGCAATCCTGACATCGACCGATGCCCGTTTCGTCCGTGACAGGGCCCGTGCGGCGATGCTCGACGCCACCTCGAGTAAGCCGGAAGGCGAGGCGGTAGCAGAAGGAATTGCCGCATGACCGAGAAACCGAGCATGCCGGATGCCGTCGCCAACGGTCTGTCGATGGCGGTTCTGAACGCCATCCAGAACCCGGTGATCATGGTGGACGCCAAGGGTCTCGTCGCCTTTGCCAACTGGGAGGCCGAATCGTTTTTCGGCGCCAGCGCCAACCACCTGGCGCGCCATGACATCAGCGCCTTCATTCCCTTTGGTAGTCCGCTGCTGACGCTGATCGAGCAGGTGCGCGAGCGCAAGGCGCCGGTCAACGAGTATCGCGTCGACCTGAGTTCGCCGCGCCTTGGGGCGGACAAGCTGGTCGATCTCTATGTCGCCCCTGTACTGTCCGAGCCGGGTGCGGTCGTCGTCGTCTTCCAGGAGCGTTCGATGGCCGACAAGATCGACCGGCAGCTGACGCATCGCGGTGCTGCCCGTTCGGTGACCGGTCTCGCCTCGATGCTGGCGCATGAAATCAAGAACCCGCTCTCGGGCATCCGAGGTGCTGCGCAACTGCTGGAGACCTCCGCCAACGACGAGGACCGCGCGCTGACGCGACTGATCTGCGACGAGACCGACCGCATCGTTTCGCTGGTCGATCGCATGGAGGTGTTTTCCGACGAGCGCCCCGTCGATCGCGTGCCGCTGAACATCCATTCGGTGCTCGACCACGTGAAGGCGATCGCCAAGGCCGGCTTCGCCCGCCACATCAAGTTCGCGGAGCACTACGATCCGTCGCTGCCGCCCGTCTATGCCAACCGCGATCAGCTGGTTCAGGTGTTCCTGAACCTGATCAAGAATGCGGCCGAAGCGATCGGCGAACGCCACGACGGCGAAATCCTGCTGACGACCGCCTACCGGCCGGGCATTCGCCTGTCGGTTGCCGGGACGCGCGAGAAGATCTCGCTGCCGCTGGAATTCTGCGTGCACGACAATGGCCCAGGCGTCCCTCAGGACCTGCTGCCGCTCTTGTTTGATCCCTTCATCACCACCAAGACCAATGGTTCAGGCCTGGGTCTCGCTCTGGTTGCCAAGATCATCGGCGGCCATGGCGGGATCGTCGAATGCGACAGCCAGCAGAACCGCACCACCTTCCGCGTGCTGATGCCTGCCTCCAAGGGCCAGGCCGCGGATGACGACGACATGCCGATGACAAAAGGAAACCTTGCATGACCGGTGCCACGATCCTCGTCGCGGATGACGACGCCGCCATTCGCACCGTGCTGAACCAGGCGCTGAGCCGCGCCGGCTACGATGTCCGCATCACCTCCAACGCGGCGACGCTGTGGCGCTGGATTGCGGCGGGCGATGGCGATCTGGTCGTGACCGACGTGGTGATGCCGGACGAAAACGCCTTCGATCTTCTCCCGCGCATCAAGAAGGCGCGCCCCGACCTGCCGGTGCTGGTCATGAGCGCCCAGAACACATTCATGACGGCGATCAAGGCCTCGGAGAAGGGCGCCTACGACTATCTGCCGAAGCCTTTCGACCTGACCGAGTTGATCGGCATCATCGGCCGGGCGCTGTCGGAGCCGAAGCGCCGGCCGGCAAAGCTCGACGACGACACCCAGGACGGCATGCCGCTGGTCGGCCGCTCGGCTGCGATGCAGGAAATCTACCGGGTGCTGGCGCGCCTGATGCAGACCGACCTGACCCTGATGATCACCGGCGAGTCCGGCACCGGAAAGGAGCTTGTTGCCCGCGCGCTGCACGACTATGGCAAGCGCCGCAACGGTCCGTTTGTCGCGATCAACATGGCGGCGATCCCGCGCGACCTGATCGAATCGGAACTGTTCGGCCACGAGAAGGGCGCGTTTACCGGCGCGCAGATGCGCTCGACCGGGCGTTTCGAGCAGGCCGAAGGCGGAACGCTCTTCCTCGACGAAATCGGCGACATGCCGATGGACGCGCAGACGCGTCTTCTACGGGTCTTGCAGCAGGGGGAATATACGACCGTCGGCGGACGCACGCCGATCCGCTCCGACGTGCGTATTGTCGCGGCAACCAACAAGGACCTGAAGCAGTCGATCAATCAGGGCCTGTTCCGCGAAGACCTCTACTATCGTCTGAACGTCGTGCCGCTGCGGTTGCCGCCGCTGCGCGACCGTGCCGAGGACATTCCGGACCTCGTGCGCCACTTCGTCCAGCAAGCGGAAAAGGAAGGCTTGGACGTCAAGCGCTTCGACCATGAGGCGCTGGAGCTGATGAAGGCGCACCCCTGGCCAGGCAACGTTCGCGAGCTGGAGAACCTGGTGCGGCGCCTGACGGCACTTTATCCACAGGATGTCATCAGCCGCGAGATCATCGAAAACGAGCTTCGCTCCGAGATCCCGGATAGCCCAATCGAGAAGGCGGCGGCGCGTCCGGGCTCGCTGACGATTTCGCAGGCGGTCGAAGAAAATATGCGCCAGTATTTCGCAAGCTTTGGCGAGGCCTTGCCTCCGGCCGGCCTTTACGACCGGGTACTTGCGGAAATGGAGTATCCGCTGATCCTCGCAGCGCTCACCGCCACCCGCGGCAACCAGATCAAGGCGGCCGATCTGCTCGGACTCAACCGCAACACGCTGCGCAAGAAGATCCGTGAGCTCGGTGTTTCGGTCTATCGCAGCTCACGCAGCGCTTGACTTGGCCGCACCCACCGTTGCATTTTCGCCACAATGCGTTGCTTGAACGGATAACGGCCGCCGAATCGCGCGTCGTTGCCGTCCTGTTCAATCGATTTGACCCAATCGATTGACGGGGGGGCCGCGCGGCAGCCCATCTGGGTGGTGAGGTCAACCTTTGACCCGAGAATGCAAGCAAGAGATGCCGTCGCCGGCCGGCGACGGTTGGGGGAACGCTTTTCATGGTGGACGCAATGGCCTTGCCGCTGGGCACAGATGAGGGACTGGCGGCGCAGGATCGCCGTGGCTCCTTTGCCCTGCCGGGCCTGATGTTGGCAACCGGCGCGCTGATCTGTGCGACCGTCTCCCTGCTCGTGCTTCTCGGCCTGACGCCAATCAAGCTCGAACGAAATATCGTCATCGCCTGTGCGGCGATCAACAGCCTCTTCGTCGTCGGCCTCATCTATCTGATCGCCCGTGAAATCCTGCGTCTGCTGCGCGCCCGCCACAAAGGCCGTGCCGCAGCCCGACTGCACGTGCGCATCGTCGCGCTGTTTTCAATCGTGGCGATCACGCCGGCGGTTCTCGTCGCGATCTTTGCCAGCATCACGCTCGATGTCGGCCTTGACCGCTGGTTCTCGCTCCGAACCCAGGCGATCGTCCGCTCCTCGATCAACGTGGCGCAGGCCTACGTGCTCGAGAATGCCAGCTATCTCCAGGGCCAGACCGTCTCGATGGCGAACGACCTCGAGCGCAACCGTCAGCTCTACAGCCTCGACCGTACGGGCTTTGCCGAGCTGATGACCCGCCAGGCGCGCGGACGCGGCATGCTTGGCGCCTTTCTTGTGCGTGCCGACGGCAGCCCCATCGTGCAGGCCAACATCTCGACCGATCGGCCGCTGCCGGCGATCCCGCCGGATGCGTTGAAGAGTTCCGTCTCCGGCCAGCCGACCCTGATCCCGCCAGGGATCACCAACCTTGTCGGCGCAGTCATCCCGCTTGACGACATCCCGGGCACCTTCCTCTACACGGTTCGCAACGTCGATCCGGAGGTGATGCGCTCGCTCCGGCTGATGGAGGAGAACACCGCCGAGTACAAGATGCTCGAGGCCGGGCGAACCTTCACCCAGATCGCCTTCGGCGTCCTCTATCTCGGCTTTGCCCTCATCGTACTGCTGGCCGCGATCTGGACCGCGATCGCCGTCGCTGACCGGATTGTCCGGCCCATCCGCCAGCTGATCGGTGCCGCCGACAGCGTCGCTTCCGGTAATCTCGATGTCGTCGTGCCGGTGCGCGCCGTCGATGGCGACGTCGGTAATCTGTCACGAACCTTCAACAAGATGGTTTCTGAGATCCGCAGCCAGCAGGAGCAGATCCTGGAGGCCAAGGACGAAGTCGACCACCGCCGCCGCTTCATCGAGGCGGTTCTGTCGGGCGTGACCGCGGCTGTCATCGGTGTCGGTCGTGACCGCCAGATCACCATTGCCAATCCGTCGTCCGAAGATTTCCTGAAGAAGGCCGCGCCGGATCTTCTCGGTGCCGATCTCAGGCAGATCGCGCCCGAGATCGAGGAGGTCCTGGTCGAGGCCGAAGGGCGCCATCGCAACGATTACCGCAAGCAGATCAACGTTATGCGCGGCGGAACCGAGCGCACGCTGAACGTTCAGGTGACGCGCGAAGAGGGCGGCGAGGCGAACGAATCCTACGTCATCACCATCGACGACATCACCGATCTCGTCATCGCCCAGCGCTCGACCGCCTGGGCGGACGTGGCGCGCCGCATCGCCCACGAGATCAAGAACCCGCTGACGCCGATCCAGCTTTCCGCCGAGCGCCTGAAGCGGCGCTACGGCAAACAGATCAATCAGGACGACAAAGCCGTTTTCGACCAGTGCACGGACACCATTGTGCGCCAGGTGGAAGACATCGGACGCATGGTGGACGAGTTCTCGGCCTTCGCGCGCATGCCGAAGCCGACAAAGGAACGGGCGGATCTTCGCGCGATCCTGAAGGATGCAGTGTTCCTGCGCGAAATGGGCAACAACCACATCAACTTCGTGCGCGATCTCGGCGAGGAGCCGCTTGAGGGCTCGTTCGACGGGCGCATGCTCGGTCAGGCCTTCGGCAACATCGTCAAGAATGCCGTGGAATCCATCGAGGCGGTGCCGGCAGATGCGGTCCGCGGCCAGCCTGTCGTCGTGGCGCGTGCGCGAACCGATGCGGCGACCGGCCAGTTTGTCGTCGACATCATCGACAACGGCAAGGGTCTGCCCACGGAAAACCGGCACCGTATTCTGGAGCCATACATGACGATGCGCGAGAAGGGCACGGGCCTGGGTCTCGCCATCGTCAAGAAGATCATTGAGGACCATGGCGGACAATTGGAATTGCACGACGCGCCTGCCGAATACGACGGCGGTGTCGGGGCGATGATCCGCGTGATCCTGCCGCCTGCCGGAGAAACCGGGGGCGAAGAGAGTTTGAAGGATAAGGGTGCGAGCGATGGCCGCTGATATTCTGGTTGTGGACGATGAGGAAGATATCCGCGAGATCGTGTCGGGTATCCTGTCCGACGAGGGGCACGAAACGCGCACCGCCTTCGACAGCGACAGCGCGCTGGCGGCGATCAGCGATCGCGTGCCGCGGCTGGTCTTCCTCGACATCTGGATGCAGGGAAGCCGCCTCGACGGCCTGGCGCTGCTCGACGAGATCAAGGGGCGGCACCCGGATCTTCCGGTTGTCATGATTTCCGGTCACGGCAACATCGAGACCGCGGTCAACGCCATCAAGCGCGGCGCCTATGATTTCATCGAGAAGCCCTTCAAGGCTGACCGTCTGATCCTGATCGCCGAACGGGCGCTGGAAAATTCCAAGCTCAGGCGCGAAGTCTCGGAGCTGAAGAAGAAGTCCGGCGATCCGGTCGAGCTGATCGGCACGTCCGTTGCCGTCTCGCAGCTTCGCCAGACGGTCGAAAAGGTCGCGCCGACCAACAGCCGCATCATGATCCAGGGGCCCTCTGGTTCCGGTAAGGAACTGGTCGCGCGTATGATCCACCGCAAGTCGACGCGATCGACGGGCCCCTTCGTGGCGCTGAACGCAGCGGCGATCACGCCGGACCGAATGGAAATCGCGCTCTTCGGGACCGAGGGCACGCCGGGCCAGCCGCGCCGCACGGGCGCGCTCGAGGAAGCCCATGGCGGCATCCTTTATCTCGACGAGATCGGCGAAATGCCGCGCGAGACGCAGAACAAGATCCTGCGCGTGCTCGTCGACCAGCAGTTCGAGCGTGTCGGCGGCACCAAACGCGTGAAGGTCGACGTCCGGATCATCTCGTCGACGGCCTACAATCTCGAAAACATGATCTCCGAGGGCCTGTTCCGCGAAGACCTGTTCCACCGGCTGGCGGTCATTCCGGTTCGTGTTCCGGCACTCGCCGAGCGGCGCGAAGACATTCCGTTCCTCGTCGACATGTTCATGCGCCAGGTCAGCGAGCAGGCGGGCATCCGTCCGCGCAAGATCGGCGACGACGCGCTGGCGGTGCTGCAGGCGCATGACTGGCCGGGCAACATCCGCCAGCTTCGCAACAACATCGAGCGGCTGATGATCCTTGCCCGCAGCGACGGTCCGGATACGCCGATCTCGGCCGACATGCTGCCGACCGAAGTGGGTGACACCCTGCCGAAGATTTCGGCCCAGGGCGACCAGCACATCATGACCTTGCCGTTGCGCGAGGCTCGCGAAATGTTCGAACGTGATTATCTGATCGCGCAGATCAACCGATTCGGCGGCAATATTTCGCGCACGGCGGAGTTTGTCGGTATGGAGCGGTCGGCGCTGCATCGGAAGCTGAAGTCGCTGGGCGTCTGAACCGGAATTTCCGGCCAACCCGCCCGCGCTCGCATGTGAAAGAACGACATGAAGGTAGTCATTTGTGGCGCGGGGCAGGTCGGTTACGGCATTGCCGAGCGACTGGCGCAGGAAGACAACGACGTTTCGGTGATCGATACGTCGGCGGCGCTGATCGCCAACATCACCGAGAGCCTCGACGTGCGCGGTTACGTCGGCCATGGCGCGCATCCGGATGTGCTCGCCAAGGCGGGTGCTGACCAGGCCGACATGCTGATTGCGGTCACGCTGTCCGACGAAGTCAACATCGTCGCCTGTGAAGTGGCGCACGCGATCTTCAACGTGCCGACGAAGGTTGCGCGCATTCGGGCGCAGAGCTATCTCGCGCCTGAGTATGCGAACCTGTTTTCGCGCGAGAACGTGCCGATCGACGTCACCATCTCGCCCGAAGTTGAGGTCGGGCGGCTCGTGCTGCGGCGCATTTCCTTTCCCGGCGCGATCGACGTTGTGCGTTTCGCCGATGACCGCATCGCCATGGTCGCCTTCGAGTGCCTGGAAGACTGTCCCGTCGTCGGCACGCCGCTGCAACAGTTGAGCGAACTGTTTCCTGACCTGCTTGCGACCGTCACCGGCATTTTCCGCAACGGCAAGGTGATCGTGCCCCATTCCGACGACCAGTTGCAGGCGGGCGATATCGCCTATGTCGTTTGCGATCGGGATCATGCGCGGCGCACGCTGACGCTCTTCGGCCACGAAGAGCAGGAGGCGCGGCGCATCATCATTTTCGGCGGCGGCAATGTCGGCTATTTCGTCGCCAAGACGATCGAGGAACACCAGCCGCGCACGCGGGTGAAGCTGATCGAGAGCGATCGCGACCGCGCGGTGATGATGGCCGACAAGCTGAGCAGCACGGTTGTCCTCAACGGGTCGGCCATGGACCAGCGGATCCTCGCGCAGGCCGATGTCCAGGACGCCGATCTCGTCGTGGCGCTCACGAACAACGACCAGATCAACATCCTCGGCAGCATGATGGCGAAACACCTGGGTGCAAAGTCCACACTCGTCCTCATCAACGAACCGTCCTACCAGGATTTTGCCGCGACTGCCGGCGTCGACGCCTATGTGAACCCGCGCGCGGTGACCATTTCGCGCGTGCTGCAGCATGTCCGCAAGGGCCGCATCCGCTCGGTCTATGCGGTGCAAAAGGGCATGGCCGAGGTGATCGAGGCCGAGGCTCTGGAAACGTCCCCGCTCGTCGGCAAGGCCCTGCGCGACCTCGAACTTCCCGACGGAATCCGCATCGGCGCGCTCTATCGCGACAAGACGTTCATCCGCCCCGATGGCGCCACCCGGATCAAGGCGAAGGACCGCGTCGTGCTCTTCGCCACCGCCGATGCGGTGCGCCATGTCGAGCAACTGTTCCGCGTCAGCATCCAGTATTTCTAAGGTCGAGACGATGTCCCGAATTGCCTATGTCAACGGCGCCTACGTGCCGCACGCGGACGCCGGCGTCCATATCGAGGACC
Source organism: Ensifer sp. Root423 (assembly GCF_001426275.1). Classification (NCBI taxonomy): domain Bacteria; kingdom Pseudomonadati; phylum Pseudomonadota; class Alphaproteobacteria; order Hyphomicrobiales; family Rhizobiaceae; genus Ensifer; species Ensifer sp. Root423. Next base: position 190,837 of record NZ_LMEG01000016.1, on the reverse strand, counting down.
GCGGTTATCAGTTCGCCGACGGGGTCTACGAGGTCTGCGAGGTCCGTCACGGCTATATCGTCGATCTCACCCGTCATCTCGATCGCCTCGGCCGCTCGCTCAGCGGACTGCGCATCGACTGGCCGATGACAAGGGCCGCGCTCGTCCACGTGATCCGCGAAGTCATCCGGCGCAACCGGGTGAGAAACGGCCTGTTCTACATGCAGGTCACGCGCGGCGTGGCGCGCCGCGATCACGTCTTTCCCGTAGCGGAAACACGCCCGTCGATCGTGGTGACGGCGAAGCGCACCGACGCTGCAGCCATTGCCAGGAAGGCGACCCATGGCATTGCGGCGATCACGGTGCCGGAAAACCGTTGGGATCGTGTCGATATCAAGTCGGTCGGGCTTCTGCCCAACGTGCTGGCGCGCCAGAAAGCCAAGGAGGAAGGCGCACAGGAGGCGATCTTCGTCGATGCTGACGGCACGGTGAAGGAAGGCGCAGCGACCAATGTCTGGATTGTCGACCGCGACGGAAACCTGCGCACACGACCGGCAGAACACGGCATCCTCAAGGGAATCACCCGCACCACCTTGATGGATGTGGCGGTGCCGCTTGGGCTTAAAATCGAGGAGAGGGCGTTCTCGGTCGATGAGATGCTCGCGGCGCGCGAAGTCTTTATTACGGCCGCCACCAGCATCTGTTTTCCGGTCGTTTCGATCGACGGCAAGCCGATCGGCAACGGCCATCCAGGAAGCATAGCACAGAATATTCGCGAAGCCTTTTTCGGCGTTGCGGAAAAGACATTGATTTGATACCAACTCTGAAGAGGTGTCGGGGAAGGTACTTGTGGCGCCTCTGATTGCTGAATTTGACAAAAATGCACCGGCGCAAAACGCCGGCAAATAAGAAAGAAGCGGCGCGATGGCGGAACGTTCTCAAAACTTGCAGGATCTCTTTCTCAATACGGTCCGCAAGCAAAAGATTTCCTTGACAATTTTTCTCATCAACGGCGTCAAGCTTACCGGCGTTGTGACCTCGTTCGACAACTTCTGCGTCCTGCTGCGTCGCGACGGCCACTCGCAACTGGTCTACAAGCACGCGATCTCGACCATCATGCCCGGCCAGCCGCTGCAGATGTTCGAGAACGAAGAAGCCGCATCCTGACGGGACGTTAGGCACATTACCAAACGTGATTCAAAATTGTCGTCGATCATTCCGGAGCTCGAGAAGCTCCGCGACGACATGCGCGCGGTCGTCATCGTTCCAGTCTTGAAAAAGACCGGACGGCAGTCCGCAGATATGCTCTCGACCACCACGACGCGCTCGGACGAAAGTCGCCTCGAAGAGGCGACCGGTCTCGCCATGGCGATCGATCTTGAGGTCGTGCATGGCGCCATCGTTCCGGTGGCGCAGCCGAAGCCGGGCACCTTGCTTGGTACCGGCAAGATCGAAGAGATTGGCCACATCCTCGTCGAGCTCGATGCCGGTCTTGTCATCGTCGACCATCCGCTGACGCCGGTGCAACAGCGCAATCTCGAGAAGGAATGGAACGCCAAGGTCATTGACCGTACGGGCCTCATTCTCGAAATCTTCGGCCGCCGCGCCTCCACCAAGGAAGGCACGCTGCAGGTCGATCTCGCGCATCTCAACTATCAGAAGGGCCGCCTGGTCCGAAGCTGGACCCACCTTGAGCGCCAGCGCGGCGGTGGCGGCTTCATGGGCGGTCCGGGTGAAACCCAGATCGAAGCGGACCGGCGCTTGCTGCAGGATCGCATCGTCAAGCTCGAGCGCGAGTTGGAGCAGGTGCGCCGCACACGGCAGTTGCATCGCTCTAAGCGCAAGAAGGTACCGCACCCGATCGTCGCCCTCGTCGGCTACACCAATGCCGGCAAGTCGACGCTGTTCAACCGCATGACCGGGGCAGGCGTTCTGGCCGAGGATATGCTGTTTGCGACGCTCGACCCGACGCTTCGGCGGCTGAAGCTGCCGCATGGCCGGATGGTCATCCTCTCCGACACTGTCGGCTTCATTTCCGACCTGCCGACCCATCTCGTAGCCGCGTTTCGCGCGACGCTGGAAGAGGTGCTGGAGGCGGATCTGATCCTGCATGTCCGCGACCTCTCGGACCCGGACAACCAGGCACAAGCAAGCGACGTTCTCAGAATCCTGTCCGATCTCGGCATCGACGAGAAGGAAGCCTCCGAGCGCCTGATCGAGGTCTGGAACAAGATCGACCGGTTGGATGACGAATCACGCGAGGCATTGCGCGGCAAAGCGGCGACGTCCAACAACACGGTTGCCGTTTCCGCGATCACCGGTGACGGCGTCGACGAACTGCTCGGCGAAATCGGCCGTCGTCTTTCCGGCGTCCTGACGGAATGCACTGTCGTTCTCGGCATCGATCAGCTGCAGCTTCTGCCCTGGGTCTACCAGCACGCGATCGTCGACGGTCGCGAAGACCTGGAAGACGGGCGTGTGAGCCTTGATCTCAGGTTGACCGAGAACGAGGCCTCCGAGCTGGAGCGTCGCCTTGGAAACGGGCCGAAGCCCGTCGAGGAAGACTGGTAAGCCGTAGCTTTCCAGGGGTCGGCGGCTAGCGGGCTGTCGGCCTCAGCTTTGGGAAAGGGGACGTATGGCGGGCACGCGTCCCGCTCGTTCTAGCCCAGCTGTCGCTCGATCGCCTTGGCTGCCTGCCAGAGCTCTTCCATCCGCTCCAGCGTTGCCTCATCCAGCGTCTCGCCGGCCGCGCCGAGTTCCCGCTCGATATGGGCGAAGCGGCGGCGGAATTTGGTGTTGGTGCCGCGAAGCGCCATCTCCGGATCGGTGCCGACATGGCGCCCGATGTTCACCACGGCAAAGATCAGGTCGCCCAGTTCGTCGCTGACTTTGGCGCGGTCCTTTTCTCGCAGAGCCTGGCGCAACTCGCCGATTTCCTCCTCGATCTTGTCGAGGATCGGTTCCGGCTCCGACCAGTCGAAGCCGACTTTTGCGGCGCGCTCCTGCAGCTTCAGGGCTTCTACGAGCGCCGGAAATGAGCGCTGCACCGAGCCCAAATGGTTTGCGGCTGCATCAGGCGCGAGGCCGCGCTTGGCGCGCTTTTCTTGCCGCTCGGCCTTTTCGGCCTGCTTGATCTCATCCCATTGCAGCTTCACCGCCTCGGGCGTATCGGCGTCGGAGCGGGCAAAGACATGCGGGTGCCGGCGGATCATCTTGCGGGTCACCGCCTCAACGACGTCGCCGAAAGCGAAGTCGCCGGCCTCTTCGGCCATACGGGCGTGGAAGACCACCTGCAGCAGCAGGTCGCCGAGCTCGTCGCAGAGGTCGTGCATGTCACCGCGCTCAATGGCGTCGGCAACCTCATAGGCCTCTTCGATCGTATAGGGCTTGATGGTCTCGAAGGTCTGGACGATGTCCCAGGGGCAGCCGGTCTCGGGCTGGCGGAGCGCCGCCATGATGTCGAGCAGGCGCGTTATGTCGCGTGAAGGTTCCATGGATCTCAGTTCAGCGGAATGGCGTTGTCGTCCTTACCCGACTGGTAGCTGTCGGAAAGGCTCTGGTAGCGGGCGCGGATGCGGGCATCCTGGGCGGAAAGCCGATCGCGGGTTTCGGCATCGGCGTCTTTCGAGAGTGCAGCAATCGAGGCCGAGTGCCAGAAGGCGTTGTCTTGCGCGTAGCCACCCGGTTCCAGCCGGAAGACCTCCTTCAGAATTTTGAGGTCGTGCGGGATCGCGAACGCGTCGCGCGAATCCTCGTGGCTGAAGAAATAGTAGAAATTGTCGAAGCCGGCCCAGGTGATGGCAGAAAGGCACATGGAGCAGGGCTCGTGCGTCGAGAGGAAGATGAGGTCGCGCGTGTCCGGTTTCTCCGCCATCTCGTAGAAACGCTTCAGCGTGTGCACTTCGCCGTGCCAGAGCGGATTTTCCGTCTCGTTGTTGGTTTCGGCAAGCACCAGCGACAGATCGGACTTGCGCAGGATCGCTGCGCCGAAGACCTTGTTGCCGGCGGCAACACCCTTTTCGGTAAGCGGCAGGATATCCTGCTCGATGACGGTCAAAAGCCGTTCGGCGAGTTCGGGTTTTGTCATGTCTTGGGCCTCCGGCAGGTCGTTGACGGCATTTAACGGAGGTTACCCATGCGGCGCAATGGCCGCGCCAAGGTCGGCGATTGAACAGGCTCGGAGATATTTGCTCAAAATGGTGCACCGCCGAGCAAAACAATACGTGCCTGGAAAGGCATTGAAATTTCTGTTCCTTCAATTGTCGTGCGCCATAAGGGATATTCGCCGCAGCCTGTAGAAGGAACGACCGCCAGACCATGTCGCAGCAGCTCGCCGTTTTCCCCGCATTCTTTCGCGTCGCGCAAAAGCGCGTGGCGGTTTTCGGCAATGGCGACGAAGCCTTTGCCAAGGTGCGGCTGCTGCTGAACACCGAAGCGTCGATCGTCGTCTTCGCCGACGCGCCGGAAGCGGAGTTCGCACAATACCTTCGTGACCGTGGGATCGAACATGTCGCGGCCGCCTTCGCACCCGAGCAGCTCGACGGCGCTATTCTCGTTTTTGCCGCCACCGGCAATGCCGTCGAGGATCAGCGCATCGTCCTTGCAGCGCGTGAACGCAAGATCCCGGCAAATGCCGTCGACCAGCCCGACTTCTGCGACTTCTTCACGCCGGCGCTCGTGAACCGTGCCCCCGTTGCAGTCGCCATCGGGACCGAAGGGGCAGGACCCGTTCTGGCGCAGATGATCCGTGCGCAGATAGATCAGCTGCTGTCCCCCTCGCTCGGCGTCGTTGCTTCGCTTGCCGCGAGCTATCGCGAGGCCGTCGATCGCCTGGTGCCGCGCGGCGTTGCCCGCCGCATGTTCTGGCGCCGGTTTTTCCAGGGGCCGGTGGCAGACAAGGTCGCCGGCGGCGATCTGGCTGCTGCCCGCCGTGAGGCTTCGCGTCTGCTCGATGCGCCCGAGAAGGCGAGGGGCCATGTCTGGCTCGTCGGTGCCGGTCCAGGCGCTGAAGACCTGCTGACGCTCCGCGCCCAGCGCGTGATGATGGAAGCCGATGCGATCGTTTATGATGCGCTGGTGCCGCAGACGATCGTTGATATGGGTCGTCGTGACGCCGAGCGCCTGTCGGTCGGCAAGCGCAAGGGCTGCCACACCAAGTCCCAAGACGAGATCAACCAGCTGCTGGTGACGCTGGCTGCCGAAGGCAAGCGCGTCGTCCGTCTGAAGTCCGGAGATCCTTTGGTTTATGGCCGCGCCGGCGAAGAGATGGCGGCGATGCGCGAAGCCGGTATCAGCTATGAGATCGTCCCGGGTATCACTTCGGCCTTCGCCGCGGCGGCCGATTTTGAACTGCCGCTGACGCTTCGCGGTGTTGCCTCCTCGCTGGTCTTCACGACCGGCCACGATCTGACCGGCGAAGTCCTGCCCGATTGGGCGCGGCTTGCCGTCTCGGGCGCAACGATCGCCGTCTACATGGGGCGCACTGTTGCGGCGTCGGTCGCCGGTCGTCTGATGCAGGCAGGTCTTCCGCCGGAAACGACGGTTGCCGTCATCGAGAATGCCAGCCGCGCCGATCGCCGCCTGCTGCACGGCACGCTGAAGGACCTTCCGGATCTCGAAAACCGCAGCGAGCTTGCAGGTCCGGTCATGGTCATCATCGGCGATGCCGTCGCCGGCGCCAATTTCGAGCGGTCCGAACCGCTTGTCGCAGGCAAGGCACGTGGCGAGAAGAAAAACATTGAAGCCGCTTTCGGGCGCGACGAACAGATTTTGAACTGAGGAAGAGGTCATGGTGAGTAAGGTTTTGACGGCAAATCGACTTTCGGACGGCATTTCCGTCTGGCTGGATGCCGCGGGCAACTGGGTCGAGCAGCTTCAGGATGCCTTCATCGCTCGCCATGCCGAGGCCGTGACGGCGCTCGAAGCCACCGGTAAGCAGGCGTTCGATGACAACAAGGTCGTCGATGCCAACGTCGTCGACGTCGAAGAGATCAACGGCACACTTCGCCCGCTGCGCATGCGCGAGCGCATCCGCGCTGAAGGCCCCTCGATCCCCTACGCTGCCGGCTACAATGGCCTTTCCGGCCCGAAACACGCTGCCTGAGGAACCGATACCCGATGTACCGTTACGATGAATTCGACCACGCCTTCGTTTCCTCCCGCGTCGAACAGTTCCGCGATCAGGTCGAGCGGCGACTGAGTGGCGAGCTTGCCGAAGACGCCTTCAAGCCGCTGCGCCTGATGAACGGCGTCTACCTGCAGCTTCACGCCTATATGCTGCGCGTCGCCATTCCCTATGGCACGCTGTCGAGCCGCCAGATGCGCATGCTCGCCCATATCGCGCGCAAATATGACCGCGGCTACGGCCACTTCACCACGCGCCAGAACATCCAGTACAACTGGCCGCGTCTGTCCGACACGCCGGATATCTTGCAAGAGCTCGCAAGCGTCGAGATGCATGCGCTCCAGACCTCGGGCAACTGCATTCGCAATGTGACCGCCGATCACTTTGCCGGCGCGGCCGCCGATGAGGTCGCAGACCCAAGGCCTTACGCCGAGATCTTGAGACAGTGGTCGAGCGTACATCCGGAATTCTCGTTCCTGCCGCGCAAGTTCAAGATCGCCGTCACTGGCGCTGAGCGCGACCGCGCCGCAATCCAGGTCCATGATATCGGTCTGCACCTGAAGAAGGACGAAAACGGCCGCATCGGCTTTGCCGTCTATGTCGGCGGTGGTCAGGGCCGCACGCCGATGATCGCCAAGAAGATCCGCGACTTCCTGCCGGAGGAGGACCTGTTGTCCTACACGACGGCGATCATGCGCGTGTACAACCTGCACGGCCGCCGCGACAACAAGTACAAGGCCCGCATCAAGATCCTCGTACACGAGACCGGCGCCGAAGAATTGTCGCGTCAGGTCGAAGTCGAGTTCGCGGCCCTCAAGGACACCGAGCTGAAGCTGCCGGAGACCGACATCCAGGCGATCTCCACCTATTTCGCACCACCGGCCCTCGAAAACCGTGCTGAAGGCTGGGAGAGCCTCGCGCGCTGGAAGAAGACCGATCCCGAGTTTGCCCGTTGGGTGCAGCAGAATGTGCAGCCGCACAAGCACCCGGACTACGGCATGGTGACGATCTCGCTGAAGCCGATCGGCGGCATTCCGGGCGACGCCAGCGACGCGCAGATGGATGCCGTTGCCGATATCGCCGAGGAATACGCCTTCGACGAAATCCGAGTCAGCCACGAACAGAACCTGATCCTGCCGCATGTGGCGCTGGCCGATCTCGAGCCGGTCTACCGCGCGCTGGTCGCCTCAGGTCTTGCCACTGCCAATGCCGGCCTGATCACGGATATCATCGCCTGTCCTGGGCTGGACTACTGCGCGCTTGCCAATGCGCGCTCCATCCCCGTGGCGCAGGAAATTTCGACCCGCTTCGGTTCGCCCGAGCGTCAGGCCGAGATCGGTGAGTTGAAGATCAAGATCTCCGGCTGCATCAATGCCTGCGGTCATCACCATGTCGGCCATATCGGGCTGCTTGGCGTTGAAAAGAAGGGTGCGGAACTCTATCAGATTACGCTTGGTGGCTCCGGCGACGAAAACACCTCGATTGGCGAGATCATCGGCCGCGGCTTCGAACCGGAGAAGGTGACCGACGCCGTCGAGACCATCGTCGACACCTACTTGGGACTGCGCCGCGACGGTCAAGAGACCTTCCTCGAAGCCTATCGCCGCGTCGGCCCACAACCCTTCAAGGATGCGCTCTACGGCAGCGCGCAGGAAGCTGCCTGAGGCGCTGAGGAACGGAAATGACGAAAATCTGGAAGGAAACCGGTTTCGTGGGCGATGATCCCTGGGTCATCGAGACGGAGGAAACCAAGGCAGGCTCGAACGAGAAGGCGATCGTCGGTCTCGACGCATTCCTGGCCAAGGTTGCAGACAGCGACGAAACCGGTCTTGGCGTGGTCATCGCGCCGGCAGACGACGTGACGAAGCTCGCACCGCACCTTGATCGCCTTGCGCTGGTCGCCGTCGCGTTCCCGGCGTTCAATGACGGCCGCGCCTTCAGCCATGCGTCGCTGCTGCGCGCGCGCCTTGGCTTTACCGGCGAGGTGAGGGCGGTCGGCGACGTGCTGATCGACCAGATCCCGCTGATGCTGCGCTGTGGCGTCGAAAGCTTCGCTGTCAGCAATGCGACGGCGCTGAAGCGTTTGTCCGAAGGACGCCTGCCGGGCATTGCTGTGCACTACCAGCCGACCGCCAAGCCCTCGACCGATGCTAAATCCTATAGCTGGCGCCGGGTGTCATAGGGTAGGGTTGGCCGCGACAGTGTGAAGCACGCCGAAATCCCCAAAAGCGACTATATTTGGAAGAGATTTCCTTTCAACAAGGCGCAGCTTGGAATATCGGCTTATTGTTGATAGACAGGGTCATCATTTACAGGACTTGTAGCTAAGATGAATGCTCCGGCAAAAACGGAAGATTTCGCGATCCAGGCACCGGCAGGCGTCTACGTCGAGACGGTGACCAGCGTTGAACACTATACGGATCGGCTCTTCCGCTTCCGCATGACCCGCCCTGCCGAATTCCGCTTCCGCTCGGGCGAATTCGCGATGATCGGCCTAATGGTCGGCGACAAGCCGGTCTATCGCGCCTATTCGATCGCTAGCCCCGCCTGGGACGAAGAACTCGAGTTCTTCTCGATCAAGGTGCCGGATGGCCCGCTGACCTCGCACCTGCAGGGGATCAAGCCGGGCGACAAGGTGCTGATGCGCAAGAAGCCGACCGGTACGCTGGTGCTCGACGCGCTCGTTCCCGGGCGCCGTCTCTACATGTTCTCGACCGGCACCGGCATTGCGCCCTTTGCAAGCCTGATCCGCGATCCCGAGACCTATGAAAAATTCGAGGAAGTGATCCTCACCCATACCTGCCGCGATGTTGCCGAACTGAAATACGGCTTCGATCTGGTCGAGGAAATCCGGAACCATGAGTTCCTGAACGAGATTGTCGGCGACAAGCTGCGCCACTACGCGACGGTGACCCGCGAAGACTTCCCGTTCAAGGGCCGCATTACCGACCTGATGGTAAACGGCAAGTTCTTCTCCGATCTCGGTCTGCCGCCGCTCGATCCGGCTGTCGATCGCGGCATGATCTGCGGCTCGACCGCGATGCTGAAGGACACCAAGGAAATCCTCGAGGCCGCTGGTCTCACCGAAGGTGCCAACAACAAGCCGGCCGAATTCGTGATCGAACGCGCCTTCGTCGGCTGACCCTTTTTTGTGCAGTTTATCGTTAGAGGGGCGCGCCAAGGGTGCGCCCCGCGTCGTTTAAGGCGAAATGCCATCGAGCTATGCGTCGGCGGTAGTTCCGCCTTGCCCATTCTGCGTACCGCCCTGCGGTCCGAGCGGCTATCGTGCTCCTGCAAATCTTCATAGCGTGCGCACGCAGACATGCGAAAATAAGCGCACGACGAACCAAGCCCGCGCCGTCCTGATATGAGCCTCGTGGGCCATTTCTGGGAGTGCCCGATGAGTCATGTTCCGCCAACCGACCTGGAAGCCAGGATCCGCTGCAAATCGCTGCGTGATCGCATCGCTACGCCGGAAGAGGCGGCCGCGCTGATCAAGGACGGCATGACCATCGGCATGAGCGGCTTCACCAAGGCCGGTGACGCGAAGGCCGTGCCGCTTGCCATGGCCGAACGGGCCGCACGGGAGAAGTTTCGCATCACGCTGATGACGGGCGCCTCGCTCGGTCATGACATCGACAAGACGCTGACAGAGGCGGGTGTTCTTGCCCGGCGCCTGCCGTTCCAGTCGGACCCGGTTCTGCGAGCGGCGATCAACCGCGGCGAGGTGATGTTCATCGATCAGCATCTCTCGGAAACCGTCGAGCAGTTGCGGTCCGGCCAGATCAGCCCGATCGACTATGCAGTGGTCGAGGCGGTGGCGATCACCGAAGACGGCGGCATCGTTCCGTCGACATCGGTCGGCAATTCGGCAAGCTTCGCGATCCTGGCGAAGAAGGTGATCGTCGAGCTCAATCTCAGCCACAGTCCCGAACTCGAAGGCCTGCACGATATCTTCATTCCGGCGAAGCGACCGAGCCGCACGCCGATCCCGGTCGTTGCCTGCGATAGCCGTGCGGGCTCGCCCTACATTCCTGTCGATCCGGAAAAGATCGTCGCAATCGTCGTCACCGAGAAAGAGGACAGCGCCGCACGGATCTCTCCGCCGGATGCGGAGACGACGGCGATCGCCGGCCATCTGATCGCCTTCTTGCAGGAGGAGGTGCGCAAGGGCCGCCTCGACATGACGCTCAACCCGCTGCAGGCGGGCATCGGCGTCATCGCCAATTCGGTGCTGAGCGGCCTGGTCGACAGTCCGTTCCATGATCTGCGTATGTATAGCGAGGTGCTGCAAGACAGCACGTTCGAGCTTTTCGAGGCCGGCAAGCTGAGCTTCGCCTCGGCCTCGTCGATGACGCTTTCCAGCGCCTGGGCTGATCGCGTGTTCCGCAACATCCGCGCCTACAAGGACAAGCTGGTGCTGCGGCCGCAGGAGGTGAGCAATCATCCGGAGATCATTCGGCGCCTCGGTGTCATCGGCATCAACACGGCGCTCGAATTCGATATCTACGGCAACGTCAACTCGACCCATGTCGGCGGTACCGACATGATGAACGGTATCGGCGGCTCCGGCGATTTCGCCCGCAACGCCTTCCTGTCGATCTTCGTCGCCAAGTCGGTTGCCAAGGGCGGGGCGATATCGTCTGTCGTGCCGATGGTGTCCCATGTCGACCACACGGAGCACGACGTCGATATTCTGGTGACCGAGCATGGTCTTGCAGATCTGCGCGGCCTGGCGCCGCGGGAGCGCGCACCCGTCATCATCGAAAACTGCTGCCACCCGGCCTATCGGGAGCTTTTGTCGGATTACTTCAATCGTGCGGTCGCCACCCGTGGCGGACAGACCCCGCATATTCTGGAAGAGGCTTTCGACTGGCATGTGCGCCGGCTGAAGACCGGCAGCATGATGCCGACGGCCTGAAGTGTGTTGAAGAAACAACCGTGAAAGCAATCGCTTGCCGTTGTTTCTTCTCGTGCAGGCAAGGTTTCTTCAGGCGTCTGATAGATAGCTCATCAGGTCCGCCATCGCGGCCGACGCGCCTTCAGCGTCGGCCCGCTCGATCGCATCGATCACCGTGACATGGCGGCGGACCGATCCGGCCATCTTTTCAGGCGAGGACGAAGCAAACCAGATGCGGCGCGCATGTGTCTGCAGCGGGGCAAGTGCTGCGGTCAGGAACCGGTTGGGGCAGGCTTCTTCCATCAGTTCGTCGAACACCTTGTCGGCGACGAGAAAGCCCTCCATTTCGCCCGCATCAAGACAGGTGGCCATCTCCGCACCGCAAGCTTTCATCGCGCTTCGCTCCTCGGCGCTTGCGTGCGTTGCGACGAGGGCGGCGGCAAGCGGCTCCAGTTTCTGGCGCGTCTGCATGACATGCACCTGGTCGTCCGGCCGGATCGTGGTGATTTGCAAGCCGACACGGGGACGGATATCCATGAGACCCTGCCAGGCCAGCTTCTGGATCGCCTCGCGAACCGGTGTTCGCCCAAGCCCGGCAAGTTCGATCAACTGCCTCTCGGTGACCAGGGCGCCGGGCTCGAGCTTCAGAGTGACGATCAGGCGTTCGAGCGCGAGATAGGCGAGGTGAGCCTGAGATTGCGGTGACATGCCGTTCCTTTGGTTCTGATATATCAGTAGCTTGCACGATTTCATACAACCAGGCAAGCGCGCCGGTTGCCTGGCTTTGTGCAGGTCAAAGGGGGTGGTTTGCCTATGTGATCAATAAAATAAGCGAATGCTTAAAAAATACGAATTTCAAAGGCATGAATAAACGAACCTCATAGGACGTTTCCAATAGGAATCGTGTTGACGAACCGAGAGGTGCTTGCCACTCTCCCAACAAAGGCCCGGCGTGAAAGAGGCGCGTGGGTCGTTGCGGCAAGAAGCTGGTTGCATGTTTCCTTGGTCGCTAGGGATCGAAGGCAACAGGCACAAGGCAAGGCAACAACCGTCAGCCATCGGCGTTGAGGGGCGCAAGATGCAAGTGGGCGCGTTTCTGGTCTGGTCCTTGATGGCATTTGCGGCGCTGCTGGCCGTACCCGCAGTCAGTCACACCAATGCATTGACGACATTTTCGCTGATGGCGTCGTCGGCGGCCTTTGTCGGCATGGCCGTCGCGCAGTTCATGGCCGCGCGCCCGCCGTTCGTCGAGGCTCTCTTCGGGGGGCTCGACCGTGTCTATCATTTTCATCGCAGGATAGGCATCTCGGTGCTGTGCCTCATCCTCGTGCACTATTTCCTGAAACCAGACTTCAAGGGCCTGGCGCTGACGAGCGGTCTGAACCAGCTTGCTGCATCCGCCGGCAAATATGCCTTTTACGGTTTCGTCGTGCTGCTCGTTCTCAGTATCGTCAAGATCATACCGCGGACGAAGATCGAGATCCCCTACCATCTGTGGCGCTACACGCACCGCTTCATCGGCCTGCTCTTCGTGATGGTCGCCTTCCACCAGATGTTCATCAAGCGCCCCTATGACGGTACCGCGCTTCTGGCGGTCTACCTCAACGCCTTCGCAGCACTTGGCATCCTGAGCTACACCTATACCCAGCTGCTGCCCTGGCTCCGAACCCGCGGCTACGAAGTCTTCGATGTCGCCCGGGAGGACGGGGCGACGGTGATTGCGGCGCGGCCGCTGCGCCGTGCCTTGCGCGCCAAGCCCGGGCAATTCGGTTTTCTGCGGGTGCTGAAGCCTGGGCTGCGCGAGCCGCATCCGTTTACGATCGCTGGTATCGAGCCCGACGGGGTCGTGCGCTTCGCGATCAAGCCGCTTGGCGACTACACCCAGGCCCTGCGCGACGGAATCGCTGTCGGCGACCGGTTGAAGCTCGAGGGTGGCTATGGCCGCTTCAACCACCGCCGTGGCGGCAAGAAGCAGATCTGGCTCGCCGGCGGCATCGGCGTTACACCGTTCCTGGCGATGGCGCGGCATCTCAATGGCGACGAGGGGCAGGACATCCACATGGTCTATTGCGTGCGCGACCGGCGCGAGGCGATCGGGCTGGAGACCTTCGAGGGGCAGGCCGGAAAGCTCGGCAACTTCACTTTTGTCCTGCACGATTCCTCCGTGGACGGGCGCCTGGATGCGGCCAAGCTCGCGAACGGTAGCGCGATCGATCCGGCGGAAGCCGATCTGTGGTTTTGCGGCCCGCCACCTCTCAGGGAGGCGATCGTCAAAGGTCTGAAAGATCTCGGCAAGCGGCCGAAGCGGGTTGAATTCGAGCGATTTCAGTTTCGATAGTGCAGCGGATTTCAGTAGCGATTCTATTGTTTTAGGGAGTGGGTTTCATGCGCGGTCTGCAGAGAAAGCGAGAAGGCGCCTCGTCATTGTCCGGTCTTGGCCGCGGATATTGGGCCGTTTCATTTGCGGCGCTGGTCGCAGTCTCGCTCTGTCCCGCTGGTGCCTCGGCGCGCGATGCCTTCGCTGAGGATGCCTTCTCCACCTACAAGGCCAACGTCGACAACGGCAAATACATGTTCAACGCCGCAGGCTGCGGCGCCTGCCACGGCTCCGGCGACAACACCGAACTGCTCTCCGGCGGCATGGAGATGAAGACGGCGATCGGCACCTTCTATGCGCCGAACATTTCGCCGCACGCCAATGGCATCGGCGGCTGGACCAATGCGCAGTTTCTGAATGCGGTTCTGGTCGGTCTCGATCGCGAGGGCAACAACCTCTATCCGGTTATGCCCTACACCTCCTATGGCGGCATGAAGCCGGAGGATGCGCTCGACATCAAAGCCTATATCGAGACGTTACCCCAGGCGGATGCAGTGTCGAAAGAGGATGAGATTGCTTTTCCGTTCAGTCGTCAGACGACGATCACGCTCTGGAAGCGCAGCCACTTCACGGTGCCGGCCTACCAGCCGCGCGAGGAGACGCAAGCCGAGCGCGGCCGCTATCTGGTCGAGAATGTCGGCGGCTGCGGCGATTGCCACACACCGCGCACCACGACCTATGGGCTCGACCTGGAGCGCGCCTATGAGGGCGAAAAGGATTTGAGCGGCGCGGTCGCGCCCGACATCAGCAAGACGAAGATGGCCGGTCTTGCCTCGCCCGACGTTTTCACCAGGGGCCTGATCGAGGAAGGCAAGAAGCTCTCGGGCGCGCCGATCAGCGATCCGGTGATGCGGCGTATAGCCAAGGGGCTGAGCGTTCTTTCTGACGACGATCGCCGCGCGATCTATGCCTTCCTTGCCGATCGTGAAGTGAAGGCCCCCGCGCCGGTGGCGCAGTCGGTCACGGCCGTCTGCAAGGAGAATACGGCGACCGAAGCGCTGGGCGGCGGCAATGCGGCGCTGGCGCAGCAGGCCGATGCCTTCATCGGCAGATACTGCCGCAACTGTCACGGGCCGGGCGAAAGTTCGCAGGGGAGCTACCCGGCGGGCGAACTCGCCTCGATTGCCGCCGACGCAAACTTCGTGACCCCCGGAGATGCCTCGAAGTCACGGCTCTACGCGACTGTGGTCAGCGGCCGCATGCCGCTTGGCAAGCGCCCCTCTGCCGAAGAGATCAAGGTGCTGGAGGACTGGATCAACGCACTGAACGAAAAGAGCCTGCCGCAGACGGTGGCCGCAAAACCGGCGCGCGCCCGCCCGATGTTGGGTTATGGCCAGTTCGTCGATGCGGCGCTGAAGGACATCGAGACGGTCAGTGCCCTCGACCGCCCCTACATGCGCTACTTTTCCTATCGCGACCAGTACAACGGCATGATGGGCTGCGAGGACGACCAGACCTTCATGAAGCGCATGGACGTGCTTGCCGGCGGCTTTAAGAAGTTGCTGAATTCGCTGTCCTACGGGCCAAAGCTGGTGCTTCCGACAGAGGTCGACGGCACCAATGGCTTGCTGGTGCGCGTTGATCTGCGCGAACTGCAATGGGACGCGGCGGACTATGACTTCCTGATCAAACGCTATTTCTATGGGATTGATCCCGAGAGCGATGCGTCGCTTTCGGCCCTTTCGAAGGAAACGGCGACGCAACTGCCGATCATGCGGGTCGACTGGTTCATGAGCAACGGCGCGCGCCCGGAGATCTACAACCGGCTGATGAAGTTGCCGACCGAGATCGCCGAACTCGAAAAGCGCTTCAAGATCGACGTGGCCGGCAACATTCGCAGGCGCGATGTGTTGCGGGCCGGTTTCGCCGACGGCTCGTCCGGGGTTTCCGACCACAACCGCATGCTCGAACGGCACGACATGCCGTTCGGCGGCTACTACTGGAAGTCCTATGATTTCGGCGGCGACATCGGCAAGCAGGTGCTGAAGCGCTTCCCGCACGGGCCTCGGGAATTGGCACCGCTCGACGCGGGCCTCGTGCCCTTCGAGCACGACGGCGGCGAAATGATCTTCTCGTTGCCGAACGGCCTGCAGGGCTACTACCTCTCGACGTCAGCAGGAAAGCAGCTTGATGTCGGGCCGACCACCATCGTGTCCTTCCGCAAGCGCCCGATCGGCAAGGGCGTCGAGATCATCAACGCGCGGTCCTGTGTCGATTGCCACGCCGATGGCATCCTTTCGAAACGCGATCAGCTGCGCGAGCAGATCGAGACGTCGACGCTGTTCAGCAAGGACCAACAGGACGTGCTGCTTGCCATGTATGTGAAGCAGGAGGAACTGGACGAAACCTATCGCAAGGACCGCGAGCGCTTCGTCAACGCGTTGAAGGTGCTGGGCATCACGGAGCCGACGCCCGATGGGGGCCTCCAGAGCAAGCATGCGCCGGGCGAGGCGGAGCTCATCACCTACTTTGCCGACAAGTACGAAGACGAGCTCGACTTCGATGCCCTGGCGGCCGAGTTTGACATGACGCCCAAGCAATTCTCAGAAACGATCAAGCGGGTGACAAACACCGATGTCCTGCGCCTCGGGCTCGACTGGGTGACGACGCTGGAAGCGGGCGGAACCATTCCGCGCAACGAGGTCGAGCAACAATATGCATTGCTGATGGCGCCGCTAACCCAGCGCCGTCCGCTCGACACGACGGCGATCGTCATTGCCGGTTCCGAGCCGATGGTGGACGACAGGCCGCAGTCGGTCGCGGCCGCCGTGCCGGACTATCGCAAGGAGGATGCGGGGACTGGCCACAAGCTCGAGCTGGCCCTGAACGTGAAGTCGACGACGGCGAAGGTTGGCGACGAGCTTTCCTTCGAACTCAGCGCCAACCAGGCCTGCGAGCTGCAAATCCTCTATGTCGAGGAGAACGGCAACGTCGAGGTCATCCCGGACGTGATGATCGGCAACACCACGCTTAAGCCGGGCGAGAGACGCCTGATCCCGCAGCCGGGCACGGGCACGCTCACCTTCGACACACCTGCGCCCGCCGAAACGATGCTGGCCTTCTGCCGTGCCGGCGGGCTCGGTGACCAGAAGCTGACGGTGGAGAAGGCACGCCAATATGTCGCGACGTCGCGGTTGCCGCCGACACGGGGACTCGCGATCAACCTGGCCAAGCGGGCGCAGGGTGACGCGGGTGCCAGCAGTGTTCAGATGGTGACGTTCGAGATCAAGGATTGATGGTCGAGTCATGGTTCAGCTACGAGCATTTCTCCTCGCTTCGGCGGTTCTGGCGGTCTTCACCGCGCCGGTCATGGCCTGCGACGGTCTTCGCCTGGCCTCCGAGGCGCTGAACCGCGCCGACGAGGCCGGCACTAAGGTGGCGGCCGACCCCGTAAACATGAAGGGTTGCTCGGCGACCGAGATCGCGCTCACCCGGCGCATCGCGGCGCTCGCAACCTTCAACCGGGTTGCAGCGGCAGTGGGGCAAGGCGCGAAGCTTGAAACCTTCGAAGCGGAACTGACGGCCGCAAGCCGCGACGCCGGCGGCCCCTGGCAGATCCTCGATGCGCTCGGCGATATCAAGCGTGAGCGCAAGGATTACGACGCCGCGGCGACCTCCTATCAGCAAGCGCTGGAAGATGCGGCAAACGAGGAACTGACACCGGATTGGATGGCGCCGGACAAGGCCTACATCGAGCGGCTGGACCGCCTGGCTTCGGAAATGCGGCTCGCTGCAACCAAGCCGGTCAAGCTCGTCGCGCGCGGCGCCTGCAAGTTCTCCTATCGCGGTGTTTCGATCCGGAAAAAGGCGACGCCGGTGCGCTACGTCTTCGGCACGGCCGAGTTTACGCCCGAAGGCCTCGAGTCGGCCAGGGACCTGTTCGAGTGCCTGAAGTCGGCAAAGCCGGCCGCGATCACCCTGATCGGTCACACCGATCCGGTAGGTACCCCCGAGGCGAACATGGCGCTCTCGCTCGCCCGTGCAAAAGCGTTGGCTCAATACCTCGTCGACGCCGGTTATCCCGGCACCTGCACGGTTGTCGGCAGGGGCGAGGACGAACCGTTCAAACCCGATGATCCGACCGCCTATAGCGAGGAGATGTTGCACCAGCTCGACCGGCGCGTGGATGTGGATGTGGGGAAATGACAGTGCTGTGCAGAACCCTGCTTGCGATGAGCTTGCTCGCATTGCCGGCGGCCCCGGCGATGGCCTCGACCTCGGCGCTGGTCGTCGGGGTGGACAAGTATCCGCACGAAGTAAGCCTCGATGGTGCCGTCCGCGATGCGCAAGACGTCACGCAGGCGCTGAAGGCGGCGGATGTCGCCCCGATCCGCCAATTCATCAACGAACAGGCGACCAAGGATGCAATCCGTGCGGCCTGGGGCGAGCTTGTGGCGGCCGCTGAGCGCGGCGATACGATCGTCTTCACCTATGCCGGGCACGGTGCGCAGATGCCGGAGCTGGTCGCCGGCAGTGAGGAGGACGGGCTCGACGAATTCCTGGAGTTGCCGGGCTTCGACCGGGCGCGTGCTGAGGAGACGGCGAGCGAAATCATCGTCGACAACGAGCTCAGCGCCTGGTTCGCGGAGGCGGAAGCCAAGGGCATTCATGTCCTGTTCGTCTCCGACAGCTGTTATTCAGGCGGCATGAACCGCTCGATCTCCGGCAAGACGCGGCTGGCGCCGATGGTGCGCGCCAAGCTGCCGCCGCCATCCAAGGAGGCGCTGTCCGGCGCCAAGGTGAGGGACGTGGAGCTGTCGCAGGTGACGATCCTCGCCGCATCGCTCGAAAGCCAGCCGACCCCGGAAGTGGTTATCGGCGGCGAGCCCCGCGGCGCCCTGAGCTGGAGTTTTGCCCGTGCGTTGGAAGGCGCCGCCGATCGCGATGGCGACGGGCGGATTTCGCGGGTCGAACTCGAAGACTACGTGTTTTCCAACGTCAAGCTGCAGTCGGAAGCCCTGCAGGTGCCGAACTTCACGCCGCAACTGGCGCGCTCCGACAAGGAAATCGTGCTGTCCCTGCCGCGTAGCGCCAAGGTCGGCGTGGCGCCAACAGTGAGCGGCACGAAGCATGCACTGAAGTCGCCGCGCGAAACCGGATGGACGGGCAATTTGCCATTGAGCGTCGTCGGTGACATGCCTGATCTTGCCAATATCGGTGGCGACGGCGTGCCCTACCGGTGGGAGGCGACATCCGGTGTCTTCTATACGCCGAACGGGGACGTCGCCGCGGAACATGTCGCGCCCAAAAGGCTCCAGGGCGTGGTCGACAAATTCATCCTGGTGGATTTTCTGAAAGCACTTGCGGCGCAGAGCCCGGGAGCCGTTTCGCTGAAGCCCGTCAAGGACATCTACTTTGCCGGCGACCGCCTGAACGTCGAGGCGCCGCAGGGCGGCTATGCCAACATGCTGGTCTTCAACCTCGCCAATACCGGCGAAGCACAACTGCTCGACGTGCAGATTGCCGGCAGCGAAAGCCATGCCTTCAAGCTGCGTGACCTGGAGGTGGTCAAGCCCTTCGGTGCGGACCATCTGGTCGTCATCGCGACCAATGCGCCTGTCGACGCGATCGCGGCCGCCTTTGCCAATTCGGACCTCGACGCAGCGGCCTTGCTGCGCTTGCTCGAAACGCGCCTGGAAGGGAGTGAGAGTACGATCGCGGTTCAACCGCTTTACACGAGAGGTCAGGGCCAATGAGCATGGGCGCCAGATCGCGAGTGCCGTTCCTTCACGCCCTTGCGTGTTTCATGCTGCTGGCTGCTCCTGCGGTCGCCGGAGATCGGGCTTTGCTGATCGGGGTCGGCAACTATCAGAATCTGCCGACCGAGTTTTCCCTGCCCGGACCGGCGAACGATCTGGTCGCGATGCAAAGGCTGCTCACGGAACGGCTCGGCTTCGACAGTGCCTCGATCCGCGTGCTGAAGGACGGGCAGGCGACCAGAGCTGAAATCCTGTCATCCATGAACGGCTGGCTTGTCGATGCGACGAAGCCCGGCGATCGCGTCTATCTCTATTTTTCAGGCCACGGCCTGCAGGTGAAGGATGCGGATGGCGACGAAGCGGATGGGCTGGATGAAGCGATTGCGCCTGCCGACATTGCCGCCGGTGAAACGGACTGGCAAGGCGCTGTCCTCGACGACGAGATCGATGCGGTGCTGGAGCGCCTGAAGGGGCGCGCTGTGACGGTCGTGATCGACGCCTGTCACTCCGGCACGATCTCCCGGTCGCTGTCCGAGGACATCAAAAAGCCTATCGACGGCGCCCGCTTTCTCCCGCGTCCCGATGCCAAGCCGGTCGAGCAAGCGCTGACCCGCGGCCTTAGGATTGATCTTGCCCTCGTCGACAAGCCGAAGCTCGTCGATGCCGGGGTGACCGCCTGGAGTGCGGCGGCGCCCTATCAGGTCGCCTGGGACGATGTCCGGCTACCGACAGCGGATCGGCACGGGGTTTTCACCGCAGCCTTCGTCGCCGGCCAGACCGGCGACGCTGCCGATGGCAATGGCAACGGATTGACGAGCAACGCCGAGCTTCTTGGATATGTAAAGGCGCAATCTGCCTCCTACTGCGCCTTGCAGGAGCAATGCGGCAATCTCGACCCGCAGTTGGAAGGCAGACCCGAGGCGCTCGGCGACAGCGCGATGGTGCCGGAAAAGCGCGATGCGGATGGCAGCGGGCAGGGTGCGTATACCATTACTCCGAATGCAGCGGTGCCGAGCTATCAGGCGGCCAACCCCATCGATGCCGTCGGTGATATCATCGGCAAGAGCGAAGCCGGCGATGTCATGCTCTCTATCGACAAGCCGACCACCATGAAGGCCGGCGAAGTCTTCAAACTGACGGTCAACAGCCACACGGCCGGCAATCTCCTGATTTTCGACGTCAACAGCCAGGGCAATGCAACACAGATTTTCCCGAACGAGTTCGCGCAAAAGATCACGACGTTGGCGCCGGACGTGCCGCTGACCTTGCCGGATGAATATTACGGCTTCGATTTCGAGGCCTCGGGCGAGGGGGACGGCATTTTCGTGGCGCTTGTCGTCAGCGATGCTGTCGACTTGAGCGATCTTGCGCCGATATCGCGGGGCCTCAAGGTGGAGGTCGATGCGCGCGAGACCTTGAGCGAGATCATCGCGCGGCTGCAGAAGAACTGGACCGAAGATCTCGACACGCGCGGAATCCATTGGTCAGTCGGCACCCTGCGCTATCGCGTCGAGTAGGATCGATAACGGACAGAACGAAAAAACCCGCCTCGATGAGGCGGGCTTCTTTTTGTGTCGTCTCGTCCGGTTCTAGTGCAGGATCTGGCTGAGGAAGAGCTTGGTGCGCTCGTGCTGCGGATTGTCGAAGAACTCAGCCGGCGAGTTCTGCTCGACGATCTGGCCCTGGTCCATGAAGATCACGCGGTTGGCGACCTGGCGGGCGAAGCCCATTTCGTGGGTCACGCACAGCATGGTCATGCCTTCTTCGNTCGACGATCTGGCCCTGGTCCATGAAGATCACGCGGTTGGCGACCTGGCGGGCGAAGCCCATTTCGTGGGTCACGCACAGCATGGTCATGCCTTCTTCGGCGAGCGACACCATGGTGTCGAGCACTTCCTTGACCATTTCCGGGTCGAGCGCCGAGGTCGGCTCATCGAAGAGCAGGATCTTCGGCTTCATGCACAGCGAGCGGGCGATCGCCACGCGCTGCTGCTGNCTTGACCATTTCCGGGTCGAGCGCCGAGGTCGGCTCATCGAAGAGCAGGATCTTCGGCTTCATGCACAGCGAGCGGGCGATCGCCACGCGCTGCTGCTGGCCGCCCGAAAGCTGGCCCGGATACTTGTTCGCCTGCTCGGGGATCTTGACGCGCTTCAGGAAGTGCATCGCGATTTCTTCGGCCTGCTTCTTCGGCATCTTGCGCACCCAGATCGGGGCAAGCGTGCAGTTTTCGAGGATCGTCAGGTGCGGGAAGAGGTTGAAGTGCTGGAACACCATGCCGACTTCGCGGCGCACTTCGTCGATCTTCTTCAGATCGTTGGTGAGCTCGATGCCGTCGACGACGATCTTGCCCTTCTGGTGCTCTTCGAGCCGATTGATGCAGCGGATCATCGTCGACTTGCCGGAGCCCGACNTCGTTGGTGAGCTCGATGCCGTCGACGACGATCTTGCCCTTCTGGTGCTCTTCGAGCCGATTGATGCAGCGGATCATCGTCGACTTGCCGGAGCCCGACGGGCCGGCAATGACGATGCGCTCGCCCTTCATAACCTTCAGGTTGATGTCACGAAGGACGTGGAAGTCCCCGTACCACTTGTTCATTCCAGTGATTTCGACTGCGACATCCGTTGCGGAAACAGTCATTTTGGAAGCAGTGGCTGCGTTTGCCATGCGATCCTCCCCTCATTTTATCGTTTATGGGCCGTGTCGAGCACGCGTTCCATGAAACCTGAATAGCGCGACATACCAAAGCAGAAAAGCCAGAATATGAAGCCAGCGAAAATTAGCCCTGAGATCGGCGTCACCGAAGAGGCCCAGTTGGCGTCCGTGAAGTTGAAGCGGACGATGCCGAGCAGGTCGAACATGCCGATGATCGACACCAGTGACGTGTCCTTGAAGAGGCCGATGAAGGTGTTGACGATGCCCGGAATCACGAGCTTCAGCGCCTGTGGCAGCACGATGAGGTTCATCTTCTGCCAGAAGCTGAGGCCGAGGGAATCCGCGCCCTCATACTGCCCCTTCGGGATAGCCTGGAGGCCGCCGCGCACCACTTCGGCCATGTAGGCCGAGGCAAAGAACGACACGCCGATCAGTGCACGCAGGAACTTGTCGAAGGTGACGCCCTGCGGCAGGAACAGTGGCAGCATGACGCTCGCCATGAAGAGCACGGTAATCAGAGGGATGCCGCGCACCAGTTCGATGAAGGCGGTGCAGAGCATCTTGATCACAGGCATATGCGATCGCCGCCCCAGTGCCAGAAGAATGCCGAGTGGCAACGACACGGCAATGCCGACGAACGAAAGGATGAGCGTCACCATCAGACCGCCCCAGAGCGGCGTCTCGACGTAGGTCAGTCCGAACCAGCCGCCGGGAAGCAGGATCAAGGAAATGATCGGCAGCACGGCGAAGAGCAGGATGGCGTTGATGCCCTTGAAGGGAGCCTTCGGGATCAACATCGGAATGAGGAAAAGCACGAAGAGGATGCCGACCAGCGTCGGTCTCCAACGCTCATCGAGCGGGTAGCGGCCGTAGGCGAATTGGTCGAGTTTTGCGTTGACGAAGGCCCAGCACGCACCGCTCCAGCCATCCGGCTGCGAGCCTCCTTGAGCAACCGTGGCGCAAACGCCACGGCCGCCGCCGGTCCAGGCGGCGTCGATGAAGAGCCACTGGATGGCCGGAGGCACGAGCCACGCAAGCGCAAGCAGGCTGACGATGGTGAGCACCGCATCCTTTGGCGTCGCGAACAGGTTTTCGCGCAGCCAATGGACGATGCCACCTTCGGCGACCGGCGGGGCGGACCCTTCGATCATTGAGGTACGGACAAAAGTTGCCTGGTGTGTGTTCATGATCTTATCTCTCCACCAGGGCCATGCGGGCATTGAACCAGTTCATGAACAGCGACGTCGCAAGGCTCAGCGACAGGTAGACGACGATCCAGATCGTGACGATCTCGATCGATTGTCCTGTCTGGTTGAGGATGGTGCCACCGACGGCGACAAGATCCGCGTAACCGATCGCAACGGCGAGCGACGAGTTCTTGGTAAGGTTCAGATACTGGCTGGTGAGCGGCGGAATGATGATCCGGAGCGCTTGCGGAACCACCACCAGTCGTGTCGTCAGGCCGGGGCGTACACCGAGCGCGTGCGCGGCTTCCGTCTGCCCCTTGGATACGCCGCGGATGCCGGCACGCACGATCTCGGCTATGAAGGCGGCCGTGTAGAACGAGAGCGCCAGGAACAGCGACAGGAATTCCGGTCCGATGACCGAGCCGCCGGTGAGGTTGAATTTGCCGGCGACGGGGACGTCGAAGGTGATAGGCGATCCCGTGGCAAGGAAGACCAGCAACGGCAGACCGATGATCAGGCCGAGCGACGCCCAAAGAACCGGGAAACGCTGTCCGGTGGCCTCCTGCTTCTTGCGCGCATAGCGTGACAGGAGGAAGCTGGCGACGATCGCGAGGACAAAGGCTAGAACCGTGTACAGCGAACCGTCACCAAAGATCGGCTTGGGAAAGGCAAGGCCGCGGTTGTTGAGGAACATGTTGAGCGGCAGTGCTGCCGATTCACGCGGCTGCGGCAGGATCGCCAGGACGCCGCTGTACCAGAAGAAGATGACCAGCAGTGGCGGGATGTTGCGGAAGATCTCGACATAGGCGAGCGACAGCTTGGCGATCAGCCAGTTGTGCGACAGGCGGCCGATCCCGACTGCAAAGCCGATGATGGTGGCGGTGAAAATACCGCAGACGGCGACCAGCAATGTGTTGAGCAGGCCGACGACAAGTGCGCGCTGATAGGTGGAATCGCTGGTATAGGCGATCAGCGATTGCCCGACGTCAAAACCAGCGCGTCCATTGAGGAAGCCGTAACCGGAAGCGATGTTCGCCCGTTTGAGATTCTCGATCGTGTTGTCGGCCACCCAATAGACGAAGGCCCCGAGTAGGACGACGGTAATAACCTGATAAAAGATGCCGCGGACCTGCGGGTCGTTGATGATCGACCCCGACGGTTTCGATTTCTCAGGCGTAGTTGTGACGCCAATCGCCATGCAATGCCTCTTTCCCCTTTTTCACCCTTTTGGGTGTTTTTATCGTTGGGACGGGGAAGCGGTTGTCCGCTTCCCCGGTATTTTCGGTTCGCTTTAGCGGACCGGCGGAGCGTACTGGATGCCGCCCTTGTTCCACAGCGCGTTGAGGCCGCGCTCGATCTTGAGCGGGCTGCCGGCGCCGATGTTGCGGTCGAAGACTTCGCCGTAGTTTCCGACGGCCTTGATCACGTTCACGGCCCATTCGTTGGTGAGGCCGAGGTCGGTGCCGATCTTCGAGTCAGCTTCGACGCCGAGGAAGCGCTGAACGTCCGGGTTGGTGGACTTCTTCATTTCTTCGACGTTGGCCTGGGTGACGCCGAACTCTTCAGCCTGGATCAGCGCGTAGTGAACCCAGCTGACGATATCGAACCACTGGTCGTCACCCTGGCGCACGGCCGGGCCGAGCGGCTCCTTCGAGATGATTTCCGGCAGGATCATGTGATCGTCCGGCTTCGACAGCGTCAGACGCAGCGAATAAAGGCCGGACTGGTCGGTCGTGTAGACGTCGCAACGGCCGGCGTCATAGGCGGCGTTGACTTCTTCAAGCTTTTCGAAAACGACCGGATTGTACTGCAGGTTGTTCGACTTGAAGTAGTCGGCGAGGTTGAGCTCGGTGGTGGTGCCCGTCTGCACGCAGACAGCGGCGCCCGAAAGCTCCAGCGCGGATTTGACGTTCAGGCCCTTGCGAACCATGAAGCCCTGGCCGTCATAGTAGTTGACCGGGCGGAAGTTGAAGCCGAGCGCGGTGTCGCGGTTGATCGTCCAGGTGGTGTTACGGGCAAGCACGTCGACTTCGCCCGACTGCAGCGCCGGGAAGCGTTCCTTGGCGGAGGTCGGGGTGTACTTCACCTTGCTGCCATCCGCGAAGATCGCGGCGGCGATTGCCTTGCAGTAGTCTACGTCGAATCCGCTCCAGTTGCCCGAAGCATCCGGCGCTGCGAAGCCGGCGAGACCGGTGTTCACGCCGCACTGGACAAAGCCCTTGGCTTTGACGTCATCAAGAGTAGCGCCCGAAGCCGCCTGTGTGCCAATCCCCATGACAGCAGCGCCAACGAGAGCTGTCAGAATTCTTTTTGCCATTTTTAGAACCTTTTTCTGTTGTCGTTAGTTCCAGTCTGCACCGTCGCGTCTCCTAGCGCGGTGAGCCTCCGCCACCCTCCTGGCGCGAGTGTCGGCTATCTCATGCTCAATTTCCATGAGGGTCAAGAGAGGCCGCCGATTTTCTGGTTTTGCATGTGAAAAACTCGAAACAAGCCAGAAAGTTAGGCAGATCTTGGGGGTGTGAATCACGCTCTGGCGGAAAATTCGCCAGAAGTGGCCTCGCGACGGTCAAAACGACGCTTCATGATTTTTGCCACTTGACCGCGATTGTGGCTCGTTCGAAGAGTTTTGCATTCGAAATCTAGAAGCGGAATGAGCAATGGCAGACAGTGGCAATGTGAACGGCAAGGCAGGCATCAACACGCGTCTCGCCCATAGCGGCAACAACCCCTCCGATTACTTCGGCTTCGTCAATCCGCCGGTCGTGCACGCCTCCACGGTGCTGTTCCCGAACGCCAAGACCATGGAGACGCGGGCGCAGAAGTACACCTACGGCACCCGCGGAACGCCGACCACGGACGCGCTCTGCGACGCGATCAACGAACTCGAAGGGTCCGCCGGAACGATCCTCGTGCCTTCGGGGCTGGCGGCGGTCACGGTGCCGTTCCTCGCCTATCTCTCGGCCGGCGACCACGCCTTGATCGTCGATTCGGTCTACTTCCCGACGCGCCATTTCTGCGACACGATGCTGAAGCGACTTGGCGTCACGGTCGAATACTACGATCCGATGATCGGCGCTGCGATCGAGAGCCTGATCCGCCCGAACACGCGCCTGGTACACACCGAAGCACCGGGATCGAACACCTTCGAAATGCAGGACATCCGCGCGATTGCCGATGCCGCCCATCGCCATGGCTGCATCGTCACCATGGACAATACCTGGGCGACGCCCGTCTACTTCAAGCCGCTCGACCATGGCGTCGATGTGTCGATCCATGCGGCCACCAAGTATCCGTCCGGCCATTCGGACGTGCTCTTCGGTACCGTTTCGGCCAATGCCGAGCACTGGCCGGCCCTGACAGAGGCCATGGTGACGCTCGGCGTCTGCGTCTCGCCCGATGACAGCTACCAGATCCTGCGTGGCCTTCGCACCATGGGCATCCGTCTCGAGCGGCACCAGGAAAGCGCCCTGACGCTGGCGAAATGGCTGGAAACACGCGACGAAGTGGCCCGCGTGCTGCATCCGGCGCTGCCGAGCTTCCCCGGCCACGAGCTCTGGAAGCGCGATTTCACCGGCGCGAGCGGCATCTTCTCCTTCGTGCTGAAGGCGGAGAGCCCTGACCGCTTCAGGGCCAAGGCGCACGCCTTCCTCGATGCGCTGAGATTGTTCGGGCTCGGCTATTCCTGGGGCGGTTTCGAAAGCCTCGCGCTCCATGTCGGTCTCGGAGATCGCAAGGTGGCGCTGGCGCCGACCGAAGGTCCGGTTCTGCGCCTGCAGATCGGCCTTGAGGACGTGCCGGATATCCGGCGCGACATCGAAGCGGGCCTGGCTGCGGCAAACGCCGTTTGACGAAGGCAATGACGGACGCCGCGGTCATCCGCGGCGTTCTGCTTTTCTGGACTAGATCTTTCGCGCGCCGGCAGTTTATCGAACGGATCGCGGTGAATGGCCGTCGCTTCTTAGCGCTCCGGCGCCCCGTAGCCGTAGAGCCAGTCGAGGTCGGCTGCGAGCGCGTCGGGCCCCTTGAGCTTCAACACCATGTCGCGGCCGATACGCACCGGGCCGCGGGCGTGATAGGCGAAATGGTTGAAGGCCGCACGGCGGCGGACGCGCGCGATGCGTGGCCTGCGAAGCGCCTCGAATTTCCGCAAGGAATCCGCGACGCTGAGGTTTTCAGACAGGCAAGCCGCAAGCGCGGATGCGTCCTCGATGGCCATGGCCGCACCTTGCGCCGCAAAGGGCGTCATCGCATGGGCCGCGTCGCCGATCAGCACTGTTTTTTGACCATCATGCCAGGCGCCGTCGTCGACGGTGCAGAGCGGCCAGTAGGTGGGCGCCACGGCCTTATCGAGAAGCGAGCGGATGCCTGGGCTCCAATCGGAAAAGGCGTTGAGGCAATCCTGGCGCCGCGCGTCCGAATCCTTGCCGACCCAGATCGCGTCGGTCTCCTTGCCCTCGATGATGGCGACGAGATTGAAACCGCCGACTTCCCGCAGAGGATAGGCAACGAGGTGGGCGCGCGGGCCGAGGAAGGCGGTAACCTCACCGCGCTTGAGCACGCCTGCAGCAAGGTCGCCTGCAAGCGTCATGCGCCAGGCGATATTGCCGGAGAACCGGACACGGCCGGCGGCGGGCACGGTTTCGCGCAGCCGCGACCAGATGCCGTCGGCGCCGATGACGACGTCCGGCATGCGCCCCGTCACTGCCGCGATCGCCTGGTCCCCGGGCTTGTCGATCTGGCATCCAAGGTGGAGACGGCAGCGCGGTTCGGATTGAACAGCCTGAAACAGCATTTTCTGAAGGCTGGCTCGGTGGAGAACGGCATAGGGCGCATGCCAGCGGCGGCGCGCGAAGGTCCCGGCCGGCACGCTGGCAAGCGCGCGCAGAGAGCGGCCGTCAACGAGCCCGATGCGCTCGGGCTCCGTCCATACACTCTCAAGCTGCGCCAGCAGGCCGAGCTCGATGAGGATACGGGAGGCGTTCGGTGAAAGCTGCAGGCCGGCTCCAACCTCGGTCAGTGCCGTCGCCCGCTCGATGATATCGACGTCGAAGCCGCGCCGGGCAAGGCATAGGGCAGCCGTGAGGCCGCCGATGCCGGCACCGATGATCGCGACGGGGCGCGACATCGTCGCTTATCAGGCGGCTTTATGGGCGAAGAGGCAGCCGGGGGGATTGGTTTCGGTCGCCTTCAGCTTCGGATTGTAGCGATAGAGCGTAGAGCAGTAGGAGCAGACCTTCTCGTCGTCGTCACCCATGTCGATGAAGATGTGCGGGTGATCGTAGGGAATGGATGCGCCGGTGCACATGAATTCCTTGACGCCGATTTCGATTGCCTGATGTCCGCCGTCGTTCTGGAAATGCGGGATGCTGTGGCCGGCCATGTCATGCTCCGATGAATGCAAGTCTGAAGGTCAAATTTGGCGGCACCATAGTCAGCTTTGCCGGAAATGTGTAGCGGCAAAGCTGCCGCAGTTGTGGTTTTTGCCGGTGCGGGGTTTCGCCCGCCAAGGCGACGAACTAGGTTGCGCCGGATCGATATGCCCAAGGATGAATAGATGGATCTCACCCCGCCGCCGTTTTCCCGTTTCAATCATGACGGTCTGGAGATCGCCTTCTTCGACGAGGGCGACCCGTCCGGCGCGCCCGTTCTGCTCATTCACGGCTTTGCATCCAGCGCCAACGTCAACTGGGTTTTCCCGGGCTGGCTGAAGACGCTGGGTGACGCCGGCTACCGCGTCATCGCGCTCGACAACCGAGGTCATGGCAAGAGCAGCAAGCCCTACGACCCGGAACTCTACCACCCTCAGCAGATGGCGGGTGACGCCGCCGCATTGCTTGGGCATCTCGGGATCGCCGAGGCTCATGTCATGGGCTATTCGATGGGCGCTCGCATCTCGGCCTTCCTGGCGCTCGCGCATCCCGACCGCGTGCGCTCGCTGGTCTTCGGCGGGCTCGGCATCGGCATGGTGTCGGGGGTCGGGGATTGGGATCCGATTGCCGACGCTCTGGTGGCGCCGTCGCTTGACGACGTGACCCATGCGCGCGGGCGCATGTTCCGCGCCTTTGCCGACCAGACCAAGAGCGACCGGCAGGCGCTTGCGGCATGTATCTCGACCTCGCGGGATCTGCTGACGGCACAGGATATGGCGCGCATCGAGCAGCCGACGCTGATTGGCGTCGGGACGACCGATGACATCGCCGGATCGGCGCAGGAACTGGCAGCGCTGATGCCGCGTGCGCGTGCGCTCGACATTCCGGGTCGCGACCATATGCTCGCCGTCGGCGACCGGGTTTTCAAGAAAGCGGTGCTCGAATTTTTGGCAGAGATCGATCGCATCTAGCGTATCGTCATTGCCGCCAGACGCCATTTAAGTCACGCCTGATTTCCCCTATAGTGATAGCAGGCACGGACAAGGAAGGAGAGCGACGATGGTCGCCAAGACCGAACTTCGCCAGGCAGAAGCGCTGCAAGTGATGGACCCGATTTGGAATAGCCTGCGCGAAGAAGCCCGGATTGCCGCCGAGCAAGACCCAATGCTCGCGGCCTTCCTCTATTCCACCGTGGTCAATCAGCACTCTCTCGAAGAAAGCGTGATCTACCGCATCTGCGAACGGTTGGATCACCCGGATCTGCAGGCAAACCTTTTGCGCCAGACCTTCTCGGAGATGCTGGAGGACTGGCCGGAATGGGGCACCATTCTGCGTGTCGACATCCAGGCCGTCTACGACCGTGACCCAGCCTGCACCCGCTTCATCGAGCCGGTGCTCTATTTCAAGGGCTTCCATGCGATCCAGACGCATCGCCTGGCGCATTGGCTATTGAAGCGCGGCCGCAAGGATTTCGCCTTCTACCTGCAGAGCCGGGCGTCGAGCGTCTTCCAGACGGACATCAACCCCGCCGCCCGCATCGGCCGCGGCATCTTCCTTGATCATGCCACCGGCCTTGTCGTCGGCGAGACCGCGGTCATTGGTGACAACGTCTCGATCCTGCACGGCGTGACGCTCGGCGGCACGGGCAAGGAAGGCAGCGATCGCCACCCGAAGATCGCCGACGGTGTGCTGATTGGCGCCGGCGCCAAGATCCTCGGCAATATCCATATCGGACACTGCTCGCGCGTCGCTGCGGGTTCGGTCGTGCTGAAACCGGTGCCGCCGAAGTCGACGGTCGCCGGCGTACCGGCAAAGGTCGTGGGCGAGGCCGGCTGTTCCGAGCCGTCGCGCCAGATGGACCAGATCCTTGCCAGCTTCGATATCTGACATGCGGGAACCGGTGTGTAGCCTCTTTCGAGGGGTTTACACCCGCCGATGCAGCGTGCGAGAAGCGCCGCACAGTTTAAACGGCTACGGAGACGTGTTTTGAAGCCCGAAGAAATCCGCAAGCTTGAAGCCTACTTCAAGCGCACCTTCAATCAGCAGATGGTCGTCAAGGCTCGCCCGAAGAAGGACGAGTCCGCTGAAGTCTATCTCGGTGACGAGTTCCTCGGTGTGGTCTTCCGCGATGAGGAAGACGGCGAGCTTTCCTACAACTTCTCCATGGCGATCCTCGACATCGACCTCTAAGTCGCGACGCCGGACGCTTTCAGTATAAACCCCGAAAATCCATGGGATTTTCGGGGTTTATTGTTTTGTGCGGGATGTTGATGTCTTGCTGGGCAATTGCTCGCTAGTGCTTATCTTGCGGCTGTAGCGAGCGCAGCAAGAAATTTCATGCCGAACCGCGATATTTCATCAAGTTGTTGCATCTGTTGTATTTTATTGCATCGCACACTCGTCTTGACTTTTTGTGCAGTGCACATAGACTGAAGCCTCCAGATCAGGCCGTCACCAAGGAGACACCGGATGTTCAACTTCGACGATGCAAACAAGAAGAGCAAGGAAGCCATTGATGTGGCTGTGAAGAGCTATTCCGCTTGGACCAAGGGTCTCCAGGCTATCGCGACCGAAGCTGCCGACTTTTCGAAGAAGTCCTTCGAGGACAGCGTCGCGCATGTCGAAAAGCTGACGAGCGTCAAGAGCGTCGAGGCTGCTTTCGAACTGCAGACCAACTTCGTGAAGTCGAGCTACGAAGGCTTTGTCGCCGAAGCAACGAAGATCGGCGAAATGTATGCCGACCTCGCCAAGGACGCCTACAAGCCCTACGAAGCGCCGGTTGCCAAGGCAACGGCAGCAGTCAAGGCCGCCGCTGCAGCAGCCTGATCACCGGCTAAAACAATTTCTCAATAAAAAGGCCGGTCGCAGCGCTTGCGACCGGCCTTTTTGTTTTTCGCATAAGCTGTGCGCAGCCCAAAGAAAGTTGATCAATCTTGCCGGTCAACGTGCGATTATGATTGCAGTGTGTTGGTTCGGTCTTAAAATCTGAAAACGAACCATTAGATAAAGGGCAAGCAGGCTGCGGCCGAGTTCGATGGGTCGCTACTGTACAAGGAACTGACAAGAATGATCGCCATGCCGGTCCGGATGCAGCAAGGTAGCGATGATGAGGGGAACGGCAACAACCGCATCACGTCCGTCATCACGCGTACCAAGCCGAAGACCAAAAAGCCGAGTTTGTATCGCGTTCTGCTTTTGAATGACGATTACACGCCGATGGAATTTGTCATCCATATTCTGGAGCGCTTCTTTCAAAAGAACCCGGAAGAGGCGACCCGCATCATGCTCCACGTCCACAATCACGGTGTGGGAGAGTGCGGCGTCTTCACCTATGAGGTCGCCGAAACCAAGGTGACGCAGGTGATGGACTTCGCCCGGCAGCATCAGCATCCGTTGCAATGCGTCATGGAAAAGAAATGAGGAACTAACGTGCCAACATTTTCGCCCAGCCTCGAAAAGGCGCTGCACCAGGCACTGACTTTTGCCAACGAGCGCCACCACGAATACGCTACGCTCGAGCATCTGCTTCTGGCATTGATCGACGATGCCGACGCGGCGGCCGTGATGGGCGCCTGCAACGTCAATCTTGAGACGCTGCGCAAGACCGTAACCGATTACGTCGACAACGAACTGTCGAACCTGGTGACCGGCTACGACGAAGATTCCAAGCCGACGGCCGGGTTCCAGCGCGTGATCCAGCGGGCGGTGATCCACGTGCAATCGTCCGGCCGCGAGGAAGTGACCGGCGCCAACGTGCTGGTCGCGATCTTCGCCGAGCGCGAAAGTCACGCAGCCTATTTCCTGCAGGAGCAGGAGATGACCCGCTACGACGCGGTCAACTTCATTTCGCACGGCATCGGCAAGCGGCCCGGCAGCTCTGAGTCCCGTCCTGTGCGTGGCTCTGACGATCATGAGAGCGAGCAGAAGCCCGCGCGCGACAACGAAGAGGCCAGCGCCAAGAAGCAGCAGGACGCGCTGACCGCCTATTGCGTCAACCTCAATGAGAAGGCGAAATCCGGCAAGATCGACCCGCTGATCGGCCGTCACGCCGAGGTGAACCGCACCATCCAGGTGCTGTGCCGCCGCTCGAAGAACAATCCGCTCTATGTCGGGGACCCCGGCGTCGGCAAGACGGCGATCGCCGAAGGCCTTGCCAAGCGCATCATCGAAAAGAAGGTGCCGGAAGCGTTGCAGGATGCGACGATCTTCTCGCTCGACATGGGCACGCTTCTTGCTGGCACGCGCTACCGTGGCGATTTCGAAGAACGGTTGAAGCAGGTCGTCAAGGAGCTCGAGGACTATCCGGGCGCCGTGCTCTTCATCGACGAGATCCATACGGTCATCGGCGCCGGAGCTACGTCCGGCGGCGCGATGGATGCATCCAACCTTTTGAAGCCGGCGCTTTCCTCCGGCGCGATCCGCTGCATCGGTTCGACCACCTACAAGGAATACCGCCAGTTCTTCGAGAAGGATCGGGCGCTGGTCCGCCGTTTCCAGAAGATCGACGTGAACGAGCCGACGATTGCCGACGCGATCGAGATCATGAAGGGGCTGAAGCCTTATTACGAGGAATATCATCACCTGAAATACTCGAACGAGGCGATCAAGGCCGCGGTCGAGCTTTCGGCCCGCTACATCAACGACCGCAAGCTGCCGGACAAGGCGATCGACGTGATCGATGAATCCGGTGCCGCACAGATGCTTCTGCCCGCCAGCAAGCGCCGCAAGCTGATCACCGAGAAGGAGATCGAGGCGACGATCGCGACGATGGCGCGCATCCCGCCGAAGACCGTCTCCAAGGACGACGAGGCCGTGCTTGCCAATCTCGAGCGAGAGCTGCGCTCGGTCGTCTACGGCCAGGACCTGGCGATCGAGGCGCTCGCTTCGTCGATCAAGCTGGCGCGTGCCGGCCTGCGCGAACCGAACAAGCCGATCGGCTGCTACGTCTTCTCCGGCCCGACCGGCGTCGGCAAGACGGAAGTCGCCAAGCAGCTTGCGACCTCGCTCGGCGTCGAGCTCCTGCGCTTCGACATGTCGGAATACATGGAGCGGCATACGGTTTCGCGCCTGCTCGGTGCACCTCCCGGCTATGTCGGCTTCGACCAGGGCGGCCTCTTGACCGATGGCGTCGATCAGCACCCGCATTGCGTGCTGCTGCTCGACGAGATCGAGAAGGCGCATCCGGACCTGTTCAACATCCTGCTGCAGGTCATGGACCATGGCTCGCTGACGGATCACAACGGCAAGAAGATCGACTTCCGCAACGTCATCCTGATCATGACGACCAATGCCGGCGCATCGGAAATGGCCCGGGCCGCCATCGGCTTCGGTTCTTCCAAGCGTACGGGCGAAGACGAAGAGGCGCTGAACCGCCTGTTCACGCCGGAATTCCGCAACCGTCTGGATGCGGTCATTCCGTTTGCTTCGCTGCCGACACCGGTTATCCACCAGGTGGTTCAGAAGTTCGTCATGCAGCTTGAAACCCAGCTTGCCGAGCGCAACGTCACCTTCGACCTCGCGCCGGAGGCGATCGCCTGGCTTGCCGAAAAGGGCTACGACGAGAAGATGGGCGCGCGACCGCTGTCGCGTGTCATCCAGGAAAACATCAAGAAGCCGCTCGCCGATGAAATCCTCTTCGGCAAGCTGAAGAAGGGCGGTGTCGTCAAGGTGACGATCGGCACGAAGGCCGATGGCACCAAGGGCCTGCTGCTCGATGCCGTTCCTGAGACGACGCCAATCAAGCCGAAGGCGGAAGTATCCCGCCCGGCGATGAAGGCCGCCAAGCCGAAAAAGGCCGAGGACAAGGAAGAGGTGGGCGCCGAGCCTGCGCCGAAGTCCAAGCCGAAGAAGGCTGCCGCCAAGGCGTCAACGGATGACGAGGCCGGGGCGGGCGACGCGGCTCCAAGAAAGGGCCGCACGGTGCCGAAGGTGCCGCGCAAGAAGTAGCTCCCCCCGCAAGACACGTTCGACGGTGCTGGATGCAAACCATCCGGCACCGTTTTTCTTTAAAAACGAAATGAGAAGAGCCTGCGTGGTTTTTCGTCCGCGTGCCGGTCTGATAGCCTATATTCGGTCATGCTTATCCCGGACGATTCGATCCGGGGTGGTCGTAGTCGAGTTGAAAACAATCCGGAATCGCCGATGAAGAGAGAAGAAGACGAGCAATCTTCGCTCGCCTGGTTCGGGAAAGGCATGCGCGGCATTTTCAGCCTGCCGGCCTTCATTCTGATGTTGTCCTTTGTCGGCTTCTGTTCGCTGACGGCTCAGGCCGGCATCCCGGTCGAGCAGGTGGTCTTCATGGTCGGCATGGTCTGGGCGCTTCCGGCCAAGGTCATTCTCGTCAGTTCGATGATGAGCGGAGCCGGGCTCGCGACCGCGTTCCTCGCGGTCTCGCTGTCGTCCGTACGGCTGATGCCGATGGTCGCCGCGCTGATACCGGAGCTGCGCGGGTCGCGCACGCCGACTTGGCTTCTGCTCTTCCTGTCGCATTTCGTCGCGATCACCGCCTGGGTTTTCGCGATGGAGAAGGTGCCGCACGTGCCGCGCGAGCGGCGCGTCGCCTTTTTCGCGGGCTTCGGCATCACGCTGGTGGCGGCAAACATGCTGCTCGTCGCTGTCGTCTACCACTTCGTCGCCGATTTCCCGCCGATCGTTGCCGGCTGCCTTTTCTTCCTGACGCCGGTCTACTTTCTCGCCTCGATCTGGCATTCGGCGCGCCATCCCGTCGTCTATGTGGCGTTGCTCTTCGGTCTTGCAGGCGGGCCGCTGTTCTACTGGCTGTTTCCGGAATTCGACATCCTGCTCGCCGGCCTCGTCGGCGGTACGCTTGCCTGGCTCATCGAGCGCCTCTGGCGCCGTCGCAAGGAGGTGAGAGGATGACCTGGCAGGATGGTTGGTGGGCCTATGTCTTCATCGCGATTGCCGGCTGGCTGGCGACCGACATCTGGCGCTGGTTGGGCGTCATCACAGGCAACAGGCTGCGCGATGATTCCGAGGCGCTGAACTGGGTGAGGGCGGTTGCCACCGCGCTGGTCGCAGCGGTCATCGCAAAGCTTATCCTCTATCCGACCGGCGTACTCGAACAATCTCCGCTCTGGCTGCGCGCAGGTGCCGTCGCGCTCGGGGCGGCCGCCTTCTTCCTGTTCGGAAGAAAGCCGGCGATCGGGATCGCGTCAGCGATTGCCGCGTTGGCGCTGGGCCTGTGGTGGTTGGGTTTTTAGGCCGGGTGAGGTGCTTTCACCTGACCGTCGGTTAAAGAGCCGGCGCGTCGCCGGCTCCCTGGCTCCTGCGCGGATAGTATGAGCGCGATCAGAGCGCCTGCCGAACCTTTTCGGCATTGGCAGCCAGAACGGCGCCGTCTTCCATCGTGCCGGAATGCGGCTTCAGCGGCACGCCTGCTTGCCGCGGAATGACGTGGAAGTGCAGGTGGAAGACCGATTGTCCGGCCGGTGCTTCGTTGAACTGCATGATCGTCACACCATCGGCGTCGAAAGCTTCCTTGGCGGCAACGGCCAGCTTCTGTACGGTGGCAATCAGCGCCGGCAGCGTTGCTGCATCGGCGTCGAGCAGGTTGCGCGAAGGGGATTTCGGCACCACGAGCAGATGGCCTTCTGCCTGCGGCATGACATCCATGAAGGCGATCGTCGCGTCGTCCTCGTAGACGCGGTGCGAGGGAATTTCGCCGCGCAGGATCTTGGCGAAAATGTTGTTGTCGTCGTAGCTCATTGTTCTTCCTCGTGTAATGAAGCCGGCCTTCACGAAAAGGGGGTCAGTCGTCCTGCCGTTCACCCTTTCGGAAAGGTCCGTGCTCGGCAAGAAACTCGCCCGTTTCCTCCACATCCCTGCGCTCGCGCTGAAGATAGTCGCCGACGGCGCGGGCAAGTCCCGGATGTGTGATGAAATGGGCGGAATGGGTGGTGACGGGCATGTAGCCGCGCGCAAGCTTGTGTTCGCCCTGGGCGCCAGCCTCGACCCGTTTCAGCCCCTTGGCGATCGCGAAATCGATCGCCTGGTGATAGCAGACTTCGAAATGCAGGAACGGGTGATCCTCGATGCAGCCCCAGTGGCGACCGTAGAGCGCATCGCCGCCGATGAAGTTGATCGCGCCGGCGATGTAGCGGCCGTTGCGGCGTGCCATCACCAGCAGGATATCGTCGGCCATGCGCTCGCCAATGAGCGAATAGAACGCGCGCGTCAGATAGGGGCGGCCCCATTTGCGTCCGCCGGTGTCCATGTAGAAGGCGAAGAACTCGTCCCAGATCGATTCCGTCAGGTCGCTGCCGGTCAGCCAGTCGATCGAAATGCCGTTTTCGAGCGCAGCCCTGCGCTCCTTCTTCAGCGCCTTGCGTTTGCGTGAGGCAAGGGTCTCCAGAAAATCGGCGTGGGAGCCATAGCCTTCATTGGTGAAGTGGAACTGCTGGTCTGTGCGGTGCAGGAACCCGGCGCGCTCAAGCGCAGGGATCTCGGCTTCGGGCGCGAAAGTCACATGTGCCGAAGAGACATCGTGTCTGCGGGCAAGCTCTTTCAGGCCCGCGGCAAGCGCATCCTGAACGGCGTTCGTATTTTCGTCCGGTGCCGAAAGCAGCCGTGGTCCGGTCGCAGGCGTGAAGGGGATGGAACTTTGCAGTTTCGGATAGTAGCGGCCGCCGGCGCGCTCGAAGGCGTCTGCCCAGCCGTGGTCGAAAACGTATTCGCCCTGGCTGTGGCTCTTCAGGTAGCAGACGAGGCCGCCGCGCAATTGCCCGTCGCCGCCTTCAAGCAACAGATGCTGGCCGAGCCAGCCGGTCTTGGCCGTCGCCGACCCGGACTCTTCGAGCGCCGAGAGATAGGCATGCGAGAGGAAGGGATTGTAGACGCCGCCAGGAAACGCCTTCGATGCACCGGACAGCACATTCCAGCGTGCCGCCGGTATATCGGTGAAGGATTGCGCGATGCGGAGGGTGACGGCGTCTGACATTACTTTAGGAAACCAGGGCCTCCCGCGGGTCGAAACCCTCGAAGGTCATCTGATCCGCATGGGCAAACGTGTAGGCTTCGGCCTGCCGGTCGCGCACGGTCCAGGTGATGATCGTCTTGCCGAGCGTCCGTTCCTTGGTGATGAACGAGTTCGGCAGGTGGCCGTAGTGGTAGGAGATGAAATCGAGCCCGAGCTGCATCGCTTCCTCATGCACGAAGAAGGTCTCCGGATTGGCACCTTCCGCGGTGAGGCCCAGCGGGTAGGGCGCGTCGAGCGCCTTCAGGTCCTTGAGCAGCCAGTGATCGAAGCTCATCAGCGCAACGTGGCCCTTGTAGCCTTCGAGCGTTTCGAGCACGGCGGCGGCAAAGCCCTCGTCGTCGCCCTTGCGGCCCTTGAGCTCGATGACGAGCGGCACCTTGCCGGCAACCAAGCGCAGCATCTGCGTCAACGTCGGCACCTTGTCCTTCGTGCCGCCGATCGCCATCAGGCCGAGTTCGCCGGCGGTGCGCGAGCGAACGTCGCCCTTGATCCCGCACAGGCGCTGGGTGTCGTCATCGTGGAAGACGACCGGAATGCTGTCGGCGGTATACTGCAGATCGCATTCGATCGCGAAACCGGCGTCGACGGCGCGGGAGAAGGCCGAAAGCGTATTCTCCCACACCTGCTTGTTCATGTCGTGATAGCCGCGATGGGCAATCGGTTGGGCCTTCAGCCAGGAAATATCAGCCATGCCGGGCACTCTGTCAGGCGACTTCGATGACGGCGTCGATCTCGACGGCGGCATTGAAGGGAAGGGAAGCCATGCCGACGGCGGCACGCGCATGCTTGCCGGCTTCACCGAGCACGGTCGCAAGCAGATTGGATGCGCCGTTGATGACCAGATGCTGCTCGACGAATTCCGGTGTCGAGGCGACGAAGCCGTTGATCTTCACCAGGCGTCGGATGCGACCGAGATCGCCGCCGAGTGCTGCCTTGGCCTGGGCGAGGATGTTGATCGAGCAGAGTTCGGCGGCGCGTTGTGCGCGGGCCACGTCCACATCCTTGCCGACGATGCCGGTCACAGCGACCTTGCCGTCTTCCATCGGAAGCTGTCCGGAGATGTAGAGCATCGAGCCGCTGATGACGTAGGGCACGTAGTTTGCAACCGGGGTCGCAGCCTGGGGAAGTGTGACGCCGAGGTCCTTGAGGCGCGCTTCGATCTCTGCCGACATGGAAAGCTCCATTGTTGTCTTTTGTGTTAAAATCCTGCATTCAGGCCGGATCGCGGCGGGCACCGGCTTTTTCCTGCGAACGCCGCCTCGCTTCTGCCGAACGCTTGTTTATAGCATTGCCGGCGAGTCCAACAGGAGGAAACGGATGTTTCATAAAGGCTTCGGTCTCGTCACTTTGGGCAGCGCCTGTTTCGCCGTCATGACAGTATCGGGCGCCACGGCGGCACACGCAAACGCCCTTGTGCCGCACCGCGCCGTCTATGATCTCGAACTCAAGGATGCATCGGATCGTTCGGGCATTGCCGGAATGTATGGTCGCATGGTCTACGAGTTCAATGGCTCGGCCTGCGCGGGCTATACCGTCAGCTTCCGTTTCGTCACCCAGGTCGATACCGGCGAGGAAGTGCGCCTGACCGATCAGCAGACGACCACCTATGAAGATCTAAAGAATGGCAATTTCCGCTTCCTGACCCGCTCCTTCACCGATGAGAAGCTGGACAAGGAAGTGCGCGGTACGGCGCATGAGGAAAAAGCGGGCGTTAAGGTCGAGCTGACCGCGCCGGACAAGCGCGAAATCGAGCTTGCGGCGAGCCGGTTTCCGACGGCGCACATGATGGAGGTGATCTCGCGAGCGAAGAAAGGCGAGAGCCTCTTTGAGGCGCGCATCTTCGACGGCTCCGACTCGGGTGACAAGACCTTGATCACCTCGACCTTCGTCGGCAAATCGCGCAAACCCACGGCGGATGAGCCGGATGCCGGCAAGGCGGGCAAGCTCAGCGGCGACAATTACTGGCCGGTGACCATCTCCTATTTCAACGATGACAAGAGCGGCGACGCGCTGCCGATCTACCGTATGTCGTTCAAGCTCTACGAGAACGGGATTACCCGCGACCTGACGATGGACTACGGCGATTTCGTCCTGAGCGGCAAGCTTGCGGACCTCGAAGTGTTCAAATCCGAGGACTGCAAATAGCCGATTGCGGTAAAAAGCGGCGTTTGCGGCTTGATTTCTCGGGCGGTTGCCGTTAAGGGGCTGCCCATTCCACACGTGAAGCTTGGGATGTTCCGGGAGAAATCCGGATCGTTCCGCCGGTGGGCCGGTCGAAAGACATGCTCGACGCTTCGCGGAGGTTCAACCGGAAAAGGAGAAAAGGCATGGCATTGCCTGATTTTAGCATGCGTCAGCTTCTGGAAGCTGGCGTTCACTTCGGCCACCAGACGCACCGCTGGAACCCGAAGATGAAGCCGTACATTTTCGGCGATCGCAACAACGTTCACATCATCGACCTCGCACAGACCGTGCCAATGCTGTCGCGCGCCCTGCAGATCGTCAGCGACACCGTTGCCAATGGCGGCCGCGTTCTGTTCGTCGGCACCAAGCGCCAGGCGTCCGAAATCATCGCTGACGCTGCCAAGCGTTCGGCCCAGTACTACGTCAACGCTCGCTGGCTCGGCGGCATGATGACCAACTGGAAGACGATTTCGAACTCGATCCAGCGCCTGCGCAAGCTCGACGAAATCCTCTCTTCGGAAGCTTCGGGCTTCACCAAGAAGGAACGCCTGAACCTCGAGCGCGAACGCGAAAAGCTGAACCGCGCTCTCGGCGGTATCCGCGACATGGGCGGCACGCCGGACCTGATGTTCATCATCGACACCAACAAGGAATCGATCGCGATCGACGAAGCCAAGCGCCTCGGCATCCCGGTTGTCGCAGTCATCGACTCGAACTGCGATCCGGACCAGATCGACTATCCGATCCCGGGCAACGACGACGCTTCGCGCGCCATCGCTCTCTACTGCGACCTCATTGCACGCGCTGCCATCGACGGCATCGCACGTCAGCAGGGCGCATCGGGCCGTGACCTCGGTGCATCTGCCGAAGCTCCGGTCGAGCCGGCGCTCGACGAGGCCTCCGACGCCTGATCGGGCCTTGGCGGCAGGTGAGCCTGCCGCCCCCAATGAAATGTCGGGACAAGGCCGTTTGTGATGAAAATCTGAACGGCCTTGTTCTTTTCAGCCGGGGATGGCGCTGATCCGTTCGGATCTTTGGAGCCGAGCAACCCCGTGATGGTTCAGTCATCACGGTGTCACATTGAAAAGCCATTCCCTGCCACACCTCCTGGTACCGCGCCCTTAAGGGCAGCGCGCCAACCAAACAGACAAAGAGGCAATAAGATGAGTGTA
This sequence comes from Ensifer sp. Root423, assembly GCF_001426275.1. Classification (NCBI taxonomy): domain Bacteria; kingdom Pseudomonadati; phylum Pseudomonadota; class Alphaproteobacteria; order Hyphomicrobiales; family Rhizobiaceae; genus Ensifer; species Ensifer sp. Root423. The sequence continues at coordinate 150,197 of NZ_LMEG01000016.1, read as the reverse complement.
ACTGCAGCAATGGTGAAGGAACTGCGCGAAAAGACCGGCGCAGGCATGATGGACTGCAAGAAGGCGCTCGCCGAAACCAACGGCGACATGGAAGCTGCGATCGACTGGCTGCGCGCCAAGGGCATCGCCAAGGCCGACAAGAAGTCGGGCCGCACGGCTGCTGAAGGCCTCATCGGTATTGTCAGCGGTGGCGTCAAGGCTGTCGTCGTCGAAATCAACTCCGAGACCGATTTCGTTGCCCGCAACGAAGCCTTCCAGGAACTCGTCCGCGGCGTTGCCAACGTAGCGCTGACCACCGACGGCTCGGTTGAAGCCATCGCGGCTGCAAACTACCCGGCAACCGGCAAGTCGGTCGACGAGACCATCAAGGACGCGATCGCCACCATCGGCGAGAACATGACGCTTCGCCGCGCAGCCCTGCTCAAGGTCGAAGACGGTGTTGTCGCCACCTACATCCACAACGCTGCCGGCGACGGCATCGGCAAGCTCGGTGTTCTCGTCGCCCTGAAGTCGATCGGCGACAAGGAAGTTCTCTTCTCGGTTGGCCGTCAGATCGCCATGCACATCGCTGCGACCAACCCGCTCGCGATCCGTGCGGACGAAGTCGACGCCGCTGTTGCCGAGCGCGAACGCAACGTCTTCATCGAACAGTCGCGCGCTTCGGGCAAGCCGGACAACATCATCGAAAAGATGGTCGAAGGCCGCATGCGCAAGTTCTTCGAAGAAGTCGCTCTGCTGTCGCAGGCCTTCGTCATGAACCCGGAAATCACCGTCGGTCAGGCCGTCAAGGACGCTGAAAAGCTCGCTGGCGCACCGATCGAAGTCACCGGCATGGCTCGCCTGCTGCTCGGCGAAGGTGTCGAGAAGGAAGAGTCCGACTTCGCTGCAGAAGTTGCAGCCGTCGCCAAGGGCTGATTTCTTCACCCATATTGGGAAAACCTTGGGGCATCGCGTGACAACGCGGTGCCCTTCGTGTATCCGGCTTCGTCAATGCGCTGGACCCGCCGGAAAATACGCCGTTGCGGTTGAAACCATGGTGCGCAATGTGTCCTTATGCGCTGTGCGCCGCCATCGTGCGCACGCGCGCTGATCTGTTCAGGAGCGATGATGCCGGCCGAGCCACTCTACAAACGCGTTCTACTCAAAGCCTCCGGTGAAGCTCTCATGGGCAGCCAGGGCTTCGGCATCGATGTGGCGGTCGCTGACCGGATCGCCGCAGATATCGCCGAAGCGCGCGCCATGGGCGTCGAAGTGGGCGTGGTTGTCGGCGGCGGCAACATCTTCCGCGGCGTGGCCGTCGCTTCCAAGGGCGGCGACCGGGTAACCGGCGACCACATGGGCATGCTGGCAACCGTCATCAACGCGCTGGCGCTCGCAACGTCGCTGCGCAAGCTCGACATCGATACGGTCGTGCTTTCGGCAATCGCGATGCCGGAAATCTGCGAGAGCTTCTCGCAGCGCGCAACGCTCTACCATCTTTCCCTCGGCCGCGTCGTGATCTTCGCCGGCGGCACGGGCAATCCCTTCTTCACGACCGACTCTGCCGCCGCCCTTCGCGCCGCCGAAATGGGCGCGCAGGCGATCTTCAAGGGCACCCAGGTCGATGGCATCTATTCCGCCGACCCGAAGAAGGATCCGGACGCGACCCGCTTCGACCGCCTGACGCACAGCGAAGTCCTCGAGAAGGGGCTTGCCGTCATGGATGTTGCCGCCGTCGCGCTTGCACGCGAAAATGCCATTCCGATCGTTGTCTTCTCCATTCATGAGAAGGGTGGCTTTGCGGAAATATTGACCGGCGGCGGTCGCGCGACCATCGTCACAGACAATTAAGAAGCTGCAGAACGGCCCTCGGGCCGGCGAATGATAGAACGGGAGTTTCGACCATGAGTGAAGGTGTTGACCTGAAGGAACTGAAGCGTCGCATGGATGGCGCCATTTCCGCATTCAAGAGCGATATCGCGTCGCTCCGTACCGGCCGCGCGTCGGCGAACGTTCTCGATCCGGTGACCGTCGAAGCCTATGGCTCACGCGTGCCGCTCAACCAGGTGGCGAACATCACGGTTCCCGAGCCGCGCATGCTGTCCGTCTCGGTCTGGGACAAGCAGATGGTCGGCGCTGTGGATCGCGGCATTCGCGAATCGAACCTCGGCCTCAATCCGATCATCGACGGCCAGAACCTGCGCATTCCGCTGCCGGAACTCAACGAAGAGCGCCGCAAGTCGCTCGTCAAAGTGGCACATGACTACGCCGAAAAGGCGAAGGTCGCCGTGCGCCACGTGCGCCGTGACGGCATGGACGACCTGAAAAAAGCCGAAAAGGATGGCGACATCGGTCAGGATATCAGCCGTTCTCAGTCCGAGCGCGTGCAAAAGATGACCGACGAAACGATTTCCGATATCGACCGCTTGCTCGTCGAGAAGGAAAAGGAAATCATGCAGGTCTGATCTGCTCTGCTCGTGATCTGAGTCTCCTTTCGCGGACGCCTTATGCAAAACCTCACTTCCACGACCGTTCCGGAACATGTTGCCATCATCATGGATGGCAACGGGCGTTGGGCGAACGCGCGTGGTCTGCCGCGCACGATGGGGCACCGCAAGGGTGTCGAGACCGTTCGCGCCGCCGTCAAGACGGCGGGCGACTTGGGGATCCGCTACCTCACGCTTTTTGCCTTTTCCTCGGAAAACTGGAGCAGGCCGGCGGCGGAAGTCAGCGATCTGATGGGGCTGCTCAAGACCTTTATCCGCCGGGATCTTGCCGATCTGCACCGCGAGAATGTCCGCATCCGAGTCATCGGTGACCGCTCCAACCTCAGAGGCGACATTCTACCGTTGCTGGTGGAGGCGGAGGAAACGACGCGGGCAAATACCGGGATTACGCTCGTCATTGCCTTCAATTACGGCGCCCGGGACGAAATGACACGAGCCATGCGGCGGCTGGCGACGGAAGTCGCCGAAGGACGCTTGCGGCCGGAAGACATCAACCCCGAGCGTATCGCGGCGATGCTGGACACGTGGGACATTCCCGATCCGGACCTGATCATCCGCACCAGCGGCGAAGAGCGTCTCTCGAATTTCCTTCTTTGGCAGGGCGCCTATTCGGAACTGATCTTCGTTCCGGAGTTGTGGCCGGACTTTACGCGCGAAACGTTCCTGGCGGCGCTTGAAAAATACGCCTGCCGCGAGCGCCGCTTCGGCGGCGTCGCCGAGCCTACGTTGGCGGTCGGTTCCTGATGCAGACTGAACTTAAGCTTCGTATCGCTTCGGGCGTGGTCCTCGCAGCGGTGACACTGGCGGCGACCTGGTTCGGCGGTTTGGCGTTTCAGTTGCTGTCGGCGCTGATTGCGCTGCTCGTCTATTATGAGTGGTCGACGATCACGGACCTCCAGGAGCGGGATTTCCAAGGCAATGCCGTTGGCTGGCTGGGCGTCGTGATCATCGCCGGCCTGATCGTGACCGGCTATATCGGCTACAGCCTGCCGGTCCTGGCCGCTTTTGTAGTTCTCACTGTCCTTTGGGTATTTCTGCAGAAGACCAGTTGGTGGCTGCCGGGCGGCATCGCCTATGCCGGGCTGACCGGCATTTCGCTTGCGGCCCTTCGCGGCGCCGACGATCTTGGCTTGATGGCGACGCTGTTCGTCTTTGCCGTCGTCTGGGCGACCGACATCTTCGCCTATTTTACCGGCCGCGCGATCGGTGGACCGAAGCTCGCGCCACGCATATCGCCCGGCAAGACATGGTCGGGTGCCATCGGTGGTACAATTTGCGGCATCGTTGCCGGTGTTGCCGTCTTTATGGCTTATTTTTCACTGCAAGATCTCCGCATTCCGATCATTGCGCTGGTGCTTTCCGTCGCCAGCCAAGTGGGAGACTTGTTCGAATCCTTCATCAAGCGCCGTTTTGGGGTGAAGGATTCCAGCCGTCTCATTCCGGGGCATGGCGGCGTTATGGATCGGGTCGACGGGTTGATTTTCGCGTGTGTCGCGGCGTTGATTCTGGTCATGATTCAGTATTTCGTCAGCGATGGGCGCCAGATCGCTTTCGGATCCGTCCTGTATAGCCTTTGAGCTTAGGCCCGCGGGTGCTTGAGGAACGTTCATGACATATCTGCTTGATGCCCTTCAGATTCTGACCGGCTACGTCGTCCCATTTCTTCTGGTGCTGACGCTGCTGGTCTTTGTGCACGAGATGGGCCACTACCTCGTCGGCCGCTGGTCGGGCATCCGCATTCTGGCTTTTTCGATCGGCTTTGGCCCTGAGCTCGTCGGCTGGACCGATCGGCACGGAACGCGGTGGAAACTGGCGGCGATTCCCCTTGGCGGTTACGTCAAGTTCTACGGCGACGAGGATGCGGCGAGCGTGCCGGACTACAAGCGCCTGGAGGCGCTGGCGCCGGAAGAGCGCAGTCAGACCTTCCTCGGCGCCAAATTGTGGAAGCGTGCGGCAACCGTCGCCGCCGGACCGATCGCAAACTTCATTCTCGCCATCGCCATCTTTGCCGTGCTGTTTTCCGTCTACGGGCGTCAGGTCGCCGATCCGGTGGTTGCGCGGGTGAATGAGAACAGTGCTGCTGCGCAAGCAGGTGTCGTGCCGGGAGACCGTCTGATTTCGATCGACGGCACTCCGGTCGTCACCTTCGACGACGTTCGCCGCTACGTCAGTGTTCGCCCGGAAATGCCGATTTCGATCCGAATCGAACGCAACGGCGCGATGCTCGATCTGTCCATGGTGCCGCAGCGTACCGAGCTCACGGATCAGTTTGGCAACAAGATGGAAATCGGCGTCATCGGTATCCTGACCGATCAGGAAGCCGGCAATTTCCGCACGGTCAACTATGGTCCGATTGAGGCCGTCGGGCAGGGCGTCCTGCAAAGCTGGCACGTTGTCACCGGTACTTTCGACTATCTCTCCAATGTCGTGACCGGGCGGATGAAGGCGGATCAGATCGGCGGACCGATCCGCGTCGCCAAGGTCTCGGGACAGATGGCGACGCTTGGAATTCCGTTTTTGCTGAATATTGCCGCGATCCTGTCTGTTTCCATAGGATTGCTTAACCTCATGCCCGTTCCGGTGCTTGATGGCGGCCACTTGATGTTCTATGCGGTTGAGGCCTTGCGCGGAAGGCCGGTGGGCCCGGCCGCGCAGGATGTCGCCTACCGGATCGGTTTTGCCATGGTGCTGATGCTCATGGTCTTTGCCACCTGGAACGACATATCGATGTTCTTCGGCTAGCGTTCGGCCGGGGAAACGGCGAGGGGGATTTCGACGGATACTGTGAACGATTGGTTTTCAACGGCTTGCGACGAAAGGTTTTGTTTACGATAAATCGAAGCTGTAGTGGCCGTTAAGCCACGGTTCGAATTGAAGTAAACAGAAATTAACGAGCTGGCTTGCTTGTATGGGAAAAGCGGTTAAAACGGCAACCGTGACCGGAGTCGGCACGAAACTGCCGCGCGACGTTTGGAAAAGGTAAGATTTGAACATGAAAGCTGGTTCAAGGTTTTTGAACGCGGTGTCGGCGGCTGCGCTGTCAACAAGCATTGTTGTTTCCGGCGCTGGTGTTGGGTTGCTCGCAGGCACGTCCGTTGCAGAAGCTGCGGTCATCAATCGTGTCGAAGTGCGCGGCGCCACGCGCGTCAGCGCTGAGACGGTTCGCGCCAACATCACGATCGTTCCGGGCAAGAGCTTCAACAACACCGACATCGACGCTTCCGTGAAGCGCCTGTATGCGACCGGCTACTTCTCCGACGTCAGCATCAACGTTTCCGGCGGCACGCTGGTCGTCAGCGTCAGCGAGAATCAGCTCGTCAACCAGGTCGTCTTCAACGGCAACCGCAAGATCAAGGACGACAAGCTGCAGGGCGTTGTGCGCACGCAGCCGCTCGGTCCTTATAGCGAAGCGACGGTTGAGACGGACATTCAGTCGATCAAGGACGCCTATGCGGCGATCGGTCGTGGCGATGTCACGGTGACGACGCAGGTCGTTCCTGTGGCCGAAGGTCGCGTCAACCTCGCGTTCGTCATCAACGAAGGCGAGCGCACCAAGATTTCTCAGATCAACTTCGTCGGCAACGAAGCGTACAGCGACGGTCGCCTGCAGTCGGTCATCGCGACGAAGGAATCGGGCATCTTCTCCTTCATTACGCGGAAGGACGTCTACAATCCCGACAAGCTGCGCGCGGACGAAGAACTGTTGCGTCAGTTCTACTACAACCGCGGCTACGCCGACTTCCAGGTCGTTACCTCGGATGCGACCCTGAATGAAGCGACCAACGAATACACGGTGACGATCACCGTCGAAGAAGGTCCGCGCTACGACTTTGGTTCCGTCAACGTCGAATCGACCGTTGAGGGCATCAACGCCGAAGAACTGAAGGGGCTTATCGTCAGCCGTCAGGGTTCGGTCTACAAGGCCAAGGACGTTCAGGCGACGATGACCGAGATCTCGAAGCGCGTCGCTTCGGCTGGCTACCCGTTCGCTCGCGTCACGCCTCGCGGCAACCGCGATCTCGGCAACCACACGATCGCCGTCGACTACCTCGTCGACCAGGGCGAGCGCGCCTATGTCGAGCGAATCGAAATCCGCGGCAACACCCGTACCCGCGACTACGTTATCCGTCGCGAGTTCGACATGGGTGAAGGCGACGCCTTCAACCAGGAAATGGTAGCGCGCGCCAAGCGTCGTCTCGAGGCTCTCGGTTACTTCTCGACTGTCAACGTTTCGACCGCTCCGGGCAGCGCCGCTGACCGTGTTGTTGTGATCGTCGACGTACAGGATCAGTCGACCGGTTCGTTCGGTATCGGTGCAGGTTACTCCGCCGGTAGCGGTGGTGGCTTCCTCGTCGAAGCTTCGATCGAAGAGAAGAACTTCCTCGGTCGCGGTCAGTACATCCGCGTCGCCGCTGGTCGTGGCGACGAAAGCCGGACGTACAACGTTTCGTTCACCGAGCCGTATTTCCTTGGCTACCGTCTGGCTGCAGGCTTCGACGTCTTCAAGAACGAAAACGACTTCGATGACGACAACTATAGCTACGAAGATCAGGGCTTCAGCCTGCGCGTGACCGCGCCGATCACCGAGAACCTGTCGACGACGCTGCGTTACAATTTCACGCAGTTCGACTATAGCGGTAACGTCGCGAAGCTTTCTTCGCCGTACGTTCGCGCGGTCGAGGGTGGCAATTGGGTTCGTTCGTCGGTCTCGCAGTCGATCACCTACAACACGCTCGACGATGCGCAGCTGCCGCATGACGGCATTCTCGCGACCTTCACGCATGAATTCGCCGGCCTCGGTGGTGACTCCGACTTCTACAAGATGACCGGTAAGGCCAAGTGGTACTACACCGTTAACGACGAAGCCGACATCATCGCTTCGCTCGGCGGTAGCGCCGGCCATATCTTCGAAACCGGTAGCGATCTGCAGGTCTTCGACCAGTTCCAGCTCGGCACCAGCGACATCCGTGGCTTCGAGCGTAACGGTGTTGGTCCTCGGGACAAGGCAACGGGCGATGCGCTCGGCGGTACGACCTACTTCACGGCTTCGGCCGAGGCGACGTTCCCGCTTCCGGGTATCCCGCGTGACAGCGGCTTCCGCGGTGCGGTCTTCGCTGATGCCGGCACGCTTTACAGCAACCAGGTCCAGATGGCCCCGGGCGAGACCGTGCAGGGCAACAACTCGTCGCTGCGTGCATCGGTCGGTGTTGGTCTGATCTGGGCTTCACCCTTCGGTCCGCTGCGCGTCGACTACGCATGGCCGATCGCCAAGGAAGATTTCGACAAGGTTCAGAACTTGAAGTTCGGTATTTCCTCGTCGTTCTGATAAGAAGCAGTCCAGAACTGCCAGAAAAGATCGTTCTGGAGTGTACATGGAACAGAACTGGTTTTTTCCGCCCCACGATGGGATCCGCCTGGGCGACCTGGCGGATCGAATTGGGGCGGAATTGGTGGATGTCGCGGTCGCTGACCGTGCTGTCCGCTCCGTAGCGCCGGTCTATCGGGCAAAGCCCGGGGACGTCTGCTATATGTTGTCTCGCAAGAGCCGTGCCGAACTCGAAACGTGTGAGGCATCGGCGATCATTTGCGATAAGACGATTTCGTCTCTCGTCCCTGCACATATTCCCGTCCTTTTGACAGCGCGCCCGCACACGGCCTTTGCGCTTGCTGGCACGTTGTTGCACGAGATTGCGATGCGTCCGGCTCGCAATACGAGCCTGCGCGGCATCGCGCCTGGCGCGTTCGTGGATCCGACCGCGCGGCTTGAAGACGATGTCGAGGTCGAACCGACGGCTGTGGTTGGTGCTGGCGCCGAGATCGGCCGCGGCACGCGGATCGCGGCCGGCGCGGTCATCGGCCCAGGCGTGCGCATCGGTCGCGAGTGCACGATTGCCGCAGGTGCAAGCGTGCTTTGCGCTCTCGTCGGCAACAGCGTGATCATTCACCCCGGCGCTCGCATCGGTCAGGACGGCTTCGGCTATGCGCCGGGTCCGAAAGGCGGGATGATCAAGATCGTTCAGGTCGGACGGGTGATCATTCAGGATCATGTCGAGATCGGCGCGAATACGACCATCGACCGTGGCACGATGGATGACACAGTGATCGGCGAGGGTACGAAGATCGACAATCTCGTTCAGATCGGTCACAACGTGCGCATTGGTCGCTATTGCGGCATCGTCAGCGGGGTCGGCATCGCCGGCAGCACAAAGATCGGCGATGGCGTCATGATCGGCGGCGGCAGCGGCGTCAATGGCCATATCACGGTTGGTGATGGCGTCCAGATCGCCGCCATGAGCGGCGTGGCGGCTGATGTTCCCGCCGGCGAACGGTACGGCGGTATTCCAGCGCGCCCGATGCGTGATTTCCTGCGCGACGTTGCGGAAATGGCCATGCGGGCAGAGGAAAGACAGAAAAAGAAGAAGGGCGGCGCGAATGAGTGAAGCAGCAACGGTTCTCGGCACGGCGGATATTCAGGAAATCCTGAAACTGCTTCCCCATCGCTACCCATTTCTGCTCGTCGATCGCATCATCGAGATCGACGGCGACAATTCGGCGATCGGCATCAAGAACGTTTCGGCGAACGAGCCGCATTTCACCGGCCACTTCCCGGAGCAGCCGATCATGCCGGGCGTCCTGCTGGTCGAGGGCATGGCGCAGACCGCCGGCGCGATCTGCGCCCGCAAGGTGGGAACCGGCACGAACCTGGTCTATTTCATGACCATCGACAATGCCCGTTTCCGCAAGCCGGTCGTGCCCGGAGATCGCGTCGAATTCCATGTCGTGAAGCAGAAGCAGCGCGGCAATATCTGGAAATTTCACTGTGACGCAAAAGTTGACGGGCAACTTGTCGCAGAAGCTGATATCGGCGCGATGATAGTCAGCAAGGAAGACGCCTGAACATGATTGCAGCATCTGCGAAGATCCACCCGTCCTCGATCGTCGAGAGCGGTGCTGTGATCGGCGAGAACGTCAAGATCGGCCCGTTTTGCTACATCGGGCCGAAAGTCGTTCTGGGCGACGATATCGAGCTTCTCAGCCATGTCGTGGTGATCGGCCGGACGACCGTCGGCAAGGGAACGAAGATTTTCCCGAACGCCGTGGTCGGCGGTGATTCCCAGAGCGTTCACCACAGCGCCGTCGATACCGAGCTTCTGATCGGCACCAATTGCACGATCCGTGAAGGCGTGACGATGAACACCGGAACCGTCGAGCATGGCGGTAAGACGGTCGTCGGCGATAACAATCTCTTTCTCGCCAACTCGCACGTGGCGCATGATTGCCGCCTCGGCAGCAACATCATCCTGTCCAACAATGTGATGCTGGCGGGCCATGTCACGGTCGAAGATCGCGTCATTCTCGGCGGCGGCTGTGCGGTCCACCAGTTCACCCGCGTCGGCCGTCAGGCCTTTGTCGGCGGTCTGTCAGCTGTCAGCTACGACGTCATTCCCTATGGCATGCTCAACGGCAATCCCGGCCTGCTGAGCGGTCTGAATGTCGTCGGCATGAGCCGGGCTGGCATCGATCGTGCAACGATCCATGTGGTTCGCCGCGCCTACAAGCAGATCTTCGAAGGGCCGGAATCGATCCGCGCCAATGCCGCAGCGATTCGCGAAGACTATATGGATTGCGCGCCGGTCATGGAAATCCTCGATTTCATCGGCGCCGAGAGCGACCGCGCGCTATCTTCGCCGCAACGCGGCAAGGCCTGACCGTGATGTCTTCTGCTGCGAGCCGCGCGGCGACCAGCGGCCGGCTCGCAATCATCGCTGGTGGCGGCGCGCTGCCTCATCACGTCGCCGAAGCGGTTCGTGCACGCGGCGAAGATCCCTACATCATCGCGCTCACGCGTGAAGCGGAAGAATCCGATTGGGTCGATTTTGACCATTCGGTTCTGGCGATCGGCGATTTCGCCAATATCAGCCGCACATTCAAAGAAGAGGGCATCGACCGCGTCGTCTTGTCCGGGTGGGTTCGGCGTCGGCCGGAGTGGCGCGATATCCGCCCGACGTTGCGGACCCTCGCAAAGATACCGTCAGTGCTGAAGACCTTGGTCTCGGGCGGGGACGATGCGGTTCTGCGCATGGCGATGCAGCTGATCGAGGCAAGCGGCGCGCACGTCATCGGCGTGCACGAGGTGGTACCCAATCTCCTGGCCGAATCGGGCCCCATCGGTGCTGTGAACCCTGACGGTGACGACCAACGCGACATAGAAGCGGGCATCGCTGCGGCCAACGCGCTCGGCGCGCTCGACGTGGGGCAGGGGGCGGTTGCGGTCGGCGGGCGTGTCGTAGCGCTCGAGGGCGCCGAGGGCACGGACGCCATGCTGGAGCGCGTCGCCGTCTTGAAGGCGGAGGGCCGCGTCTCTTCGCGCCGGCGCGGCGTTCTCGTCAAACTTTGCAAGCCGGGACAGGATCTGCGCGCGGATCTGCCGTCGATCGGCCCGTCCACCATCGCGCTTGCCGAGCGGGCCGGTCTTGCCGGTGTTGCCGTCGAAGCCGGACGGGCGCTGGTGCTGGAACGTAGCGAAGTGGTCAAGGTCGCCGATCAAGCGGGGCTTTTTGTCGCCGGAGTGGAGCGCACGTCCGGAGGTATCAGACGATGAACGCGCCACGTTACAAGCTCGCAGTGATCGCGGGTGAAGTTTCCGGCGACCTTCTGGGTGCCGATCTCGTCCGCGCGCTTCGGGCGCAAAGCCATTCCGACGTCGAACTCGTCGGGGTCGGCGGCGAGGCGCTGGAGGCCGAGGGCCTTCGCTCGTTGTTCGACTATTCCGAACTGTCGATCATGGGCTTCACCCAGGTGCTCGCCCGTCTGCCGAAGCTGATCATGCGTATTCGCCAAACGGCAAAGGCGATCATCGCAGCCCGACCCGACGCGCTTCTGATCATTGATAGCCCGGATTTCACCCACCGCGTGGCGCGAAAAGTGCGCGCCGCATTGCCGGATCTGCCCGTCATCAACTACGTCTGCCCGAGCGTCTGGGCCTGGAAGCCGGAGCGAGCACCGCGCATGCGCGGCTACGTCGATCACGTGCTCGCCGTCTTGCCGTTCGAGCCGGAGGCGATGGAGCGGCTGCAAGGCCCCCCGACCACTTATGTCGGCCATCGCCTTGCAAGCGACGCCAATGTGCTCGCCGTTCGCGCAAGCCGCCAGCCGCGCCTTGCGGGCGCCAAGGACGGGCGTGTTGAGACATGCCTTCTATTGCCGGGCTCGCGCTCCAGCGAGGTCGGTCGCCTGCTGCCGATCTTCCGCGCGACAGTCGAGGAACTCGAAGCCCGCCATCCGGGAATTCGCTTCCTGCTCCCGACCGTCCCGCGCCAGGAGAAGCTGGTGCGGGAAATTACCGCATCCTGGACGATCCAGCCGGAAATTTCCGTCGGTGCGGCCGACAAATGGGCGGCCTTCGATCGAGCCGACGCGGCGATTGCTGCTTCGGGTACGGTCATTCTGGAACTCGCTTTGGCTGGCGTGCCCGTGGTTTCAACCTATGCGCCGGATTTCCTGGTGAAGTTCCTGCACAAGCGCATCCGCATCTGGAGTGGCGCACTGCCGAACCTGATCGCGGATTTCCCGATCGTCCCGGAATATTTCGGCGAATCGATCCGCCCCGGGGCCTTGACGCGCTGGATGGAGCGGCTTTCGGGCGCAACGGCGCAGCGGGCCTCGATGCTCGACGGTTACGCGCTGGTGCAGCAGCGCATGACGACCGATCATCCGCCGGGCGAGATGGCAGCCAAGATCGTTCTTGGCTATCTCAACAAGAGCAAGCCGTAAGACTTAGCGCCGCCCGAGCGCGCGATTGCCGCAATACTTCTGAAGATGGTGCCTGGTGCAAAGTGTGCGCTAGGGTGGCGTTGTGTTGCCGCCATTGCGAGACCGGCCACAACTGGTCAGAAACGTCGATCCTAGCCTGCAAAAACAAAAGCCCGGTCATCGCTGACCGGGCTTTGTTGTCTCTGCTGATTTGTCAGTCTTAGCGCTTGGAAACCGGCACGTAGTCGCGCTGCGGAGCGCCGACATAGAGCTGGCGCGGACGGCCGATGCGCTGTTCCGGATCCTCGATCATCTCGTTCCACTGCGCGATCCAGCCGACGGTACGGGCAAGCGCGAAGAGAACGGTGAACATGGTGGTGGGGAAGCCGAGAGCCTTCAGCGTGATGCCCGAGTAGAAGTCGATGTTCGGGTAGAGCTTCTTCTCGATGAAGTACTCGTCGGTGAGCGCGATGCGTTCGAGTTCCATCGCCACTTCGAGAAGCGGATCGTCCTTGTGGCCGAGTTCGGCGAGCACTTCATGCGTGGTCTTCTGCATGATCTTGGCGCGCGGATCGTAGTTCTTGTAGACGCGGTGACCGAAGCCCATCAGGCGGAACGGATCGTTCTTGTCCTTGGCGCGGGCGATGAATTCCGGAATACGGTCGGCCGTGCCGATTTCGGCAAGCATGTTGAGCGCCGCTTCGTTGGCGCCGCCGTGAGCCGGGCCCCAGAGGCAGGCGATGCCGGCCGCGATGCAGGCGAACGGGTTGGCACCCGACGAGCCGGCGAGGCGAACCGTCGAGGTCGAAGCGTTCTGTTCGTGGTCGGCGTGCAGGATGAAGATACGGTCCATGGCGCGCGACAGAACCGGGTTGACGACATATTCTTCGCAGGGAACGGCAAAGCACATGCGCAGGAAGTTCGAGGCGTAGTCGAGGTCGTTCTTCGGGTAAACGAAGGGCTGGCCGATGTGGTACTTGTAGGCCATGGCCGCAATCGTCGGCATCTTGGCGATCATGCGCAGCGACGCAACCATGCGCTGGTGCGGATCGGTGATGTCGGTCGAGTCGTGGTAGAAGGCAGAAAGCGCGCCGACGCAGCCGCACATGACGGCCATCGGGTGTGCGTCGCGGCGGAAGCCGGTGAAGAAGCGCGACATCTGCTCATGCACCATGGTGTGGTGCGTGACGCGATAGTCGAAGTCAGCCTTTTGCGCCTTCGTCGGCAGTTCGCCGTAAAGCAGCAGGTAGCAGACTTCCAGGAAGTCGCCGTGCTCGGCGAGCTGTTCGATCGGATAGCCGCGGTGGAGCAGCACGCCTTCGTCGCCGTCGATATAGGTGATCTTGGATTCGCACGACGCCGTCGACGTGAAGCCCGGGTCGTAGGTGAACATCTTTGTCTGCTTGTAGAGCGAGCCGATGTCCACGACGTCAGGGCCGATGGACCCAGATCGCACCGGAAGATCCGCCGACTTTCCATCGAGTGTTACAACCGCGGTTTTATCAGTCATCGGACCCTCCGTCTTATGGCAACGTGGCACACAGACGTGCCACGACAATGAACGTTGCGAATTTGCTATATGATTTATTTTCGACTGCCAAGCTGTACGAAAGGCAAATTGTGCGATGCGAAAATGTGCATATGGCGACGCAATAATGGCATGTTACGGCAATAAGTCCAAAGAGATCAATAAGCTCGTCCGATGATGGTGCGGTACCATTCTATATAGGTTTGCCGCTTTTTTCGGCAGATAGCGCCTCGGTTGCAGTTGCGCTGCGTTGGTTGCATGATCGACCGCGAAGTCAGGGTCCAAAGTGCGGGCGCAATGAGCGAAACGGAAATTCGGCAAGCGTCGCTCGACGTCGAACGCGGAAGCTTCAGGCTTCCCGAATCCGATGCCGCCGTTGTCGCCGCGACATTACCTACGCGAGGCCGGTTCTTCCTGTTTCTCCGGCCATCGTGGCAAGCAATTGCGGGCCGCGCAGCTCGTTTCCGGCCTGCCGCGCTTAAACCGGCATTCCTCGCCGCGATCGAAGAGGAACGGGCATTCGGTCACGGTTTCGTGTTGATCCCGGTGTTCTTGATCTTCGGCGTGCTCGCCTGGCTGGCGCTGCCCTTCGATATCCGGATTGCCAATCTTGCAGTGCTGCTGTGCATTTTCGGAATAGCAGCGCTGGCCTGTCGGTGGCGGCTGGCGCCTTTGAGGGCTCCGTTGATTGCGGTTACGCTCTTCATCTGCGGCATGCTGCTGGTCGCGATCGAGACGTGGTGCATCGACACGGTTGTTCTCGACGCTCCGGTGACCACGAACCTGCGGGGCGTGGTCTTTTCGCGCGAGCAGGACGATCGCGGCCGCTGGCGCTACGGGCTGGAGATCGAGGAAACGAGCCGGCCAAAGCTGCGCCGCCAGCCGCTGAAGGCGACGCTGGTGACGCGGGGCTCCGGAGAGCCGTTTCCGCTCGGCGCGATGGTCGAGGGCAGGGCGCGGCTGTCTCCGCCCTCGGGTCCGGCGCTGCCCGGCCTGAACGATTTCGCCTTCGACAGCTATTTCAAGGGAATCGGCGCCGTCGGGTTTTTCTACGGCGCGCCCAAACTATCCGAGAAGGTGGCGACCGAAGAGCCCGAGGCGGCTTTCTCGCTGCGTTCGGCAGCGGCGAAAACGATGGCCGCAATGCGGGAAACGGTTGGCGAGAGGATCCGCGCCTCGATCGGCGGCGATACCGGCGCGCTTGCGGCGGCTCTGGTGACCGCAGAGGAAAGGGCCATCAGCCGGGAGACGGTCGAGGTGCTGCGACAGGCGGGGCTAGCGCATGTGCTGGCGATCTCCGGCCTCAACATGGCGCTGGCAGCCGGCACGTTTCTGATCGGCGCACGCACTGCTCTCAGCATGGTTCCGGGGCTGGCGCACCGTGTGCCGATCAAGAAGGTTGCCGCTGCCGGTGCGCTGCTGATGGTCTGCCTCTACATCCTCATTTCCGGCGGCGCCGTATCGGCACTTCGCGCCTGGATCATGATCTCGATCATGCTGGTCGCGGTGTTTTTCGACCGCATGTCGATCAGCCTGCGCAACGTCGCGCTCGCCGCAATCGTCATCGTGGTTCTCATGCCTTCGGCTGTGGCCGGGCCAGGCTTCCAGATGTCCTTCGCCGCCACCCTGGCGCTGGTTGCCGGCTACGGGCGCTGGCGCGAACGGCGCACCGGCAAGGCCGAAGCGGCTGGCGGCCGCAGCAAGGGGCGCCTCATCACCGGCGTCGCCGCAGGCATCCTCATCACCTCGCTCATCGGCGGCCTGGCAACGTCGGTCTATTCGATCGCCTACTTCCACAGGCTGCCGGCCTATGGCCTGCTCGCAAACATTCTCACCATGCCGCTGATCAGCATCGTGATCATGCCCTTCGGTCTGTTCGCCATGCTGCTAATGCCGTTCGGGCTTGAGCATCTGCCTTTGATGGCGATGGCGTGGGGTCTCGATCGGATGCTCGACGTCGCCCGGTTCGTGACGTCGCTCGATGGCGAGGTCGTGACCGGCCGCATCGGACCCATCGGCTTCGTGCTGATCGCGATCGGCGGTGTTTTTCTCTGCGTGCTGCGCAGTTGGCTGGCAATCTCTGGCATCGTGCTGATCTGTGCAGGCTTCTTCAGCCTGGCATTGGAAGATGGGAGCCGGCCCGACATCGTGATCGCCGAGGACGGACGCATTCTCGGTCTGGTCACGGATGATGCCATCGCAACGAACCGGCCGCGCCCGCCGGACTTCATATTTTCGCAATGGCAACGGGCGCTCGCCGTGGGGGAGCACGAGCGGCCGGTCATGCTCCCGCCTGCAGCCGATGATCTTTACCCGGCTATGGAACAGGCGGTCCGACGAGCGCCGCCGATCGATGGAGAGAAGGCTACGGCGATCCGTGCGGATTTTTCATCGGCCATCGAGGCAAGCCGGCCAGGTCGATTTGTCTGCCGCGACAAGCAATGGTGTGCGGCGCGCAGCGCCATCGGCTGGACGATCGTCACCCTCGAAAACCCGCGCCTCTTTCCCGCCCTGTGCGATCAGGCAGACCTGATCGTGGTCGCCGCGCGGGTCGATGTGGAAGCGTGCGCGCCGCGCCGAGCCCGCATCGTCGACGCACGGACGCTGCGCCGCACGGGCGCAATCGAAATTCGGGCGGAGCAGCAGGAAGGGCAGGGCTCACCCGTCATGCAAATCCGGCCGGCTTTCACGACGCTTGCCCGTCCCTGGGAGCGCCATCGCACCTATGATTGGCGCAGCGACACCTTCATCGAAGATCAGCCGACGCCCTGAAAACGCCTGTCCAGTTCCGGCTATGGGTGGTTGCGAAATTATTCTTGATTGATAAACTCCACAAATCCTTGTCATTCGGTTTTCCTTTGCTTAAAGAGCCCCGGAAGCGCGCAAGGGTAGCGGCGGATGACGGAAAACCCTTCGCCCTGACACGACGAAATGGACCAGTACGTGAGGAACGAGATGCCGAGACGAGCCCGATCGACGATCAATTTGTTGGCAGCCGCGATGCTGGTCCTGTCCTCCGCAGCTTCGCCAACGGCCGCCTTGGCCCAAGCGACGACGCAGGCACCCGCGGTTAATGGTACGCAAAGCGGCGCAACAGCGCCGTCCGAATCCGCGCCGACGGCAGAAAGTCAGGGCACGGCCGTAACCGTTCCGCCGGCGGAACCGGCGACACAGGCGCAGCCGACACTGCAAGCTCCTGCCGCTACGTCGGGCGAGGGGGCGCCGGTAGCCGTTGAAGGCGCCCCGGTGACGGCGGAAAGCACGCCTGGAACGGGCGAGGGTGCAGCAAGCCAAGTGTTGCCGCATGATCTTTCGCCGATTGGCATGTTCATGGCCGCCGACGTGGTGGTGAAGAGCGTGATGATTGGCCTTGCGCTGGCGTCCGTCGCCACCTGGGCGATCTTTGTGGTCAAGCTGCTGGAACTCTTTGGCGCCAAGGCGCGCCTGACGCGCGCAGTTCGCCTGCTGTCGGCTGCCAACGGCCTGGCAGACGTCAAGGGAGCCTTTGACGGCAAGTCGGGACCGGCGCCCGAAATGGTCGCCGCGGCGATCGACGAAATGGCCCGCTCGGAGGCGGTGATCGACCATGCGCCGACAGGCGGCCTGAAGGAGCGTGTTTCCTCGCTTCTGACCCGCATCGAGGTTCGCGCCGGTAAGCGCATGACAAGTGGCACCGGCATCCTGGCCTCGATCGGCTCCGTCGGCCCGTTCGTCGGCCTTTTCGGCACGGTCTGGGGGATCATGAATTCCTTCATCGGCATCAGCAAGGCACAGACGACCAATCTGGCGATCGTGGCGCCGGGCATCGCGGAGGCGCTTTTGGCGACCGCTATCGGCCTGGTGGCGGCGATCCCGGCCGTCGTCATCTACAACTATTTTGCCCGCTCGGTCGGTGGCTACAAGGTCATTCTCGCCGATGCTGCGGCGGCCGTGGAACGGCTCGTCAGCCGCGACCTCGACCATCGCCTGGCCCGCAAGGCGCAGCCGCGCCGCCAGGACTTCGGTCACACCGAGACGACCATCGCAAGGATCGGGTGACCTATGGCCGGAAAAATCAGCGACGGTGGCGGCGATCTCGATGAAAACGCCGAGATCAACGTCACCCCCTTCATCGACGTCATGCTGGTGCTGTTGATCATTTTCATGGTGGCGGCGCCGCTCGCCACCGTGGACATGAAGGTGGACCTGCCGCAATCGGCCGCAAAGCCGGCTCCGCGGGACGACAAGCCGGTCTTCGTGACTTTGAAGGCCGATCTGGCTCTGGCGATCGGCAACGATGAGACGGCGCGCGAGAGCTTTGCCGACGAGTTGAAGCGCCTGACCGAAGGCAATACAGAGACGCGCGTTCTGCTGCGCGCGGACAAAGCCGTCGACTACGGTGAGCTGATGACGGTGATGAACCTCATTCAGAACGCCGGCTACACCAAGATTGCCCTCGTTGGGCTGGAAGGCGCGCCGGGACGCTGATCCCGGCCGGCAATCGTGTTGCCTCCGCCATTCGCAGTGCAATTCCCTCCCGTTTTTCCGGCGCAGATTGCCGCTATCGCTTGAAACCGGCCGGGCGCCGATTTATGAGCTTACCTCAAAGGCTTTCCGACGGGAGCCAGAAGACGATCGTGCGTGCTTGCCCGAAAGCGGGCGCCGCGCCTATCCGGACACGAGGGCACTACCATGAATTTCGAAGCAGCGCGCACCAAGATGGTGGACAACCAGATCCGCACGACGGATGTCACGTCCCACTCGGTCCTGTCCGCGTTCCTGAGCGTGCCGCGCGAGGAGTTCGTGCCTGCCAAGATGAAAGAGCTTGCCTACATCGACACGGATATCTCGCTTGAGGTTACCAATGGCAACGCACCGCGTTTCCTGATGGAGCCGTCGCCGCTCGCCAAGCTTCTCCAGCTGGCCGAAATCGCCAAGTCCGATGTCGTCCTGGAGATCGGCTGCGGCACCGGCTACGCGTCCGCACTGCTGTCACAGGTTGCAGGTTCGGTCGTTGCGCTCGAAAGCGATGAAGGCCTCGCCGCCACCGCGACGGAAACGCTGTCTCGCCTCGGCTACGACAACATCGCCGTCGTGACCGGCGAACTCGAGAAGGGATATGCCGCCGAGGCACCCTATGACGTGATCTTCGTTCACGGCTCGGTCGAAGTCCTGCCGACCGCTTTGTTCGAGCAGCTGCGCGATGGCGGGCGGCTGGTCGTCGTTGAAGGATTTGGCAATGCTTCTCGCGCTAAACTCTATGTGCACGAGCACGGAAAGACGTCCGAGCGCCCCGATTTCAACACCGCGGTCAAGCCGCTTCCCGGCTTCCGTCGTGCACAGGAATTTGTTTTTTGAGGTCCCGCTTATTGAGGGATATCAACAATTAATTGCGTTGCTAAAATAACAATGTTGCCAATTCGCAACGCGGTACTTGTTTCTTTTTGAAATGGCTGCGCAGAGTATGGCTGCGCAGTTGTCGGAATGCTGATTCCGGGTTTCAAAGAGTGCAGTGGTAGTGATTTGCTCACCAGTGGGCGGTGTGAGCGCTTCATCGCCGTGTCTAGTTGGGGTCGCTTTTTGCACAAAGAGCGGCGCCGCGGAAATAGAGGGCAGGCTCTGCCGCCCCGATCGGAGAGAGAAGTAATGGTGTCGATTGTCCGCAAAGCGGCCCTCCTGGCCGCCGTTTCGACAAGCTTGCTGCTTGCACCGCACGCAGTACTGGCCGAAACGATCTTCGGCGCAATGGCCAAAGCCTACGCAAACAACCCTGACCTGAACGCCGCGCGGGCCGGCCTCAGGGCGACCGACGAGAGCGTGCCGATTGCCAAGTCCGGCTTTCGCCCCCAGGTGGCGGCATTCGCGTCCGGAACGCTTTCGACCATCGACAGAGAAAAGACCCTGAGCGAAGACCTCCACCAGGGACAGGTCGGCATCACCGTAAACCAGATGGTGTTTGACGGCTTTCAGACGCTGAACAATGTGCGCGCCGCTGAATCGAACGTCTTTGCGACCCGCGAATCGCTGCGCGCCAACGAGATATCGATTCTCCTTTCGGCCGCGACCATCTATTCCAACATCGCGCGCGACCAGCAGCTCGTATCGATCCGCAAGCAGAACATCGCCTTCCTTCAGGAGCAGGTTAACGCGGCGAAAGCCCGTCTCGATGTGGGCGAAGGCACCCGAACGGACGTGAGCCTCGCCGAAGCCTCGCTCGCCAACGCCCAGTCGCAGCTTATCGTCGCCGTCGCTCAGTTGAAGCAGAGCGAAGCGACCTATGTACAGATCGTCGGCGATGTGCCGCGCGGCATCAAGCAGGCTTCGCCGGCTTCGAAGGCCCTGCCGCGCACGCTCGATCAGGCCGTCGCGACAGGTCTGCGCGAAAGCCCGATCATTCTGTCGGCGCAGTACTCCGTTGATTCGGCCGGTTATCAGGTCAAGTCGGCGGAAGGCACGATGCTCCCCGGTGTGACGCTGCAGGGCCAGGTTGGCCGCACCACCGGCAATGCCAGCCAGTTCGATAGCAATGCATCGAGCATTACGGCTCGCCTCGAAGTTCCGATCTATCAGGGTGGCGCCGAGTACGGCCAGATCCGCCAGGCCAAGGAACGTCTCGGCCAGCAGCGCATCCTCGTCGATTCGGCGCGTGCGGCGGTACAGCAGACTATTGTCTCCGCCTATGCTCAGCTGGAAGCCGCGATTGCGCGCATCTCCGCCAACAAGGCGCAGATCTCCGCCGCCAAGCTGGCTCTCGATGGCGTGATCGAAGAGCGCAAGGTCGGCCAGCGTACAACACTCGACGTGCTTGATTCGCAGCAGGACGTGCTTCAGGCACAGGAACTTCTGGCCGTTGCCCAGCGCGACGCGGTCGTTGCGAGCTATTCGCTGCTTGCTGCCGCCGCGCGGCTGACCGTGAAGGATCAGGGCCTGCAGGTTGCCGAATACCGTGCCGAAGAGCACTACGAAGTGGTCAAGGACAAGTGGTTCGGTCTGCGAACCGTTGACGGTCGCTAAGGCGTCCGTTCGCATCATTGAGCACCTGCTAACGCCTCGGGTCTTCCCCGGGGCGTTTCTATTTTTTCCCCTGAAAACAAATCTGTGCAAGAATCCTAAGCGTTGATTCGTGGCGTATGTTTCGTTCGCGAACTCACTTAAGGTTTGTCGGAAATCGGCGCATGTCCAGTTTTGGGACACATGTCTGCCGCGTCAAACGAGGATGGAAATGGCACAGCTCAATGTCGCGCGTGAACCGTCGATGGATGAAATCCTGGCATCCATTCGCAAGATCATTGAGAGCAACGAACCCGGGCAAGCCGGATTTGCGCCGCAGGAGCAGTTCGAGGACGAGGGCAACGACGAGATCGAGCTGACCATCGACAGCGAGATCGAGACGATCGCCTTTGGCCGACGCGATGAGGCGCCCAAGGCCGCGTTTGTCGAACCGGTCGTGGACAGCCAGGCCGGGCTGTCGGAGCCGTCGCCGGTAGCGCAGCCGCCGCTTTCACTTGCCGATGTCGCAGCACGGGTTCGCGCCGCGTCCGAGCGTCATACGACGGGCTTTGCCGGACGTGAGGTGCCGCCTGCGCCGCAGGTCGTCGCCATTCAGGACAGTCCGGTCGTCACCTCGCGCATGGCGGCGGTTTCCGCGCCGAAAGCGCCGGTGATCGAGCCCGCTGCTGCTGTTGAGGCGCCGGCAGAGCCGGAAGTCGTAGCGCCGCCGCCAGTCGAACTCCCGGAAGTTCTAAGCGCGGTTCCGCCGGTGGCCGCCGTCGTTCCGCCGGAAGCGCCCGCGCCGGAGACGGCGCTTGCGGCGATCGTCTCGCCGGAGGTCGGCCGCAAGGTCGCTCAGTCGTTCGGCGATCTTGCCCACGCAGTGGATCAGGAATCGCGGCGTTCCTTTGATGAAATTGCCGAAGCGATGCTACGGCCGATGCTGCAGGAATGGCTCGATGACAATCTGCCGACGCTTGTCGAGCGGCTCGTCCGCGAGGAAATCGAACGCGTCGCGCGCGGCCCCCGCCGCTAAAAGCCGAATCCGAACACGAAAGAAGCCGCGCGATCGTCGCGGCTTTTTGCGTTCGTGTTGACTTGCACCGGCCGTTCCGGTTTACAAGACGCTGACATCAATCTCGTAAATTGGCTCCAAAATGCTTGATAAGACCTACGATTCCGCATCCGTCGACCCGCGTATCGCCAAGAAGTGGGACGAAGAAAACGCGTTTCGTGCAGGGGCGGGTGCCAAGCCCGGCGCCGACAGTTTCTGCATCGTGATCCCGCCGCCGAACGTGACGGGTTCGCTGCACATGGGCCACGCGCTCAACAACACGCTTCAGGACGTGCTCGTTCGTTTCGAACGCATGCGCGGGAAGGATGTGTTGTGGCAGCCGGGCATGGACCATGCAGGCATCGCCACCCAGATGGTCGTCGAGCGTAAGCTGATGGAGAGCCAGCAGCACCGCCGGCAGATGGGCCGCGAAGCCTTCATCGAAAAGGTCTGGGAATGGAAAGCCGAATCGGGCGGGCTCATCTTCAACCAATTGAAGCGTCTTGGCGCGTCCTGCGACTGGTCGCGCGAACGCTTCACCATGGACGAAGGGCTGTCCGAAGCCGTTCTCGAGGTCTTCGTTTCGCTCTACAAGGAAGGCCTGATCTACAAGGATAGGCGCCTGGTCAACTGGGACCCGAAGCTTCTGACCGCGATTTCGGATCTGGAGGTCGAGCAGCACGAGATCAACGGCAACCTCTGGCACCTGCGCTATCCGTTGGAGCCTGGCGTAACCTTCGATTACCCGGTCGCCTTCGATGAAGAGGGCAAGGCGACCGAGTGGGAAAAGCGCGATTACCTCGTCGTCGCCACGACGCGTCCTGAAACCATGCTCGGAGACAGCGGCATCGCGGTCAATCCGGAGGATGAGCGCTACAAGCCTTTGATCGGCAAGCACGTCATTCTGCCGATCGTCGGTCGCCGCATTCCTGCCGTTGCCGACGACTATGCGGATCCGACCGCCGGTACCGGTGCGGTGAAGATCACGCCTGCGCATGATTTCAACGACTTCGACGTCGGCAAGCGCGCCGGTCTGCGCGCGATCAACATCATGACGATCGAAGGCCGCATCACGATCAAGGACAACGAGGATTTCCTCGAAGGGCTCAGCGATCCGGCTGCCCTCCACGGTGCCTGGGACGAACTCGAAGGCAAGGACCGATTCGAAGCGCGCAAGATCATCGTTCGCATCTTCGAAGAGGCGGGCCTGCTCGACAAGATCGAGCCGCACAAGCACATGGTTCCCCATGGCGACCGTGGCGGCGTGCCGATCGAACCGCGTCTGACAGAGCAATGGTATGTTGACGCGAAGACGCTGGCCAAGCCCGCGATCGCCGCCGTCAAGGAAGGTCGGACCAACTTCGTTCCAAAGAACTGGGAGAAGACCTACTACGAGTGGATGGAAAACATTCAGCCCTGGTGCGTTTCGCGCCAGCTCTGGTGGGGGCACCAGATCCCGGCCTGGTACGGTCCGGACGGTCAGGTCTTCGTCGAAAAGACCGAGGAAGAGGCGCTGCACGCGGCGATCCAGCATTATCTGGCGCATGAAGGCCCGATGAAGGCCTATGTCGAGGATCTGCTCGAGAACTTCAAGCCGGGCGAAATCCTGACGCGTGACGAAGACGTTCTCGACACCTGGTTCTCCTCGGCGCTTTGGCCGTTCTCCACGCTCGGCTGGCCGAACGAGACGCCGGAACTGGAGAAGTACTATCAGACCGACGTGCTGGTCACCGGTTTCGACATCATCTTCTTCTGGGTCGCCCGGATGATGATGATGGGCCTGCACTTCATGAAGGATGCCGACGGCACTCCGGTCGAGCCTTTCCATACGGTCTATGTCCATGCGCTCGTTCGCGACAAGAACGGCCAGAAGATGTCGAAGTCGAAGGGCAACGTCATCGATCCGCTCGAACTGATCGACGAATACGGTGCTGACGCCTTGCGCTTCACGCTGGCGATCATGGCGGCCCAGGGGCGTGACGTGAAACTCGACCCGGCCCGCATCGCCGGCTACCGCAACTTCGGCACCAAGCTGTGGAACGCGACGCGTTTTGCCCAGATGAATGGCGTTACCAGCAGCGATGGTTTCATTCCCGAAACCTCATCGCTCACCGTCAACCGCTGGATCCTGACGGAGCTGTCGCGGACCATCCGCGACGTCACCGAGGCGCTCGATGCCTATCGCTTCAACGACGCGGCCGGCAGCCTCTACCGGTTCGTCTGGAACCAGTTCTGCGATTGGTACCTCGAACTGCTGAAACCGATCTTCAGTGGCGAGGACGAAGCGGCAAAACGCGAGTCGCAGGCCTGCGTCGCCTACGTTCTCGACGAGATCTACAAGCTGCTGCACCCGTTCATGCCGTTCATGACGGAAGAGCTCTGGGCGCAGACGGCAGGCGAGGGCCAGGAGCGTTCGACGTTGCTGTGCCACGCCGAATGGCCGGCGCCGTCCTATGCTGACGACACGGCGGCCGACGAGATCAACTGGCTGATCGATCTGGTTTCGGGCATTCGTTCGGTCCGTTCGGAGATGAACGTCCCGCCGGCGGCAACCGCGCCGCTGATCGTTGTCGGTGCCAACAACCTGACGCGCGAGCGCCTGCAGCAGCATGCGCAGGCCATCGGTCGTCTGGCGCGCGTCGAGCATATCGACCACGCCACTGTTGCGCCGCGCGGCAGCGCCCAGATCGTCGTTGGCGAGGCAACGGCCTGCCTGCCGCTCGGCAACCTGATCGACCTTTCCGCCGAGAAGGCCCGACTTGAGAAGGCGATCGCCAAGGTGGAAGCCGAGCGCGAGCGCATCCTCGGCAAGCTGGCCAATGAGAAGTTTGTCGCCAACGCAAAGCCGGAACTGGTCGAAGCGGAACGTGAACGCCTCGTAGAGCTCGATCTCCAGAAGGAATCGCTGAGCGTTGCGCTGACGCGCGTCGCCGAGGCCGGTTGAGGCCGTTAATCGACGGATTCAACGAGAGGGCGTTCAAGAGAATGCCTGACCGTCAGAAATCGAAATCCGCGGCAGAAATGCCGCGGATTTTTTATTTTAGAAATACAAGATATACTTCAGCCTATCGAGATTTGGCATTGATTCGATCAGTTGAATCTGCTGCGCGGGTCATTAAGCGCGCGTGGCGTTTGAGCGGAACTTCAACGGAGTTTTTCGCTGTTCTACCGCAAAAAGCGATAATGTTGTTCAGGCGACACAGGTTTTCGATGGTTTGGAAATCCATTCTAATTCAGTGGATTTCATCCATGATTTTGAAAAAATGGTTCCGATCTGGCGCCATTGTGGCTAAATCATGAGAATCTTACGTAAATTCTGTGACCGATCGAGCCTGCTAACTGCTAGATCTCGCATTTGCGATTTCACGGGATCGTGAGAATACTTCGGCCCACACGACATGAGGTGGAATGTCGCAGTTTTGCAGTGCAGGGGGAGGAGCTGGATGGCTCACATGAATTTAAAGCGGGGTGTTCTGTCGGTAGCAGCGGGTTTGCTGTTTGCCTCCGCCGCGCACGCGGGCGGTCTTGAGCGCGGCGGTTACAACATCGATCTGCTGTTCGACCCGTCGGATTATGCGGGGGAAGCGTCGGCGACCTACGTCAATCCGCAGCGCGAATTGAAGAACGTCCGTGATACCGATACCGGGAACACCAACATCCTTACCGGGACTTTTGGTGGCGGCAATCTCAACAACAGACCGAATACTGCTGACGACACCGAGAGCTACTGGGTTCCGCGCGTCGGCGTTAAGGCAGCCTTTGGTGACAGCGTCGACTGTATGGCTGACTACTCCCAGCCCTGGGGTGCCCACACCAATCCGGGGCAGAACTGGGCCGGTGCCAACAGCAATATCGAAACCAAGGTAGAGAGCGACAACTACGCCGCGACCTGCTCCTACAAATGGGACATGGGGCCAGGCCAGTTCCGTGTGATCGGCGGCGTCTTCTATCAGGAAGTCAACGGCTTCAAGGAACGGCTGGTTCAGGATTATACAGGCACGCCGCTCGCTGGTGCCTTTACCGGCATTGGCAGGCTCGAGCTTGGAGGGCATGGCTGGGGCTGGCGCGCAGGTGCTGCCTACGAAATCCCCGAGTATGCCTTGCGAGCGAGCCTCGTGTACAACAGTGCTGTCGATCTGGATAACCTCTCGGGCTTCATCGACCTTCGCCAGTTGGGCTTCGTTGTACCGGGTGTGGGCCTTGTGACCGGTACGAAATACGACGTAAACGGTGCGGCTTCGATGCCGGACTCGCTGGAACTCAAGCTGCAGAGCGGCTTTGCACCCGGTTGGGCGGCATTTGGCTCGGTGAAGTGGACGGACTGGAGCCAGCTTCAGGTTCTGAAGTTCTGCCCCGCCACGGTCTCCCGTACTACGCCATGCACGAGCCTTGATCTTCTCTACCGTGACGGCTGGACGATCACCGGCGGTGTCGGCCACAAGTTCAATGATCAGTGGAGCGGCGCCGTCAGCCTGACCTGGGACCGCGGCACCAGCCACGGTTATGGAACGCAGACCGACACCTGGACGCTGGGAACCGGTGTTTCCTACACGCCGACCGAGAACCTTGAGTTCCGTCTTGCTGGTGCTGTCGGCATCATGACCGGCGGCAGTTCCGGTGCGGTGAAGTATGGTGACGACGTCATTGGTGACGACGTTTCCTACGATTTCGACGACGACTTTGTCGGTGCCATTTCGACATCGATCAAAGTGAAGTTCTGATCCTTCGTCATCTGATCCTGCAAGGCCCGGTTTTACCGGGCCTTTCTTATGTGTGGAGCCTCTTAACCACGCGTCCGCACTGTCCCGCAATGTGACGATTCAGCAACACTTTTAATGCTAGAGTTTGCTAGGATCAGACTCGTTCCGGCTATGTCCATTTCCCGCCACAAACAGGGAGCAGCGATATAGGGACAAGCCTGCAATGTGAGTGCGATACCTGCAGCGTTTGGGGTGAAATGAAACTTGGATCGATGACCGTCATGAGAAATGTGGCCTCCGGCACGCCAGTGCAAGTGGTCCATTAAAATGACTGCTTCGGGGACTATGTCGAAGTTTCATTGTGGAAAGGTTGCGCCGGCTTTGTCGGCGGAGTTGGTGCAGTTCCCGGCGGCGGGTCGTCCGGGCTTGTGTGTTTGCAGCGGTGATGGGTTCGGCGTGGCCGGCTGGAACGGAAGAATTAGACTGTGATGCTTGCGGGTGAACTAAAGTCACTAAAGGTTGCGATACTCGGCGTGTCGCTGGCGGTCTGTGGGACCTTCGCCATGCCGGCCTACGCTTTTGATCCCGGTGCGGGCGTCACCAAGGAATCAGGTCCGTTCGCGCTCTTCAAGTTCGGGTTTTCCGCCTACAAGAATGGCCGCAAGGACGAGGCCGTAGAAGCTTACAAATACGCGGCCGAGAAGGGCCACACCGGATCCCGCTGGGCCCTCGCCAACATGTACGCCTATGGCGACGGCGTCGCCGAGAACGACCTCGAAGCCTTCAAGATCTATAGCGAAATCGCCCAGGAGGGCGTGGAGCCGGGGTCGGAAGACACCGGTTACTTCGTCAACGCGTTGATCTCCCTTGCCGGCTACTATCGCCGCGGCATTCCCGACAGCCCGATCAAGTCCGACATGTCCCAGGCGCGCCAGCTTTATTTCCAGGCGGCATCGACCTTCGGCGTCGCCGAGGCGCAGTTCCAGCTCGCGCGCATGCTCTTGTCGGGCGAGGGCGGTAGCGTGAACGTTCAGCAGGCCAAGAAATGGCTCAATCGTGCGCGCAAGAGCGGTCACGCCGGCGCCATGGGCGTCTTTGGCAATGTGATTTTCCAGGAAGGCCAGACCGTTCGTGGTCTCGCGTTCATGACTGCGGCACTCGACCAGTGTTCGCCGAAGGATCGGCCCTGGATGCAGTCGATGCAGGAGCAGGCCTTCTCGCTTGCCAGCGAGGACGATCGACGCACGGCAATCGCACTGTCGCAGAACCTGCACATGCAGGGCGACGACGACTGATTGTCATCGTCGAGCGGTCCCCGAACCGCCGCCGGCCCAGGGACCATTCTCCACACTGGAAAAACGCGCCTTAAGCGGGCGCGAACGCAAACGTCCCGATGACGGGCACGTGGTCCGAAGGCTTCTCCCAGGCGCGGACATGCTTGTCGATGGATGTCGACACCAGCCGATCGGTCGCCTCCGGCGACAGCATCAAATGGTCGATGCGGATGCCGAAATTTTTCGGCCAGCAGCCGGCCTGATAATCCCAGAACGTATAGAGCGGCACAGTGTCCGACGTCGCGCGCACAGCGTCGGTGAAGCCGAGGTTGCGCAGCCGGCGAAATGCGGCGCGCGTTTCCGGCAGGAAGAGGGCATCGTTCTGCCAGACCTTGATATCCCAGCAGTCGTGTTCCTCGGGGATGACGTTGTAGTCGCCGGCAAGGATGAAGGGTTCTTCGAGCAACAGGCGCTGCTTCGCATAGGCCTCCAGCCGGCGCATCCAGGCGAGTTTGTAGGGATATTTCTCGCTGTCGACGGGGTTTCCGTTCGGAAGGTAGAGCGAGCAGACGCGGATCACGCCGCCTTCGACCGAGAAGACACCTTCGATGAAACGTGACTGTTCGTCCGTATCGTCACCAGGCAGGCCGCGATTGACCTCGTCCGGCCGCAGCTTGGAAAGCAGCGCGACGCCATTGAAGCCCTTCTGGCCGTGTGTTTCGACATGATAGCCAAGCGCCTCGATCTCGAGGCGCGGAAAGCCGTCGTCGACCGATTTGATCTCCTGCAGGCAGACGATATCCGGTCCGCTTTCCTTCAGCCAGGCCAGCAGGCTGTCGATTCGCGCCTTGACGCCATTGATGTTCCAGGTGGCAATCTTCATGGCTCGAAACGCCCTTCCATGTCGGTTAAGTCCTTGGCGGGGTCATTTCTAGCCGCTCCGGATTCTTTTGACAAATCCGTTACCTGCGGGTTTTCAACAGCGCGCGCGAGCAGCACCGACGCTTCCCATGAGGGGGCAGCGGTCGATACGGTATACGCTGCAGGCGTCGAATTGATTCCGCCCGTTGGCGGGCTATAGTCCCGCCCATGATCGATCTCGTGCAGAATTATTGGCCGCATATCCTGGCGCTTTTGTCCTTCGCGCTGGGCATTCCTGCCGCCATTCATGCCGCGATGACGAAGGACGACGTGCGCGCCGCGGCGGGCTGGGTCGGTGTCGTCCTGCTTTCGCCGATCGTCGGCGCGCTGATCTATGCCGTTGCCGGAATCAACCGTATCCGGCGCTCCTCGATCGGCTCGCAACGCGCTCTGTTGCGCGGGCAGGGGCCGGATCAGTTCGGCCGCTTCGACGTTTCGGATGCCGACATATCGGTGCAGTTCGGAGAACGATTTGCGGCGATGAAGATCCTCGGCGACCGCGTTTCACGCCATCGTATGTGCACGGGCAACCGTATTTCGGTGCTCGCCGGCGGCGATGCCGTCTATGCCGCGATGCTGGAAGCGATCGCCGGCGCCCGGCGCTCGATCCTGCTCGAAAGCTATATCTTCGATCGCGACGTCATCGGCCTGCGCTTTGCAGACGCCCTGATCGCGGCGGTGGCGCGGGGTGTCGAGGTGCGGGTGCTGATTGACGCCGTAGGCGCGCGCTACTCGGTGCCGAGCATTGTCGGTCATCTTGAGGCGGCGGGCGTTCCGACGGCGGTTTTCAACGGCAACATCATCATGGGGCTACGGCTGCCCTATGCCAACCTGCGCACGCACCGCAAGATCCTCGTGGTCGACGGTCAGGTTGCCTTTGCCGGCGGCATGAACATCCGGGTGGGTTTCACCAGCGAGATCGCCGGTCAGGCGCCGGCACAGGATACGCATTTCCGCATGGCCGGACCGGTGGTCGCCGATATCTTCCAGGTCTCGTCCGAAGATTGGCAATTCTCAAGTGGCGAGGTTCTGGCGGGCCCCGCATGGGCGATCGAAGAGGCACCGCTGCCGGCGGATGGGCCGTCGGTACTGATGCGCGCCGTGCCATCCGGACCTGACGCCACCAATGAGACCAATCACAAGATGCTCATGGGGGCGTTTTCGGTCGCGCAGAAGAATATCCGCGTGATGTCACCCTATTTCCTGCCGGACCGCGAACTGATCAGCGCGCTCGTCACCGCCGCGCGCCGCGGCGTCGAGGTGGATATCATCGTTCCCGCAGTCAACAATCTGCTGCTGGTCGACAGGGCGATGACTGCGCAGTTCGATCAGGTGCTGAAGGGCCATTGTCGCGTCTGGCGGGCGAAGGGCGCCTTCAACCACTCCAAGCTTTTGACCGTGGACGAGCGTTGGGCCTATGTCGGGTCTACCAATCTCGACCCACGCTCCCTGCGCCTCAACTTCGAATTCGACTTGGAGGTTCTCGACCGTGGTTTCGCCGAGGCGATCAATGGCACGATCTCCGACATTCTCGCCTCAGCCGAGCCCGTTACGCTCGAAAGGCTGCGCAAAAAGTCTTTCGCGGATCGATTGGCGAACCGCATTCTCTGGCTCGGATCGCCCTATCTCTGACGCAAACGGCTCCGTTCGTTGTTGAAACGGAGCCGGCTAAGAGAGACGTGGGGCGCTGGCGTCAGATGGAAAAACTCGTTCCGCATCCGCAGCTTGCAACCGCGTTCGGATTCTTGATCTGAAACGACTGGCCGAGCAGGTTGTCGACGAAGTCGATTTCCGAGCCGCCCATATAGACGAGCGACAGGCTGTCGATCAGGACCTTGGCTTCGTTCTTTTCCAGCACCAGGTCGTCGTCATTGCTGCTGTCGACCAGGTCGAACTTGTAGGAAAAGCCCGAGCAGCCGCCGCCCTCGACGGACACTCGCATGGCGTTGTTGTGGCTGTCTGAACGCAGGATCGTGGCGATCCGCTTCGCTGCAGCGTCCGAGAGGGTCACGGTTTCATGCGTCATATCTGCCTCCTGCCGGGGTCAAGAACCGGAGAGAATTGCCCTGTGTTAAAGCATGCGATCTGGTCGGTTTCGGGGCCTCTTTCAAGACCCGCGGCCAAGCCGTTGCTTCCGCTTGCGGAATCGGTCGATCTTGCATCACGCGTTTCCGTAGCTTTCACTATAGGTATGAAGGCTTGAATGTCCCGTCAATGGGACGACGAATTAGGTGGAAGATGACATTCGACAAAAATGCGCTCGGCTTCGGTTATGGTGAACATGCGCCGTTCGCGTCGAATCCCTGGATGACGCGCGGCAGGCTCTTTCCCGAAGCGACGAGCGCGACGCGCTCCGATTTTCAGCGCGACCGCGACCGCATCGTGCACACCACTGCGTTTCGCCGCCTGAAGCACAAGACGCAGGTCTTCATTGCCGCTGACGGCGATCACTACCGCACCCGTCTGACGCACACGATCGAGGTGGCGCAGATTGCCCGGGCTCTGGCGCGCGCGCTCAAGCTCGACGAAGATCTGGCCGAAGGCGTCGCTCTCGTGCATGATTTCGGCCACACGCCCTTTGGCCATACGGGCGAGGATGCCCTTCACGAGATGCTGAAGCCCTATGGCGGCTTCGATCACAATGCCCAGTCGCTGCGCATCGTCACCAAGCTCGAGCGGCGCTACGCCGAGTTCGACGGGTTGAACCTGACCTGGGAGAGCCTGGAAGGTCTGGTCAAGCACAACGGGCCGTTGCTGACCGCGGACGGTGAGGGCACGCGAGGGCCCGTGCCGCAGCCGATCCTCGACTATTGCGCGCTGCATGATCTGGAACTGGCGAGTTTTGCGAGCCTCGAAGCGCAGGTCGCGGCCATTGCTGATGATATCGCCTACAACACCCATGATATCGATGACGGTCTGCGGGCTGGCTATCTCACCTTCGAAATGCTCGAAGACGTGCCGTTTCTCGCGCGCCTGATGCGCGAGGTCCATGACCGCTATCCCGGTCTTGAAAGCAGCCGCTTCACGCATGAGATCATGCGGCGTCAGATTACCGCGATGGTCGAGGACGTCATCGGCGTCGCGCAGCAACGGATCGGCGAGATAAGGCCGCAAAGTGCTGCCGATGTGCGCCAGGCCGGCACCGTGATGGCAACCTTCTCTGAGGAGATGGGCGAGACGGACAAGCAGATCAAGCGCTTGCTGATGACCCGGATCTACCGGCACCCGGAAGTCATGCGCGTGCGCGAAAATGCAGCCTCGATCGTCTGCGATCTCTATCATGCCTTCATGGACGACCCGCAGCTGATGCGTGAGCACTATTGGATCGACCAGATTGCCGGCATGGCGGAGCCGGCGCGGGCGCGGCACGTCGGCGACTACCTCGCCGGCATGACCGACACTTTTGCGATCAGCGTGCACAAGCGCTTGTTTGACCATACGCCCGATTTGCGCTAGGGACCCCCCGCCCGGAGGCTTGCGGTTCGGCCGAACCGAGCCTCCTTTTTGAGTTTTGCGCCGGTCACTTGTGGCCGGGAAAAGCGGACGGATCAGATGAATCTCTTCACGGACTTCGAATCAAGAATTAAGGACATTCTCGAAACGCTTGAAAGCGTTCGAGAAAAGCGATCCGAGCTTGACTTCGGCCGTGTCAATGTCGAGCCGCCACGTGATCCGAGCCATGGTGATGTTGCGACCAATGCTGCGATGGTGCTGGCAAAGCCGCTCGGCATGAATCCTCGCGCGCTTGCCGAACTCATCGTCGAGAAGCTCAAGCAGGATCCGGAAGTCACCGACGTCTCCGTCGCCGGTCCGGGCTTCATCAACGTCCGCCTTTCTGTTTCCTACTGGCAGAAGCTGCTGTCGGGCATGGCGCGTGCGGGCGTCGACTACGGCCGTAGCGCTGTCGGTGGTGGCCGCAAGGTCAACGTCGAATACGTATCGGCCAACCCGACCGGCCCGATGCATGTCGGCCATTGCCGCGGAGCCGTTGTCGGCGACGCGCTGGCCAACCTTTTGGCCTTCTCCGGCTATGAGGTCACGAAGGAATACTACATCAACGATGCGGGGTCGCAGATCGACGTTCTCGCGCGGTCCGCATTCCTGCGTTATCGCCAGGCGCTGGGCGAAGAGATCGGCGAGATCCCGCCGGGCCTTTATCCGGGCGACTATCTCGTGCCGGTCGGCGAGGCGCTCGCCGACGAATTCGGCACGAGCCTCAGGCTGATGCCTGAAGACAAGTGGATGCCGCTCGTCAAGGACCGGACGATCGACGCGATGATGGCGATGATCCGCGAGGATCTCGCGGCGCTGAACGTCAATCACGACGTCTTCTTCTCCGAGCGCACGCTGCACGCGAACGGTGCTGCCGCCATCCGCACGGCGATCAACGACCTGACCTTCAAGGGCCACGTCTACAAGGGCACCCTGCCGCCGCCGAAGGGCCAGCTGCCGGAAGATTGGGAAGACCGCGAGCAGACGCTGTTCCGTTCGACCGAGGTCGGCGACGATATCGACCGGCCGCTGATCAAGTCGGACGGCAGCTATACCTACTTCGCCGCCGACGTTGCCTACTTCAAGGACAAGTTCGACCGCGGCTTCGACGAGATGATCTATGTGCTCGGTGCCGACCATGGCGGCTACGTCAAGCGCCTGGAAGCGCTGGCGCGCGCGGTCTCCGGCGGTTCGTCGAAGCTTACGGTTCTGTTGTGCCAGCTGGTCAAGCTCTTCCGCGACGGCGAGCCGGTGAAGATGTCGAAGCGCTCCGGCGACTTCGTCACGCTGCGCGATGTCGTCGATGAAGTCGGCCGCGATCCGGTGCGCTTCATGATGATCTACCGGAAGAACTCGGAACCGCTCGACTTCGACTTTGCTAAAGTAACAGAACAGTCGAAGGATAACCCGGTCTTCTATGTGCAGTATGCGCATGCGCGCTGCCGCTCGGTCTTCCGCCAGGCCGCGGACGCATTCCCGGATCTGAACCTCGAATCGGTCGATCTCGCCAGTGCCGTTCTGGGCCAGATCACGGATCCGACGGAGCTCCAGCTCGTCGCCAAGCTCGCAGAATATCCGCGAGTCATCGAGGCTGCGGCACTGGCTCAGGAGCCGCATCGCATCGCGTTTTACCTGTATGATCTTGCCGCCGCCTTCCACGCACATTGGAACAAAGGTAAAGAGAATCCGGAATTACGTTTTGTTAACGATAAAAATAGAGAATTAAGTACTGCCAGACTCGGGCTGGTGCATGCTGTCGCTTCGGTATTGAAATCCGGCCTGTCTATTACAGGCACCTCCGCACCGGAGGAAATGCGATAAGTATTGTCACCATTTTCCCACAATGCACTGGCACAGCGATACAGGCAATTGTGAGTGGAGAGCATGGCAGACAAACAATTCGCACGAAGCGGGCCGGCTGAATTCGATGTATTGGCAGACGATGATCCGTTGGCCGAACTCGCCCGGATCGTCGGTTACGATGCCCGGCCGGCCGTCCAGCAGTTGCAGGAACTGCAGCGACACCAGGAGGCGGTGCGTCAAGACCCCGCCTTCGATCTCGAAGACGAACTGCTTCGCGCGTTCGACAGCTACGACGCGCCGCGGTCCGCGCCGCAGCCGGCTCCAATCCAGCCGGCTCCGATCGAAGAGCCCCGGTTCGAGCCGGTAGCCGAACACGTCGTCGTTCACGAAGAGCCGGTGGCGGAGCCCGTCGCCGAGCTTGAAGAGCCGGTGTTCGTCCAGCCCGAACGCGTCGAAGCGGCGCCAGCCCCCGTCGCTGACGAGGACTATGCCGAGGTTCACGCCTTCTCCGTGGCGCCGCAGGTTGCCGAAGACGACAACGCCGAGGCCGTCGTCGACGAGCCGGCGTTCGATCTTGAGCGCGAACTCGAGTTGTCGCTTGGCGAAGCCGATCTGTTGTCGGACGACGTTGCCGAGGTTGCGGCGCACGTCGAACCGCAGGATATCGATCCGCGTGATCAGTTCGTCGATGCATGGCAGGCGCCGGCCGTCGAAGCCGCTCCGGTCTGGGCCGAGCCAGCTCCGGTTGCGGATGCATTTTCGGCCTATGAACAGCCGCGCTTCGATGTCGCGGCCGAAGAGCGTGAAATTGAGCCTTCCTATCAGGAAGACGTGGGCGCAGCTCAGGCAGTCGTCGAGCAGGATGCTGGCCGCGACGATCTTCTGGCGGACATAGAACGGTTCCCGGTTCCGCCGGTCTCAGCGATGGTTGCCGCTGCGGTCCAGTCGCATCCGGCTCTGCATGTGGAAACACAGCCCGTCGTGGCGCCGGTGGTCACGCCAGCGCTTGCCACTGCCGCTCCCATAAAGAAGAGCCCTTATCCCTTTACGCCCACCTTCAGCCGTGCGACGCCGGTTGCGTCCGCCTCGGGCGCCAGCCAGCAGCGTGCCTTTGCCGGCCCGTTGGTATCGTCTGTCGCAGCACCGGTGGCCGCTGTCGCAGCGCCGGTTGCTGCAGTGGCTGCTGCCCCCGTTCAGGTCGCGGAACCCTTGGTCGAGGTGGCCAAGCCAATTGCGCAGCCGGAGCACGAGCCGAGCTTCGACATCGAGAACTTCGAAATTGAGCTCTCCGACGAGGCGCTGAAGCTCGACTTCGCAGACGTCACCGTAGATGAGCCGGTCGTTGCTGCCGTCGTACCGCAAGCACCGGTGCAGCCGGTCGCGCAGGCGGCCGTTCCGCAGCGCGAGCCGGAGCGGTTCGTCGAGCCTTACGTCGCTCCCGCGCCGGTCGAGCGCCAGGAAGCACAGCCCGAGAGCACGCTGCCCTTCGATCCGTCGATGATTGCCGAAGCCGAGAACGGCGTCGCCCCGATCGCGGATATGGACGTGCCGCAGCTGCCGGTTATAGAGACCGAGAAGCCGGTCGCTTATCCGGCCGACTACGATCTCGACATCGACGCGGAAATGGCCCAGCTCTTCGGAACGCCGGCTCCGGTCAAGGAAAGCCGTCCGGCGGCCGTCGAAAAAGTGGAGCCGGCCCGTCCGGCACCGGCCGCTGCCGCTGCTCCGGCCTTCGGTCAGGGTTCGCTTGACGATTTCGACGAGTTTGAAAAGGCGATGGAAGAAGACTTCCGCCGCTCGATCGTCGAGCGTCCGGCGGTTGCCCGCGATGCCGAACGGCTTTCAGCGGCGCAGAGCCAGCAGGATGCCGGCGAATACCGCGAATATGGCACCGGCCGTCGCTCGCAGCGCACGATGTTGCTGGCAGCAAGCGTTGCCGGCGTCATCATCCTTGGTGGCGCTGCCGTCTACGCCTGGATGGGCGGTAGCGGCGCGGTCAGCTCGGCCGAAGGCCCGAAGATCATTCTGGCCGACAAGGCCCCGGTCAAGGTCGTGCCCGAGGAAAAGGGCGGCAAGACCGTGCCGAACCAGGACAAGGCGGTTTATGACCGCGTTGCCGGTGCTCAGGCTGGTGCCCCGCAGCAGGAAGCCCTGGTGTCTTCGACCGAGGAGCCGATGGATGTCGTCCAGAGGACGCTGACGCCGGAGACCCTGCCGCTCGAAGGCAGCAACGAGGCCGAAACTCTGCAGACGGCATTGCCCAACGAAGAGGACGGCGATCGCCTGCTGCCGGATGGTGCCAACGGCGAGACCGCTGCCCAGGAAGAAGACAAGACGCCGGCCGTCGCACCGAGGAAGGTGCGCACGATGATCGTCAAGCCGGATGGAACGCTGGTTGCTCGCGAAGAGCCGGTTGCAGCACCGGCGACCGATGTCGCTGGCACGACCCAGCCGCTGCCCGCAACGCCTTCGAATGAAGTTGCTGCTGCAGGCCAGGCTGCAGCCAACACCGACCAGGTTGCGCTTGCCGCAACGGGTAACGCCAACATCGAACAGGTTCCGGTGCGCAGCGTCACGACGACGGCTTCTGCCGGTGGCGACAAGGCGCCGACGCCGCAGACCCGTCCGGCCGCACAGCCTGCCGAAATCGCCCGTCCGGCGGAAGAGCAGGCCGCTCTCCCGGCTGAGACGCAGCCTGCGCAGCAGGTTGCCACGGCATCGGTTCCGGCCGGTGGCTACTTCATCCAGGTCGCATCTCTGCCGTCGGAAGCCGAGGCGCAGAAGTCCTACAACAGCCTTTCGAGCAAGTTCGGAAGCGTCATCGGCGGCCGCGGCGTCGACATCCGCAAGGCGGAGATCGCCGGCAAGGGTACCTACTACCGCGTCCGCATCCCGGCCGGTTCGAAGGACGAGGCCAATGCCCTTTGCTCCAAGTACAAGGGCGCCGGCGGAAGCTGCCTGGTTACCAAGTAAACGGGCATAATGATCGAGTTGACGAAGGGCGCGGCCGAGAAGGCCGCGCCCTTCGCGTTTTCGGGCTTCCGATTGCCCCATGACCTTGTGCATGAGTGGGGGGGCGCTGTCTTTGTGGCTTCGCGCCGGGCAGCCCGCGCTCTATGCTTTTGGGATGAGCGAATCAAAAGCATTTATCTCCGGCTGCAAGGGCCTTTCCCTCACGAGCGACGAGCGCGATTTCTTTGCAGGAGAACGCCCCTGGGGCTTCATCCTCTTCGGTCGCAACATTGGCGAGGAGCAGCAGATCTCGGATCTGGTGGCAGCCCTTCGCGACAGCATCGGCAATCCCAATGCGCCCGTGCTCATCGACCAGGAAGGCGGACGCGTTCAGCGCATCCGCCCACCGCTCGTTCAGCAGTATCCGAATGGCGCGGCGATCGGCGAAATCTACCGCCGCGACGCGAAGCTCGGTCTGCGCGCCGCCTGGCTGATGGGACGCCTGCACGCCTTTGACCTGATGCGCTTCGGCATCACCGTCGATTGCCTGCCTGTGCTCGACGTGCCCGTGCCCGGCAGCCACGACGTCATTGGCAATCGCGCCTATGGGCACGATCCCGAGACCGTCACGGCTATCGGCCGTGCGATGGGCGAGGGGCTGAAGGCCGGCGGCATGCTGCCTGTAATGAAGCATATGCCGGGCCACGGACGCACCTTCGTCGACTCGCACCACAACCTGCCTGTCGTCAGCGCCACATTCGATGAGCTTGCCGCGAGCGACTTCCTGCCCTTCGTTGCGATGAAGGACGAGGTGATGGCGATGTCGGCGCACATGGTGTTCACCACGATCGACCCGGACAATCCGGCGACCACCTCTGCGAAGGTCGTGCGCGAGATCATTCGCGGCCATATCGGTTTCGACGGCCTGCTGATGTCGGATGACGTGTCAATGAACGCGCTTGCCGGCGACATGACGACCCGCGCGCGCAACATCATTGCTGCGGGACTTGATCTCGTCTTGCATTGTCATGGCATAATGGAGGAAATGAAGGCCGTCGCGGATGTCGTGCCGGTTCTGGCCGGCGAAAGCTTGCGCCGGGCGCGGGCCGCCGAAGCCGCGTTCCGGGCGCCTGACGGTGCGAGCGAAGTCGATCTGCGGGCGGAGTTCAATGCCCTGTTTGCAACCGTCTGAGGCAAACAGAGGCTGACGGCAAACAGGGACTGAAGGAAAGGATCGGGCTGCCAGTGAGCAATGCGGGCGAAAGACAAGGCAAGCCTGCGTCGAAGGCGCCGTTGGAGCCCTTGTGGCAGGATGAGACTGCCGAGCGCGGACTGCATGAGGAAGCGCTGGTGGTCGACATCGCCGGCTTCGAAGGTCCGCTCGACCTGCTGCTGCATCTCGCCCGAAGCCAACGCGTCGACCTTTCGCGCATTTCCGTCCTGGCGCTCGCCGAACAGTACATCGCCTTTATCGAACGCGCGCGCAGCATCCGCATCGAGCTTGCGGCCGATTACCTCGTCATGGCGGCGTGGCTCGCCTATCTGAAGTCGCGGCTGCTGATCCCGCAGCAGGCGAAGGATGACGGTCCTACCGGCGAGGAGATGGCCTCGGCGCTGGCCTTCCGGCTCAAGCGGCTGGAAGCGATGCGCGAGGCGGCGACGCGGCTCATCAACCGAAACCGGCTCGGCCGGGACGTTTTCGTCCGAGGCGCACCGGAGCATATCGTCACCGAGAGGAAATCCGGTTTCGACGCTTCGCTCTACGATCTGCTGAGCGCTTATGCGGGCCTGCGCCAACGACAGGCGATCACCCAGGTGACAATCGAGAAGCGCCACGTCTGGTCGCTGTCCGATGCGCGGCTGATCCTGGCCCGCATGATCGGTGGTCTCGACGACTGGACTGCGCTCGATCATTTTCTCGTGCGCTACATGACGACGCCGAAGGAGAGAGCGACGGCAATCGCCAGCTCCTTTGCCGCGTCGCTCGAAATGGTTCGTGAGGGCCGCCTGGAGATCCGCCAAGAGGAGGCCTTCGCGCCGATCTATCTCCGGCGCGGACCAAATCCGATCGATGCGGAGACTCTCGCCGAGATGGAGGCAGCCCGTGGCTGAAGCCCAGAAGTACCTGCCTGGCGTTCCCGACGAGGAGGACGAGATCGAAACGGCATCCCTCGACCCCCGGCTGGAGCAGGAAGCCGAGCGGATCGCCGAAGCCCTGGTGTTCGCTTCGGCGCAGCCGGTGTCCGAGGCCTATATCGATAGCCGGTTGCCGCGTGGCGCCGATGTCCGCACGATCATGCTGCGGCTTAAAGCCGTTTACGCGACGCGCGGCGTCAACCTCGTTCAGGTGGCCGACCATTGGGCCTTCCGCACGGCCGCCGATCTCTCTTTCGTCGTTCAGACCGACGAACAGGAGGTCCGCAAGCTTTCAAGGGCAGCCCTCGAGGTTCTGTCGATTATCGCCTACCATCAGCCGGTTACGCGCGCCGAGATCGAGGATATCCGCGGCGTGCAGACCTCGAAGGGTACGCTCGACGTGTTGATGGAGGCGGGCTGGGTCCGGTTCCGCGGGCGCCGGCGCACACCGGGGCGTCCGGTGACCTTCGGTACGACGCGCGACTTCCTCGATCACTTCGGGCTTGAGGAACTGCGCGACCTGCCGGGCATCGAGGAATTGAAGGGCGCCGGGCTGCTCTCCGGCCGCGTGCCTTCGAACCTCAACATCCCCGTTCCGACCGGCGACGACGAACTGGCCGAGAACGAGGATCCGATCACCCAGCTCGACCTGGAGGAACTGGGGCTCTTGACACCGAAGGGCGAAGAAGCCGATTAGAAAAACCTGATTATAGATATCGGCTTTCCATGGCGTCGGGGCCCGCTGACCCTGCGCCATTGGTGTCAAGGAATGCAAGAGCATGGTTTCAGATCCGCAGGACGCTCCCGTCATGACCACGCGACGGACAGCGGGCGTCTCCTTCGCGGCGAGCCTGACCTTCGAAGATATTCACCACAGCTATCACGCCAAGGAAACGATCAAGGGCGTCAGCCTCGCGGCAAAGGCCGGGGAGGTCCTTTGCCTGCTCGGGCCTTCGGGATCCGGCAAGACGACCCTGCTGCGTATCGCCGCGGGTATCGAGAGGCAGAGCGCTGGGCGTCTGATGCTCAATGGCCAGGAAATCTCCGGCCCCTCTGTCTTCCTGCCGCCGGAAAAGCGTGGCGTCGGGCTGATGTTTCAGGACTTTGCGCTTTTCCCGCACATGACGATCCGCGACAACGTCCGTTTCGGTCTGACGGCGATCCCCAAGAAGGAAGGTCTGATCCAGGCG
This sequence comes from Ensifer sp. Root423, assembly GCF_001426275.1. Taxonomy (NCBI): domain Bacteria; kingdom Pseudomonadati; phylum Pseudomonadota; class Alphaproteobacteria; order Hyphomicrobiales; family Rhizobiaceae; genus Ensifer; species Ensifer sp. Root423. The sequence continues at coordinate 109,939 of NZ_LMEG01000016.1, read as the reverse complement.
GATGCGGCGCTCGAGCGTGTCGGCCTGTCGCACTATGCCGATCTGTATCCGCACGTGCTTTCCGGCGGCGAGCAGCAGCGCGTAGCGCTTGCCCGCGCGCTCGCGCCGCGCCCGGCGGTGCTGCTCATGGACGAACCATTTTCCGGCCTCGACTCGCGCCTGAAGGATTCGATCCGTTCCGATACGCTGGCGATCCTCAGGGAAACGCGGGCAACGGCTATCGTCGTCACGCATGACGCCGAAGAGGCGATGCGCATGGCGGATCGCATCGCGCTCCTGAAGGACGGGCGCCTCGTTCAGGTCGGAACGGCCGACGAACTCTACCGCGAGCCGAGGGACCTTTTTGCCGCCGGCTTCTTCTCGGAGATCAACGTCTTCGATGCGCAGGTTCGTGGCGGCCGCGTCGAAACGCCGGTCGGAAGCGTTGCAGCCGGCCCCCATCCGGAAGGCAAGCGCCTCTCGGTGGCCGTCAGGTTGTCTGGAGTGCGCGTCGGCGAAGAGGATGGCGACATTCCCGCCCGCATTCTCTCCCGTCGCTTCATCGGCGTGGTCGAGCTTCTGGAGCTCGCCGTGCCGCGTTGTGAGGAGGTGGTTCGGGCGCGCATCAGGGCGGACCGATTGCCGCATGGATTGCGTGATGTAATGCTTTCAGTTAACGAGCGGGATATATTACTGTTTGAAAAAAGCAGTTCGGCATCTTAGGTTCTGTCACAACGAGACGCGTGCTTGAGGCACGCCTGAAAATTGACATGTGATAGAGCCTAAATCGGGGAAGGCTCAGAGGAGTAAGAGCATGGGTTCGTTAAGCATTTGGCACTGGCTGATCGTTCTGGTCGTGGTGCTGCTCTTGTTCGGTCGCGGTAAGATCCCCGAACTGATGGGTGACGTTGCTAAGGGCATCAAGAGTTTCAAGAAGGGCATGTCCGACGATGAGGCGGCTGCTACCGACAAGACGCTCGACAGCAAGACCGTTGACCACAAGTCTGACGAAGTTCGCTAACAGTCTGGTGTCGGTGAAGCCTGTCCGGTGTCCATACCGGGCTGGCGGCATCAAGGGTTTGCAGGACATATCGCATGCTTGATATCGGCTGGACCGAGCTCGTCGTCATCGCAATCGTTCTGATCGTGGTTGTCGGGCCGAAAGACCTTCCGCCAATGTTGCGGGCTTTCGGCCGCATGACCTCGAAGATGCGCGGCATGGCATCGGAATTCCGTCAGCAGTTCGATGAAGCGCTGCGCGAAGCGGACCTTGACGAGGTTCGAAAGACCATCAGCGACGCGCAAAGTCTCAATCCGGCTAATGCGTTGCGCGATGCAATCAATCCGCTGCGCCAGATGGGCAACGATATCAAGGCGGACCTGCAGAAGGCGGCTACACCCGACCAGCCTGCGACACCGAACACCGTCGACACGGTTTCCGCCGTCGAACCGGCGGTTGCGCCGGCCGCGGTCGAAGCCAAGCCCGCAGATGCGGTTGCCGCTGCGGCAATCGGTTCGGCCAATCGCCAGATCGAGCGCGCAGAGGTCGCATCCGTACCGGCAGAAAAGCCGAAGCGTGCGACCAGGACGAAGGCCGATGCGACGCCGGCTGTAAAGAAGGCCGCGCCCAAGTCGACAACGGCAGCGCTCAAGACGGCAACAGCTGCATCCAAGTCGGCCACGGCAAAGTCTGCTGCCAAGGCGACCGCGAAGCCGGCCACTGAAAAGAAAAAAGTGACGCCGACGGTGGCGGAGCCTGCTGCCAAGACGTCAAAGCCGCGCACCAGCGCGCGCAAGAAAGGTGAAGCATGAGCGGCGATATCGAGGACCGGCCGCAGCCGCTGATCGAGCATCTGATCGAATTGCGCAGGCGCCTGATGTGGGCCATCGGCGCGTTCTTCGCTGCGTTCCTCGTCTGCTTCTACTTCGCCAAGGGCCTGTTCAACCTTCTGGTGCTGCCGTTCAAATGGGCCGTGAGCTGGGCGGGCCTCAACCATCGCAATGTCGAGCTCATCTACACGGCGCCGCAGGAGTTCTTCTTCACCCAGATTAAGGTGGCAATGTTCGGTGCGCTGGTCATCGCCTTTCCTGTAATCGCGGCACAGATCTACAAGTTCGTTGCACCGGGGCTCTATAAGAACGAGCGCGCGGCGTTTCTACCGTTCCTGGTCGCGTCACCGCTCCTGTTTCTGCTCGGCGGCGCGCTTGTCTATTTCTTCTTCACCCCGATGGTGATGTGGTTCTTCCTGGCCATGGAGCAGGGCGGTGGCGAAGGGCAGGTGGCCATTCAGCTCCTGCCGAAGGTCTCGGAGTATCTCAGCCTGATCATGTCGCTGGTCTTCGCCTTCGGCCTTGTCTTCCAGCTCCCGGTCATCACCACGCTTCTTGCCCGCGTCGGCTTCGTGAGCTCGCAGGGTCTTGCCGAGAAGCGCAAATACGCGATCGTAATCGCCTTCGTTGTCGCGGCCGTGCTCACGCCGCCGGACCCGATTTCCCAGATCGGCCTTGCGCTGCCAGCCATCCTTCTCTACGAAATTTCGATCTATACGGCGCGACTCGTCGAAAGGCAGCGGGCAGCGGACGCGCTCAAGAGCGAGGCTGCCGAGTCGCAGGAAGGATCTTCCGGAGAGGTCGGCCCCGCCAAGGGCTGAGCATTCGAGATTTCGCGCCGTGATCTGACCAACGCGTGGAACGAAAATGCTTGATATCAAATGGATCCGTGAGAATGCCGAGATGCTGGACGCCGCCCTGGCGAAGCGGGGCGCGGAGCCTTTGTCGGCATCTCTGATCGCGCTCGACGAACGCCGCCGTACGAACCTTCAGGCGCTGCAGGACATGCAGTCGCGCCGCAATGCGGCCTCGAAGGATATCGGCGCGGCCATGGCGCAGAAGAATGCCGAGCTCGCCGACAAGCTGAAGGCCGAGGTTGCCGACCTGAAGAACGCCATGCCGGCGCTCGAAGAGGACAGCCGCAGAATCGAGGCCGAGCTCAACGACGCCCTCTCGCGCATTCCGAACATCCCGCTGGACGATGTACCCGTCGGTGCCGACGAGACCGGCAACGTCGTCAAGAGCGTGGTTGGCAAGAAGCCCACCTGGAACCACCAGCCGCGCGAGCACTTTGAAATCGGCGAAGCGCTCGGGCTGATGGATTTCGAGGGTGCGGCCCGCATTTCCGGTTCGCGCTTCACGATCCTGAAGGGCCAATTGGCGCGGCTCGAGCGCGCGCTCGGCCAGTTCATGCTCGACCTGCACACCCAGGAACATGGTTACACCGAAGTGCAACCGCCGCTTCTGGTGCGCGACGATGCGATGTATGGCACCGGCCAGCTGCCGAAATTTGCCGAAGACCTCTTCCGCACCACGGATGGCCGTTGGCTGATTCCGACGGCGGAAGTGCCGCTGACCAACATCGTCCGGGAGCAGATCCTGGAAGGCGAAAAGCTGCCGCTGCGTTTCACCGCGCTGACGCCATCCTTCCGCTCGGAAGCAGGTTCGGCCGGTCGCGATACCCGCGGCATGCTGCGCCAGCACCAGTTCAACAAGGTGGAACTGGTCTCGATCACCGATGCCGAAACGTCCGTTGCCGAACACGAGCGCATGACCGCCTGCGCAGAGGAGGTGCTGAAGCGCCTCGGCCTGCACTACCGCGTCATGACCCTTTGCACCGGCGACATGGGCTTTGGCGCCCGCAAGACCTACGACCTCGAGGTCTGGCTGCCGGGTCAGGATACGTTCCGCGAGATTTCGTCCTGCTCGGTCTGCGGCGATTTCCAGGCGCGCCGCATGAACGCCCGCTACCGCACCAAAGAAGACAAGGGAACCCGCTTCGTTCACACGCTGAACGGTTCGGGCGTTGCCGTCGGCCGCGCGCTCATCGCCGTCATCGAGAACTATCTGAATGACGATGGTTCGATATCGGTGCCGGACGTGCTGGTCCCCTACATGGGCGGCCAGACGCGCATCGAAAAGGTAGCCTGAGCGAACGTCGAGGGGAGTGCGGCATCATGCGGATCCTGCTGACAAACGATGACGGCATTCACGCCGAGGGCCTGTCGGTACTTGAACGCGTCGCCCGGACGATTTCGGACGATGTGTGGGTCGTTGCGCCCGAAGCGGACCAGAGCGGCCTTGCCCATTCGCTGACCCTGTCGGAGCCATTGCGGCTGCGACAGATCGCGGAAAAGCGCTTCGCACTTCGCGGCACGCCGACCGATTGCGTCATCATGGCCGTCCGCAAGGTGCTCGATCGCAAGCCCGATCTCGTGCTGTCCGGCGTCAACATCGGCGCCAACATGGCCGACGACGTGACCTATTCCGGTACCGTCGCCGGCGCCATCGAAGGAACGTTGCAGGGCATCCGCTCGATCGCGCTGAGCCAGGCCTACAATCACGCCGTCGGAAAGACCGTTCCGTGGGATGTCGTCGAAACGCACGCGCCGGCCTTGGTCCGCAAGCTGATGAAGGTGGATCTGCCTGACGGCACGCTGCTCAACGTCAACTTCCCCAATTGCTCGGCGGACGCTATTGCCGGTACGGAGGTGACGTCGCAAGGCAAGCTCGACTTCGGCCTGTCGATCGACGAGCGAACCGATGGCCGCGGCTTTCCCTATTTCTGGCTGCGTTTCGGCGAACGCTTCGGCGATTTCCGCGCCGGAACCGACATTCACGCCCTGCGTGAAAACATGATCTCGGTCACGCCGCTCAAACTCGACCTTACCGACTACAGTGTCCAGGATCGCCTGGCGCGGGCGCTCAACGAGGGAGCCGTTGCTTGAGTGCGCGGGTGACCGAACAGGAAGGCTTTGCCAAGATGGTGCTGCGTCTGCGCGCCGAAGGCATCACCAACCATGATCTGTTGAAGGCGGTTGAGCAGACGCCGCGAAGCCATTTCGCGCCGCCGCAGTACCAGGCCGAAGCCCATTCGCAGCGGACGATCCCGCTCGATTGCGGTTCGTTCATGGAGGGATACGACTTTGCGGTCCGTCTGCTGCACAGTCTCAATCTGAAATCCGGCCAGCGTGTTCTCGAAGTCGGCACCGGCAGCGGCTTCACCGCCGCGGTCATGGGACGCGTTGCCGAGCGGGTGCTGACGATCGACCGCTATCAGACGCTCGTCGGCATGGCCCAGAAGAACCTCGAAAAAACAGGTGTTCGCAATGTCATCGTCCGGCATGCCGACGGCAGTGCCGGCGTGCCGGGTGAGGGCACCTTCGACCGGATCCTGATCACCGCCGCCTTCAACAGTCTGCCGCGCATGTTTTCGGATCACCTCGTTTCGGGCGGCACCCTGCTGGTTCCGATCATGATGAGCGAGACCCATTGCCGGGTCGTGCGCGTCAGCCGCACGGGCAGCCGCTTCGATCGCGAGGATCTGTTCGACGCGCCTTACCTTCCGATCGTGCAGCAGTTGGCGTCGTTTCTCTAAACGTTGAATTCTCGTCCGCGCGGGTTTGAATTCCCGTTCGCGCGGGTGAGCAGCGCCGGTCGCGCCTGCGTCGATTGTTAACGATCCCTTAACTTCCTCCAGCCTCGCGCAAGCTTCGGGCCATACGCCTGCCGTGCACGGACAGGGTTCCGCGTGCGAGTCGTCGCTTGCCTTGCGACGTCGGCGGACACCGGTCGCGAGGTACGGAGACGGCACATGCAGATCGCGAACAGGTTGACGGCGGCAGCATCCGGCGACGGGCTGAACAATCTTGCCGGGCGCAATGCCGGCCAGACGAATTCCGCGGGCAAGGATGAGCAGGCGGCGCAGGCGCTTGCCGCGACCTTCTTTGATCCGACGCCACGCATCTCGCTTTCGGCCGATGCCCTGCTTTATCTAGGCCAGACGAAGAAGGGATCCGACGGCCAGCCGGCGCTCACCCGCGAGGAATGGAACAACCGCCTGTCGCCGCAACTGGCCTCGCGCGAGTACCAGGCCTTCGGCAAGTTTCTCGATTCCGGCGATCACCAAGCCTATTACAAGAACTTCATCGACTACTACGACGGCCTTCGTCCGGAGGACCAGAACAGTTTGCGCTATTTCGGGACACGCGAGGCGGCGGTGGCCGGTCTGCGGTCGCTCGAATATGAAGAAGCAAGCGGTGCGGACGGAGACGCGGCGTTCCAGACTTTGGTGAGCGTCCTGCTCGACGAAGACAAGACGGCGCAGTCCGAAACCCTGGCGCAGCCGGCCGGTCGCCAGATTTTTGCCTGGGACCTGACGAGCATCAGCTACGAAGAGGACCAGACGGAGCGGCGATCCGTGTCCGAGATCGAGCGCCTCTATTCCGAACTGATCTAGCGCTAGGCTCCTCGTGCTCGGGCGGCAGCTGTGACGCTGCCTCTAGCATGCCCTTGACGGGCGACGGTCGACCTATGGTTAGCATTTGGTCAAATTAGTCCTTTGGTGGGGTCTGCCTTAACCACGCGGTAACTCTAATACGCTTTAATCAATCCACATCGAGTTGCGTTCGGAGTGGGTAAGCGTCATGCGTAAGTTTGTATCTCCCGGGGTTGGAAAGTCGACGATCCGCCTTTGCGTGGCGGTCCTGCTGGCAGGCGTCGCAACAGGCTGCAGTTCGGATGCAAGCCGGTTTGACGGCCTGTTCTCCCGGTCCGACAACATCACCACAAATTCCATCCCCCGAGACGCAACGCCGGTCCCGCGCGGCGATGTGTCCGTCGGTCAGATGGCGGCAGCGCCGGTTGATAACCGTGGTTCAGTCCTCGGTCAGCCCTATCCGGCGGCAGCTGGGCAGGGTGCCTACGATCCGGTAAACACGGCCTCCACGCCCGTATCCAACGCCCGCGTCGCCTCGACCCCGATCTCCGTTCAGCGCACCACTCTGGCTGACCCGAGCGCTGCTGGAAACCAGCGCGCTGAAGCCCAGCCGTTCCCGGCAGCACGCCAGCAGGCCGCACTCGCCACGCAGCAGACGCTTCCCGCAACGGTCAAGGAAACCGCAAGCAAGAGCGGCTGGACGACGCAGAACGCTCCGACGATCATGGTTCGCCCGGGTGACAATGTCGCCGTTCTCTCCAAGCGTTTTGGTGTCCCGGAAAAGGAAATCCTGAAGGCCAACGGTCTGCAGTCCGCGGCGCAGGTCGAGACCGGTCAGCGTCTCGTCATCCCGACCTTCGGCGTCGCAGGTAGCGCTGCCAAGGCGGCAGCCACGAACTCGATCGCCGATCTCGATGGCAACAGCCGCCAGCCGTCGCCGCTGCCGGTCAACCAGCGCGACGTTGCGATCCTGCCGGGTTCGGCCCAGTCCCGCGAAAAGGGTGAAGGCAAGTCTGACGTCGTTGCAGGCAAGCCGGCAACGAACGGCGAGGGCGCCGGCGGTGGATCCTACACCGTCAAGCCGGGCGACTCGCTCAACCGAATCGCCAAGACGACGGGCGTATCCGTTGCCGCCCTCAAGCAGGCAAACGGCCTGACGGCCGAATCGATCCGCGTCGGCCAGACGCTGCAGCTGCCGGGCGCAAATGGTGCCGCTCCGGATCAGCTCAAGACGGCCTCGGTTCCCAAGAAGGCCGAGCAGCCGCAGGTTGCCTCGCTCGACAAGAACAAGCCGGCTGAATACCAGGCGCCGGTTGCTAAGCAGAGCGTCAGCGAAGTCGCCAGCAAGACGACGGATATCGACGACGATTCTCCGAAGTCGACCGGCATCAGCAAGTACCGCTGGCCTGTGCGCGGCGCAGTCGTCGCCGGCTACGGCGCCAATGTCGACGGCAACCGCAACGACGGTATCAACATCTCGGTGCCCGAGGGCACGCCGATCAAGGCGGCTGAAAACGGTGTCGTTATTTATTCGGGCAGCAGCCTGAAGGAACTCGGCAACGCCGTCCTGGTGCGCCACGACGACGGCACGGTCACGGTTTATGGTAACGCTTCCGAACTCAAGGTTCAGCGCGGCCAGAAGGTTCAGCGCGGCCAGACGCTCGCTGCTTCGGGCATGACCGGCCGGGCAAGCCAGCCGCAGGTTCACTTCGAGGTGCGCAAGAACGCCACCGCGGTAAACCCGGCGACCTTCCTCGAATAGTCTCGATCGGTCGCAAAGCCGATCCGGATCCGGTGTTTGCACCGCTTGCCCTCTCGGGCAGGCGGTGCTTTCTATTTCAGGATGTCGGTAAGGCGTGCGGTTCGCGACGCGCCCGGTTACCCGTCGAGCCTGTGGCGCAGGCGGCCGGCGAGATCCTGGATGAACTGCCAGGCGACGCGGCCGGACCTTGCGCCACGGGTCGTTGCCCATTCCAGCGCTTCGGCGTGCAAGGTGTCGCGATCGAGCTTGAAGCCATAGTGCGCGGCATAGCCGTCGATCATCGCCAGATAGTCGTCCTGGCTGCACTTGTGGAAGCCGAGCCACAGGCCGAAACGGTCGGACAGCGAAACCTTCTCCTCGACCGCTTCCGACGGGTTGATCGCGGTCGACTGCTCGTTCTCCATCATATGCCGCGGCAGCAGGTGGCGCCGGTTCGAGGTGGCGTAAAGGAGCACGTTGGAAGGACGTCCCTCGACGCCGCCGTCGAGCACGGCCTTCAGCGACTTGTAGGACGTATCGTCGTGATCGAAGGACAGGTCATCGCAGAAGACGATAACCGGGACCGGTGCCGACTTCAGAATGTCCATCAGCGCCGGAAGTGTGGCAATATCTTCGCGATGCACCTCGACCAGCTTGACCGCAACACCGGTGTCGCGCGCAACCTGCGCATGAACCGATTTTACCAGCGAGGATTTGCCCATGCCGCGTGCGCCCCAGAGAAGCACGTTATTGGCCGTGTAGCCCTCGGCAAAACGCAGCGTGTTGTCGAGCAGGATGTCACGGACATGGTCGACCCCGGTGATCAGGGACAGTTCGATGCGGTTCGGCTTGGCGACCGGCTGCAGATGGTGTGTCGCCGGGGCCCAGACGAAGCACTCGGCAGCGGTCCAGTCGTTGGCTGCAGCGGCGGGTCCGGCCATGCGCTCGATCGCCGCGGAAAGCTTCTGCATTTCCCTGATGAGAACGTCGATCTTGGCTTCCGGCATATGTCTCTCTCCACTCGCTGAATCAGGTGTTTGGCCGTGCCGTCATGATTCGAGGCGGCGTGGCCCTGGTGTTTACCGTAACCGCGTCGCGGCCAGGTCCCACCAGAAACCCGGTAGCACGCAGGTTTACGCTGGAAAAGGTCACCGAGGCCCGCGCGAGGGGTTCTCCTCTTGTGTAAATTGTGTCAGAGGCACAGGAACGGGTACGGGTGCCCGCGGCTTTGCAGAGCGGCGGGGCGTCCCTATATTCCGGCCGATTTGGCGCGGAGGAACCGCCGATATTTGAACTCAAGGAGTGATCGATGTTCATTACCGAAGCTTTTGCGCAGACTGCCGGCGCCCCTTCCGCCGGCGGCGCGGACATTCTCATGTCCATCCTGCCGTTCCTGCTGATTTTCGTCGTTATGTATTTCCTGATCATCCGTCCGCAGCGCGCTCAGATGAAGCGCCGCGAGGAACTCCTGAAGAACATCCGTCGCGGTGACCAGGTCGTGACCGGTGGCGGCATCGTCGGCAAGGTCACCAAGGTCGTTGACGACAGCGAACTCGAAGTCGAAATCGCCGATGGCGTGAAGATCCGCGTCGTCCGCAGCGGCGTGTCGGAAGTTCGCGTCAAGGGCGAGCCTGTCAAGGAATAAGGCAGGAACAGCCACCACCAGCCGAGCAACTGGAGCGTTTGAGGCATGCGCAGATTACCGCCGTTGAAACGTATCCTCGTCTGGTTGGTGGCACTTGCCGGCATCGCCTTTGCGCTGCCGAACGTTCTAAGCCGGGAAGAGGCAGCCGAACTTCCGTCTTGGCTGCCCCATCGCCAGGTGGCGCTCGGGCTCGATCTCCAGGGTGGCTCCCATTTCATGCTGCGGGCGGCGCGCAGCGACATCGTCGCTGAACGGCTCGAGACGATCGCCAACGAGGTCGGCAAATCGCTGCGCGATGCCGACATCGCCTATATCGGCCTTTCCGGCGAAGGCCAGTCGATCGCCTTCCGCGTTCGCGACCGGTCGCAACTCTCTGCCGCTCGCGAGCGGCTGAGGCCGCTGACGGCGCCCGTCGATATCGGGGGGTTCGGCTCCGAGCCGATTTCCGAGGTCGTGTTCGACAGTGCAGAACCGGATGAACTGGTTCGCCTGCGCCTCACGGACGAAGGCATCGACTACCGGCTCTCGCTGGCCGTGGCGCAGTCCATCGACGTCGTGCGCCGCCGCGTCGCCGAAGTTGGCGCCATCGAGCCGCTGATCCAGCGCCGTGGCGATGACCGGCTGATCGTGCAGGTGCCTGGCCTCGGCGATCCGCAGCGGTTGAAGGATCTGCTCAGCCAAAGGGCCAACCTGGCCCTGCGGATGCTGGATACCTCCGTGCCCGTGCAACGCGCCGTGGAGGGCCAGCCTCCGTCCGGCACGGAAGTCCTATATTCCTTCGACGACCCGCCAGTGCCCTATCTCGTCGAAAAGGCACCGCTGCTTGCAGCGGCGAATTTTGTTGCAGCCCAGCCGGAACCTGATGCTTCCGGCGAAAGCGCGTCGGTCGCCATCAAGATCGATACCGCTTCGCAGCAGCGTGTTGCCGCCCTTGCGGCGCAGCAGCCGCCAAAGGATGCAGCGATCGTTCTCGATGGACAGGTCATCGCGACGCTCAAGCTGTCGGAGGCTGTCAACAGCGACACCTTGCGCATCTCCGCAGACCTGCCGACCGAAGGTGCGACCGACCTTGCCGCTCTCGTGCGCACAGGGCCGCTCGCGACGCCCCTGACCTTCGTCGAAGAGCGAACGGTCGGCCCCGGCGTCGGTGGCGACGCCATCGCAGACGGCCTGAAGGCGGGTCTGGTTGCGGCTGTCGCAGTCGCCGCATCGATGATCTTTTTCTACGGCGTCTTCGGCGTCTTTGCGGTCATTGCGCTCGCCCTGAACATTGTCCTGATTATCGCGGCGCTTTCCCTTTCGGGCGCGACGCTGACCCTTCCGGGCATTGCCGGCATCATTCTGACGATCGGCGTGGCCGTGGATTCGAACGTGCTGATCTACGAGCGCCTGCGTGAAGAGGTTCGCGGCGCCGAGCCGCTGCGGCGCACCATCAACAACGCCTTTTCGCGTGTCTTCAGCAGCATCTTCGATGCCAACCTGACGATGCTGATTGCGAGCGCCATCCTCTTTTATCTTGGCTCCGGATCGGTGCGCGGCTTTGCCGTTACGCTTGCGATCGGTAGCGTGACGACGCTCTTCACCGCTTACACGGTCACCCGCCTGATCGTGAAGCGCTGGCTGCGCCAATGGAAGTCGGAACGCTTGCCGAAGGGTATTCGGACCGGCCGCTTCAGCGACCTGGATATCCGCTTCATGCGGATCCGCAACCCGGTCTTCATCCTGATGGCGGCGCTGTCGCTCGCCTCCGTCCTGCTGCTTGCCGGCATCGGGCTCAATCTCGGCGTCGACTTCAAGGGCGGCTCGATCATCGAGCTGCATTCCAAAGGCGGACCGGTCGATGTCGCCGATCTTCGGGCGCGCCTCGACGAGCTGAATTTCGGCGAGGTCCAGGTGCAGCAGCTCGGCTCGGGCGAGGACGTTCTGGTGCGGGTACCGTCGCAGGAGGCGGGAGACAACGCCGAGCAGACGGCCGCCGGCGTCATCCGGTCGGAACTTTCGGACGAGTATGATTTCCGCCGCGTCGAGGTGGTCGGCCCCGTCGTATCCGGCGAACTCACACGCGCCGGCACTATCGGGCTTGCTGTTTCGTTCCTGGCTATCCTGCTCTATGTGTGGCTGCGCTTCGAGTGGCGCTTCGCCGTCGGCGCGATCATTGCCACGACGCACGACGTCCTGCTGACGATCGGTTTCCTCGTGCTGACCGGCATCGAGTTCAATCTCGGCAGCATTGCCGCGGTTCTGACGATCGTCGGCTACTCGCTGAACGACACGGTCGTCATCTACGATCGCATCCGCGAAAACCTTGCACGCTACAAGCGCATGCCGTTGTCGGTGCTGATCGATACGTCGATCAACCAGACACTGTCGCGCACCATCCTGACAGCGCTGACGACCGTTCTGGCACTGACAGCGCTTTATCTCTTCGGTGGCGGCCTTATCCGCGCCTTCAGTGTTACAATGCTGTTTGGCGTTATCGTCGGAACGATCTCGTCCATTTACATCGCCGGGCCGATCCTCATCCTCTTCAGAAAGCGCACCGACCACATTCCGGGGGACGAGAACGCCTCCGGCGCGGATACGGGTGCGGCGGGCGCGGCAAAGGGTGCTGTTTGAAATGCCAAAGGGAATTGAAATTCGCGAAGCCCATTTTCCGGGACGTGCGCCCATCGATGCCTACGGCAATGGTGGCTTTCGCTTCGCAGACATGTCGCATCGTGGCTCGATCCTGATGCTGCCCTCGGGCGTCTATGCATGGGACGTCGCGGAGGGCGATGCGCTGACGGTCGAGAAGTTCTACAAGGTCGTTGATGAGGCGAAGGACATTGAGGTGCTGCTGGTCGGCACCGGCAAGGACATTCGCCCGCTGCCGGCCGATGTGAAGACAGCTTTACGCGCCGCCAACATATCGTCGGATCCCATGAGCACCGGGGCCGCTGTCCGCACCTACAATGTGATGCTGGCCGAATCGCGCGCAGTCGCCGTCGCACTGATCGCGGTCTGATCGGGCTTGGGGAAGACGACGTGCACGACAATTCTGCCCAGATTCTGGCTGACCTGCGGGACACGGACCGCGACCGCTATCTCGCCTGCCTGCTTGCGCCTGCCGACAAGCAGCCCGCGCTTGCCGCACTCTATGCCTTCAGTGGGGAGATCGCCCGCATCCGCGATCTCGTGCACGAGCCGATCCCCGGTGAGATCCGCATGCAATGGTGGCGGGACCTCATCGGCAACGACGCGTCGACCGGAGAAGGGCATCCGCTCGCTGAAGCGCTCCTTGGCTGCATTCGCGCGCATCGGCTGCCGGTCTCCGTGTTCGAGAACATGATCGATGCCCGGATCTTCGATCTCTACGACGATCCGATGGAAGACCGTTCGGCGCTCGAGGGCTATGCCGGCGAGACCGCCTCGGCGCTGATCCAGCTCTCATCCCTGGTCCTTGATCCAGAGAATGCCGCGAAATCGGCCGAAGTCGCCGGTCACGGCGGTGTCGCGCAGACGGTCGCGGGCCTCCTCATGCTGTTGCCGCTGCATTTGCGCCGTGGCCAGGTCTACCTGCCGGCCGAACTGCTGCGCGCCACCGGTCTCGATCGCGAAACGCTGATCGCCGGCCAAGACAGCGCCGCGATCAGCCAGGCGATCCGGGCCTTCGCGGGCTTCGGGCGAGATCATCTCGCCAGGGCGCGTGCGCAGATGGCAGCGATCGCGCCGTCGAATTTCCCCGCCTTCATACCGCTTGCGCTTGTCGAGCCTATCCTCAACCGCGCGGAGGCTGCGGGCGCCGGGCTTCTGCAGAAGCCCATCCGCCCGGCCCAATGGCAACGGCAATGGTGGATGTGGCGTGCGGCACGGCGCCGCCGCTTCTGATACGTCAGAGGTTCGGTCTGCTCGGGGCTTTGGCGCGGACGCACACGCCGTGACGACAAATTGGCGCAAGCCTCGCAGCGTATAGAAGCGCTTTATCGGCGTCATGCCGAGCGAAGGGGAGCGCCCGCGGATGCTTTGGTTATTGCTCATCGCCGTCATCGTCTTGGTCGGCGCATTCTACATGTGGATGAACGCCCGCGCCGAGCGGGACTGGGACAATCCCGATGCCGGCTCTGCGATGGTGGAGTTCGGGCGTGCCTTTCCGGACGAGGCGATCCGGGCGCTGCACTCGACGGCGGACCGCACGGCGATCTTCCTGCGGCTGCATGACGGCAAGGCGGGCTTCATCCAGTCGCACGGCACCCACTATGTCTGCCACGTGATCCAGCCCGGAAAGGTTCGGGTCAATAGCTCCGAGACCGGCCGCGGCCTCATCGTGCATTTCCCCGATTTTGCTTATCTCGACAACGACTTCGAGTTTCAGAGCGCCGGCGAGGCGGCCGAGGTTTCGCTCTGGCTGCTCGGCAGCTTCAGTCCGAAATCGGAGTTCGAGCAGCCCGCCGCCGAGCCGCCGCATACGGCACAGGCGACCGAGTAGCTCTCACCGCGTTCTTCCATAAGAAAAGGCCCGCTTGCATCACTGCAGGCGGGCCTTTTGTCGTGGAACAAATGCGCGTCCGCCTGTCAGGCGGACTTGCCGAGCCAGGCGGCGCAATCAGCGAGCGCGCGCGACGCCGTCGCCTGCTTCTTGGCGACTGCCTTTTCCTTACCACGGAAGCGCTTGACGCCTTCCGGCTTGGTGATCGCGCCCGGATCGAGCGGCGGGAACAGGCCGAAATTGACGTTCATCGGCTGGAAAGAGCGCTTGCCCGGTTCATCGTCGGAAACGATGTGGCCGCCGGTGATGTGGTTGAGCAATGCGCCGAAGGCGGTGGTCGCCGGCGGGGTCGCCAAAGTCTCGCCCTTGCGTTCGGCAGCGGCGAAGCGGCCAGCGAGCAGGCCAATGCTGGCGCTTTCGACATAACCTTCGCAGCCGGTGATCTGTCCGGCAAAGCGCAGGCCCGGCCGCGACTTCAGCGTCAGCGTTCCGTCGAGCAGTGTCGGCGAGTTGATGTAGGTGTTGCGGTGCAGGCCGCCGAGACGGGCGAATTCGGCATTCTCGAGGCCGGGAATCATGCGGAAGACTTCGGCCTGAGCGCCATACTTCAGCTTCGTCTGGAAGCCGACCATGTTGTAGAGCGTGCCGAGCGCATTGTCCTGGCGCAGCTGTACGACGGCATAGGGCTTGACGGTGGGGTTATGGGCATTGGTGAGGCCCATCGGCTTCATAGGCCCGTGGCGCAGCGTCTCGCGGCCGCGTTCCGCCATCACCTCGATCGGCAGGCAGCCGTCGAAATAGGGCGTGCCTTCCCATTCCTTGAAGCCGGTCTTGTCGCCGGCGATCAACGCATCGACGAAGGCATTGTACTGCTCCTCGGTCATCGGGCAGTTGATATAGTCCTTACCGGTTCCGCCGGGGCCGACCTTGTCGTAGCGCGACTGAAACCAGCAGATGTCCATGTCGATCGTCTCGGTATAGACGATCGGCGCGATGGCGTCGAAGAAGGCGAGCGCATCGGCGCCCGTTTCCGCGCGGATCGCTTCGGCAAGACCGGGTGCGGTCAGCGGGCCGGTCGCGATGACGGCGAGATCCCAATCTTTCGGCGGCAGACCGGTGACTTCTTCGCGCACCACCGTGATCAGCGGATGAGCGGCGATCGCCGCGCTGACCGCGTCGGAGAAGCCGTCACGGTCGACCGCAAGCGCACCGCCCGCAGGCACCTGGTTGGCGTCGGCGGATTTCATGATCAGCGAGCCGGCAAGGCGCATTTCCGCATGCAGCACGCCAACCGCGTTGCTGGTCGCGTCATCCGAGCGGAAGGAATTGGAACAGACGAGTTCGGCAAGGCCGTCGGTCTTGTGCGCGTCAGTGCCGCGCACGCCGCGCATCTCATGCAGGATGACCGGTACGCCGGCTTCGGCGATCTGCCAGGCGGCTTCCGATCCGGCAAGGCCGCCGCCGATGACGTGGATGGGGGAGTGGGAAGAAGTGTCTTTGCTCATGGCCGGCTTCCTATCACGGCTCGGCCTTTCGTTCCAACGCCTATAAACGAAAACGGCGCCCTGAAGGCGCCGTCTTGGAAGTCCTGGTCGTTCGTTCCGATTAACGGAAGGAACGGGCCGCAATGTTGCGGATGTCGTAACGGGTGATGCCGATGTCATTGAGAGCGTGGTTCGACAGGTTGCCGAGCTCGCTGACGGTGCGGCGGTAGTTGATCCAGCTTTTTGCGATACGAATCGGGTTCATGGTCATTTCCTCAAAATCAGGTTGTCGCGACAGCCATCTGTCTGCGTCGTTGAGGTTCTTATACGCTTGTCTAATTAGAAGGTGGAGTGCAAAGAAAATGCAGCTGCTATGCATTTGTGCAGTGCATCGCCGCATAGATGGGCACCGCTTCAAAAGGCGGCATCGATTAATGATTGATTAAAATCTTAATTGCCCGTTGATAAGCGATTGTTTTCAAAGGGACTTACGAGCCGATGCTGAGCAAGGACGCAGCGTCTGTCGATGGACGCGGTTCGGCCGCATGGGCAGTCGCAGATGGCGAAGCATCCGGTGCCTCTCGCAAGTGCGAAGGCGTCACCTGGATCGTACTCGCTGCGACAAAAGAAAACGCCCCCCGGAATGAACCGGAGGGCGTCTTACTTGGAGGTCGGTTGCGCTTGACGCGCTGCCTGAATTACTTGATCGCCTGGCGAGCAACGTACGGGATGTCGCCACGGCCGATGCCGAGGTCAGACAGTTCGCGGTCGGTCATACGGCCGAGTTCGTTGCAGGTCTGACGATACTTGCGCCAATTGTTGAAAGAACGTGCGAGGTTCATGATCCTATCCTTTCTAGGGTCGTGTGCCAGCGCTCATCTCTCTTGCTGGCCGTCATCTGATGCTCTGAAATATAATCTTTTTGAGCAGAAGTTACAGAGACAATGCTGCATCGCACCCATGCAGGCCGTGCAAGCCTCTACGCGATGGCGTGTTCGCGGCTGGCGCCTAAAACGCGCGGCGCAATCGAGTTGTCGTGGCTGGAAAGCTGCCCGAAATGTGAGGGCCAAAAACAAACAACGCCCGCTGGGGGAGGAGATCCAGCGAGCGTCGCTTTGTTCCGATCGGCAACCGGGAGGAGGAGTGTCGCCGATCCAAATCGAGGGGCGCTGGGAGGAGGAGTGCGCCGCCCCGATCGATGAGTTGAAGATAGTACGCAGGCGGGTGGAAGGGTAGCGCTGTTCCAGAATGGCACCTATGCATCCAGTGCATGGCGCGGGGCGAGCGCAGCGAATTTATGCACGAATATTGTGCAGGTGCGCAGACGCAGGCTTCTTTGTGGAGAGGAGGCTGAAAAGAATAACGCCCGCTGGGGGAGGAGGTCCAGCGAGCGTCATTAGGGGTGATTGGCAACTGGGAGGAGGAGTGTTGCCAATCTGATCGGAAGAGCGCTGGGAGGAGGAGTGCGCTCGTCCGAATTCCGTCGGTTTTACCCGGGCCTTTCTCAGCAAACTGAGGCGGCTGGCCATTTCCGCTGGCGACCGTCTGGCTTCATGCCTTCGTTCGCCTTTGATGTTTTGAATATAGGACCTTTAAATCGATTTGTGCAGTGCAATATCTGCATGGAAGATATGCGCATTGCGCAAGCCGTTCGTTCGTCCTCATCGGTTTGGTGCGCAGTCGCGAGTGAGCGATTGTGTTTCCGCGCCGATACGTGATTAGTTGGGAGCTGAACCGGACCATTTCAAGCATCGGATTCTAGGCTGGGGGCAGGATGTACCGCGCGCGTCTCGAACGAGACTTCAAGCACTGGATGGATAAGGGGCTGCTGCAGGAGAATGCAGCACGCGCAATGCTGGCCGAATATGACGGTCGCGAGTCCACGTTCCGGGCAGGGCGCGTCCTGCTCATTCTCGCCGCACTCCTGTTGTCCGCCTCAATCCTGCTGCTTGTCGCCGCCAACTGGGAGGCGCTGCCACGCCTTGCGCGGGTGGCCGGCATCGTCGCTCTGGTCTGGGGCTTTCATTTCGCCGCTGCCTGGCTGACCCAGACCGGCCGCACGACGCTTGCCGCAGCGGCCCTCGTTCTGGGGGTGGCCGCCTTTGGGGGCGGCATCGCGCTGATCGGGCAGATGTATCACCTGTCGGGTGACGCGGCCGATGCCGCGTTGCTGTGGTTTGCCGGCGCCGTCCTCACTGCCCTGGCATTTCGCTCAGCAGCAATGACCGCAGTTGCGGGTGGGCTTGCCTGGTTCTATTTCGGAACGGTGCTGCAGGACAATGGGTTCGGCGCCACGCCGGACTGGCGCGTGTGGTCCGTTCCGGCGCTCGCGGTGATCGTCGTTCTGCTGGTGCGCTTCACGGCCGCCGACCGGGCCCGTCATCTCGCCTATCTGCTGGTCCTGTCGTGGCTGGCCTGGCTTTACCTCGACAACGCGTCGCTTGCCTTTGCAGGTGGCCTTGCGGCGTTCGGCCTCGTGGCCTTTCTGGCGGCGACGCTGCCAGGCTCTCCGCTTCGCGCCCTGGCGGTCGATGCCGGTTCGGCACCCGCTTTCTATTCCTTCGCGCTCGCCTTGCTCGGTTTTACCGCTCTTCAATTCGAAGCCGTCGGAGTGACAACGGAGGTCGCGACCGGGGCGGGCACGCTGCTGGTGGCCCTCCTTGGGATCGCGCTTGCCGGGGCGCAGAACGGCGCCGTGCGCTATCTCGGCTACGTCGCCTTTGCCGGTGAGCTTCTCTATCTCGCCTTCGAAACCCTCGGCTCCATGCTCGGCACCTCCGGTTTCTTCCTGATCTCCGGATTGGTGGTTGCCGGCATCGCCTGGCTCGTCATCCGCATCGAGGGGCACTTGGCGAATGCGCGCGGGACGGAGGCGCCACGATGACCACCGCAAAGACCCGTTGGTTGAACCCATTGCTGGCGGCCCTGCTGGTTGCGGGCGTACAGACGGCGGCACTTGGCTATATGATCGAGAGCAGGGCCTCGATCCTCAGAAGCGGCCGTGACGTGCTGTTGAAGACCGTGCCTGTCGATCCCCGCGATCTGCTTCGGGGCGACTACGTGATCTTGAGCTACGACATTTCAAGGCTCCAGCCGGAATTGTTCAAGGGCGATACACCGAAGCAGTCGGAAGAGGCTAAGGTCTACGTTCGGCTGGAAAGGCAGCTCGACGGCTTTTGGGCGGCGACCGAAGCGTCCTTCGCGCCGCTTAGCCCTGCCGGCGACAGCGTCGTCCTTCGCTCTCTGCCATTTACCTACTATCCCTCGTCTGCGCTCTCGTCCGTCAATGTAGAATACGGGATCGAGCGTTTCTATGTGCCGGAAGGCGAGGGGCGGACGCTGGAGGAGGCGCGCAACGCCGAGGCGCTCTCCGTCAATATCCGCGTGGACGCCAAGGGAAAGGCCCAGATCCGCGAGATCGCAGTCAATGGCAGCCCGGTCTACGAGGAGCCTCTCTATTGAGGCACGCCGTGCCAACCGGCTTGGTCGTGGAATTCCCGCATTTTCCCTTTGATCCCGCGAAAACGAGTGATATAGAGACGCCGCGCTCGGGAAAGCCCTGAACTTTCAGCATGCCCATTCTATCCGCGGTATTCCGCTGGTTGGTCTTGCGGGAATACGGTCAGGCGGTGCGATTGTCTGAACGCGGGTATGGTGAAATTGGTAGACACGCCAGATTTAGGTTCTGGTGCCGTAAGGCGTGGGAGTTCAAGTCTCTCTACCCGCACCAGATCAGCGATCGCGCCCAAAGTCCGGATTCTGCGAGGATGAGGGGGGCTGGAGTGCCATTTTGCTTGCAAAACGGTTGCAGAACTGCGTAAAGCCACTCCCGGCAAATGGATCGGCTCACGTGCTCGCCAGACCTTTCGAAGGGGAAGAGCACAGTCAACGTGAAATGAAGGTTTGAACATGCAGGTTATCGAAACGCTCGCTCAAGGGCTGAAGCGCGAACTCAAGGTCGTTATCCCGGCCAAGGACATGGAAGCTCGGATGAACGAGCGTCTGGCCGAAGTGAAGGACCGTGTGAAGATCAACGGCTTCCGTCCCGGCAAGGTGCCGGTTGCGCATCTGAAGAAGGTCTACGGCAAGTCGATCATGGCTGACCTGGTCAACGAGATCGTTCGCGACAAGCCGACCGAGATCCTGTCGGGCCGTGGCGAAAAGTCGGCCACCCAGCCGGAAATCGCGATGACCGAGGACGAGGCCGAAGCCGACAAGATCCTCAACGCTCAGGCCGACCTCGAGTTCACCGTTGCCTACGAAATCATCCCGGCGATCGAACTCAAGGACGTCAGCGGCATCAAGGTGACCCGCGAAGTCGTCGAGATCGCTGAAGACGAAGTCAACGAGCAGATCCTGAAGATCGCCGAAAGCGCCCGCAGCTACGAATCGAAGAAGGGCAAGGCCGCCAACGGCGACCGCGTCACCATCGATTACCTCGGCAAGGTCGACGGCGTCGCCTTCGACGGCGGCAAGGACGAGGACGCTGAGCTGGTTCTCGGTTCCAACCGTTTCATCCCGGGCTTCGAAGAGCAGCTCGTTGGCCTGAAGGCTGGCGACGAGAAGGTCATCACCGTGACTTTCCCGGCTGAATACCCGGCTGCAAACCTTGCTGGCAAGGAAGCCACCTTCGACATCACCGTCAAGGACGTGGCTGGCGCCCAGGACATCGAAATCAACGACGAACTGGCCACCAAGCTCGGCCTCGAATCGGCTGACAAGCTGAAGGAAATCGTCCGCGGCCAGATCGAAAGCCAGTACGGCAACCTGACCCGTCAGAAGGTCAAGCGTCAGATCCTCGACCAGCTCGACGAACTCTACCAGTTCGAAACGCCGGAGCGCCTCGTCGAGGCCGAATTCGAAAACATCTGGCGCCAGATCAACACCGACCTGCAGCAGGCCGGCAAGACCTTCGCTGACGAAGAAACCACCGAAGAAGAAGCCCGCGCTGAATACCGCAAGCTCGCTGAGCGTCGCGTTCGCCTCGGCCTCGTTCTCTCGGAAATCGGTGAAAAGGCCGGCGTTCAGGTCAGCGACGACGAACTGCAGCGTTCGCTGTTCGAACAGCTCCGCCAGTTCCCGGGCCAGGAGAAGCAGATCCTCGACTACTTCAAGAACACCCCCGGCGCTGCTGCTTCGCTGCGCGCTCCGCTGTTCGAAGAAAAGGTCGTCGACCACCTGCTCGGCGAAATCTCGGTAACCGACAAGACGGTTTCCAAGGAAGAGCTGACGGCTGACGACGAAGAGACTGAAGGCAAGGCTGCCAAGAAGGCTCCGGCCAAGAAGAAGGCCGCCGCCAAGGCTGAAGCCACGGAAGGCGAAGAAGCCGCTGCTCCGAAGAAGAAGGCTCCGGCCAAGAAGAAGGCCGCTGACGACAGCGCCGAGTAATCGGATCGAAGCCTTAGGAATCGAAAGGCCCTGCCGCTTGCGGCAGGGCCTTTTTCGTTGCGGGAGGCGAGCTCTTCGTCCAGCGCTGGCCGAGAGCATGCTGCTTGATTCAGCCAGAGCGGACTTCGTGGCTCAGTGAAACCCGCGGCGCGCTAAGCGTCGAGGAGGAGGGCGCGATGGTCGGAGACTTCGGGCTCTGCGACGACATCGAAGCGAGCGACGCTGACTGCACCGTTTGCCAGCATGTAATCGGCAAAGCGGCCGCTCTTTAGATAGTGCGACGTGCGCGTGTCCGTGTGGCCGCGGGAAACGACGAGGTCGACGAGCCCCAACTGGCCGAGCGTCTGAAACGTTTGGCTGTCGGGGAGCACATTGAAATCACCGCACACGACAAGCCGCTCGTCTCCGGGCCAGACCTGGTGGACGAGACCTACCAGCGCCTCCGCCTGCGCGCGGCGTGCTGGACTGTCGTTCTTGCCGCCGACCTCCCGCAGGCCGTGCATCTGCGCGATGGTGATGGGAGTGCCGGCGTCGTGATCGAACAGGCGAATGCAATGGGCGTTGCGCGCACGCGGATGCGGCCCCCAGCTGTCGGGCGAAAAACTGCCATGCACAAAACCGAGGGCCTGGCCGATGACGGAATAGCCCCGCCGAACGAATGTTGCCAGACCGAATTCCGATGCCACGGGCGTGTCTCCAGAAAAGAGCGTCCCTCGCGCGGTCGGGCAGAAGAATCCATCATGTCCCGGTAGTACTGCGGCGATCTCGTCGAAGAGGTTGGCGCGTTGCGGCAGTTCCACATCCGCATCGCGATAGCTCAGCCATTCGGCCTCGGTCGTCGGTGATCGTGCGACCTCCTGCAGGCACAGGACATCGGCGTCGACATCGGCGAGATATTTCATCAAGGGCGAATGGAGCTTGCCGCCCCAGGCATTGAGCGAAAGGATGCGCATGGTGTTCGGCTCTCTTGATCGGGAGAGGTGAAGCTAGCCGATTCGCCGGCGTCCTGCGCACTTCGGATGCGGTCTGCGGGATGGCAAACCCGGAGAGATCGGTTCGGCAACGCGGAACCAAAATCGTTGCCCTCCAGGCACGTGGCCGCCGCCGTCAGCGTTGACGGCGGTCAGCTCTGTCGCTGGATGCTTACGCTTTCGGCGCTTCCTGCTTGATCTCGCCCATACGGTTCCAGGCGTCGAGGCCGGCGATCTTGTAGGCCTCGGCCAGCGTCGGGTAGTTGAAGGTGTTTTCGACGAAGTACTCGACCGTGCCCTTGAGGTTCAGCACGGCCTGGCCGATATGCACTAGTTCTGTCGCGCCTTCGCCGATGATATGCACGCCGAGCAGGCGGCGGGTCTTCAGCGAGAAGATCATCTTCAACAGGCCGGAATCGAGCCCCATGATGTGGCCGCGCGAGGTCTCGCGGAAGCGGGCGATGCCGCATTCGTAGGGGATGCCGCGTTCCTTGACCTCTTCTTCCGAGAGACCGCAGGTGGAGATCTCAGGCACGGCGTAGATGCCGTAGGGGAAGTATTTCTGCGGCTCCATCGCGATCGCGCCGATGGCGACCCGGGCGGCGATGCGCCCCTGTTCCATCGAGGTTGAGGCGAGGCTCGGGAAGCCGACGACGTCGCCGGCGGCATAGATGTTGGGCACGGAGGTCTGGAACGTCTCGGGATTGACCTTGAGGCGCCCTCGGTTGTCGGCTTCGAGCCCGGCTGCGGGCAGGTTCAGCGTATCGGTGGCGCCCATGCGGCCCGCGGCAAAGAGCACCATGTCGGTTGTGATCTTGCGGCCGTTGTCGAGCGTCAGCAGCACCTTACCATCGTCGAGCCGCTCCACCGTGTCGGCCTTCTGCCCGAGGTGCAGTTTCATGTTGCGGTCGCGCAACTGGTAGATGAAGTCTTCGACGATTTCCTTGTCGATGAAATCGAGCATCGTCGTCTTCGGATCGATCACCGTCACCTGGGTGTCGAGCGCGCTGAAGATCGTCGCGTATTCGATGCCGACGACGCCGGCGCCGATCACCACCATGGAGCGCGGCAGGGTCTCGATATCGAGCAGTTCATCGCTGTCGAGCACAGTCTTGCCGTCGAACGGCATGTAATCCGGGCGGAAGGGCTTGGTACCGACGGCAAGCATGATGCTGGTGCCGGACACGAGCATGGTCTCGCCGTCGTCCTTGACGACTTCGAGCGTGGTCGGATTGACGAAGCTGGCTTTCCCGCGCATCTGCTGCACGCGGTTGCGCGCGAACTGATGTTCGAGAACCTCGACTTCATGATTGAGGGTGATGATCAGCCGCTGCCGGAGGTCATCGGCGCTGATCTCCTGCTTGACGCGATAGGAGCGCCCGTAAAAGCCGCGCTCGCGCCAGCCCGAAAGATTGAGCGCCGTTTCGCGCAGCGTCTTGGAGGGAATCGTACCGGTGTGAACCGAAACGCCGCCAACGCGTTTTCCCTGTTCGATGACGAGGACCTTCTTGCCGAGCTTGGCTGCCTGGATGGCGCCGCGGCGGCCGGCAGGTCCGCTTCCGACAACGATGAGATCGAACTGGTTCATAGGCGTTTCCGTTAGAAGGTGGAATCGTTGTGCGTTGCGAAAACTCTCGCTCGCAAGCCTCTATACCGTCAATGGCACGGTTTGATGAAGTGGTTTTCATAGCCGAAACAGTCGGATGAGAATATATAAGGGAGCGCGCGTATGCTTGGCTTCGTTACGACATGCGGAGCCCGTCGGTGTCGTATTTGCCTGGGAGGCTGACGATGGGATTGGAGCTGACGAACAGGGCTTTGCCACAGTCTGGCGCTGAGGGCGTCATGCCGCATTCGCAGCCGCAGCCGGGCGTCGTAGCGGCCGCGGTCTACGAGAACGGCGTGCGCGTCCGCGATATCCGCATCGAAGACGCAGGCAAGTGGCGCGATCGCCCGGGCACAGTGATCTGGATCGGCCTGCATGAGCCCGATGCCGAACTCTTGCGGCAGATCCAGCAGGAATTCGATCTGCATGACCTGGCGATCGAGGACGCCTGCAAGGCGCACCAGCGGCCGAAACTGGAGATCTATGGCGACTCGATCTTCGTCGTCGCCCGCACCGCGCATATGGTTGGCGACGAGATCGCCTTCGGCGAGACGCATCTGTTCGTTGGGCGCGGTTACGTCATCTCGGTCCGGCACGGCGCGTCGACCTCCTACATGGCCGTGCGCCAACGCTGCGAAGCATCTCCTGCAGCCTTGGCCCACGGCGAAAACTACATCCTCTATTCGATCCTCGATTTCATCGTCGACAACTACATGCCGGTGATCGAGGCGATCCACGAAGAGGTCGAGGAACTGGAAGACCGGCTGCTGCGCGAGCGGCTGGTCAAGGGCGACATCGAACGCCTCTATCTGCTGCGGCGCAATCTCTTGCGCCTGCGAAACGCGGTCGTGCCGCTGGTCGACGTCTGCCGACGGCATGAGCACATCGATCTACCGGGCATGGATGCAGCACTGCAGCCGCTCTTCCGCGACGTTACGGACCACGTGCGCCGCGTTCAGGAGGATATCGACGCTTTGCGTGAGGTTCTTGCCTTCACCTTCGAGGCGAGCCTGATGGTCGGTCAATCCGAGCAGACGGAAATCTCGCGCAAGCTCGCGTCCTGGGCCGCGATCCTCGCGGTGCCAACGGCGATCGCCGGCATTTACGGCATGAACTTCGACGACATGCCGGAACTGAAGTTCCGCTACGGCTACTTCGTCGTCCTGGCAGTGATCATCGGTCTTTGCGGCACGCTCTACCGGTTCTTCCGCCGCGCGAAATGGCTTTAGGCCGGAGCACTGACCGGCAGACCTTACCAATTCCCGAACTCGGAGGATGTGGTGGCAACCCTTCTGCAAACGCTCGGCGACCTGATCGGTACGAACTGGAAACACCGCGACGTACCCAAGCGGTACTCGCGCACCTTTGTGTGTCGCTGTGGCAGTCACGTGTTTTTCGGCAACATGTTTTGTAACAGCTGCCAGGCGCCACTCGGATATCTGCCAGGTGAAGATGCGCTGCTGCCGCTCGACCCCGGCCCACAGCCAGGTATCTGGGCCGCAGGCGAGGAACGGCCGTTGCTGAAGTATTGCGGCAACCGTGACACGCCGGCGCAGTGCAACTGGATGCTGATGGCCAGCGAGCCGGGGGAACTTTGCATCGCCTGCCGGCTGAACCGGACAATTCCGAATCTCGATCGCGAGGACAATGCCAGCTACTGGGGTCTGCTTGAGGTGGCGAAGCGACGGCTCGTGTCGCAGTTGCTGGCACTCGGCTTGCCCGTGAAGTCCAAGGTCGACGAGGACGAGAAACACGGTCTGATGTTCGATTTCCTGCGTTCGCCACCGAACGGGCCGCGCGTGCTGACCGGGCATGCCGACGGTTTGATTACGGTCAACATCGAGGAGGCGGATTCGGTCCAGCGTGAGAAGATGCGGCTCGAATTCTACGAGCCCTATCGGACGCTGCTGGGCCATCTTCGACATGAGGTCGGTCACTACTACTGGAACCGGCTCGTTTTCAACGGACCCTGGCTGGAGCCGTTTCGCACGCTGTTCGGCGATGAGCGGGCCGATTACGCGGCGGCATTGAAGGCGAACTATGACAATGGCGCACCCCCAGACTGGGCCGATCGGTACATCAGTTCCTATGCTTCCACACATCCCTGGGAAGACTGGGCCGAAACTTGGGCGCATTACCTGCATATGATCGATAGCCTGGGCACGGCACTCGGCTTTGGGCTCGATGCAGAGGATCTTGAAGCGATTGTCGAGCCATTCGAGCGCGACGCCTTGTATGCGCCCGACGACACCGGCGCCGACGGGTTTCTGTCGCTGTTGAACTCCTGGATCGAAATGACGATGGTGCTTAACGAGTTGGCGCGCAGCATGGGCCAGCCGGACTTCTACCCCTTCGTAATGTCGAAACCGTCAGTGGCGAAACTGCAGTTCGTGCATATGGTCGTCGAGGCTTCACGCTCGGCGGGGACGGAGTCTGTCGAAGCCGGCTTTTTGGGGTAAACGCCTTCGCCACTGTTTGCGGCAGGGCGGCGTCACCACCGGGCTGCTACCTCCGCCGCGCGAAACGGCTGGGTGCCAGCGCGCTCAGAACAGCCGCAGCCCTTTCAGGCTCACGTGGCCGTCCTTGCCGATGATGATGTGGTCGTGCACGGCGATCCCCAGCGGTTTCGCCGTTTCGACGATCAGCTTCGTCATGTCGATATCGGCGCGCGACGGGGTCGGATCGCCGGATGGATGGTTGTGGACCAGGATGATCGCGGTGGCCGAGAGTTCCAGCGCGCGCTTGACCACTTCACGCGGGTAGACCGGCGTGTGGTCGATCGTACCTTTCTGCTGCACCTCGTCGGCAATCAGCGTGTTGCGCTTGTCGAGGAACAGGATGCGGAACTGTTCCTTCGTCTCGTAGGCCATCGCCGCGTGGCAATAGTCGATGACGGCGCTCCAGGACGAGAGAAGCTGCTTCTGGCGAAGTTCGCTCTTCAGCGTGCGGTGACCAATTGTGGAGATCAGCTTGAGGTCGAGGGCGACGGCCTCGCCGATACCGCTCACCTCCTGCAACAGCGCGATCGGGGCGCCGAAGACACCGGCGAGCGTGCCGAAGCGCGCGAGCAGAGCCTTGGCGATCGGCTTGGTATCCTTGCGTGGGATCAGCCGAAACAGCAACATTTCCAGGATTTCGTAGTCGGCGAGTGCGGCATCGCCGCTTTCGCGGTAGCGCGCCCTGAGGCGATCGCGATGACCGTGATAGTGCGCCTCGAGTGCCGGCGCCTTCTTGGCGGCCGGCGAGTTATCTAACTGCAATTGCGGAAAAAACGTCCTCTCGTCCGCCGATGGCACAAAATCGCCGTCAGGGGAGATCGAGCGTTTCGTCATGCGGCGCCGAGCGTGCTGACGCCGGGCTTGAACAGCCCGGCGGGCGAAAGCGTGAAGATCTCGCAGCCATCGGCGGTGACGCCGACCGTGTGCTCGTATTGCGCCGACAGCGACCGGTCGCGGGTCACGGCGGTCCAGCCGTCCGAGAGCACCTTCACATGCGGGCGGCCGAGATTGATCATCGGCTCGATGGTGAAGATCATGCCCTCGCGCAGTTCCGGCCCTTCATTGGCGCGGCCGTAGTGCAGGATGTTCGGCGCGTCGTGGAAGAGCTTGCCGACGCCGTGGCCGCAGAAATCGCGCACGACGGAGCAGCGCTCCGCTTCGGCATAGACCTGGATCGCTTCACCGATGGCGCCGGTGCGGGCGCCGGGGCGCACGGCGGCTATGCCGCGCATCAGGCTCTCGTGGGTGACGTCGAGCAGTCGCTCGGCCGCGCGCTTGATCTCGCCGACCGGATACATCCGGCTCGAATCGCCATGCCAGCCATCGACGACGTAGGTGACGTCGATGTTGACGATATCGCCCTCGCGCAGCGGCTTGTCGTTCGGGATGCCGTGGCAGACGACGTGGTTGATCGAGGTGCAGGACGATTTCGTGTAGCCGCGATAGTTGAGCGTCGCCGGCAGCGCGCCATTGTCCATGCCGAACTCGAAGACGAACCGGTCGATCTCGTCGGTGGTGACGCCCGGCTGTACCCGCGAGACGAGCTCGTCCAGACAACGCGCAGTCACCTGGCAGGCCTTTCGCATGCCCTCGAAACCTTCCGGTCCATAGAGCCGGATTACGCCGGTGTTCTTGTAGGGCGCAGACCCTGCCTCGATGTAAGTCACCATTCCAAAGCTTTCAGTTGTTCCAGTCGGATTTCATAGAGCAGCGAGGGCCGCTTCGTCCACTGTCATCAATCCAGTTGGGCGGATTTGCGTTGGCGAAACCTGACATTTGACCGCATAGGCCTCAACCCCACGTGACATCGCGCGGTCGAATGCGCGCGCATAGGCGGGATCGAACTCGCGGCAGATCCTCAACCGGTCACAATCGTCGCGCTGCACGAGATAGATCATCACCGCGCGGTGACCGGCCTCAACCATATCACCGAGTTCGTCGAGATGTTTCGCCCCCCGCGTGGTCGGACTGTCAGGAAATTCGGAAAGACCGGGCGAGCGGCTGAAATGCACGTTCTTGACCTCGACATAGGCACGGCCGCGCTCGGGATCGCTGAGGAGAATGTCGATGCGCGAGTTGCGTCCGTATTTCTGCTCGCGTGCACTATGCTCATAGGTATGCAGGTCGGAAACGAGCCCCAGCCGGATGGCTTCTTCCGCAAGCCGGTTGGGCAGGCCGGTATTGATGCCGACCATCGTTCCGTCGGCTTCGACGATTTCCAGCATCTGGCGGTACTTCCGCGTCGGGCTGTCGTGTTCTGACATCCAGATGCGTGAACCGGGTGTCGTCAGCCCGCGCATCGATCCCGTGTTGGGGCAGGATCCGGTCATGGCCGTGCCATCAGGCAACAGGGCGTCGAAGAGAAAGCGCTTGTAGCGCTGCACAAGGGTTGCGGTCGTCAGCGGAGGATCGAAGATCAAGGCAGGTCCTGCGAATGATTCAGGCGCGGGCGCGTACGTAGGAGCCCGGCGCTTCCTCGAGCGAGTTCAGCGGACCGCCCGGCTTGCGGGGCGCAACGCGTCGCTTGTCGAGTTTCTCGATCCATTGGTGCCAATGCGGCCACCAGGATCCCGGTGTTTCCTTGGCGGCCTTGAACCAATCGTCGAAGTCACCCGTGGGGGCGCCTCCGGTCCAGAACTGATACTTGCCCTTGTCCGGCGGATTGACGACGCCAGCAATGTGGCCCGAACCCGAGAGAACATAGGTGACCTTGCCGCCGAACGAAGCGCTGCCGAGAAATACAGAGCGCGGCGGGGCGATGTGGTCTTCCTTGGTCGCGAGATTGTAGATCGGGATCTTCACGTCGCCGAGCGATACCTGCTTGCCGGCAAGAACCATCTCGCCCTTCGAAAGCTTGTTATCGAGGTAGCAGTTGCGCAGATAGAAGGAATGGTTGGCGGCCGGCATCCGCGTCGAATCGGAGTTCCAGTAGAGCAGGTCGAAGGGCAGGGGTTCCTGGCCCTTGAGGTAGTTGTTGACGAAGTAGGGCCAGATCAGCTCCGAGGCGCGCAGCATGTTGAAGGCGGTCGCCATCTTCGAGCCGTCGAGATAGCCGGTCACGCTCATGTTCTGTTCGATCTGGCTTATCTGGTCCTCGTCGACGAAGACCTTGAGGTCGCCAGCGTGAGTGAAATCGACCTGCGTCGTGAACAGTGTCGCCGAGCGGATGCGATCGTCGCCCTCGGCCGCATGCAATGCGAGCGTCGCGGCAAGCAGGGTGCCGCCGACGCAATAGCCGATGGCGTTGACTTCCCGCTCACCGGTGGCCTGCTCGACGATATCGAGCGCAAAGCCGATGCCTTCGCGGGCATAGGCTTCCCAGTCCTTGGTCGCGTGCCGTTCGTCCGGGTTCACCCAGGAGATGACGAAGACCGTGTGTCCCTGATCGACCGCCCATTTGATGAAGGATTTCTGCGGGTTGAGATCGAGCACGTAGAATTTGTTGATCCAGGGCGGGCAGATCAGCAACGGCCGCTTCAGCACGGTTTCCGTCGTCGCCTCATATTGCAGCACCTGGCAGACGTCGCTCTGGGCGATGACCTTGCCCGGCGTCATCGCGATATTCTCGCCGATCGCAAACTTGCTGGTGTCCGTCTGCCGGAGCTTGAGGTCGCCGCGACCGGCGGCGATGTCCTCGGCAAACATCTGCATGCCCTTGACCAGATTGGCGCCGCTTGAGGCAACCGTCTCGCGGTAGAGCTGCGGATTGGTGGTGACGAAGTTGGTCGGAGACAGCGCGCTGGAAACCTGGCGAACGTAGAAAGCAGCCTTGTGTTTCGTGTGGTCGTCGAGCCCCTCGGCGTCCTCGACCATGCGCTCGGCCCAGTCCGACGTTACGAAATAGGCCTGGCGAATGAAGTCGAAGAACGGGTTCTTCACCCAGTCCTCGTCGGTAAATCTCTTGTCGTTGCGCTGGAGGGCGGCCGGCTCCGCCGTCTCTTCGCCGGACATCCGGTGCAGCGTGCGCGACCAGATCTCGAAGAAGCTGCCCATCAGGTGAGTCTGCGCTTCGAGCGTGCGGCGCGGATCGGAAAGCCAGTACTCCGAGACCTTGGACAGCGTCTTAACCATGTCGGTGACGGGTTCGGCGAAGGTATCGGACTTCTGGCCCGATTCCCGCGGCGCCAGCCAGGCGGAAGCCGCTTTGCCAAGCTGTTCCATGGCGCGGGCGAGGTTGACTGCGAGGCTTTCCGGATCCTTGACGATATAAGGTTCGACGGATTTGGGATCGAAGCCTGCGTAGCCGTCCTTGCCTTCCGCATTCCTCTCTGCTGTCACCCGGCGTCCTCCACAGCATCTTGTTTGTTTTGTATTTTTACATTCTGCCCGAAAATGATTACAAGGGCTAGCGCATCGTCGCGCCATCAAAATAGAGGTCGTCTCCAGTATGCTTGCCGTCGGAAAACAGCGTTCCATCACCTGGGTTGCCGGGATCGTTCTGCTAGGCACGCTTGCAGGCTGCAACAGCCAGGGGACCAACTTCGAGAACTATCCGTCGGTTTACGGCCAGAAGCCGGCCGCAACGTCGCAGATGACCAACGATGAAGCTGCAAGCATGCAGGCGCGCCTGAGCTCTCTCGGCGCTGCACGCAAGTCCGGCGCGATCTCCGAAGCCGAGTATCAGCGTCGCCTGAAAGAAATGCGCGCGCTGGCCGAACAGCACGGCGCCGACGCGCTGAAAGAGATCCAGAATTAGCGCTTGCCTTTCCGGTGATTTGGACGCAAAGCGTTCAATGGCCGCATGGACGGCCGTTCACCACAGCGCACGGTTTCGCAAAGGCTTGAGCCGCTGGCGGGAGCGTGCGCCAAACGAGGTTTGGAGATGGAAGAGTTTCACAAAGTCCGGCGTTTGCCGCCCTATGTTTTCGAACAGGTCAACCGTTTGAAAGCAAGCGCGCGAGCGGCCGGTGCTGACATCATCGACCTCGGCATGGGCAATCCGGATCTACCCACACCACAGTCGATTGTCGACAAGCTCTGCGAGGCCGTTCAGGACCCGCGCACGCATCGTTATTCGTCGTCGAAGGGCATTCCCGGGCTGCGTCGTGCCCAGGCCGCCTATTACGCCCGCCGCTTCGGCGTCAAGCTCAACCCGGATACCCAGGTCGTCGCTACCCTTGGCTCCAAGGAAGGCTTCGCCAACATGGCGCAGGCGATCACCGCACCTGGCGACGTCATTCTGTGCCCGAACCCCACCTATCCGATCCACGCCTTCGGCTTCCTGATGGCCGGCGGCGTCATCCGCTCGATCTCGGTCGAGCCGGACGAAACCTTCTTCGGACCGCTGGAACGCGCCGTTCGCCATTCAATCCCCAAGCCACTGGCGCTGATCCTCAACTATCCGTCGAACCCGACGGCGCAGGTTGCGACGCTCGACTTCTATAAGGACGTGATCGCGTTTGCGAAAAAGCACGACATCATCGTGCTTTCGGACCTTGCCTATTCGGAGATCTACTTCAACGACGCGCCGCCGCCGTCGGTGCTGGAAGTTCCGGGCGCGATCGACTGCACGGTCGAGTTCACCTCGATGTCGAAGACCTTCTCAATGCCGGGCTGGCGCATGGGCTTTGCCGTCGGCAACGAGCGGCTGATCGCAGCCCTGACACGCGTGAAATCCTACCTCGACTATGGCGCCTTCACGCCGATCCAGGTGGCCGCCACCCAGGCGCTGAACGGCGACGGCAGCGACATCGCCGAAGTGCGCAATATCTACAAGCGCCGCCGCGACGTCATGGTCGACAGCTTCGGCAAGGCCGGCTTCGAAGTGCCGCCGCCGGCAGCGACGATGTTTGCCTGGGCAAAGATCCCGGAGAAGTTCCGTCATCTGGGCTCGCTCGAATTCTCCAAGCTCCTCGTCGAGAAGGCGGATGTCGCGGTCGCTCCGGGCATCGGCTTCGGCGAACAGGGCGACGACTATGTGCGCCTCGCTCTCGTCGAGAACGAGCACCGCATCCGCCAGGCGGCGCGCAACATCAAGAAATTCCTGTCGACCGCCGACGAGACGATGCACAACGTCATCTCGCTCAACGCTCATAGGTAAGAAGTCGGGAGGCGTGCTTGACGCGCGCCTCCTTCCACACTGGCCCCGCTGTTCTCGCGGCGCGCCCTCTACATGTTAGGAAATGGCTATGGCAGATGCCCTCAAAATCGGCATTGCGGGCTTGGGTACCGTCGGTGCCTCGCTCGTGCGAATCCTCCAGGATCGTCACGAGATGCTTGCGACAACGTGCGGACGGGCAATCGAGACCACGGCCGTAACGGCGCGCGACCGCAACAGGGACCGCGGCGTCGATCTTTCGAAGACCGCCTGGTTCGACGATGCCATTTCGCTTGCGCGTGACGCCGATATCGACGTTTTCGTCGAACTGATGGGCGGTGCCGGCGATCCCGCCTATTCGGCCGTCAAGGCGGCGCTGCAGCGCGGCATTCATGTGGTGACCGCCAACAAGGCGCTGCTGGCTGCCCATGGCATCGAACTTGCAAAGATCGCCGAGGAGAAGGGCGCGCTGCTCAACTACGAAGCGGCTGTTGCCGGCGGTATCCCCGTCATCAAGGCGCTGCGCGAATCCATGACCGGCAATACGATCTCGCGCGTCTATGGGATCATGAACGGCACCTGCAACTACATCCTGACGAAGATGGAGAAGGAACAGCTTTCCTTCGAAGCCTGCCTCAAGGAGGCGCAGCGCCTCGGCTATGCCGAAGCCGATCCGGCCTTCGACATTGAGGGCAACGACACGGCGCACAAGCTGTCGATCCTGACGAGCCTTGCATTCGGTACGGCGATCGCTGCCGACGACATCTACCTCGAAGGCATCACCAATATCTCGATCGACGACATTCATGCAGCCGCCGATCTCGGTTACCGCATCAAGCTCCTCGGTGTCGCCCAGCGCACCGAAAGCGGCATCGAGCAGCGCGTCCACCCGACGATGGTGCCTTACGATTCCGTCATCGCCCAGGTCGATGGCGTGACCAATGCCGTTGCGATCGAATCCGACATTCTCGGCGAGCTCCTGATGGTCGGCCCGGGTGCCGGCGGCAACGCGACGGCGTCGGCCGTGCTCGGCGATATCGCTGACATTGCCAAGAGCCGCCCGGGCGCCCAGCACGTTCCGGCCTTCGGCCGTCCGACCAATGCGCTGCTGCCCTATAAGCGCGCGCAGATCCAGAGCCACGAGGGCGGCTACTTCATCCGCCTGAAGGTCGTTGACCGCACCGGCGTCTTCGCCAGCATCGCGACCCGCATGGCCGACAACGGCATCTCGCTGGAATCGATCATGCAGCATTCGAAGCATCTGATGGACACGGGCGAGCCGCAGACGATCATCTTGGTCACGCACGCGACATCGGAGCACTCCGTTCGCGATGCGATCAAGGCGATCAAGGGCGAGGGCTACCTCGTCGGCGAGCCGCAGGTCATTCGCATCGAACGCCCGAAGGCAAACTGACGGCGAAGGACCTCGGGCCGTTCGGCATGACGGTGCGCAGTGCCGTTTGTCGCCAACAAATTAGAAGCCTCGCCGCGCAAGCAAGCCGGCGAGGCTTCTTTTTTGGGAATTGGGCGCCTGCGGCGGCCCAACCCCCTACGAAACGTGGATCTCTGTGTATGCCGTTCCAAAAACGGTCACGATTTCCAGGGTTATGCGCTAAGAGGAATGAAGCGCCAAGCGGATGGACGAGCATGGAAGAATTGGTGGATCCGGTACAGCGGGCCTTTCTGAATGTCGAGCAGTCGGTCAGCGGCCAGCGATGGGTGTCGCGCCTCGACCAGGCGGGCCAGAACCGCGCGCTCGCCATTAGCCAGGTTCACGGCTACTCCGATCTGCTCGGTCGCGTCCTTGCCGGCCGCGGCGTCGTACTCGACGATGCCGCAAGCTTCCTTGATCCGACGCTTCGCTCGCTTATGCCGGACCCGGACACGCTTACCGATTGCCGCAAGGCTGCAGAGCGTCTGGCGGCCGCCATCAAGCGCCGTGAAAAGACGGTGATCTTCGGTGACTATGACGTCGACGGTGCCGCGTCTTCGGCTTTGATGGCGCGTTTCCTGCGCCATTTCGGCGTCGACGCGGAAATCTACATTCCCGATCGGATCTTCGAGGGGTATGGCCCGAACCCGACGGCAATCGAGCAGCTGATCGACAAGGGCGCCGATCTCATCGTCACCGTCGACTGCGGCTCGACCAGCCATGAGGCGCTCGCCGTTGCCGATAAACGCGGCGTCGATGTCGTCGTCATCGACCACCATCAGGTCGGCTCGGCGCTGCCGCCCTGCCATGCGCTCGTCAATCCCAATCGGGAGGACGATCTTTCGGGGCAGGGGCATCTTTGTGCTGCCGGTGTCGTTTATCTGGTTCTCGTCAATACCTTGCGCGTTTTGCGCAACGCCGGCGACAGCCGCGTTTCTTCGTTCGACCTGCTGTCCCAGCTCGATCTGGTGGCTCTGGCGACGGTCTGTGACGTGGTGCCGCTCAAAGGGCTCAACCGCGCCTATGTCGTCAAGGGACTGATCGCGGCGCGTCACATGGGCAATGTCGGGCTTTCGGCACTGCTGCGGAAAGCTGCGATCGGCGGCCCGGTCACGCCCTATCACCTGGGCTTTCTCGTCGGCCCGAGAATCAATGCCGGCGGACGCATTGGCGATGCTGCGCTCGGCAGCCGCCTGCTGGCGATGGAGGATGCGGCCGAGGCAGAGAAGATCGCCGCGCAGCTCGATGAGCTCAATCGCGAGCGGCAGGCGATGGAAGCCATCATGCTGGCCGAGGCGGAGGCTGAGGTTCTGGCCGAATACGGCACGGGCGAGGGCGCTTCGGTGATCGTTACCGCGCGCGAAAACTGGCACCCGGGCATCGTCGGACTGCTCGCCGCCCGCATCAAGGAAAAATTCCGCCGACCGACTTTTGCCATCGCTTTCGATCCGAACGGCCGCGGCACCGGCTCCGGCCGCTCGATCAACGGCTTCGACATGGGCAAGATGGTTCGGGCCGCCGTCGATGGTGGCCTGCTGGTAAAGGGTGGCGGCCATGCCATGGCTGCCGGTCTCACCGTCGAGCGCGCGAAACTCGGCAAGCTCAGGCAGTTTTTCGAGGGACGCGCGGAAGCGGCGGTGCGCGAACTCGTCGCCATCCAGACGCTCAAGGTCGACGGCGCGCTTGCAGCCTCTGGCGCGACCCTGGAACTCATCGATCTCCTGGAGCAGGCCGGCCCCTACGGCTCGGCCCACCCGCAACCGGTCTTCGCCTTCCCGCAGCATCGCCTGCGCGATAGCAGGCAGGTCGGCGCCAACCACATCAAGGTGACGCTGGAGGGGCAGGACGGCAGCCGCCTTGACGGTATTGCTTTCCGGGCGACCGAGACACCGCTCGGCGACTTCCTGCTGTCGAGCCGCGGAACATCCATCCACGTCGCGGGATCGGTGTCCGCCGATCTGTGGCAGGGCCAGCGACGGGTACAGCTGCGCGTCACGGACGCGGCAAAGGCGCTGTAGCACCCGTCGCGAAGTGTGCTGACAGATATTTCGCTGGGCCGTGTTATGGCTGACCGTACCGCACACGCTTCAAAACATCTCGAGGATTCACAGCGAGGATGGTGTTGAACAACGTCGTTTCGACGACGGTGTCGCCATCGGCTTGCAGGCGAAAATGCACGCTCTTGTTGCCGCCACAGTTCGTTGCGTCGATCATCGCGATAACTCTTTCGACCTCGTCGGGCGTCTTTTCGTCCAGCCTGACAAGGGCAGGATAAAGGGGGGCGCAACTTGCACCGCCGTCGCGAACAAGTTCTCCTTGTCGATCAAATAGATAGCTGAGGGGTGCGAACTCTCCCTTGTGCGAGCCGCGATGGGCGCTGCCCCACATGGCACTTAGGTACTAAACCACAGCGCTCAAAGATCCGAGATCATTGAACGGTCGCAAGGCTTCAACATTGTAAACCACGGAGTAGAGGCGACTGCCGCTGAGTGGTGAATTCAGTGTGAGCGAGTAGGTACGACGGAAACCCTGCTGCTGGTCCAGTCGGGTAATGTGTATGCGCTGCAGATAGCGTGCTTTGGCATAAGCTGGGAGCTTCGGGTCTTTGCGATTGTTCAGGCTTCGCGTCGTTTCGGAGCGTTCCCAGTCTTTGAAATCCCGCGCGAGCAACGTTTCTAACTCTTCAATTGGCATCCCCAGCTTGAACACCGGACTCGGTACCAAGTCTGCAGGCGTCAGCGTCTGCTCGCCAGAAATCACGTTGGAACGAGCGGCCGCAGGCGATCCGGGATAGGACGAAATTGTGATTGCGGCGAGCCCCGCAGCAATGACGCGAAACAAAACTAGATTCCCGTTCAACTGATTCGAGGAACGCCCGACTTGCGATCGGAGCGTGTTTCCCCAGCGATCAAACGATCAAGAATCAGGTCGAAATCGTCGGCGCGTTGAAGTTGCTCCTGAAGAGCAGGAAGATATTTCGCACGGCTTCGGATGGCGTCGCCAGCAGATCGAAGGCTGAGCAGAATCTGTTTAGAGATTGCGTATTCGCTCTGCAGTCCTTCTGCCTTTTGCCAGATATGGTCTTCCAGAGCGTCAAATGCCGACGCATCGAAGGTATCGGACTTGAGAAGCCGGCCGACTGCTTGATCCGTCAGTCTCTCCAATACGACGTCAAACTGATTTTCCGACACCCGAGTGCGCCTCATTCTGTTGAGCTGTAAACTCAAAGCAGAACTGCAATATTTCGTCGAGTCCGGGTTTTGACATCTGTAGCCGCATCAGAAATCAGGCGGTGAAGGCTGCCGCGCGTGGTCGAGAACGCGAGTCGCCACCGATGCAACAGAACGGCCCCTGCGACCGCGCCGTTGCAGGAGTCCCTGCTTTGGAAAGCTACGCACATACCCCTGGTGTGCGGAAACCGGCCACGATCCTGTTGCCGCTCACGTCGCTGTCTCTTCCAAAGGATATCTGCGAAACACCAGTATGCGCTTGGGAATTACGTGAGACGTGCATCAGTGTGGGCACCCGCATTCGCCAGCAATAGCAATCGGGAATTTGCCGAACCGGCCTTGGCACGCCCAACGGGAATCGAACCCGTGTTGCCGCCGTGAGAGGGCGGCGTCCTGACCGCTAGACGATGGGCGCATCTCTATTCGATTGAGCGCAAGCGGTTGCTGCGCAACGCGCTATCCTAGTCCTGTTCGACGAAAACGACGAGAAGAATCGAAGGCGATCCGTCAGCCGATGGAACAAGGCTTTCGATGTAGGGGAGGTTCAACACAGTGGCACGCCCTAGGGGAGTCGAACCCCTCTTCCCAGAATGAAAATCTGGTGTCCTAACCGATAGACGAAGGGCGCACTCGCTGTGTGGGCGCCTTATAGCCAGCGACTCTGGNGGGAGTCGAACCCCTCTTCCCAGAATGAAAATCTGGTGTCCTAACCGATAGACGAAGGGCGCACTCGCTGTGTGGGCGCCTTATAGCCAGCGACTCTGAATAGAGCAAGCGCCAATCTCAGGAATGTTGTGATTTTCCTGTTCAAAATACCAAGAAAGATTCATGGCGGCACGAGGCGGAAATTTAGGTGTCGAAACGCGCGGTAAATCGCTGTTCCAACAACAGAAAATCGATTTTCATTTGGGGAGAAGATCAACACAGTGGCACGCCCTAGGGGAGTCGAACCCCTCTTCCCAGAATGAAAATCTGGTGTCCTAACCGATAGACGAAGGGCGCACTCGCTGTGTGGGGAGTCGAACCCCTCTTCCCAGAATGAAAATCTGGTGTCCTAACCGATAGACGAAGGGCGCACTCGCTGTGTGGGCGCCTTATAGCCAGCGACTCTGGATACCGCAAGCGCCAATCTCAGTTTTTTTGTGCTTTCCCTGTTAAAATCGGTGAGAAAAATTCGGCGGTCAAAGAGCTGGAATCGGAGATGCGTACGGTGCAGCGGAGTTGCTGCTTCAGATGCTTAAAACGTCGATTTTTCGGGAGAAGGAGATCAACACAGTGGCACGCCCTAGGGGAGTCGAACCCCTCTTCCCAGAATGAAAATCTGGTGTCCTAACCGATAGACGAAGGGCGCACTCGCTGTGTNGGAGAAGAAGATCAACACAGTGGCACGCCCTAGGGGAGTCGAACCCCTCTTCCCAGAATGAAAATCTGGTGTCCTAACCGATAGACGAAGGGCGCACTCGCTGTGTGGGCGCCTTATAGCCAGAGGATTTCAGAACCGCAAGCGGCAATCTTCATATTTCTGTAAAAATTCCACAGGCCGGAAGCAAAGGAGGCTTCTCGTCGAATCCTCCATGGAAACAAATGCTTGCCTTCAGCCCTTGGCGCGCCGGCAGCGCCAGTTCCAGTCCCGCTGTGCGCCGATATCGATATGGACCGACTCCGTGTGGCAATAGGTGCCGACGCCGCCGCGGCCGGGGACGCTACGCAGGAATTCGGCGAGATCCCACTTGCTGACGCCCTGAACCTGAATGTCAGCCGCCTCGCAGCGTGTATGCAGCGATTGCTTGGCGCGGTTGACCTTGATCGGCCTGAGGCCCGAGGTCACCATGACCTGCTTGCCGTAATGCGTTTCCACCTTCTTCAGCATCTGCATGAGCTCGGGCTTGAAACAGCCGGCATCGACTTTCTCGGTCTGCAGAATGAGCCCGCTCGGCGCCAGTCGAGCGAGCCCCGAGAGCGAGGCGACCTGAACCGGTGCGCCGTCGTCGTCATCGCCGAGGTGCTCTTCGTGCTCGTAGTTGTAGAGCGAGTTCAGTTTGACGCCCGGAAGCGTGTAGGCGAGGGAGGCCGTTTGCGGCTGGCTCGCATTGCTGGTGGTAATCGTCTTCTTTTCCGCCGGCGGAGCCGAGCGAAGTGCCGCCTGCTGCGGCTTCTCCTTGCGCTTGCCGGCAAAAAGGGCCGCGAGCGTCCAGGTTTTGGACGTGTCCTTGTTATCGTCTGCTGGCGTGGCTTCTGGTGCTGCCTGCTGCGCGGCGGCGACCTCGGTCGCTGCTGGTGTGGCGTCGGCATTGGCCACCGCCTGTGGCGTCGAAGAGGTCTGGCCGCTGGCGGCAGCCTCGGCGCTCAGCGGCACCGGAACGGCAACAGGAAGGGTGGCGTCCTGCGCGGGAGAGGGAGCATAGGCGGCGACAGCGGCGTCCGTCACGACGTCGTTGGCCGTGTTGGCGGCCCCCTGTTGCGGCGCTATTACCGGCAGCGGCTGTCGCTGGGTGCCGCTGAAAAGACTGTTGTTGGTTGCGTTCATGCCGGGCTGGCCGGCGGGGAGCGGAACAGTTCCCGTCGTCTGCGGCTGGACGGTCGTCGTTGCCTGTGCGGCAGGTGCCTGGCCATAGATGCTTGAGGAGGCGGCGCGCAGGCCGGTGCCCTGCATCGTCAGCGATTGCGGCTGTCCGCCATCGTGGGGAACTGTGGCATTGCCGGCTGCCTGTTGCGCCTGCGGATTGCTGCCGAGCGCGACCAC
Source organism: Ensifer sp. Root423 (assembly GCF_001426275.1). Lineage (NCBI taxonomy): Bacteria > Pseudomonadati > Pseudomonadota > Alphaproteobacteria > Hyphomicrobiales > Rhizobiaceae > Ensifer > Ensifer sp. Root423. Next base: position 70,452 of record NZ_LMEG01000016.1, on the reverse strand, counting down.
CTGTCCATCCTGGACTGTGGCCTCCGATTCGGCGGTTTGCACAGGGGCTGCCTGCCCCTCGGCCTTCAGCGCGGTCGCGGCATCGTTTTCCCCGACCGCCGACATGCAGCCGCTCAAGGCCAGCAGCGATACGGATAACGCTGCCGCCCGCGCTATGGTGACGAGCACCGCGCCCTTCGTGTCCGGATGTTGCAACGTCCTATCCCCGCTCTCCGTGCATGACCGACGAAGCCTCGCCTTGTCATGCATTAAGTCTCAGTTCCGAAACATCGCTCAGAACAAACAAACTCATGCTTCTCGCGGCGATCGGAATGAGCGCCACGGGAAAAGATCAGGCCAAGTACAAAAGGGGGTCGCCGCCACGAGACATCGCGGATAGGACCCGGCATCAACGTTTCGCGCGAAAAAGTACTCAACGATACGCGATTTGTAAACCGGCGCTAACCTTGAGCCCGCATGTTTCCAACATGCAAAGGCCCGGATAGACCGGGCCCTGGATCATTCATAGCTGCTGCTGATCGACGGCTCGGCCATGCCCGCCGGATTTCACCGACAGCACGGGGCCATCTTCGTTGGCGAGAATTGTGCGGAGCTTACCAGACGCCCGTATTGGCCATCGACGCCCAAGGTTCCTGCGGCGGCCGGTTTTCGCCTTTCTGCAGGATCTCGATCGAAATGCCGTCGGGAGAGCGCACGAACGCCATGTGGCCGTCGCGCGGCGGCCGGTTGATGGTCACGCCGTTCTCCATCAGGTGCTGGCAGAAACCGTAGATGTCGTCGACTTCGTAGGCGAGGTGCCCGAAGTTGCGCCCGCCCGTATAATCTTCCGTATCCCAGTTGTAGGTGAGCTCGAGGCAGGGAGAGAGTTCGCCGCGGGCGCGATCGATGTCGCCGGGAGCGGCCAGAAACACCAGCGTGAACCGGCCCTTTTCATTTTCGTAGCGGCGGATCTCCGTCAGGCCGAAAATCTTGCCGTAGAAGTTCAAGGCCTCGTCCAGATTCTTGACGCGAACCATCGTGTGCAGATAGCGCATTGCAATGTCCCTGTTTTGCAGAAGATGGCGTATACTGGTCCGTCAGCAAGCCAGAGGCAAGGCTGCGTCCCCATATTAGTTCTCGGCCAAAATATGCCGAGGGTCTTGCGTATCCGCGGCGGGACGATGTTATTCTGGTCAATAAGAATCAGTTAACCGTATCGGTAGTCGCGCGTAAACGAGGGGCTGGGAGAGAATGGCGGATAGGACATCTTCAAAAGACGTCATGCATGGTGACGACTTTGGCAGCGACGCTCTCGACCTCATCGAAATCACCGGCGTGATCAAGTGGTTCGACGTCGCCAAGGGCTTCGGCTTCATCGTTCCCGACAACGGCATGCAGGATGTGCTGGTGCACGTGACCTGCCTGCGCCGCGACGGCTACCAGACGGTTCTTGAGGGTGCGCGGGTCGTTGCTCTCATCCAGAAGCGGGACCGCGGTTACCAGGCGTTCCGTATCCTATCGATGGACCAATCCACGGCGGTGCATCCGTCGCAGCTGCCGCCGGTCCGAACCCACGTGCAGGTAACGCCGACCAGCGGCCTTGAGCGCGTTCTCGTCAAGTGGTTTAACCGCACCAAGGGCTTCGGCTTCCTGACCCGCGGCGAGGGAACCGAAGATATCTTCGTCCATATGGAAACGCTCAGGCGTTTCGGCCTGACGGAACTGCGGCCAGGCCAGGTGGTGCTCGTCCGGTTCGGCGATGGCGAAAAGGGCCTGATGGCCGCTGAGATACATCCGGATGGACCGTCGCCGACGAGCCGGGCGCACTGATGGTCGCGGCTCGAAACCTTGTCGGAAAAAGCGCCTTCCTGGCGCTTTTTTTGTTGCTTGCCCTGACGGTATCGTCTTTCGCCGACGTTCAGTTCACAACGGACAAGATGCGCCTGGTCACCGCGGACAAGGCTGTGCACGAACTGACGGTCGAACTGGCCCTCGATCCGGCCCAGCGTGAGCAGGGCCTGATGTTTCGTACCTCCATGGCGCCGGATCACGGCATGCTGTTCGATTTTGGCGAGACACGCCGCGTGATGATGTGGATGAAGAACACCCATTTGTCGCTCGATATGCTGTTCATCGACAACAAGGGCGTTGTGCGCACGATCCATGAAGGCGCCGTGCCTTTTTCGGAAGCGATCATTGATTCGAAAGAACCGGTGGCTTTCGTGCTTGAGCTCAATGCCGGCGCGGTCAAGCGGCTGAATATCCGGCCCGGAGACCGGCTGGAAGGTGCCCGCATGCCGTCTTCGAAGCCGTAGACGCCGGGGCCACTTCGCGGTCCGCCTTGTCCTTGCCCGATCATTTCCTAAATTATGTGTCTGAACCCCACGGGTTTCATGGTTGAGATCATGGAGCCTTTCGGGCAGACTGCGCGTTAACGAGTTGCTAATATTCTTCTGGCGACAACAGGAGGCAGCCGTGATGATCCGGAGTGTGCTTGTTGCAATGGTAGCGGCCTGCGCCGTTGCGCAAACAGCGATGGCAGCGGACTTGGCAGCCGATCTGAGCCAGCCGCCGGCACCGGTCGCGCAACCATCGCCGGGATTCGTCTGGACCGGCGGTTATGTCGGCCTCCAGGGCGGCGGCGGGTGGCTCAATGGCGATTTCAGTGCGCCTGGCGGCAGCGCTTCAGAAGACTTCAATGGCGGATTGCTCGGCGCCTTTGCCGGTTTCAACTTTCAGCAGGGCGACTGGGTTTACGGCATCGAGGGTGACGTCAACTACAATTGGAACGACAAGACGTTCGACGTCGGCGGAACCTCGACCGAAGTTGGTACCGACGTTTCCGGCGCAATACGCGGCCGGGTCGGCTACCTGCTGAATGACAAGGCGCTGCTCTATGGCGCCGGCGGCTGGGCGGTGACCCGCGGCTTCGTCGATGTGCCCGGCGCATCGAAGGAAAAGGAAACCTTCAACGGTTGGACGATCGGTGCCGGTGTCGACTATTCGTTCACCGACAGCGTCTTCGGCCGCGCCGAGTACCGCTACAACGACTACGGCGACAAGGACTTCGGCGGCGTCAATGTCGATCTCGACCAGCACCAGTTCACCGTTGGTGTCGGCGTAAAGTTCTGACCAGCAACCATTGGCATCGCGGAGCGCGCCGGCATGCTGCCGGACGCTCCGCGGTATCCTTTCAACTACGGGCCGCCGCGGGCACGCCGGGCAATCTCGGCCCGGTCATCTTCCGCCGTAAGATCGAGGACGATGCGGCTGCCGTCTCTGATCGGGCGTTGCAGGGCCTTCCGCGACTCGGGCAGAAGCGTGAGTCGCCCTTTGGTTTCGAGCTTGCTCAGTCTGGCGCGTGAAAGCGCGAGTTCCGCCGATAGCAGGCGGTCGACGCGCAGGCTGCTTGCCTGGCGCACGACAAGGACAATCTCAAGCCGTGCGCAACCCGCACTCCCACCCAATACGTGCCGTTCCACGTTAGAATCGGCCAAATCCTCGATCCGGTCCGTGCATTGGCGAAGACCTTCGATGTCGAACGCCGCCTGTCGGACCCAGACGGGATCGTTGCTTTGAAGCGCTGCGAGCACATCCGGGGCGACGCTGGCGACATTCCGCCGCTCGAAGATCGGACGGTTCCAGGTGTCTTCGCAGACGGCGCAGCGATAGATCAGCCAGGCGTCGAGCCGCCGCCCGTTGGCGTTCAACCGTGTCTTGCCGCTGCATACGAAGGGGCGGTGGCCGCCGCAGCGGTTGCAGGCAAGCCAGGGGCGGGGGGCGGATTGGGGTTCGATGTGGTTCTTCCAATTGGAAGTCCATCGAGACGACGGTTTGAGTACCCGTTCCGGGGACGCGGTCTGGCAGCTGTTGGACGTGATGGTTCCGCCTGACGAAGTTACGTCGGGCTTGAGATCGGCAATGCCATTCCGGTCTCGAACCGCCACCTCAACGAACGCATGAGAATTCTATCCGACAGCTGGAGTGCTATCGGGCGTACGGGGTGAAACTAGCGAGACCGGATTTTACAAAGGCAAAGCGAAACTCCAGGAGAGCCAGCGCAATAGTGGCTGCCTGAACGTCCTACACGCTTGCGCGGATGGCGAAAAGTGCAACGCTGCCACAGGCTCGCGTCAAGGTGGCGTGCGATGGCGCGCTAGGCGAAATTTGGCCACAAGCGAATTCGGCGCATTGCGGTAAAATACGCCTTACACCTCCAATCTGAAGCGGATCGGAAATGCTTGGATCCGCTTCTCTTTTTTGAAGGTGGTCTGCGGCGAAGCATCGCCTGATTAGCCGGCGCGGTGAAGGCTCACCGCAAGCGGCTTCGAATCCGCAAGCTCCGCATCGGACGCGACACGGTTACGCCCGCCTCGTTTGGCCGCGTAGAGCGCCGCATCTGCCCTATTGAACAATTCCTCCCAGGAACGCTCCGTGCCGCTGGCGGTGGCAACCCCGATGCTGATGCTGACTGCTACGCTTTGCCCGTTGCTCACGACCCGCAGTTCTTCCACGGCGCGGCGTAGCCTTTCGGCGATTGCAAACGCCTGTGTCTCGCTTGTCCGCGGGAGATAGAGCCCGAATTCCTCGCCTCCGAGACGCGCGAAGCTGTCGCCCCTGCGCAGGTTCTTCCTGACCAGATCGGCGAAGGCGACGAGCACCTGATCACCCGTATGATGACCGTAGCGGTCGTTGATACGCTTGAAATGGTCCAGGTCCATGACGAGGAGGCAATCGCCCTGCCAGCTCGCCTGAGGCAGTTGCGCCAGAAACCAGCGCCGGTTGCCGACGCCGGTCAGCGCATCGGTATCGGCAGACCGGCGCAGCTCCGCTTCCGCCCGCTCCTTGACGAGCACGAGGGCGAAGAGTGCGATGGCGAAATGGCAGATGATCGAGAGAAAGAAGGGGTAGGTCGTGGTGATCGGCACGATGCCGGGCTTGAGGAGGCCAATGACCACCGCAAGGCAAAGGCCGGCCCCGACGGCCATGGCGGCCGCCAGCATGGCGCGTGCCGGCAGCGACTCGTTCGAGCGATCGGCGATGACGGCGACAGCCGAAGCCGCGAGGAAAAGAAAGGCGGCGGCGTTGAAGACGCTGGCCCTGACGACGTTGACGACATGGAAATCCGTGGCGAGACCGATGAGCGCGCCGGCAAGCGGCACAAGTAGCGCCAGCCAGTCCGCCAGACGGCGCCGGCCGCCGCTGAGGCGGCGCACGCCGATCCAGAACAGGGCATATCCGCCGATCCCGAGCGTGAAGCTGGAAAGCCTCCACAGAGTGGGCGGCAACAGCTTTTGCTCGCCATAGCCCGCGAGCGTCGAGGCGAGCGCCAGGAAGAGGAAGCCGCTCGCCAGGATACCAAGCCCTTCGTCCCGCGGCGATTGCCAGCGCGCATAGAGGAAGCAGAAGGCGCCGATCAGGAAAGACGACTTGTGAAGCAACAGAACGGTGGCAAGGTCGAGTCGGGCAGTCATTGGATCGCTCGGGCGGGCTTGGGGGCGCGCAGGGCACGAAAGCGCGCCGGTTCGCTCTATCCACAATGGATTTAGCGATTCCTAAATTCGTATGACAAATAGGCATTCTTGTCCCAACTCGGGACGATTCGATCGTTTGCCAACGCAATCGAGTGATCTACGGCGATGTTAGCCTGCAGATCTGCGATCACGAACAGATTGAAAAAAAGGAGAATGACGCTTCCGCCTCAATGAATGGTCGGAGTGGAGAGATTCGAACTCCCGACCCTCTGGTCCCAAACCAGATGCGCTACCAGACTGCGCTACACTCCGTGCCAACGGCGCCGGAGATACACGCTTCGCAGCAGGGCTGCAACAGCAAAATTTCCCAATGCCTCATCTTAGACTGGGACAAACCCACAAGTTCGCTCATCTCCTACTGAAAGCCAAATTTATCCGGCCAAAAGTCATTCCGTTTTAAATCATTCTGCGTTATGGGAAGACGGAATGCTGGCGCCCGTGAATGTTGCCAGCGAAAGTATGGAGCCGTTCGAAACCATGTCCGCAAAGATCTATCGTCCAGCAAAGACCGCCATGCAGTCTGGCAAGGCCAAGACGAATCTGTGGGTGCTGGAGTTCGATCAGGAAAAGCCGCGCACCATCGACCCGATCATGGGCTACACCAGCTCGGGCGACATGAAGCAGCAGCTGCGGCTGACCTTCGAAAACGCCGAGCAGGCGATCGCATACGCCGAGCGAAACGGCATCGAATACCGCGTCATCGCGCCGAAGGAAGCGACCCGCAAGAGCGTGTCCTATCCGGACAACTTCCGTTTCAACCGGATGCAGCCCTGGACCCACTAAGGTCCTTCAGCCGCATTCGACGGGCACAGCCCGGGACGGCCCCTTAGCTCAGTTGGATAGAGCACCTGCCTTCTAAGCAGGTTGTCGCAGGTTCGAATCCTGCAGGGGTCGCCAATAATTTCAAGAACTTAGCAGCTGTTTTGGGGGCTTGAAAGAAGCTCGATTACAGCTTCCCTTTGCCGACAGCAGAATTCGTCGGCCAGGTGATCTCTCCATCCGCGAAACGGCGCCGTCGCTGGCCCATTGTCTCCCGGTAGATCTGTTCGTCCGCCATGAGCGGCAGATCTCTAGTACGCCACCACTCGGCGGATAAGTCCGGCGATTCGCGCCGCACCACTCGAGGAAAGCTACGCTCGTTTCCGGAAGCAGGAAAGAAGCGCGGTAACAGGCTTGAACAAGAGCCTGTGGCCCTTGGTGAACATGCGGCCCGGACGATGGATCGTCAGTGCGTAGAGATACGAGCGCTTTCCTTGCAGGTAGGACCGGAATTTCTGCACCACTTGACGTCGTGCATCGTTCTGTCGAGCCCGCTTTGCGTCTGTGAGACTGAGATGTTGCGTGACCAGGCTTTCTTCGCAACCAACGATCAGTCCGCCTTCCAAGGCAAAGCGAATAGCCCATTCGCGATCGACGGCCCTGCGGAAATCCTCGTCGAAGGCGAACTTGCGCAAGGTCGACACGCGGGTGAGCATGGTGCAGGTGCCGACCCTTCCGTCGCCGGGGAGGGGATCGTCGCAGAGGAGATGGAGCGCGACCGCGTCGCCACCCACTGGCTGCGCGGTGCCCATGGCGCTGAGGCTCCTCGTCTTGCCGTCGGAGATCACGCGCCTCCTGCAATAGACCGAGATAGGAGCCGCATGCCGTTCTTCCGCCGCAAGCAGCTTTGCGATCTGGACCTTCAAACGCTCTGGTGCATTTTCGTCGTCCGAATCGAGGAACGCTAGGATTTCGCCGGTTGCTTCGCGTGCGAGCGTATTGCGCGCGCCAGCGTTGCCCTTGTTGTTACTATGGCTAACCAGTCTTACCCGCGAATCCTGCTGGCTGACGGTCTGCACGATGGCAGCGGAGCGATCGGTGGAGAGGTCGTCACAGACCAGGATCTCCAGGTCATCCCAGTCCAGTTGCCTGGCGGATAAGAGCGTCCGCTCGATCGTCTCTTCGGCGTTGTAGCAACATATCGCAAGTGTTACGCGCATCGATGCCTGTTCCTATTGCGATCTGTGCTGGTTCAGCGGCAGTCCCGTCATCGCCGGCATGTTTCCGGATGAAGGCTAACTCTGATTGTTTGTTTTGCCCGACGAACCGACCATGCGGACAGGAACGGCATTCGGTTCCAGATATGAACTGTCTGAGCGCACGAAGAGCACGTCGACAAGGCGATTGTGCGATCGGTGGGGGATGACATCGGCGACTTCGAAGCCTTGCTCTGCCATGTATGCGACAAGTTCCGAAAACCGATAGCTACCTTCAAACCGGCGACGAAGGCTTGCCTCTGTGAAGACGAACTGCGTCTCCCGAAGCGTTTTCTCGGCTCCCTTCAGAACATCAAGGTCAAAGCCTTCGGTGTCCACCTTCAATCCGAATGGGCCTTTGTAGCCCTTGTTTTCCAGAAGTTCGTCGAGGGGTGAAATCTGTATCTCGACCGTCTTTTCCGGCTGCCGCTTCCAGTCCCTGCGTTTCATCAGGCTTGAGGAGGGGCCTTCCAGGGAAAGGGTTGCTACGCCCTTGGCAGAGCCTGCGCCCGATTGAATGTAGTCAAAATTCAGGCCCTTTACGCTGTCTGCGGCCTTCTCCATCGTATCTGGCTGCGGATCGACCAGGACGAACTTTTTGTCCTTGAACAGTTCGTAGAACACCGGGCTGCCTTGATAAACGCCGACGTCGATGAATGTATTGATATCGAACCCGTAGCGCTTCAGGTATGCAGCAGAGTAACGCTCCTCGGAAACATGGAAACCTTGTCGCGTTAGCATCGAGGCGGCTGAGCGAAGCACCCGATTGAACAGCTTTCCCTTGGTCATAGTCCCCTCGGCAATTGCAATTTTCTCCAGACGAAACGCCTGGCCAAGTTGATGTCGTACTGGCTTAGATTTTGAGGCAGTTGTCCGGCATGTAGAACACGGACGTCCGCCATGGCCGGCCGTTCACCGGTCCGAAGCCGTCGAAGTCGAGGCGGCGATAGCCGTTGTTGATCAGCAGGTCGTATCCCTCCTGGTACCTCTCGCGTTCGCTGTTGTCCCAGATGATTGCGGACGGCCTCTGCTTCAGGTTCATCGTCGCCTTGGCACAATTCACGCGATCGCGGCCGTCTATGACAACAACGTCGAACGCGGTGTCCTGGTGGCGCGTCACCTCGGTGGAGTAGTCGCCCCCCTCTACCAATTCGCGATAGTTGTAAGTTACATTGGCCGGCGATTGCTTGGAGATCAGCTCGAACCAGTCGCGGTCATGTTCGACGCTGACCACCGACTTCGCCTTGCGGCTCCACCAAAGCGTGGAGTTGCCGCTGCCATACTCGAAAACGCGTAAGTCAGTCAGTTGCCGGGTGCCGAGAAAATGCAACATCGGGTAGGTGTACCAGGGGCATGGTTCTCCGTCGGCGGTCATCGGCTTGTGCTGTTTTGCACTCTCCAACCAGCCCATCTGCCTCGCGCTTTCGACGAACTTCGGGAAGAAGTCGCGCGGGATATCCGGAGTTTCCCAAAGAAGCAGGTCGAGTTTCTGCTCGATCTTTGGAATGCGGCCGATGAGCTTTGTCGCTTTTACGAAGTTCTTCATCGCGCCCAGCATCATAGTCTCCCTCAGTTGCGGACATGCTTAATGGCTTATATGTTTTGTTAGCGCAAGCGGTTGAAACGCGGATCCGGCGAGCGTCGAAGTTCGGCAGGCGCACAGCCTGAGCTGCAGGTGTAACGCCGTTTCCTCCCGAGCAACGCGTCCCTTCGTCGGCTTGCCGAAGCGCTAGACGCCGGGGCAGTGGCGCTTACGATTCCGCAAAATCACATAAAAAAACGGGCCGGCGGATGGTTTCCGACCGGCCCGTTCCGGCAAAAGGCGGAAAGGGGAACGTCTCTGCGCGGGGCTGCAGCGCCGCGCGTAGGGAGATCGATACGGTCTGATAATGCCCGAAAGGCAGCATTGGAATTGACATTTCCCGCTTGAAATTTGACATTTCCCGCATGCCTTCCGATGGACGTCTACAATCTGTGATCGAAGTTTCCGTCGTTATCCTGCCGGAGTCGTCGATCATGTCGCTTGCCTCCGTGCTGGACCCGATGCGCGCCGCAAACCGTATCTCGGGGCGCGAGGTGTTTCGTTGGCGGCTGCTCTCGGCCGATGGCAAGCCGGTGGTCCTGACCTGCGGCGTGCCGATTGCGGTCGAGGGCACGCTTCGCCCGCCGCTTGCCGGCGACGCGCTGCTGGTGATCGGCGGCTTCAACCTTGATCGTCACGCCGGCAAGAAATTCATCGGTGCATTGCAGGAGTGCTCGCGCCATTTCGATATCGTCGCCGGCATCGAATCGGGCTGCTGGTTGCTCGGCCGCAGCGGTCTGCTCAATGGCCGCAAGGCGACAGCGCATTGGGAGGAGCTTGAGGATTTCAGCCAGGCCTTTCCGGAGTTGACGGTGCTTGGCGACCGGTTCGTCATCGACGGCAAGTTCTGGACCTCGGGCGGCGCTTCGCCGACCTTCGACATGATGCTGCACTGGATCACCCAGCGGCTAGGGTCTGCACTGGCGCTCGATGTCGCCAGCATCTTCGTCTACGACCAGACGCATAGTGCAGCCGACGTGCAGCCCTATGTTTCGCTCGGGAGGATCGAGACGCGCGACCCGAAGCTCGCCGAGGCCATCCGCCTGATGGAACGCACGCTGGAGCGTCCCTTGACGATCGCCGCGTTGACGAAGCGGCTGTCGATCTCGCAGCGCAAGCTGGAGTTGCTGTTTGTGCGCGGACTATCGACGAGTCCCGGCGCCTATTACCTACGCCTGCGTCTTCAGTTCGCCCATCGGCTGGTGCGCGACTCCGCTAGCCCGATCCGCGAGATTGCCCTTCGATGCGGTTTCGACAGCCTGTCTGCATTTTCGCGCGCCTATAGCCGCGAGTATGGAATGAGCCCGCTGAAGATGCGACTGGCCCGCAGAGGAGCGGAAGCATAGGCAGCGCCGTCAGGCACGCGACTATTGGGAAGGCCGGGGTGAGGGGCCCGCGAATTGCTCACGGCATAGCCGATCCGGATTGTTCGCGTGTTTTGAGGCAACCGCGCAGACGGCACCCGCTGATGCGTCCCCATCATGCATGGAGTGCGACGTCGTTCCGCACGCCCGGCGTCGCCGGGCCGCATCCGGCCGGGCGCAGTCGCGGGGTCATTATGCCCTAATGAACCGTTTGTGGCGGCTCGTCGGTAAAGGCTTGGATGCCGTCGCGCTGGACCGTTGCGATAAACTCCTCGAAAGCTTCCCTGTCGGTCGGGAAGGGCTCCTCCCATGTCGTAGAGAAGCCCTCCTCGTCAATGACCTCGAGGGTCCAGTCGCGATTCGTGCCCGCCTCCCGGTAGATCCGCAATTCCACGACGACGCCATCGTCACTGAATTGGCCGGATAATTCCGAAAACTCGTAGTTCTGTTCTTCGTCAGTCATGTCTGAAGTGTAACACGCTTGCTTGAGGACGTCCTGCCATGTTCGGCCTCGACGATATTGCTCGCAGCTTCAGCCGGGCACACAGGCGCATTCGCCGGCCTCCACGAAGGTTTGGACCGGGGATGCGCCTGTCACCTTGGCCAATGGTCTTGCTGTTACCGGCAGCGGGCTTCGTAGCGGCGGCCATAGCGGTCGCGATAGATGCAATAGCCCTGGCGCTCCTGGGAGCGTCCGATCAGGTTGCCGATAACGCCACCGGCGACCGCGCCGATTGCCGCGCCGCCCCAGCTGTCGCTGACCGCGCCACCAATGATCGCACCGGTGCCGGCGCCGATCGCCGTGCCTTTCTCGGTCTGCGTGCAGGAAGCAAGCGTACCAATCATCAAAACCGCAATGACAAGCTTTCTCATGCCTTCACCCCTTTGCTCGATACCAAACTGGGCAGTTCACCGCCTTGCATCCTCAGCGTGAGCCTCAGCATCTACTCAACGCGTCGAATTGTCGATAGCACGGAATGCAACAGGCGAAGATACGGCGGGGTTCGCTCCAAAAAGTGTAGAGAATGGGCTCGCATGGCGATGCATTTTGATGTCCAAGGACACCAGCAAGCGATTGATTTCAATGGGGTTTGCGTGGTGAGCGCGCAGGGATTCGAACCCTGGACCTACTGATTAAAAGTGGGTTCTCGTAAGACATTATCGAACAGTATGGACAATATCAGAAGCGCGAAATCCTTGAGTTTGTTGGGCCTCGTTGTTTCATATCGTATGCAGATGTCTCAACGAGTTTTGACTTAGCAGTACCCATACGGTACCCAAATGAAAGTCTCAATGATTTTCTCAGTAGGTTTCGTATGGCGAAGGTCAAGCTCACTACCCGGTTTATTGATACCATCAAAGTCGAGGAGCGCACAGACTTCCACGATACGCTAGTTCAGGGGCTGTCGCTTCGCGCGTCTCCCACGGGTACCAAAACTTGGAACCTTCTATACACGCGCCAAAGCGACGGGGCCAAGCAACGTGTGAAGATCGGTCGTTATCCTGCAGTCGATCTGGAGGCAGCGCGTAGCAAGGCGCTAAAGGCGATGGCTGGCGCTTCTGATGGCATCGACCCGGCAAACAAACGGCACGCCCTAAGGGAAGCGATTACAGTCGAGGAGTTAGGTAAAGCCTATCTTGATAAGTATGCCAAGCGACAGAAGAAGACGTGGGAACAGGATGAGCGGCTGCTGAAGGCGGAAGTGTATCCCTCGATCGGTAAGATGAAAGCCGTGGCTGTTAAGCGCCGGGATATCCTGGATATCGTCGAAGCCAAGGCAGAAGAGGGGCATGGCGCTCAGTCAACGAATATCCTTGCGGTTGTGCGGAAAATGTTCAACTGGGCTGTGGACGGTGACTACCTCGAAACGTCTCCTGCTGCCGGCATTAAGCCTCGATCGAAGGCTGTCCGGCGTGACCGCGTGCTGGACACTCAAGAGATCAGATCCATCTGGAGTGCGCTTCAAGTCGCAACGCTGAACCCGGCCACTGCGGATGTAGTACGTTTGCTCTTCTTAACGGGTCAACGCTCAGGTGAGGTATGCGGCATTCGAAAATCAGAACTTGATGTCGATGCGGCCACTTGGACCATCCCGGGCGAACGCACCAAGAATGGGCTCACACATCTTGTTCCATTATCTCCAGCAGCAATGGATGTCGTGAGGCCGGCATTTGACGCTGCAGATGACGACGATCCCAAGGCAGCGCTATTCACGCGGACGGGAGAACCAATTCAGAGCAATGCGATAGCGCAGGCAGTTCGCTTAAAGCTGCAAGTCGCGAAGGGGCATTGGACGCCGCACGACATACGCCGAACAGTCGCTACTGGAATGGCAGGCGCTGGGGTGGCGCCACACATCGTTGAGGCGGTTTTGAACCACATCAGTGGGTTCAAGGCGGGTGTTGCAGGGGTCTACAATCGGGCCACCTACGAGCCGGAAAAGCGGGCCGCGTTAGCTCTTTGGGCAAAAGAACTAAATAAGCTCATATCGGGAACGTAAAGGAACATCCTTGCTGTGAATAAGACGCAGTAAGTTACAATAAACGCGATTGACACGTGGCATTGTGATTCGCTTTCTAGTATATTTTGAAGCATGGTTAATTTTACCTAAAAGTGGGCAAAATGAAGCAGCAGGTTATCACTGGTAGGCGTCTAATCAGTATCCGTGACGTGTGTTCGTTGACGTCACTGTCCCGCTCAACCCTTTGGCTGAAAGTGAAAGCGGGTGACTTTCCCAAACCTGTCAAGCTTAGCGACGATGGTGTTCGGAAGGCCTTCGTATCCAACGAAATCGACGAGTGGATCAATCAAAGGATTTCGATTCGTGATCGGGAGGCCGTCGCCTGAGCGGCCTTCATTCTCCGCTTTTCCTAAATTGGGATCACCGTCCGCACTGGGCGGCGCTTCGCGACGAGTTTGGGGGGAGCGAAACAGTAGCCTCAATGCTACTGTCACTTACGACCGCCCGGGGGCCGGTCTCTTATTCTCGGAATAAAAACCACTACAACACCACGGCACGATATCGCTCCAAGATATTCACATACGCCAAGGTGACGCAGGCCGCGGACTACATTGCGGGTCAAGGCCTCGCCCTCCATCACAAGGTGCAGCCGGGCCATATGGGCTGGCAGAGCTCCCTTACCGCAACACCAGAGACGGTCGAGCGTGTATCCGCCATCCTCAATAAGGGCACAAATCTTGAAGCCCTCCCACCTCCAGAGATCATCATACTAAGAGATGCTGACGGCAGATCGACCGACTACCGGGAGAGCTGTGAGATCCGGAAGATGCGCCTCAAATTGGCGGCTATGAATGAGGCCATTCGGGCCACGATGTTCACCGGCATCATCCCTGATGCCATGGTCAGAATCTTCAACAAGAGCTTCAACAGGGGCGGTAGGTTTTATGCACTCGGAGGCAGCTGGCAGTCCATGAGCAAAGACGCAAGAAAACAGATACGAATTGGCGGAGAGCCGGTCGTCGAGATCGACTACAAGACGCTCCACCCAGCCCTCCTTTACGCGCAGGCTGGCGCTCAGATGCCAGAGGACTGCTACTCTATGAATGGGTGGCCCCGATCGCTTGTGAAGGTTGCCTTCCTCATCCTCATCAACGCGAAAAAAGAGCACGATGCGAGGGCGGCGATAGCGCGGCACGATCAGATGGCGTTGCTTACACGACCAGGCTCACAAGAGGCTTTCTCGCTGGCATCAGATCTGACGGCTGCTATCAAGGCGAGACACGTCGGAATTGCTCCTGCATTTCACAGTGACAAGGGCGCAGAGTTAATGCGGCTGGACAGTGATCTGGCCGAGACAGTCATGCATGTAATGATGATGGCAGGTGTGGTCGTCCTGCCCGTCCACGACAGCTTCTTAGTGCAGGAATCAAAGGCAGGAATGCTCGAAGAGGTCATGCTTCGGGTGGCCTACGAAGCCGGTTACGAAAGCCTTCGGGTGCAGCACGCATAATGGCCGAAATTGCCTTGTTATATCAAAGGGATAACGCAATAACGACTTACATATGCTATTCCCCTCCTCTTCCTTCCTGCCTCTGCCCTGTCTCCCTCATCTCGTTTGGAGGTCAGAATCTACTGATAAAGGGGGTGGAAAAAATTTTTGGCGAAGCCAGAAAAAAAATTTTTTGGCGAAGTCGAGGGAGGAAGGAAGAGGAGGAAGGAAGAGAAGGGGTAACCTTGCAGCCGCCCCCGCGGAACTGAACGACCATCGCCGCGGTGATTTTTGGTGAGCAGCTATGGCGCGCAGCCCCTATCACTTTCGCCGCCGAGACGCGGCACAGCTACTTTGAATGAGATCACAACCGGCCCTTGCCCGAAAAAACCGGGACATAACCGACAAAGCCGTTGGAATCTTAGGGATTTTTCGCTTTTTGGGCTTGACCGGGATTCATCAATCTGAAGACTTGTGATAGTCTAACTTATTGATTTGGTTGCCAACCACAAAGGATAGTAAGCGAGATGAGCTACTTAACTGCCGTACAAGTGCGTGAGCGTTACAAGATAAGCGAAATGACTTTGTGGCGTTATCAGCAAGATAAAAAACTGAACTTCCCAAAACCTTTGATCGTGAAGAGGCGAAAGCTGTTCGACGAACAAAAGCTCATGGACTGGGAGCGCGAACGCGCGGCTGGGTCAGCATGAGCGGGAACGAAAAACAGCAGCAGGAACTCCGGTCGCCAAACTCAGAAGTTCCCGCTGCCCGATTTGAAGACGCTTTCGCATCTCCTCCAATCATCAACAGCAAAGAGACCGTCGATGACGAAGTCAGCTAAACCATGCCTTTCTATGCGTGTCCAGCTACTTGATAAGGGGCAACCGCACGGGCTCCCAATCACTGTGGTCGGCCGAGAGTATTGGGCTCTGAAGAATCTTATTGATGCGGGTGAACGAGGCTGCACTCCGATCGACCAGCCCGGGCCACGCTGGTCCCACTATATTTGGAAGCTCCGCGGCTACGGGATCGCGATCGAAACGACCGACGAACGGCACGACGGGCCATTCCCTGGAATCCATGCTCGCTACATTTTGCGGTCAGATCTGACTGTCCTCGATGCAAGCGAGAGAGTAGCCGCATGACAGTAGCTGAACGCAAAGCGCGCGAAGCGCATGACCGCGAGAACCCGTGGCGGCCGATGCGTGAGGCCAAGCCAGACGGGCTCATCTGCAATCTGCTTTTTAACGACCTCGGCGGCCATCACTCGCCAGAAGACACGAAATACTTCCTCGACCCTGATGGGCATTGGTATCGCGAAGACCCTCCAGCGCGAATTTTCGAAAAGCCGATGAACTGGCGGCCCGCATACGTCCGGATGACTCCGGAGCGGAGAGCCATCATCAGGAAGCGTAGCGAGGTCTCCGATGACTAAATGGCGAAAGTTCAAGAAATCGCGCTCAGCAGTCGCGCCGGCCTATGAGATTGACCACACTGCCTTCGCCTCAGGTCTGCACGTGTTCGCCGATGGCGCATGTGAGCCTAATCCCGGCCCCGGTGGCTGGGGCGTGGCCGTCTTCAGGGACGGCGTGGAGTTGTCTTCGGAACACGGCGGGGACGCCGACACTACAAATAACCGGATGGAGCTTACAGGGCTCCTGAGGGGTATCGGGGCCGCGAAGGCCCTGAATGGGCCGGTGACGATTTGGTGCGACAGCATGTATTGCGTCAAAGGCGCGAACGAGTGGCGCCACGGCTGGAAAAAGAACGGGTGGCAGCGCGGCGGACCGAATGCCGACCCGAAAAACCGAATACTCCTCAATGCCGAGACGCAGCTCTCTCGGACTCAGAACAGATAACCATCCGTTGGTGCAAAGGGCATGCCGGCATCGTCGGTAATGAGAGGGCGGACGAACTGTCGCTCGTTGGACGTCAGAGACTGCTCGACGTGAAGAATGCACTCCCGCATTCAGCGGGAGACCTCGACGCTCAATATCGCAGCATCATGGCGAGGTGACGATGACGCAATTCGAAGAGGCCGACGAGGCCACGCAACGACGCTGGATGCAAAACCTGCTCGGCAGGGACAACGTAGAACGGCTGGAGAAGCAGACCGAACGTCAGAAGGCGGCCCCGCAAATCAAGCTCAACTTCCGGCCCAAGCCCGTAATAGTCAGCTACGAGTTCTATCGCATTCCGGACATGATCCACCTCAACTGGCGGATCAACCGGCTCGAAAACGGCCGATGCGAGCTGTTCAAGAATCGCCTCGATGAGAGTGAGTGCCGCGCCGAGGTGAAGAGTTTGCGGGCGAAGGGCTTTACCTGCCGGGAACTGACGTTCGGCGCACACTCACGTTACGCAAATCGCTCGGACGGTAAAGGCAACGCCCGCCAGCGACCGGCAAAAACCGAGATCATGGACAGGTTGAAGGATTTCAAGATTTGAAGCAGTCAGCGGCAAAGAAGTTCACGAAACCCGGTTTCGATGGCGCGAAGGTCTGCAAGGTCTCCGTGCGCGTGTCGTCGAACCGCACGACGAAGCAGAGCGTCCGAGCGATGCCAGGTACGTTCGAGTGGCGTTATGGGCGAGGAGGGCCGGGAATGTATCTCTACCACGCTGGCTCGCACTACGCGCGGCTCTGGGAGCAGGCGGGAACCGCCTCGGCGTCGTCTCCGGACCTTAACGGGACCATCGGCGCCGGCTGGAAGGGCATCCCTGAGAAGCGTCTCGAAGCGATGGAGGAGCTAAAGGGAGCCGCTGCAGTTCTCGGCGCGCTCGTTTCTGCGCGTTTGACCGCCTATTGCGCTCAGGGCCTCACCGCCAAGCAGATCGGACTGAAGTTCGAGATTAGCGAACGGGACGTCGCACCGGTCCTGGAGCAGGATTTGGTCGCCTGTGCGAAGTGCTTTGGGTACAAGTAATGTTTCGATACCGAAACGAATTGACTTTCGACGCGAAACCCCGGTAGAGTCTTTCCAACGTCAGAGTTGCGCCTGCTGCTATTTTCTCCGGCAACTTGTTTCGGACACAATCGGTCCGTATAGGACGGGCATCGGCTTCGCTGATGAGCGCTGGAAAACTTCTGCCGCTCGCGAAAGCCGCCATGACCCGATGCCATTGACCACGGATGTACTGGCACTGGTGAGAAGGTGATGATGAGGAAGGTCGGTGCGGTTTCGCCCCGGCCTTTTTTGTTGGATGTCGATCGAACTAGCCCGCCAACCATCGCGGCCACTCGTGCTGGTTTTCCCGGATGCTTTGAGGCGCAGAGTAGAAAGTTAACTGTTTCGCAACTCTGCGTAAGTGGAAAATTTACCCGTGAACGCGATGCTAGGATGCGCGGGCAACGGGGGAATGATGCCTTTACCTTCTTTTAACTCAAACGGCATCTTGCCGCCGGTCGCTGGCACCGATCCGACCGATATGGATCGCTCGCCCTATATCGTCAGTATGACAGAGTTGGTCCAGGCATTCGGCACCACGCCTCATCGGAGGCAATTGCTGAGAAATCTCATCGCTTACCGACAGTTGATATCGGCCGGAGGCTACACATCCGGGCTGCAGTTTCTTGACGGCAGTTTTGTAGAGGATGTGGAGAGGCATAGCCGCCGCGAACCGGGCGACATTGATGTTTTCTCGCTCCTCCATGTGCCGGCGCAGTACATGCAGGATCCGCCATCGTGGCAGCAGGGTGGCTTTCAGTTTTGGGCAGACGAAATTCAGAACCAGCCGCGAAACAAAGACCGCTTCCGTCTGGATACCTATGCCGCTCTGGTCGAAGAGTTCCAGCTTCTCGGTCTGCTCAAAAACGTCATGTACTGGTATAGTTTGTTCTCCCATCAGCGCGATACATATGCGTGGAAGGGATTTGTCGCGGTCGTGCTAGACCCAATCCAGGACGCGAGCGCTCTCACTTTGCTAGGGGAGCAGTGATGCCAAACCTATTGTCGATTGAGGCGCTTGAAGCTGACAGGGTTTTTGCGCAGCGGCAGCTTGAAAGCTTGCCGGCCAGTCCGTGGGGTACTGCACGCCTCATGTGGGAACAAAGGCTTGCGGAAATTAGCCGGCAAATCGAGGAGATGCGAGTAAGCGCCGCGACAAGCGCAAGCGTTGCCCTGATATTCGATGGTCTTCCGGTGGTCGGCCAAGGGGATATCCGGCTCGACTTCTCCACAGATGTCCTCGCAATCTATCAAAAAATCATCGCCGCCTCGATGGCAACGCTGAGCGATCAGCAGATTGCTACGAAGGGCAAGATCAAGGGCGCGGGGCGGTCGAAGCTCTATATCCGCGATATCGTTCGTGGCTCTATGGGTTTCATCCTTGAAGAACTGTCACCGCCTCAAACGGACATGTTCAACACGCCGCTCAAGAACGCCGTTGAACGCGCGACGGAGTTTTTGGCAAGCTTGAACACAGCCTCGGATGAAGACTTCAATTCCGCCATTGACACCGCAGCGCCCAGACTCGTGAGTGCCGTGCAGAAGTTCGCTAAGGTCCTGAAGGATGCCGGTGCGACGGCAAAAATTGTCGGGTCGGAACATAAGCTCGCGCTGGGTCTTGAGGACGTCAATCGTCTGTCCGATCGGTTCACTGAAGTGGACGTTCAAGAGGAGAGCGTCACGCTTGACGGCGTTCTATTGGGTGTACTTCCGGATTCCCACGATTTCGAACTCGAAGTGGATGGGCAGGATGGCGTTTTAAAGGGATCTGCAACAGATGATCTCGTTGCGAAATACGTCGCTGACCAAGCGTTTAAGGAGCAGCTTCTGCTGAAGCCGGTGACGGCGTTCCTTCGTTACACTCGCACTTTCCGGAACAGCAAGCTCCTGCGCGAGCAGGTGATGCTGGAAAACCTCGAACCTCGAATTGAAAACGAGATGTTCGGTCGCTTCTAGATCTCGTGAGACGACACCCGCCCGGATGGCGCTAAGCGGTTGTTACGCGGACGGCCGATTCACGACCGCTTTGCAGACGCAGCAAGAGATTTCGGCCGTCTGTGGGAATGACGATTCCTTCGAGTAGGCAAAGCCGGCGGGCAACGTATGCACCTTGAAATCAGGACCACTATCTTCGGCTTCGCTCTCTGAGCACTGCGCTACTCCAGCCGCCCCACATTTCGGACAAATCAAGCCCAGGGCATAATGCTCGCGTTCGTCCATAAATCCCTCACTTGTGAATTTGCGCCAAAGCTCGCGCATCCCAATAAAGAAAGCAAGGTTAGATGGCCAACGCTACCACGCCAGCCGCGGTAGGCAGGCCCAGCCTCTTCACCGATGAAATGGCAGGCCTGATTTGCGACCGAATCTCCAACGGTGAGAGCCTTCGGTCGATCTGCGACGATGATGGATTCCCCTCGAAGTCAACGGTCTTCAAGTGGTTGAGCGAGAACGAAGCATTCTCGGACCAATACGCCCGCGCGCGCGAGGCTCAGGCCGATGCCATCTTCGACGACATTCTCTCGATCGCCGATGACGCTCGAAACGACTGGATGGAGAAGCTCGACAGCGAGGGCGGGAACATCGGTTGGCGAGAGAACGGGGAGGCCGTCAGGCGTTCACAGCTCCGTATCGAGGCTCGGAAGTGGATGGCGGGCAAGCTACGGCCGAAGAAGTACGGCGAAAAGCTCGACCTGAATGTGTCTGGCAGCCTCGAAGCGATGCCCGAGGAAAGGTTGAATGCTCGAATCGCTCAGCTACTCGGAAAAGCAGGAGCTGGCGGCGCTGCTGGCGGAACAGGACCGGCGGACCCGTCAGAATCGCCTGAAGACGTATAGGCCGTATTCGAAACAGATCGAGTTCCACAAGTCCGGCGCCGCCTACCGCGAGCGTCTGTTCATGGCAGGCAACCAGCTCGGTAAGACGCTGTCAGGCGCGGCCGAGGCGGCGATGCACCTCACCGGTCAATACCCCGACTGGTGGCCTGGTCGTCGATGGGACAGCCCCATCACGATGCTCGCCGGTTCTGAATCCTATGAACTGACGCGCGACGGCGTTCAGCGCCTTCTGATCGGGCCGCCGCTTAATGAAGAGGATTGGGGCACTGGGTATATTCCGACGGCCGCAATTCTGGACACCACGCGCCGCGCTGGCGTCTCTGGCACGCTCGATAGCGTCACAGTTCGGCATGCATCAGGCGGAGCATCGACGCTCTTGCTCAAAGGCTATGACCAGGGCCGCAGCAAGTGGCAGGCCAACACCGTTGATTATGTCTGGTTCGACGAGGAGCCGCCCGAGGACGTTTATCTAGAGGGCATCACCCGAACCAATGCGACAGGCGGCTCTGTCGCCGTCACATTCACGCCTCTCAAGGGCATGAGCACGGTTGTTGCGAGGTTCATCATGCCAGGTGACGACGAGGGCGCCAAATACCGCACCGTCATCACCATGACGATCGACGACGCGGAGCACTACAGCCCGGAGGAGCGGGCCCGCATCATTGCCAGCTATCCGGCGCACGAACGCGAGGCTCGCACAAAGGGTGTCCCGTCGCTCGGCTCAGGCCGCATCTTCCCAGTTTCGGAGGAGAGCATCACCGTCGCGCCGTTCGAGATCCCGAAGCACTGGGTACAGATCGGTGGCCTCGATTTCGGGTGGGATCACCCCTTTGCCGGTGCTGGCTGCGCATGGGACCGCGACGCCGACGTGTTCTATGTGACCAAGGTTTACC
This sequence comes from Ensifer sp. Root423, assembly GCF_001426275.1. Taxonomy (NCBI): domain Bacteria; kingdom Pseudomonadati; phylum Pseudomonadota; class Alphaproteobacteria; order Hyphomicrobiales; family Rhizobiaceae; genus Ensifer; species Ensifer sp. Root423. The sequence continues at coordinate 49,355 of NZ_LMEG01000016.1, read as the reverse complement.
GGGAGCGGGAAGCAACGCCTATCATTCATGCGGCTGCCCTGAAGCCGTGGGGCGATTGGTTGCCGTGGTCGTGGCCGCACGATGGATTGCAACACGACAAGGGCAGTGGCGAGCAACTAGCCGTCCAGTATCGGGGGCAGGGCCTCAAGATGCTGCCGGACCGGGCCACCTTCGAGGACGGCACGAACGGCGTTGAGGCCGGCATCTCGGACATGCTGCAGCGGATGCAGACGGGCCGCTTCAAGGTGTTTTCGACCTGTAGCGAGTTCTTCGAGGAGTTCCGGCTCTACCACCGGAGAGACGGGAAAATCGTGAAAGAGCGCGACGACGTGATTTCAGCGTCTCGTTACGCGCTGATGATGAAGCGCTTTGCCAAGGTGAAACCGTCGAACACCGGCTGGGCATTCACTGATCGGAAGGTTGTTTGATGGCTGCACTCACAGACGGGCAAATCGCCTCTCAAGTCTCCCAACTGGTCAAGGATTGCGAGAGCTTCCGCGACCAACTGTCGGGCGACCGCATCAAGGCGATGGAATATTATGATGGCGTCATGAAAGACGTTCCGGCCGATGCAAATCGATCGAAAGTCGTCTCGCGCGACGTGCGATCTGCGATCAAGAAGGTGTTGCCGTCGCTGACCCGCACGATCCTCGGCAATGACAAGGTCGTTGAATATGAGCCGGTGAATCAGGGCGACGAGGCCGGCGCCGAACAGGCAACCGACTACATCAATTACATCGTCTTCCCGGAGAGCAACGGCTACGTCGCAGTGCAGGATGCAGCGCACGACGCGCTGAAGCTGCGCAACGGCGTGATCCGCTGGTGGTACGAGAAGAAGCGGATGGTCGAGGTCTCACGGCACACCGGCCTTGATGAGGCTTCGATGGTGCAACTCGTAAGCGGCGATGACGTCGATGTCTTGGAGCAGGGGCAGAAGGTAGAGGTGATCGAGACGCCGGAAGGCCCGGTTCCGACCACCCTCTATGATTTGAAGATCCGGAGAACCGTTGAGAAGGGATGCACCCGGCTCGCCGCGGTGCCACTTGAGGAGTTCTTGGTCCACCCCGACGCCATGTCGATCGACGACAGTCTTTGCACCGGTATCAGCATGAAAATGCGCCGGTCCGACCTTGTCGCCATGGGTTACGACCGGGCGATCATCGACGATCTGCCAACGACGACCAAGGACAACGAGAAGGAAACCGAGGAGTTTGCGCGCCGCCGTGATGTCGTGGACGCTGACGACCAGGCGGACAAGGCCTCTCAGGAGGTCGACTATTACGAGCTCTATGTCCGGATCGACGCCGACGACGACGGCATAGCCGAACTGCGGCGCATGGTCTTCGCCGGCGGTACCGCTGAGAAGAACCTTCTCGAGAATGAGGAGTGGGACGAAATCCCGTTCGCTGACCTGATCACTGAGCGCCGGCCGCATCAGCGCGAGGGCAACTCGGTCACCGACGACATGGCCGAAATCCAGCGCATCAAGACGGTGTTGCTCCGTCAGACGCTCGATAATCTCTATTGGCAGAACAACCTTCAGCCGATCGTCCAGGAAGGCACGATCGAGAACCCAGAAGCGGTGCTGAACCCGAAATTTGGCCAGCCCATCCGCGTCAGCCAGGGTACTGCCGTCGGGAACGCCATAGGTTACAACACGGTGCCGGTGGTCGCCGACAAGTCGTTCAACATGCTCGGCTATCTCGACCAGGAGGCGACCGACCGCACCGGCATTTCCGACGCGTCGAGTGGGATGGCCCCCGATGCGCTGCAGAACATGACCGCCAAGGCCTCGTCAATGATCGAGGCTGCCGGCATCGGCCAGACCGAACTGATGGTGCGCACCTTCGCGCAGGGACTGAAGCGGGTGTTTCAGGGCCTATTGCGGCTCACCATCAAGCACCAGGACCGACCGCGCACGGTGCGTCTCCGCGGTCAGTGGGTGACCTTCGATCCTTGCCATTGGAATGCGGCCATGGACGCCACCGTGAACACCGGCCTCGGCGCCGGCACGCGAGAGCGCGACATGCTGATGGTTCAGATGATCCAGCAGTTGCAGGAGAAGCTGCTTTCGACGCTGGGCCCGGTCAACAACCCTTATGTGTCGCCCGACAATCTCTATAACTCGATCTCGAAGACGGTAGAGGCTGCCGGTCTCAAGTCGCCGGATCTCTATTTCACGAAACCAGACCCGGAAGAGCTTCAGAAGCGCCTGGCTGCCGATGCGGCGAAGCCTGACCCGGAGATGCAGAAGGTTCAGGCTCAGGCGCAGGCCGACATGGAGAAGGCGAAGCTTCAGGCCGAGACCGATCGGCAGAAGCTGGCTGCACAAACGCAAGTCGACATGGCGAAGATCCAGGCCGACAGCGACATCAAGCGCTACCAGATCGATCAGGAGATCAAGCTGAAGCGTGACCAGGCGATGGCGCAGGCAATGCTCGGGCAACGCGTCCCGAGCGCCCAGATCGGAGGGCAACCAGGATGAAGCAGGAAGAGAAGCAGGCAGCAGCCCGCGAAATGCTCGCCAATCCGCTCTTCCATGTCCTGATGGGCGATCTGGAAGCCGCAGCTATCAACGGGTGCATCAACGCCCCGGTCATCGATCACGAGACCCGCGCCGCCTTTGCGGCCGAAGCGCGGGCCATCCGAAATTTCCGTAGCAAGCTCAAGTTCCTCGCCGCCGAGGATCAAGCCAAGGCTGACGGAAGAGGCGCCATGGCATAGGGCCCGGGCCAAACCTTAGAAAGCACCCCAACATGAGCGAGAGCGTCAACCTGGCCGCGGCCGGGAACGAAACCGTGCAACCCTCGACCGACATCGACAACCCCGACAATCTGGACTTCTGGGAGCCTGGCGAAGACGACAAGCCGGCCAACCCGGGACAAGGAACGGAAGGGATCGAAGGCGAGACGGCTGAGACCATCGAAGGTCAAGAGGCCGGCGAGACCGCAGAGAACGCTGAAGGTGACGAGCCAGCCGATGCCGAGAATGGCGATGCGGCCAACGTAGCCGACAACCAGATCGTGACCCTGAAAGGTGGCGAGCAGGTGCCGTTTTCCGAGCTCAAGCTCGGGTACATGCGGGAGCGCGATTACCGTTACAAAACACAGGAGACCGCCAACAAGGGCCGGGCTCTTGATGCAATGACGACCCGCGTGACCAACACGGTCAAGGGTATCGCTTCCTATCTTGCGGACCGTTTGCCGCCTGAGCCGCCGCGTCAGTTGGCGTATCAGAACCCCGCCGAATACACCCGCCAGAGAGCGGCGTATGAAGACGGATTGGCAAACATCAACCAGATCATCGAGCTGGCGAACGATTCGACGGCGGTTGCCGGCGAGCTTTCGTTGTCCATGACCGAGGAGACGCTTCAAGCTGAGAGTGAAAAGCTCGCAGGGCTGTTCCCGCAGACGGCGAAAGACGACGGCCGTAAGGCTTTCTTCGATCAGGCGTTTTCGGCGGCCCGAGAGCTTGGTTTCTCAGACACCGAGCTGAAGAGCGTTTCGGATCACCGGCTGTTCGGGCTTGCCTACTATGCCCGGATCGGGATGCAGGCAGAGCAGGCCCGCGCCAAGGCGCTGACGAAGGTCACGGCAGCCCCTCCCGCCACGGCGACCCCTCGTCCGAGTGGTGGGGCCGGCCAGCAGGTGCGCAAGAGCAAGGAAGCGATGCAGCGGTTGTCGAAAACCGGGTCGATCAAGGACGCAATGTCGATCGACTTCGATTAACCCCGAAATCGAAGGAATACGAACATGGCCGCAGTAGCCAACACGTTCACGACCAACCAGGCCGTGGGCAACCGCGAAGAACTGTCCGATGTGGTGTCGCGCATCACGCCGGAAGATACGCCGATCTACTCCCTGATCGAAAAGGGCACCACCAAATCGGTGCACCCTGAATGGGAGACGGACGAGCTTGCTACTCCGGGCGCCAACATCAAGACCGAAGGTGACGAATACACCTTCGGCGCGATCACCCCGCCGGAGCGTCTGGGCAACTACACCCAGATCCTGCGCAAGGACTGGATCATTTCGGCCACCCAGGAAGTCGTTTCCGAGGCCGGGAACGTCCAGAAGCGCAAGTACCAGAAGCTGAAGAAGGGCGTCGAGATCCGCAAGGACGTCGAGTTCGCCATCGTCGACACCAACGCCTCTGTTGGCGGTGCGACGCGCGAGTTCGGCTCTCTGAACACCTGGATCGAATCGAACGTCTCCCGCGGTGCCGGTGGCGCCAACGGCGGTTTCGATACTCCGACCGGCCTCACGGTCGCGCCGACCAACGGCACGCAGCGTGCGTTTACCAAGGCCATCTTGGACAGCGTCATGCAGCAGGGCTACCAGAATGGGGCGAACTTCCGTCACGTCTCTGCCTCGCCCTACGTCAAGAGCGTGTTCGTCACGTTCATGTCGGACGCCAACGTTGCCCCGTTCCGCTACGCTGTCTCCAAGGGCGGCGAGCGCAACACCATCGTTGCGACGGCTGACTATTATGAGGGGCCGTTCGGCACGGTGATGATCCATCCGAACCGAGTGCAGGCAGGTGCGGCCGCTCAGGCGCGCAATGCCTTCTTCATCGATCCGGACATGCTGTCCTTCCTCTGGCTTCGCAAGATCCAGGAAGACAAGGACGTCGCGAAAACCGGTGACGCCGACAAGGGCGTGATCATCGGTGAGGGCACCCTCAAGGTGCACAACGAGAAGGGCCTCGGCGTTGCTGCAGACCTCTTCGGCCTGACCGCCGCGAGCTAATCGCGTCGTCACCATCATCGTCATCTGCGAAAGGGCGGGCTTCGGCTCGCCTTTTCGCGTTCCAGGAGCAAAACGGAAATGACCGACCAGAACAAGGCGGCCGACGCCGCGAAAGACAAGAAGCTCGTCCCCCTCAAGCTGTTGCGCGACGTCTGGGACGAAGAAGGCCAGCGCCTGCCGAAGGGCGACGAGATCGAACTTCCCCTCGATTTCGCCAAGCAGCTCATCGCGGAGGGCAAGGCAAAGCGGAATGACCCGCTCCCCGGTGATTCCAAATGATCGTTCGTGACGGAGCGTGGACGCTCTACCATCACGACGCGATGACGGGCCGCTCGACCTGGCATCTGTTCGACGGGGAGAAAGACGTTTTTCGCGTCGACTACCCCGTCGACAACCTGATCAGCGAAAATCAGGACGTCCGCAACAGCGCCGAAAAAGCTTGGCGCGGCGACTGGCACCGGGTCGCGTCCATCCCGCTGAACATCGCCCACGATAGCGGTCTCGTGCAGGCCCACAGCGAGGGGGACGACCGCTATGTGAAGCGGTTCCTCAACAGTTCCGACAACCGCGCCTGGCGGACGAAGGAAGGCCACCTATGAGCGTCGAATACGATCGGGTGAAAGGGCAGGTGAAAGCCATCGAGGCGAGCCGGCCCAGCGCTGAGGAAAGCCCGGAGGCGCACCGGGAGGCGAATGAGCAGATTGCGCGCATCATCGACCGCTCACGTCTGTTCGCCGCTGCCGAGCGGTACCGAAAGGTTCCCCTATGAACGCCATCGCAGACTATGCCTCGCTGCTCGTCGATGCCGGCGAGTACAGCGGCCGCAATGACGTCGCGCATCTGTTTCCGCGGTTCCTGGGCCTCGCAGAGCTGAAGCTAAACCGCTTCCTTCGCGTGGCCGGTATGGAACTGGTCGATACTGTCGCTCTGACGAACGGAGCCGGCCCGTTGCCGACCGACTTTCTTGAGGCGCGGGAAGTCAAAAACGCAAACGGTGTTCCGATCCGCGCCGTGGCCCTGCAGCAACTCACCGACAGCTATATGGGACGCGCCGGCATCCCGACTGAGTACGCCATCGTCGGGAGCACGATCAATGTTCGGCCTGTCGGCGATGGCAGTCTCACCGTCACCTATTACGGCAAGATCCCGCCGCTCACGCCCGCGAATCCAACGAACTGGCTGCTTGAGAACGCACCCGACGCCTACCTCTATTCGCTGGTTGAGGAAATCGCGATCTGGGAGCGGGACGCCGACAAGGCAGGAGCAGCGCTGCAACTGAAAATGCAGGCTCTCTCCGGTCTCAAGATCGGCGATGAGCGCTCTCGCTGGGGCAATGCCCAAGTCGTCGTCGGAGGCCCGACCCCATGACCCTGCTTTCCGCCATTAACGAAGTTTGCGACGTCGTCGCGCTCGACCAGTTCGAAAGCGTCTATGGTTCGGTCGATCCGAACGCGCAAACGATGGTCGCGCTCGCCCAGGAAGCCGGTGATGAGATTGCACGCCGCGCTGATTGGCAGCGCATGATTTCGACGCACACGGCCGCGGCCTCTCCGGAGAACCTGCCCGAGGATTATCAGCGCATGACGCCCGGTGGTGCCGTCCGCACCGCCGCAGGTGAATTCTTCCGGCCGATCACCAACAGCTCGCAATGGGCTGTCATCGCCGGCATCCCGTCCGCGCAGCCGTATTTCTTCATTCGAGGCCAGCAGATCCTGTTTTCGCCGGCCGCATTGGCCGTGGGTGCCGTGATTGAGTACCTGTCGAAATTCTGGGTGATGCACGATCCGGAAGGCCCCCAGGCCACCCTGACGGCCGACGATGACACGCCTCTGTTTCCGGAGCGTCTGCTCGTCAAAGGCATCATCTGGCGCTGGAAACGACAGAAAGGCCTTCCCTACGAGGATAACCTCGCTGAGTTCGAGGCCGACCTTCTGCAGGAAATCAACGCCGATCGAGGTGTCGCATGAAGATGGCCCTTCGTCCTGCCCGCATCGGACAGAGCAATAGGGGCGCTGTTTCGATCGGCAAGCAGCAGGCCTCCGCGCCGATCACCTATCCAGCGCCCAAGCTCGGCTTGGTGACGACCGCTGACGTTGCAAGCCAGCAACCCGGCTCTGCACTGGTCATGCGCAATTTCTTGCCGACGCTTACCGGGTGCAAGATCCGGGGCGGCTCGGTTAAGAAGGGGCTTGCGGCTGACCTGGGCGATATCAAGAGCGCCTTCAAGTATAAGTACGGCACGACCGAAAAGCTGTTCGTTGCTACGAATAGCGCCATCTACGACATGTCCTCGCCTGCTGTACCTCCGGCCACGACGGCCGCAGCAGTGAGCGGGTTCGCAGGCGGGGATTGGTGCACCTTCCAGCATACCAACGCCGGCACCTCGAACCTCATCTGCTTCAACGGGGTGAATGATCGACAGGTCTACAACGGGAGCACCTGGTCGACGTCGCCGGCGATCACGTTCTCGGACGCGACAACGATGGCGCAGCTCAATTACGGCTGGCTGTTCAAGAATCGCCAGTTCTTGCTGAAGAATGCAACGCTCGACGCCTATTATCTGCCGGTCAACGCGATCGGCGGCGCCGCAGTCGTGTTTCCGCTCGGCGGCGTCATGAAAAAGGGTGGCTCGCTACTGATGGGCTTCTCATGGTCGCTAGAAAGTGGCGACGGCCTTTCGGATATGTGCGCGTTCATCTCGACCGAGGGTGAGGTTGCGGTTTATGCTGGCGAAGATCCAGCTAGCGCGTCGACGTTCGGTCTCAGAGGCGTGTACCAGATCGGGAAGCCGCTCGGAAAGAATGCGTGGATCCGCGCAGGAGGTGACGTGCTCGTTGCGACCAGCGACGGCCTCACGCCGATATCGCAGGTATTCCAGCGCGATCGGCAGGCCCTGAGCCTTGTCTCGGTCTCGCGCCCGATCGAGGACGAGTGGAAGAAGGCGGCGAACGCGACAGGCGGTGGCTGGACGCTCACCCAGTGGCCGGAGCAGAACCTCGTCTTTGTCAGCTTTCCGGAAAACACAGTCGTCAGCGATACTACATTCGTTCTCAACGTCCTGACGGGGCGTTGGTCGACCATCAGCAACTGGAAAGCGCTCTGCTATGCAACGCTTCAGGGCGGCATCTTCTTCGGCGCCCTCGACGGCTATTTCTGGCAAGGCGATATCACCGGGACGGATGACGGGCTCACCTTCAGCGCCACCTATCTTTCGCAGTTCTCGCCGGCAGGTCAGTTCGGGCAGCGCGCAGCGGCTTCGATGGCGCACATGTATTTCCGAGGTAAGTCGAAGCCGAAGGTGAGGCTGTTCGCACGCGGCGATCTGGACCGGTCCACGCCGTCGTTCTCGGACGTCACCGAAGGGAACATAAACTCTTCGGAATGGGACGTCGGTCTTTGGGACGTGGCGGTATGGGACGGCGTGTCTGAACTCATCAGATACGATTCCCGCCAGAACGTCCGCGCCACTGGCGACATGCTTGCCGTCGGCTGTGTCATCACTTCGGGCGGTGCGGTGAAACTCGACCTTGAAATCGACCTCGCGACGCTGCAGGTGACCGCAGGCGAGGCCAGCGCATGACATTCCTTCTCTGGGGAGGCGAAAGCGCGCCGGAGATAAACCGGGCGATCGGGTCGTTTGTGGCCGCCAACATTCCCGGCTGCGAACGTGGATGGGAGAATTTCACATCGCTCGGGCTCATCGACGCCGATCGGCTCGCGGCCGGTGTCGTTTTCCATAACTACAATCCGGAGGCTGGTGTCATCGAGCTATCGGCTGCTTCGATCTGCCGGCGCTGGCTGACCCGACCGATGCTGAAAGGGATGTTTGGCTATCCGTTCGATCAGCTCGGCTGCCAGATGGTCGTTTTGCGGGTGTCTGAGCGCAACGCGGTCATGATCGAAATTGCCGAGCGCTTCGGATTCGCATCTCACCGGATTCCCCGGCTGCGCGGCCGGGACGAGGCGGAAATCCTGTTCACTTTCACAGATGAAGACTGGCGGGCACATCCCGTCAATCGGAGGTAAATCATGGGCAAGCCCAAAGCACCGAAGGCACCTGATCCGGCACAGACCGCGGCCGCGCAGACCGGCACGAACATCGGCACGGCGATTGCGAACCAGACGCTCGGCAACGTCAACCAGGTGACGCCCGACGGCGCCCTGACCTACAACCAGACCGGCACGAAACAGTGGACCGATCCCACGAGCGGTAAGGTCTATGATCTTCCGACCTATACGGCGACGCAAACGCTGTCTGCGGGTCAGCAGGCAATCAAAAACCAGACCGACAAGGCAGAACTGAACCTTGCGACCTTGGCCTCTGGTCAGTCTGCGAAGCTGAACGATCTGCTCGGCAAGCCCGTCGATACCTCCAAGGCGCCGGCGGCCGGCGATCCGTCGAAGATCGGGCTGCCGCAATACGCCGGCTACGGGGCCGGCCCAATGCTGCAGACGACGCTGCCGAACGCTGGAAACGTCCAATCGTCGATTGCTGGCGCAGGAAACATTCAGAGGGATGTCGCCAACGCCGGCCCGATCAAGACCTCGATCGGAGACACCGGCAACATCACCAACAGCTACGATTATAGCGCCGACACCTCGCGCTATGAAAACGCGCTGATGGAGCGGATGAACCCACAGCTTGCGCAGAGCCGTTCGGCGCTCGAAACGCAGTTGGCGAACCAGGGGCTTCAGCCGGGCTCTGAGGCCTATAACCGCGCGATCGACTCCGCGACGAGGCAGGAGAACGACGCCCGCCTTGGCGCCATCCTGAACGCCGGTCAGGAGCAATCCCGCCTTGCCGGCCTCGCTCGGGATCAGGCGACGTTTCAGAACTCGGCGCAACAGCAGAACTTCAACCAGGCGCTCGCGGCCGCGGGGTTCACCAACCAGGCACAGGCCCAGCAGTACGGCCAGAATGCCAGCAACATGCAGTTGTCGAATGCCGCGCAGCAGCAGCAGTTCGGACAGAACGCGGCACAGCTGGAAGCGAACAACGCCGCCCAGAACCAGAACTTTCAGCAGGGCCTGGCGGCGGCTGGTTTCGGCAACGATGCAAAGCAGCAGATGTACCAGAACCAGAACACGACGACGGCGGCGAACAATGCGCTGAAGGACCAGACGTTCAACGCCCAGCAGGCGCAGATGACGGCGCAGAACAATGCTCGATCGCAATATCTGAACGAGCTCTACGCCGCCCGAAATCAGCCGATTAACGAGATTTCGAGCCTGCTTTCCGGTGCCCAGGTCAGCCAGCCGAATTTCGTGCCGACGCAGGGCGTGAGCATCCCCAACGTCGATTACGCCGGCCTGGTGCAGCAGGACTACGCCAACAAGATGGGCGCCTACAATCAGAAGCAGGCCGGTATCGGGTCGATCCTCGGCGGGCTTGCAGGCTTCGCGGCGCTATCGGACGAGCGGGCCAAGAAGGACATCAAGAAGGTCGGCGGCCTCTATGAGTACCGCTACAAAGGCGAAGGCAAGAACGCTCCGAAGCGCATCGGTGTCATGGCGCAGGAGGTCGAAAAGATCCGCCCCGAGGTCGTCATCCGAGGTGACGACGGTCTCCGCCGTGTCGACTACGGCGCCCTTTTCTCGGCGGGAAAAAGGAAACTCGCATGAACAATCCGTTTTCCTTCTACGCCGGCATGCGCAGGCCTGACACCACCCAGAACCGGCAGCAGCTTGCCGAGCAACTGCAAGCGAAGATCATGGGGCAGCCGATGCCCCAGAACACCGCCGAGGGCGTCGGCGCGCTCATGACCGGGATTGCTGCGGGCGCCGCAAAGCGTAATGCGGCCTTTCCGGTGGCCCCGGGCGGCGGCAAAACCTCGCCGCTGACTGGCCTCGCTAACTTCTTCACCATGGGCCGAAATGGAGGGCTCTCGTAATGGTCGGATTTTTGTTCGGTGGCGACACCGGCGAGACTGCGCAGTCTCTCGCTCGCAAACGCGATATTCAGGACATGCTGGCGCGTCAGATCATGGGGCAGCAGCCGAAGACGGCCGCCGAGGGCATCGGCGCGCTGTTGAGCGGCATCGGCGTGGGTATCGGCCGCTATCGCACCGACAAGGCGCAGAAGGCTGGCAGCGACGCCGCCTCGACCCTCTACAACTCGATCCTCGGTACGCCCACCCGATCGACGGCGAGCGCACCCAGCGTCAAGCCTGGCGCCATGGGCGGCAACATGCCGAAGGTGGACAGCAAGGGGAGTATGCCCGTTGCCACCGTCGGCAATGACGAGATCCGCAGCGGCATCATTTCGTCGGCCAACGCGCTCGGCATCGATCCGGTCGACCTGGCGACGGCCATCTCCTACGAGACCGCCGGCACCTTCGACCCTCTGAAGCGTGGCCCGACCACGCAGCACGGCCAGCACCGCGGCCTCATCCAGTTCGGCGAGACGCAGGCTGTCGAAAACGGCGTCGACTGGAACAACCCCGTTGGTTCGCAACTCGGCGAGAACGGTGCCGTTGTCAGCTACCTGCGCAACGCTGGTGTGAAGCCAGGCATGGGCATGCTGGACATCTATTCCGCCATCAATGCCGGCGGCGTCGGCCGCTATGGTGCTTCGGACGCCAACAATGGCGGGGCTCCCGGTACGGTGGCCGACAAAGTCAACAATCAGATGGCGGGACATCGTCAGAAGGCGCTTGCCTTGCTCGGCCAGGGCGGCGGCGCGACCGTTGGCGAACCGATGGCCTACTACGACGATAAGGGCCTGTCGGTCGAAACCCGTAAGCCGACGTTCTCTCCGGATGCGCGGTCGGCTGGTGGCGCTCGTTCGACGGTAGAGGCGAATGCGCCGCGGAATGCCGCCGAGGCAGTGACGGCGATGGCAGGCGGCAACATGCCGGCGGCAAATCCGTTCGTTTCCCCCTTTGTGGACCCTGCGATGCAGTCCGCTGCGGCCGCCAACCAGGCCGGGGCGTCGCTCTCCGATGAGGTCGCGGCCTTCGAACAGACGCCCGAATACGCCGCGCGCTTCCCGGGGCGCCAGGTCAGCGCCTCGTTCCCGGGCAAGGAAGCCGACGACATGGGCGTTGCGGCTCTGCCCCAGCCGGTCAACGTTGGGGCAAACCCGGTCCCTCCGAACTCTCAACCCATCGACAACATGCAGATCCCGCCCCAGTTCGCAGGCTCACAGCAGCTTGCCAGCGCACAAGGGGGCATCATGGACGCTCTGAACGCAGGTGCACCAGCGACGCCGCAGCAGATCGCCCAGGCGCAGGCGGCAGGCCAGCAGCCGACGCAAGTCGCCCAGTCGGGTAATGGCGTCGATCCGCGCCTCTACGAGCTGCTGACGAATGACTTCGCGACCCCGGAAATGAAGGCCGTGGCCCGTTCGATGATCGAGCAGCAGATGCTGGCCAACGATCCGATGCGGCAGCTCGAAATGCGCAAGCTTCAGCGAGACCTGGATGCCCCCCACAAACGCGAAACCTCTGTCGTCAACGGTCGGCTCGTCGACAACCAGACCGGGCAGGTCATTGCCGAATATCCTGACGCGCAGAAGCCGACGGCGGACCGGCAGAACTACGAGTACTATCGCGATTTCGAGGTCAAGAACGGGCGCACACCCCTGGGTCCGCTCGAATGGGAGCAGGCGCAGCGCAAGGCCGGTGCCGGGACCACCAACGTCACCGTCGGCGAAAGCGACAAGTTCTATGAGAACCTGGATAAGAAGAACGCCGAAACCTTCGCGGCACTATCCGAGACCGGTATGCAGGCACGGGCTCGCATAGGGCAGATCAACCGGCTGGAAGGGCTGTTCGCCAACATGCCGCAGGGCATCGAGGGCGGGTTCAAGAAGCTTGCTGGCGATTGGGGCGTCGCGATTGGTGAAGGAACCAGCGATATTCAGGCAGCCTCGGCGCTGCTTGAGAAAATGGTTCCAGAGCAACGCGCACCCGGCTCCGGCCCGATGTCCGATGCTGATATCCGGATGTTTCGGGCATCGCTTCCTCGCGTCCTCAATCAGCCAGGCGGCAACGAGCTGATTTTCCAGACCATGCGCGGTATCGCCGAGTATGAGCAGCAGATGGGCGCTATTGCCGATGCCGTAGCCGATCGGGAGATCGAGCCGGCGGAAGGCCGCAAGCGCATCCGCGAGCTGAATAACCCGCTCGAAAACTACAAAATTCCGGACGGACCGACTCCAAACGAGGGGACGAAGAAAACCCGGACCGGCGTCAACTGGGGCTACGAAGAATAATGGGTACGCTTACGGTGAATGGCGTCAAGGTCAAGGTCGACGATAGCTTTAAGACGCTGTCGCCGGAGGAGCAGGAGGCCACCGTCAACGAAATCGCGGCGCAGATCGCAGCCGGTGGCAAGGGCAACGCTCCCGCGCGATCTGGCGGCGTTGATGGTGCCATGCGAGCCATGGCGCGCGGCACGCTCGGTATCGGCTCCTATCTCGACGAGCTCGACGCCGCGACGAACGCCACGCTAGCGCCCCTGGTCGATCCCTTCTTGCCCGATAGTTACGAAAAGCTGCCGGGGAAGTCGTGGGGGGAACGCTACGATCAGGCGCTCGACATCCAGCGCCGCAAAGACGACGAGTACGACACCGATAACCCGAAGCTCTCGACCGGCCTGCAGATCGCGGGGGGCGTCGGGTCTGCCGGTGCGCTGCTCCGGGCGGCTCCCGTCATAGGCAACTACGCGCTCGGCAATACCGGTGCGTCTGTTGGCTCGCGTGTTGTCTCTGCTGGCGTTGCCGGTGGCGGCACTGGCGCGGTGCAAGGCTTCGGCGCGGGCGAAGGTGGGATGAAAGAAAGGGCCAAACAGGCAGCCTTTGAAACCGGTGTGGGTGTGGGGACAGGCGTTGCCATGTTGCCTCTCGCAGCTGGCGCCAACAAGCTCGCGTCCTCGATCGCCAGCAAGATCCTCGGTGAAAGCAACGACGCGCTTTCGACTGTCACCGACCAGGCGCGGCGCTATGTCGTCGACGAATTGTCAGATCCGACGAAGGTCGCGCGGTACCGCGATTCCCTCGAACAGCTCGGCCCACAAGCGATGCTGGCCGACGTTTCGCCAGAATGGCTTGGTGTCGCCCGCGGTGCCGCCGCTCGCCCGGGCACCCGTGGCTTGATCGTCGACCCTCTCAACGAGCGTAGCGCCATGGCGAATACGCGTTTGCGGGGAGATGTCACCGACAATCTCGGTCCCGATCCGATTCCGTCGCGCGTCGATCGCTCACTTGCCAGCGAACAGAACCAGGTGCGTCGTCGCTACGGCCCCGCGATGGCGGAACGGTCGAACTATGATTTTACGCCGATCACCGACACGCTCGATGACGAAATTCAGCGCCTGCGCGGGCCGGCACAGCGTCAGTTGCGAAACGTGCGGCAGATGCTCAACGTCAATGGGCAGGACATGGTCACAACTGATCCCGCAATCGCCTTCGAAACCCGGCAGGCGATCGACGGCATCCTCGAAACCGAGCAAAACCCGAAGGTGATTTCGGCCCTGACCGAGGCCCGCCAGATGATCGACGATGGTCTGCGCGCGTCGGTGCCACGGATCAAGGAGGTTGATGGTCAGTTTGCGGAAATCGCACGCCAGCGCGACGCGTTGGGCGAGGGGCGCTCGATCCTGAACAACGGCGCCACCGCGATGCGCCCGTCGGAACTCGACGACGCGCTTCGTCAGGGTGCCGTGCCTCAAGGCGAAATGGTCGGGCCGTCGGGCGTACCGCTTCGCATGCAGCAAAGCTCCCTCGGCGAGGTTTATCGGGCAATCGGTACGGAGGCCAATGACCTCAACGCGCTGCGCAAGACGGTTCGAGGCGAGGGGGACTGGAACCGGGAGAAGCTGGGCATGCTGTTCGGCCAGGACCGAGCCGACAATGTTCTGAACGCGATCGATCGTGAAAACGTCTTCGCTGATACCGCAAACCGCGTCACGCGCGGCTCAGACACTGCCATGGGCTCACGCTTCAATCAGTTCCTCGACGAGGTCTCTAAGGGGCAGGAGATCCCCTCGGATGCCACCCTGTCGGGGACGGCGGCGAAGCTGTTCAAGTCGATCATGAAAAGGGTGGTGCAGGGGAATGCAGAGACGAACGCCGGCAAGCTGGCCGAAGATATTGGCCGCCTCAGCGTCGCCACCGGCTCGACCCGAGACCAGATCGTCGAGGCGATCCTTCGGCGCGGGGAGAAGAACGTGATCGACCAGCAGCGGGCTTCGACCGTGCGAGCCTTGGCAAAAGCTGGTGGTTTGGCGGGCTATTCGTCTCTACCAGGGGTGCGGAACTGACGGGCAGCGTCCCAACGGCCAGCGAAAAAACCAGCCGCAAAGACCATAAACGCTATCCCGAAAGCTCCAACCGCTTCAGCGGGAAGCAATTCGGCAACCCAGCGAACCCCGAAGGTTACCGGAACAGCCACAGCCAGGACGATCACAGCCGTAAGCACGCCGATGATTTTCAGCGCGGCATGGGACGGTTCGTTCGGGTTGTGGTCGATCTGCATAGCCCTAAAATACACGAGAACGCGCGTTCCTCAATCCTCGGATGCATGAAGCTCGATCGGGCCCCGTTCAGCCGTCGAAGCGCCCGCTTATTGCCCACAGGACGACAACCAGAACCGCGCCACAGATAAACCCGACCGGAAAGCCGGGGCCGAACCAAGCTTTTAGCGCGCGGAAGGCCTCGTGAAAGGCGAAGTACACCAGCGCAGTTGCGGCGACGCAGGCCAATTGGAAAGCAACCCGGGGCATCCCCACAACATACACGAGAACCGGAGGAAATGAAGATGGGCTCAGTTCGCCTTCTCTTTCGCCTCGGCGTTGCCGTCGAGAAGATTGGTCAGAAAATTGCGCAAGTCGGCGGCCGTGGCGAGATTCATTCTAAAACGAGCGCACACCTTGGCTTCGGCAACTCCGCCCAAGTCGTTGGCGACCTGAACCAGGCCTATGCGCGCTATGCCGTTGTGAATGGAACATTCGGAGATCAGGTCAACAAAGACTGCGGGCTCGCCATCGTCAAAAACCTCGATCTGATCGGTGCCCAAAAGGATTGTGCCGGTTTTTCTCAAAAGAATTCCCCCCTCTTGACCGAGCACTACGCCCGATACGCGGCATCATTGGATCAATCTGCGGTGGAGTCGAGAGGGATATAGCCTCCGCCGACAAGCCAGTCGCGAAGGATGCGCTTTATCGCTTCCTCGCGTGTCACAGCGTATTCGGCCATGACCATTTGAACGCCCCGCTCAATCTCATCACCCAGGTCCATCGACACTTTGCCCCTTTTATTAGCCCAAGGGAATGAAACCGAAATCCCCAGAACTTGCAAGGCTCCCTCTCCGGGAGCCTTTTTCTATGGAGAATGCTCATGCCTAGAACAGGTGGCGTCTACAGCCCTCCCGCCGGCACCAAAGGCACGCCGAACACGACCATCCAGAGCGTGCCTTACAATACGTTCATCGACGACCTGACGGCAGATGCTAATGCGGCGCGTCCGATCACCGCTGGCGGTACCGGCTCGACCACGGCAAGCGGCGCGCGCACGGCGCTCGGCGTTGCGATCGGGACGAACGTCCAGGCGTATGATGCCGGTCTTCAGTCGATCTCTGGTCTGACGACGGCCGCAGATCAGATGCTCTATACGACGGCGCTGGACACATATGCGACCACGGCGTTGACCCCCTTTGCCCGCACGCTTCTGGACGACGCGAACGCTTCGACGGCGCTGACGACACTCGGAGTGTCGACGTTCATCAAGACTCTGCTCGACGATGCTGATGCGGCCACCGCGCGGGCAACCCTCGGCGCGAACAACGCTTCGAACCTGACTACCGGGACCGTTGCCGACGCCATCATGAACGCGGCAACTTACAACCTTGGCGCCGTGAATATGTCTGGCCGCCTGACCTTGACCGGCGGCGGCGAAGAGATCCGGCTCGTGTCAGCGAGCGACACAGACGACCCGTACCTCTCATTTTGGAAGGGGGGCACGATCAATGCCAGGCAGGGATACGTTCAGCATACGGACGGTGCCGGGCTCACCCTGGGTATGCGGATGCAGAACGATGTTGCCACGGGTGGCGCGCTCTCTGTCGTCCTGTCCAACAACGGTGGTGTAGACGCCTTTCGCTACATCGTCGGCGCCAGCAACTACGCTGTTTGGCACACCGGGAACCTTGCGGCCGCCGACATCACCGCGCTCTACGGCTACACGCCGGCAAACAACGGGATCAGCATCGTTGCCGGCAACGGGATTACGGGAGGTGGTACACTGGCCGCCAGCCGCACGCTCACCCTCGGAACGCCGACTTCGGTCACCAACGCCTCGACGAACAGCGTCACCGCCACTAGCCATACTCACGAACTGGTCCTGACGGCTGCCGATCTTAATGGCATCTATGGGTATACCCCGGTCAATCCAACTCGGCAGGTTATCGCCGGTAACGGCCTCACGGGCGGTGGCACCCTGGCCGCCGATAGGACGTTGACGCTTGGGACGCCTGGAACGCTAACCGCTACCTCTGCCAATGCGGTCACGACCACGTCGCACACTCATGATGTCGATTGGGGCGGCGGCGCGGCTTCCCTCGGGGCCGGCGGGATCGGTACGTATGTGTGGGCACAACGCGTCGGCAACACCAACGGGTACGCTTTCGGAGCAACCATCTCCGGCGCTAACCTTGAACCTGCGAGTGGCATTTCCGCTACCAACGGTGTCGCTCTGTCGGGGACTTGGAGGTGCATGGGTGCCATCAGCGCTGGTGCGACCAGCACTGGTTCATTTGCTATTTGGTTGAGGATTTCGTGATGGAATTTCGTGACGCTTATTACAGCCGCCCCGATAACTCTGCGATTGATATGGAGATCAACCACCCCGAATTTGGGTGGCAGCCATTCACCGCCGCCCCTACTGATCCTGAGGAGCATGGTTGCCAACTCTTCTCAATCGCCAGTGAAGGGGTGGTTGCACCTTACACGCCCCCTTCGATCGAGTCGATCAGGGGGGCAATGGCTCCGCTGACAGCCCGTCAGCTACGTCTGGGACTCGTCACCAGCGGTTTTTCACTTTCACAAGTCTCCGCAGTCATCGATGCTTTGCCGGCCGGTGCCGACAAGGATAAAGCCCAGATCGAATGGGAATACGCCACCACCTTTGACCGGACACACCCGCTGATCGCGACCGTTGGCGGCGCGCTCGGCCTCACAGACGTCCAGATCGACGCCATGTGGACGGCTGCCATCACGCTCTAACCTGTGGCTCGAAGCGATGGTTTGGTTGCAATCTGTGATCAAATACGCTTTGGATTCCGGCGTCTGTAGAAGTCGAACGCTCAGACGGAAGGCTCTGGATCGTTACTGGTTTCGATCCGGAGCCTTTTCTAGATCGATTGCGTCACGATCTGGGTCGCGACCGATACCAGGAGAGCCGCTAGCGCGACGGCCGTTCCGATCCGCGCAATCTTCATACGGCGCCCGCGAGCGCCATTCCAGTCATAGCCCATCAGGTGACCTTCGTTGGTGGCGTCCGCTGTGACCCAGGCGAAGCTGCACCATAATCCGAACCAGCCATCCCCGCACATCCGAGGTTTCAACAAACTCGGCCATATGGTCGATCGCATGTTGAAGCGTTCGTTCGGTCAGCTTGATTGCATCCTCTGGGGATGACGTGAGGCTTCTCGCCCAGGTCGACAAGTGGGGTAGCAGATCCACAACCTGGGTGCTGCTAGCGGTATGCCGCGTCGTGTACTCGGAAAACTGCCGGCAGGAATTTCTTAGGCGGAATTCGAGCTCCCATTCGTTCCGAGTGCCGTCCATGTAGAGGCTGATGGCACGACGCGCGAGGTAGTCTGCCTCGTCGCTATCGCGACCGATGTTGCGCGCGTTGACGACCTTTTCAAAGGCCGTGGCGATGGCTGCCAAGCCTTCAGGAAGAATGCATCCGGATCGAGTTTGATCAAGCAAGGCGCCAACCTCTCCACTCGCGGCGCTACCGTCCAGCGATGGACGGATTATGCGCCGCTAAGGCACGCTTGGCGAATCTTTTCCGCAACCTGCCGTATTCGGCCAATGCGCTTTTCCCTATGCGAGGCGCGCGATCCCTTGGCGGCCGTCGGTCCCAGCCGGCACTATGCCGAGCGAGGATGTCTGAGGAAGGGTAAATGCGCAGGTGGATGCTTAAGTAAACCGAGACCCATCAGGATCAGGGTGTTGAGTGCCAAGGTTGAGGTAGCGACAGCGGCAAACCTTGATAATTTAGCATTTCCTTACGCTATCGATGTCTCACCCACTTGCCGGGAATCGAACTTCGCTCCAAATTTCTGCGAATGAAGAGAGCGCTGTCCCATCTCTCACGCCTCACGCGCCACGTGCAGACCATCCTTAGCGGGGGTGCCGTGGAGCAGTTCGGTGCGCTTTGTGTGCGTGGGGAACATCCTGATGAATATGAAGTCCTATTGATCACAACCCGAGAGACCGGACGCTGGACCATCCCCAAAGGGTGGCCGATCAAGGGGCTTTCACCTCACGAGGTCGCGGAGCGCGAGGCTTGGGAAGAGGCTGGCGTCAAGGGCCGCGCCAAGAAGAGTGCCTTTGGCTACTACACCTACATCAAAGCGCTGGATGATGGCAGTAAGCTGCCGTCCGTGGTCGAAGTTCATCTCGTGCAAGTGAAGCGGACCAAGAAGCGATTTCCCGAGCGCCGGCAGCGGAAGCTTGCCTGGATGGCGCCGGCGGAGGCGGCATCGATGGTTGCTGAGCCCGAACTCAAGGGATTGTTGAGCCGCGTGGCCGGCCTCGCGCGGTAGAGTTCCTTAGTGACTTTGCAATTCAATCCGGTCCAGGAGTGATACGACTTCGGACTGCATGTCCAGGCACAGCGCCTGATACTCGTTGATCAATTCCTCGCGGCGGGGGTGCTCCTTCAGCAGATTGTCGAGGGTCTGCGCGGCCAACGCGTAGGACTCGAACAGATCGTAAAGCGTCGGGTTCCTGGCGGCTCGCAACTGTTCACGGTGATGAGGCAAGACCAGGGAGAGCCGCGCCCGTCCGAGCTTGACCAACGACATTTGTCACAGCCTTTGTCGCGTCATTTTTGTCGCGTCATGACAGATTTCCAGAATGTCTTCTTTTTGCATGCTGCGGGTAGTGCCGCAATGGGGGCACTGAACCAGCTCCCTGGTCTCCATCTGAGCGAAAGTAACCCTCTCGCGCCCGCTGCACGTCAGGCACTGAATTTCGAAGCTGTTTGAGCAATCCACGGCTCCCTCCGCGCGCACATCACAACTATCTATCACTCCCCCAACCGAAGGAAAACCCGATGAACAGAACGACGTTCCTCGCCTATGCGAGGCGCGCGCCTTTTGGCGGCCGCCTTATGCAATCCCAGATCGACGGCATGAATGCCATCCTCGACGAGTGGGATCGGCGCCAGTCGACCGGCAAGGTGATCGACAACCGGTGGCTTGCCTACATGCTGGCGACCGTCTTTCACGAGACCGGGGGCACCATGCAGCCGGTGACCGAGAACCTCAATTATTCGGCCGCGCGCCTGGCCGAGGTCTGGCCGTCCCGGTTCCCGACCGTCGCCGGCGCCAAGCCCTTCGCCCGAAACCCGCGCAAGCTGGCCAACAAGGTCTATGGCGGCCGGATGGGCAATACCGGGCCTGACGACGGCTGGCGCTATCGCGGCCGGGGCCTGCCGCAGATCACCGGCAAGGAGAACTATGACAAGTTCGGCCTCGCCAAGACGCCGGAGAAGGCGGCCGAGATGGTAACCGCCATCCGCATCCTGTTTGACGGCATGATCGGCGGCATGTTCACCGGCATGAAGCTCGCCGACTATTTCAACCAAGTCGACAACGATCCCGTCGGCGCCCGCAAGATCGTCAACGGAACCGACAAGGCGAAGCTGATCGCGGGCTATTATCGCAACTTCCTCGACGCGCTCGAGGCGGCGCGAACGCCGGCCGAGCTGCCCGACGTGAAGACGGAAGCGGCGAAGGCGGACGATGTGCCGGCCGAGAGGAGTGGCACGGCGGTCACGACTGTTGGCGGGCTCTTCGGTGGCGCCGGCCTTTCGGCGGTGCTCGGCGTCAACAATCCCTATGCCTTCGGTATCGCTGCGCTCCTGATCGTTATCGGCTCGATCGCGGCTGTCATGTTCCTCACCGGCCGCTGGTCGGTGAACCGCGCGCCGGCCCGCTGACATGTGGCCGCGTATCATCGCCGGCGGGCTCGTGCTCGCCGGCATCGTGTGGCTGGTCGCCGAGATCCGCGAGGACGGCGCGCGGTCCCTCACCACCAAGATTGAAAGGCAGAACAATGCGAGCGGTGATGCAGCGAGCAATGCTCGCAGCGATTTTGACCTATGCCTCGATCGGGGCGGCGTGTGGGATTACGGCGCCGGCAAGTGTCGACGGTCTCAGGCGGGTCGTTGGAACTGATCTGATCGGCGCGCGAGGGGCGACGACCGAAGATCAGCGGAAAATAGACCGAACCGCCGTCGGCATCTGCGCGGCGGCGATCTGGACGAAGGCGGAATGCGAACGGCACGGGGAAGGGCGCTAGGGTATGGCACCAATGGAAATCGATGCGGCGGTTCACCGCCAGCTTGGGGAATTGGTCGCGGGCATGCGGGGTCTGCAGGAATCGATCCGGCGATTGGAGGAGGGGTCTGTGCGGGCAGAGGATAAGGCGGCGACGAGCCGGGCCGCCGTGCATCAACGCATGGATCAGCTCGTCGACCGCGTCGGCGACCTGGAGGCATCGGTATCGACCATCGATTCGAACGTTGCCGAAATGAAGCCGGTGACCGACGACGTGAAGCGGTGGAAGCTGATGGGCATCGGCGCGCTCGGCGTCACGGGGATAGCCGCGATGGCGCTGGGCGTGAGCTTCGCTGAGGCTATCAGGCGAATTGTGTTCGTGATTATCGGGAAGGGATAGCGGCGCTGGGCTGCTAGCTAGAGCGAGGGGTTCCCACAGGACGAAGGTGCTTCGCTGGATTTGGTGCCAGACAAAAGAATGGCCCCGATGGGGCGTCGGGGCCAATGAGTATGCGTCATCATCAAGAGAAGCTTCACGCGAGAAACTGACTTCCCTGTGAAGCCCGGCTATGATCCCGGGGAGGATCATTGCTAAAAAACTGCCGATGCTAAATTAAGTTCCGTCTCTACCGTAAAAGAAATGGCCCCGTCGGGCGGCGACGAGGCCATCGGCACTGAGCAGGCTTCACTTCCGGAGGGATTGTGAAGGTGTCACCCTGATCGGGGAAAGGGTTTCACAAAGCCAGAAACGCAAGCGGCGGTTCTGAGTTCCGTCTCTGCAAAAAAATGGCCGCAAATTGCAACCAACGAGCCACGAAAAAGTGTGTGCGTCATCTACTCGCACGCGCTCAAACGAATGAAGCCCCGCAGGGGATGCGGGGCCTCATCGTGGAAGGTCGTCAAACCATAAAAAACGCAATGCGTACATTATTCAGTGATCGCGCGGCAATGAGAATACAACCATGGATTATTTCTGTTGCGCGATCACGGTTGTATCGTCGCAAAAATGCTGATCGATCGCAATCATGCGAAAGGGTTAGTCTCGCGTAATCAATTTGGGGGCGCAAACGGCTTTGATGCCGCCGCGGGGGATCCTATCTTTCGGAACACCATCACTGAATAATGCGGGTGCCCGGCCAATCCCGGCAGGAGCGACCCGCACAGCTCACCGGAGCTAATCCATTAGCCACAATGCAGGCGATGGGAACATAGGTTCGCTCCAGCTATGGCGTTAACGCGAGGGCGATAAGCCAAGCTGTCAAAGCAATCAGAAGCCAAACCCGAGCGTGCCTAAACCGTTGCCGTCTGGCGCGTTCCCAATCGTAGGACATGAGCTTCCCCCTCTCGGCCGCGCAAAATGCCAGATTGTGGGTGGGCGGGAAAGACGCTTTTCCTCAAAAAAATTGGCCCCAAAGTGCAACCAGCGGGGCCAAGAGAGTTCACTGTCCAACGAGCCCTCGCAGGGGTGGATAGCTGGGCTCGTTCTGTAAACCCGCCATCGAGGTGACGGTTCCGCGCTTTTATGGCGAATCCTACAAATTGCGCGGCGTGCAGAAGCCTGCTTTTATACGGGCATGACCACGAAGCTTTCAGATATCGGGCTGAGGCCTAGGCTCCTCGATGAGCTCCATCGGCGAGGGTATACGACCGTCGAGGACATGAAAGGCGTTCCCACGATAGACGCCCTGCGAATAATGGGAATGGGCGGCGCATCCTGGCGAAAAATCTGCAAAGCGTCACGGAGGGCACCATTTCCTAGCACGCCGCGCAGGAAACCATGACCGAATTCTACCAGCCCCGCTACCAGTGGCGCCGCACCGAACTGGACGCCAACGACCCGCCGACCGATTTCGATTGGCTGGGCTTCGACGGTATCGGCTACATAGGCCGCATCCGGAAAGAGACCGGCGGTCCGACGGCTGGGCGCTGGAACTGGGCGGGGTCTGTCCCCCGGACCTTTAGAGGATCGCCACCCACGCCGAACCAAGGGTATTGCGATACTGCGCGAGAGGCCACCGAGATGGTCGAGACCTATTGGGATTGGTGCCTGCGACGGATGCAGGGCGAATAGGTCAATGAAGCGGGGGTGCCTTCGGCTTTCGAAGGATCACGCCGACGGCATCTTCGAACATCGTATCTTTGGCGTCGAGCGCGAGCCAGTGGTTGTGCGCGAGTTCGATTACAGCGTCGCAGACTTCTCGCTCAGACCAGCCGGCGTCCTCAGCTTCCTCGACCACCGCCTGGAAGATTTCCTCAAGCGCTAACTGGCAATCCAAGGGTATGAGCCTTCCCGCTTCGGCGACGCAAAAATCGATGACTTCGGCATTATCTTCCTCCGGTACCCCAGCTTAGACGTTTTCGCTGTTTCATGCGTTAATTCGTCATGGCTAAAACGCTCAGAAAGAAATCTGTTCCCGCGACACTGTCCGAGCCGATGCCGCGGCGCGTCGATCCTTGCGTGGCAACCCTGGTCGACAAGCCGCCGAAAGGTCCGGAATGGGCCTTTGAGGTAAAGTGGGACGGGTACCGCCTGGCTGTCCATGTCGAGCCCGGCGAGGTGAGGGCAATCACGCGCGGCGGTTATGACTGGTCCAAGAAGTTCGGCTCCATCGTCGCTGAGGCGCGCGAGCTCGGCCATGCCACCATGATCATCGACGGCGAGGCGGTCGTTCTCGACGACCAGGGCCGCTCTGATTTCGGGCTTCTACAGCGCGCGGTCGGGAGAAAGCCAAGCCTGCACGATGCCGGCGAGATCATCTTCTATGCCTTTGACCTTCTCTACCTCGACGGCCAAGACCTCCGGATGATGCCGCTTGTCGAACGCCGGCAACTGCTCGAACCGATCGTCGCCGGCAGGACTGGTGCGATCCGCTTCTCCGAGGAGGTGCACGCCGACGGCGCCGAGTTCTTCCGGGTCGCATGCGAACACGGCCTCGAAGGCATCATCGCCAAGCGGCGGGACGCGCCATATCGATCGGGCCGCCGTCCGGAATGGCTGAAGATCAAATGCGCGCGGCGCGACTGGTTTGTGATCGTCGGATATGAGCCGTCCACGATGCCTGGCGCGATCGGCCGGCTACTGCTGGCTGCGAGGAAGGGCGACGGTCTCGTCTATGTTGGCGGGTGCGGGACCGGGTGGAGCAACAAGGAATCGGTGCAGCTACGCCAACTGCTCGACACGATGCCGGCTAGCCGTCCGCCGGTGGCGCTGAAGCGGAAGGGCGCTGTGTTCTCGGAACCTATTTTCGTTGCCGAGGTCGAATACCGAACATGGACACAGGACGGCAAGCTGCGGCATCCCTCGTTCAAAGGCATACGCGAAATGGAAGGACCGTTCCAAGTCTATGAATCAATCGCGACGCCTGAACGTTAGCCAGGGCATCATGCTGCTCTAAGCCTCAATTGTGAGCCGCAGTTGTTGTGTTATCCTTCTCCACCTTTGTAGTCATGGTGGGGTGAGAAACATGACGTCGGTTTTGGATGCGCAACCCTTATTTGCACTTGTTGCGGCCTTGTGGGTCGCCACGAATGTCACTGTTTCTGCATCTCAAGCCATTAATGAGCGACGCGATGCGGTCTTGCTCGGGCGCAGCGGTGACCAGGCGTTGAGCATCAGGCACCGCAGATTAATTATGAAGAACGATTGGCTCCCAATGACCGTGGCAACGGGAATAGCGTGCATCGTTTTCGGGGTGTTACTCGCCATAGCTCCCACAACGCTTAATTTGTCACCAAACATGTCATGGCTTTGCTACGTTCTGTGCCTCGTCCCTGGAATAGGAGCAATAAGCTTGCTGTATGGCGGCGCCCATGAATACCGCCTCATGAAGGAAGTTTTGGCCGCAGAAGAAAACGTCCGGGCGCATCCTCCTGCGAAACAGTGAGTCCGCGACGTAGTTAGCCGGAAGCCAGGAAAAGCCTCGCTGCGTTCTCGCGCTGTGGAAACCTTGGAAAAGTAAAGTTGTGATTGGCGCCCGTCGGCAGTCTCGACTGAAATCCCCGCTCGGAGGTGCGGGATGTCGCTAGCCTACTACGCCCGGAATGCAGCAAGCGCTGAACGTGCCCGACGCAGGATGAGGCGAGAGGGCGTTACAATGAGCGGAAGCATCCTGTGGACTGAAGCGGAGATACAAATCCTTCGCCAATTCCCTAGCAACCAACAGGCACACGAGAGGTTGCCGCATCGCACCATCAAGGCCATTGAGAATCAGCGCCGTAAACAGAGACTTACTAGGCAGCTTCACTGGTGGACAGCGGCAGAGATTTCGAAACTTCGTCGCATGTACCCGCGATGTTCAAAGGAAGAAATCTGCGCGACATTTCCGCATGCGACGTGGAGCAGCATTCAGCATGCGGCCTGGCGTCACAATTTTCGACGCGAGAAGCCACCGTACAAACCTACTGGCCACCCGGCGGTCGATCAAATTCTTGAAAAATGCTTCTCCATAGGATGGTCCCTCGTTGACCTCGATCGAGAAGCCAAGACCAGAGGATATTTCGCACATGGGTGCAGGCAGTGTAATGGGCCTAATTACAAGGCGATCGGTCGGGCGTTGAATGTCCTGCAGGGACGAGTATCAATTGAGTGGCTTGACGAGATATAAAAATTCGTTCCTCACCCGCTAGCCAGTTTCAGCCGTTCCGTTTTCCCACCAGCCTCACACCGGGCTGACCGTGGTTTAGAAACTCAATCCCTTCCTGCTCTAGGACCCGCTGGACATTCTGCACGTTCTGCGCACGCCCGGCTATCTGCCCGGCGCCGGCAGCCTCCATATTGCGGATGGTGTTCACGTTCACTCCCGCTTTCTCGGCCACATCCTTTTGCTCAAGCCCCGCTAAAGCCCTCGCAGCCTTGAGCTGATTCCCCGTTGTAAGCATCTGAAATCCTCTCTGAAACCATATAATTAGGTATCAGAACTAGATAGGTGTTGACAAGGTGCAAGGAAGGTTTAGGTTACTAAACATAGTTACCTAGTTCTGAAACCTAAATTAGGATCTGACATGCCGAACACTCCCGTTCAGGCAGCCGTCGAAGGCTTGCCCAAATTCCAAGACGAACTGCCCGCCGCAATTGTGAACCGCCTCGCCCATGAGCTTTCTCGTGCCTTGAACGACTACGACCTGAACTGCCATGCGGTGATCTACCCGTCGGAGAAGATGGAGTACTGCTGCGGGTTTGCTTTCGACGGGCTAGGCCGCACAGCAAATCCGGTCGTGCCCACTGGCCGAGGCAGCTATCGTCGATTCCACGACACCACTCTGGAAGACATTCTACGCTCCTACGACAATTGCCCTGCCGAGTTTCGAGACGAGACACGCGAGGAGGTGATTGCGCACTGGCGGCTCGCAGAGGCGAACGTGAATGCATTGCGGGCGCGGACTGGATTGCCTGCGGAAATCGAGCCCTTGCCTAGCGAAAACTTGGAGCACCGGATCGAGGCAGCCAAGGCGGAACTCATTGCCTGCCTTGAAGCCAAACATGGCGGAGTTTCAGCAGCGATGCATAATGACCGGTTGGTTTGCGTCTATGTGCGTGCTCCGTTGGAGGCTGTCGGATATACCGGACCAGGGTTTTACGAGATCGAGGATGCTAAGGGGCGCCGACCGATACTTTGGCTTGAGCGGCATGACTACAAGACCGTACCTGGCTTCTATTACCGTGCCGAGAGCCGTTGGAAGGGCAGGGTAGCGTACAAATTGCGCCTGAAACCAAGCACGTTTCGAATCATTCGCGAGGCGGGAGACTATGCGGGCGCATGAGCAAGGGCCGGCTAGTGCGGCAACGCCATTCACTTCCCCGCAGTACCCATGCGGAACCCTTACCTCGCAAAAGCCGCAACGTCAGTAGCGGTGGAGATTAAGTGTTTGATTTTTCTCATGGATTTGGTGAGCGCGCAGGGATTCGAACCCTGGACCTACTGATTAAAAGTCAGTTGCTCTACCGGCTGAGCTACGCGCTCCCTGGCCGCGGCGGTGAAGCCCGGCGGAAGTGGCCGGACATATGCACGCGTGTTTCCCCCCGGTCAACCGAAAAATTGCGGGTTTTGTGAAGAAACGGTGCATGGCGCAATGATCGCCAAAAGGTGATTGGTATCATCATGATCCTGCGGCTAAGGAATGGCCCAAATGCCGCGTGCCGGAGTTGTTGCCGTTGTCGATCGCCGATATTTCCATCTGGACCGCCGTCCTTGCCGGCGCCCTTTCGTTCCTTTCTCCCTGCGTTCTGCCGCTCGTACCGCCCTATCTCTGCTATATGGCGGGCGTCTCGGTCGATCAGTTCCGCAGCGGTGATGCGGCGACCATCGGCAGCACGAGACGCGCTGTCTTGCCGGCAGCCCTGTTGTTCACGCTCGGTTTTGCCACCGTCTTCGTGGCGCTCGGGGCGGGGGCCTCGTCGATCGGCATGCTGCTTCGGCAGCATATGGACCTGCTGTCGCGCGTCGGCGGCGTGATCATCATCATCATGGGCCTGCATTTCCTTGGCGTGTTCAAGATCGGGCTGCTCGCGCGGGAAGCGCGATTCCAGGGCGGCGGCAAGCCGGCGACGCTCTCGGGCGCCTACATCATGGGTCTTGCCTTTGCCTTCGGCTGGACGCCCTGCATCGGCCCGGTACTCGGCACGATCCTCGGCGTTGCTGCCGCACGTGACACCGTGTCCGACGGCGCAATGTTGCTGGCGATCTATTCGCTGGGCCTTGCCGTGCCGTTCTGGATCGCGGCTGCGTTTTCCGGCTCCTTCATGCGCTTCCTCTTCCGCTTCCGTCGCCATCTCGGTCTGGTCGAGAAGCTGATGGGCGGCCTTCTGGTGCTGGCGGGCCTGGCTTTTCTCTTCGGCTTCATCAGTTCCGTCGCCATCTGGTTCCAGACGACCTTCCCGATCCTGATGAAAATCGGCTAGGGCATACCCTCGTATTTTAGAATCACTTTTCGGCTTAACCGGCCTAATCGTCAGGCCGGTTCGTGCGCTAGGCGTGCGGGCGTCGGCGCGGGAAGGTGAAGGATGCGAGGGACAAGATGACGGAAATCGCGGGCCTGGTGCTGCCGTTCTTCGGCCTGATCTTCCTCGGTTATCTGACGGCGCGCTTCGTCCACCATCCGGGCGAGGCGATGGGGTGGCTGAACACCTTCATCATCTACCTCGCGCTGCCGGCGCTGTTCTTCAAGCTCGTCTCGCGCACGCCGATTGAACAGCTGGCGCGTGCCGACTTCATCCTGACCACCGTCGGTGCGACCTACATCGTCTTTTCGCTGATCTTCCTCATCGGGGTCTATGTCAGGCGCAACTCCATTGCCGAGGCGACGATCCAGGGTTTTGGCGCTGCTTATGGCAATATCGGCTACATGGGGCCTGGCCTTGCGCTCCTGGCGTTGGGCGATGCCGCTGCCGTACCGGTGGCGCTGATCTTCAGCTTCGAAAACGCCGCGCATTTCGCGGTCGCACCGGCGATGATGGCGATATCAGGCGGCCGGCAGGAAAAGCCGCTGGCGCTTGCAGCCAGCGTCGCGCGCAAGATCATTCTGCACCCGTTCATCCTGGCCACACTTGCCGGTGTGGTCGCCGCCTTTTTCGCCGTGCAGCCGCCAGTTCCGGTTCAGCGGCTGATCGATTATCTCGCCCAGTGTGCGGCGCCCTGCGCGCTCTTTGCCATGGGGGTGACGCTGGCGCTGCGCCCAATCAAGCGCATTCCCGTCGAGATCGGCTACATCGTCCCGGCGAAACTGCTCTTGCATCCGCTCGTCATGTTCACGGCAATGAGCCTGACGGGGAACTATGATCCGGTCTGGGTGCAGACGGCGGTACTGCTCGCAGCGCTTCCGACGGCGACGAACGTTTTCGTTATCGGCCATCAATATGGTGTGTGGCAGGAGCGAGCCTCGGCCACGATCCTCATCACTACGACACTGTCAGTCGCAACGGTGACCGGCCTGCTTTACCTGATCCGTTCAGGCGCTCTTCCGCCCGATCTTTTCCCTTAAGCCTTCCTTGAAGGCATTGAGCGCGCTGCCGGGGTGCACGCCTTCGCGCATCAGCAGGCTGCGGAGCGGCCCAACGGCGGAAAGTACGTGCAGCCCCAGTGCGCGCAGCGCCTGCACTGGCAGGAAGCCGGAGAGCAGCGAGCGGTTGAGCAGATCCACACTTGCCGTGCGGCTGATGATGTCCGGCCGGCGGCGGCTGTCGAAGCGGTCACCGATATCGCCGGCAAGCGGCTCGCCGCTGGATACGCCGATGATATCGACGAGCGTCATCACATCGCGGAGGCTAAGGTTGAGCCCCTGAGCGCCGATCGGCGGGAAGGCGTGCGCTGCTTCGCCGAGGAGCACGACGCGGCCCTTGCCGAAGCGCTGGGCGGTCATGCCCGAGAGCGGGAAGGATTGCGGCGTGCCCTCGACGGTTACCTTGCCGAGGATTGATTGCATCCGGTCTTCGACGGCGCGGGAGAGTGCCGCAAGATCCAGCGTCAGCGTTTGTGCGGCATCCTCGGGTTTGCGGACCCAGACCAGGCTGGAGCGGTTGCCCGGCAGGGGCACTTGCGTGAAGGGACCGCTTTCGGTGTGGAATTCGGTCGAGATGTTCTGGTGCGGCAGCTCGTGCGCAAAGTTCAAGACGACCGCCGTCTGCGGATAGGACCAGGTGCTGACGGAGATCTTCGCCGCTTCGCGCACCGGCGACCGACGACCATCGGCGCCGACGAGGAGATAGGCGCTGCATTGGCTGCCGTTTGCAAGCTCGATCGTTGCGACAGCGTCCGAAAGTTCAAAGCCGATCGCCGACGTGGTGATGCGTGTCAGCGTCGGGCTCTCTTCGGCGCGGTGGCAGAGAATATCGATGAAGGGCGCGTTGGGGATATTGTAGCCGAAGGCGTCGAGCCCGACTTCCGAGGCACGGAAGTTGACCGGTGGCGCCCGCAGCAACCGGTTGGTGCCGTCGAGGATACGCATGGTCGAAAGCGGAGCCGTCAGCGGCTCGACCTTTTCCCAAAGGTTGAGCGTCTTCAGATACTCGATCGATTGGTCCATCAGCGCGGTGGTGCGTCCGTCGGCAACCGCCGGCTCCGGTCCGATCAAGGCCACGCGGTAGCCCGCATCGGCAAGCGCGATGGCCGCAAGCGATCCGGCAAGGCCCGCACCGATAATGGCGATGTCGAAGTGGTCCATGATGCAAAAGCCCTTTCGCGCAAGCTGTGAGGCGTCTTGGCCCAGCCTCGATCATACCTCTAGTCGCCGGCGCATGCGAAATAAATGGGTAGAATCAGCGCAGAAGCAATTTGCAGGTGTCCACAGGACAATGGGGCGAGGGGAGGCTGTAATACTTGAATTTTAGTGGCGATGCGTTGCAAAGGGTGCATATTACGGGCAACGCGCCGCACAGCGGTCGAGGCGGGTCAAGGCCCGCACGGGGAAAACAGCAGGGGTGGGCGGCATCCGCAGATGAAGTTCTTTAACTATAGACGAGTTCCCTACGCCGAGATTCGCGCCTTTTCCGTGCATATCTTGACCGCCTCGGGGTCGTTTCTCGCCTTCCTGGGTGTCGTGGCTGCGGCCGAGCATCGCTTCGTCGACATGTTCTGGTGGCTGGGGCTGGCGCTGCTCGTCGACGGCATCGACGGGCCGATCGCGCGCAAGGTGCGCGTCAAGGAAGTGCTGCCCAACTGGTCGGGCGATACGCTCGACAACGTCATCGACTATGTGACCTATGTGCTGTTGCCTGCCTTTGCGCTCTACCAGAGCGGCATGATCGGCGAGCCCTGGTCCTTCGTGGCGGCCGGCGCGATCGTGGTTTCGAGCGCGATCTACTATGCCGATATGGGCATGAAGACGGACGAATACTTTTTCTCCGGTTTCCCCGTCGTCTGGAACATGGTCGTCTTCACATTGTTCGTCATTCAGGCGAGCGAGCTGACCGCGTCGATCGTCGTTTTCGTGTCGGTGGTCTTGACCTTCCTGCCGATCAACTTCCTTCATCCGGTTCGCGTCCAGCGCTTGCGACCGCTGAACCTCGGCATCTTCCTCTTGTGGTCGGCGCTCGGCATCTATGCGCTGCTCCTGCATTTTGCGACGCCGGCATGGGTCGTGACCGGCTTCGTCGTCACAGGCATCTATCTCTACGTGATTGGCTTCGTGCTGCAGATTTTCCCAAGTCTCGGCCGGAAATAGGAGCAGGCAATGGCACAGGCGATTGTGGTACGCGAACTCGGAGGACCGGAGGTCCTGAAGCTCGAAGGCGTGACACTCTCGCCGCCGGGGCCGGGTGAGGTACAGATCCGGCAGGTGGCCGTCGGCCTCAATTTCATCGACGTCTACTTCCGCACCGGCCTCTACAAGTCGGCTTTGCCCTTCGTGCCGGGCAAGGAAGGTGCCGGCATCGTCACTGCGGTTGGCGACGGAGTCAGCCTGTTTTCCGTCGGTGATCGCGTCGCCTATGCCTCGGCCGATGGTGCCTATGCGAGCGAGCGCAACGTCGATGCTGCGCAGTTGGTGAAGGTGCCCGACGGCATCAGCCTCGAGACTGCGGCTGCGATGATGCTGAAAGGCATGACGGCACAATACTTGCTCAACCAGACCTATCAGGTCGGTCCGGGCACGACGATTCTCTTCCATGCCGCAGCCGGCGGCGTCGGGCTGATTGCCGGCCAATGGGCGAAGGCGCTTGGCGCGACCGTTATTGGCACAGCGGGCTCGCAGGACAAGATGGATCTGGCGCTGGCGCATGGCTACGACCACGTGATCAACTACCGCAGCGACAATTTCGTCGCGCGGGTCAAGGAATTGACCGACGGCCGGGGCGTTGATGTCGTCTACGATTCCGTCGGGCGCGACACCTATCCGGCGTCGTTGGATTGCATCAAGCCGCGCGGCCTCTGGGTCAGCTTCGGCAATTCGTCCGGTCCAGTGGAGGCTTTTAGCATCGGCATCCTGGCGCAGAAGGGGTCGCTGTTTGCGACGCGTCCGACACTCTTTGGTTACGTTGCCACGCGGCCTGCGCTGGAAGCGTGTGCAAATTCCCTGTTTGATATTGTGCAAAGCAACAAAGTGCGTATCAATATAAATCAGACTTATCCGCTTGCCGATGCGGGGCGAGCGCATACGGATCTCGAGACAAGAAAAACAAGTGGAACAACACTGCTGATTCCGTGATCGAAGCCTTAAGGCGGACGCGGATCAACAGAGGGGAAAGAGGGCAGCGTGCCTGTTGAGGGAGTAGCGGCGAACGGTCATCTATTGGCTGTGAGCAACCTGACGAAATTGTTTGGCAGCTTCGCGGCCTGCAATGGGATCAATCTGCAGATTGAACCGGGCGAAATTCACGCCCTTCTCGGCGAAAACGGCGCCGGAAAATCGACCTTGGTGAAGATGCTGTTCGGCGTATTGGCGCCGACGGCCGGCGAGATCCTCTGGCAGGGCCAGAGCGTGCGCATCGCCAATCCCGCGGCTGCACGCAGGCTCGGCATCGGCATGGTTTTCCAGCATTTTTCGCTGTTCGAGGCGCTGACGGTCGCCGAGAACATCGCGCTTTCCATGGATGCGAACATCTCGCTGGCGAGGGTAGCGGAAGAGGCGTCGCGCCTGTCGCATGCGTACGGCCTTCCGCTCGACCCCAAGGCGCATGTGGCGGATCTCTCGGTCGGCGAGCGCCAGCGCATCGAGATCGTGCGCGCGCTCTTGCAGAACCCGCGCCTCATCATCCTCGACGAGCCGACCTCGGTGTTGATGCCGCAGGAAGCCGACCGCCTGTTCGAAACGCTCTACAAGTTGAAGGCGGAGGGGCGCTCGGTTCTCTATATCAGCCACCGACTGGAAGAGGTGCAGCGCATCTGCGACCGCGCCACGGTGTTGCGTCACGGCAAGGTAACGGGCGCCTGCGACCCGAAGGCGGAAACCCCGTCGTCGCTGGCGCGCATGATGGTTGGCGGTGACGTCGCGGCGGTGACGGCCGAAGGCACCAGCGCCAAGGGCCAGGTGCATCTGGAAGCGCGGCACTTGACCGTGCCGGCGCGCACGCCCTTTGCCGTTTCGCTGAAGAACATCTGTCTCAAGGTGCATGCCGGCGAGGTGCTGGCGATTGCCGGTGTTGCCGGCAACGGCCAGGGCGAACTGTTCGATGCGCTCTCGGGCGAGTACCCGGTTGCCGACGATAATGCGGTGCAGATCCGCCAGAAGCCGGTCGGCAACCGCAACATCAATGCGCGCCGCCTGATGGGCGCGGGCTTCGTTCCCGAGGAGCGCCACGGCCATGCCGCGGTATCGGCGTTGCCGCTTTCGGACAATCTCGTGCTTGCCCGCAGCCGCTCGGACGCCAAGGCGTTTCTCGGCGGCGGCTTCCTCAAGATCATCCGTCGCGATGCGGTGACGAGCGCCACGAAGCGCATCTCCGAGGCGATGGACGTGCGCAAGAGTGGTGAGGATCCGCCGGCCGGCTCGCTTTCCGGCGGCAACCTGCAGAAGTTCATCGTCGGGCGTGAGCTCGACCGTCAGCCGAGCGTGCTCGTCGTCAATCAGCCCACTTGGGGCGTCGATGCGGGTGCTGCGAGCCGCATCCGCCAGGCGCTCGTCGACCTCGCCAAGGCCGGCTCTGCCGTTCTCGTCATCAGCCAGGACCTCGACGAAATCTTCGAAGTGGCGACGGAGATCGCCGTCATCAGCGACGGAAAGCTATCCGATCCCTATCCGGCAAAAGAGCTTTCACGCGAAAAGATCGGCCTGCTGATGGGCGGCATGTACGGCAAGACGGAAGGCACGGAGGCCGCACATGCGCATTGAACTGGAAAAGCGCGCCAAGGTCTCGACGCTGTTTTCGATCCTGTCGCCGTTCATCGCCTTCCTGCTGACGATCGTCTTCGGCGGCATCATGTTTGCGCTTCTCGGCAAGAATCCGGTCATGGCGCTCTACAGCTTTTTCGTCGAGCCCTTGAGCGAGGTCTGGTCGCTGCACGAGCTGGCAATCAAGGCAGCGCCCCTGATCCTGATTGCCGTCGGGCTTTCGGTCTGTTTCCGCTCCAACAACTGGAACATCGGCGCCGAGGGCCAGTTTATCATGGGCGCGATCGCCGGCTCGATCCTGCCGGTGGTCTGTTATGACTGGCAGTCGCCGCTGGTGCTGCCGCTAATGATGCTGATGGGCATGCTCGGTGGTGCGCTGTTTGCCGCCATCCCCGCCTTCCTAAAGGCGCATATGAACACCAACGAGATCCTGACGAGCCTGATGCTGGTCTATGTCGCCCAGCTCTTCCTCGATTGGCTGGTGCGTGGACCCTGGCGCAATCCAGGCGGCATGAACTTTCCGGAGACGCGCACCTTCGCCGTCGATGCGATCCTGCCGGAAATGCTTGCCTCGGGACGCACCCACTGGGGCTTCGCCTTCGCCATCATAGCGGCGATCCTCGTCTGGTTCATGATGCGTTACACGCTGAAGGGCTTCGAGATTTCCGTGCTTGGCCAATCGGAGCGGGCAGGGCGCTTCGCCGGTTTCTCCTCGCGCAAGATGATCTGGTTTTCGATGCTGCTTTCGGGCGCTTTTGCCGGTCTGGCCGGCATCTCCGAAGTCAGTGGCGCGATCCAGCAGCTGCGCCCGGTCATCTCGCCCGGCTACGGCTTCACCGCCATCATCGTTGCGTTCCTCGGCCGCCTCAATCCGCTTGGCATCGTCGCCGCCGGCCTGGTGCTGGCGCTCACCTATCTCGGCGGTGAGGCGGCGCAGCTGTCGATCGGCGTTTCCGAGAAGGTGACGCGCGTCTTCCAGGGTCTCCTGCTCTTCTTCGTGCTCTCCTGTGACACGCTCATCCACTATCGCATCAAGCTGGTCTTCGACCGGTTGACCGCGACCAATAGCGAGGGGAGCCGCTGATGGGTATCGTCGAAGCGATCCTTCTGAGCGTCATCACTGCCGCAACGCCCCTGGTGTTGGCCGCGATCGGCGAACTGGTGACCGAACGGTCCGGCGTGCTGAACCTCGGCGTCGAGGGCATGATGATCATGGGGTCGGTCTCCGCCTTCGCGATTACCCAGATTACCGGTTCGCCCTATCTGGGCATGCTTGCCGGCATCGCCTGCGGCGCACTGTTCTCGCAGCTCTTTGCCTTCCTCACGCTGAGCCTGGTAGCAAACCAGGTGGCGACGGGCCTGGCTTTGACCCTGCTCGGCATCGGCGTCTCCGGCATGATGGGCGAGAGTTTCCTCGGCATGCAGGGCGTCAAGCTGCAGCCGATCGCGATACCGCTTCTCGCGGATATCCCCTATATCGGGCCGCTGCTCTTTCGGCAGGATATCATTTTCTATCTTTCGATCGCGATCGTCGCGGGCGTGCATTGGTTCCTGTTCAAGAGCCGTGCTGGCCTCAAGCTTCGCGCCGTCGGCGATAGCCACGCCTCCGCGCACGCGCTTGGCGTCAACGTCATTCGCACCCGCTATCTCGCCGTGATGTTCGGCGGCGCCTGTGCCGGGCTTGCCGGCGCGCAGCTGTCGCTCGTCTACACGCCGCAATGGGTGGAAAACATGTCGGCCGGTCGCGGCTGGATCGCACTGGCGCTGGTGGTCTTTTCGTCCTGGCGCCCCTGGCGGCTGGTGGCCGGTGGCTATCTCTTCGGTGCCGTATCGATCAGCCAGTTGCATGCGCAGGCCTTCGGCCTCGGCATTCCCTCGCAGCTCCTTTCG
This sequence comes from Ensifer sp. Root423, assembly GCF_001426275.1. Classification (NCBI taxonomy): domain Bacteria; kingdom Pseudomonadati; phylum Pseudomonadota; class Alphaproteobacteria; order Hyphomicrobiales; family Rhizobiaceae; genus Ensifer; species Ensifer sp. Root423. The sequence goes on along the minus strand of NZ_LMEG01000016.1, from coordinate 13,444 downwards.
TCGCTCCCCTATGTCGCGACGATCGTCGTCCTCATTCTCATTTCGCATAACCGGCGCATGACCCTGATCAATACGCCGGCATCGCTCGGCAAACCGTTTGTGCCGGACCGATGATTGCAAGCATTTCATACTGACGTTTCTCAAACCGACAGAGGTCAAGAAAATGAAAAAACTACTGCTCGTTCTCGCAAGCTCCGCGGCAGCGATCGGCTTTGCCACCGGTGCAAGCGCCCAGGAGAAGGCCAAGGTCTGCTTCGTCTACGTCGGTGCCAAGACCGACGGCGGCTGGACCCAGGCGCACGACATCGGCCGCCAGGAGCTGGAAAAGGCGCTCGGCGACAAGATCGAGACGCAGTATCTCGAAAGCGTGCCGGAGGGCCCGGATGCCGAGCGCGCGATCGAGCGTCTCGCACGCTCGGGCTGCGGCCTGATCTTCACGACGTCCTTCGGCTTCATGGACGCGACGATCAAGATCGCGCAGAAGTTCCCGGACGTGAAGTTCGAGCATGCGACCGGCTACAAGACCGCGCCGAACGTCGCGACCTACAACAGCCGCTTCTATGAAGGCCGCTACATCCAGGGCGTGATCGCCGCCAAGATGTCGCAAAAGGGCGTCGCCGGCTACATCGCCTCCTTCCCGATCCCGGAAGTGGTGATGGGCATCAACTCCTTCATCATCGGCGCGCGCTCGGTCAACCCGGACTTCAAGATCAAGGTCGTTTGGGCAAACACCTGGTTCGACCCCGGCAAGGAAGCCGATGCTGCCAAGGCATTGGTCGACCAGGGCGTCGATATCCTGACGCAGCACACCGACACGACGGCACCGATGCAGGTTGCCGCCGAGCGTGGCATCAAGGCCTTCGGCCAGGCCTCCGACATGATCAAGGCCGGCCCGGAAACGCAGCTGACGGCGATCGTCGATACCTGGGGCGCCTACTACATCAAGCGCACGCAGGCCTTCCTCGATGGCAAGTGGGAAACGACGTCGAGCTGGGACGGCCTGAAGGACGGCATCTTGACGATGGCGCCCTACACCAACATGCCTGACGACGTGAAGAAGCTCGCTGAGGACGCCGAAGCCAAGATCAAGTCGGGCGAACTGAAGCCCTTCACCGGCCCGCTGAAAAAGCAGGACGGCAGCGAGTGGCTTGCTGCAGGGGCGACGTCTGACGACGGCACGCTGCTTGGCATGAACTTCTACGTCGAAGGTGTCGACGACCAGCTGCCGAAGTAAGCAGGAGCCTACGAAACAGAATGCAAACCCCGCCATTTCGGCGGGGTTTGTCGTTTGGAAAACGCGTAAGGGTTGTTTCATCGTTCGGCGGTGCGCGGTTTACGGTTTTGCGGCCACCCTGGGGCTTTTCGGAATCGACTGTTCAAACTACATTCATTTGCGCAGGTTTAGGGGGCCCCCCGTGCTCCGCACGAAGGCCTTGTGGCGCGTCGCGCCGTATGAAATCAGGCAGGGGAGTGCCTGGAGGAGATGGATTGAACAGGAGTTTGCTGGAAACCGTCGTGTCCGGCTCGCGCAAGCGCACGAGCCACGCACATGTTGTCGATCAACTAGGCAAGGCAATCATATCCGGCGAATTTCCGGTCGGCTCCATTCTTCCGGGTGATCCGGAACTTGCGGCACGCTTCAAGGTATCCCGAACTGTTCTGCGCGAAGCCATGAAGACGCTGGCCGCCAAGGGGCTGGTCGTGCCGCGTGCCCGCATCGGCACCCGCGTGACGCCGCGCAACGACTGGAACCTGTTCGACAACGACATCCTGACTTGGCACTTCGAATGCGGTGTCGACGAGGACTTCCTCTATCACCTCAGCGAAGTGCGCCTGGCCTTCGAGCCGCATGCGGCAGCACTTGCGGCGCGAAACGCGTCGGAGGCCGAAATCAGCCGCATGATGCGGCTCGCGGTTGCGATGGGCGAGGAGGGGCATAGCGCCGAGAGCCTCGCAAGCGCCGACCTGAAGTTCCACCTGGCTGTCGCCGAGGCCTCCGGCAACCCATTCATGCGCACGGTCGGCGGGCTGATCGAAGCGGCGCTGGTCGGTGTCTTCAAGCTGAGCTCTCCGGTCGCCGAAAAGGGCGGCATAGACGAGGTTGCCCGCAACCACATCCGTATCGTTGAGGAGATCGGCAGGCGCGACGAGGTCGGCGCACGTCTTGCCATGGAAAACGTGATCAAGATCGGGCGCGAGCGCGTTCGCAGCGCGCTGCAAAGTCGCAGTTGAGGCTGCCACCGGTCGAGATTGTTCAACAAAACAGCGCTCGGCCCTTCCAATGTTCAGAAGATTGCAGCGATTTCATTGCTTGTGCTTGCTCGGATCGCGCGCTGGCCTTATTTGGTGAGGGCTCGCTCCTTGTGGAGCGGCTTTCGTCAACGGTGATCTGGAGACCATGTCCGAGTTTTTTGTCATTTTCGTCCTGCTTTTGATCAATGCATTTTTTGCTCTCTCGGAAATGGCAATCGTCTCGGCAAGCAAGCCAATGCTTCGCCAGATGGCAAAACAGGGAAATGCCCGCGCCGAAGTGGCGCTGAGGCTCGCTGAAGATCCCGGCAAGTTTCTTTCCACCGTACAGGTCGGCATCACGCTCGTCGGCACCTTAGCCGGCGCATACGGTGGCGCGACAATCGCTGCGAAATTTGCACCGCTGCTCGATGAGGTCGCTTGGATCAATCCTTACGGCAACACGGTTGCCCTCGTACTCGTCGTTACCCTCATCACCTTCCTGTCCGTGGTTATCGGCGAGCTCATTCCGAAGCAGCTGGCGCTGAAAAATTCCGAGGCGCTGGCGATGTTCGTCGCGCGCCCGATGCACTTCTTGTCGCGGATCACCGCGCCGGTCGTCTATCTCTTCGAGACCGCGGCGTCGCTTGCCATGCGTCTCCTCGGCATCCGTCCTGACGATCCTGATCATGTGACGGAAGAGGAAGTCCACGCGATCATGGCCGAAGGCGTCGAAAGCGGCGCCATCGAAAAGTCCGAGCACGAGATGCTTCGGCGAATCATCCGCCTCGGCGACCGCAACGTGAAGTCGATCATGACCCACAGGACCGAGGTGAGCTTCATCGACGTCAATGACAGCCTGGAAACGGTCGGTCGTAAGATCGATCAGTTCGGCCATTCCCGCTATCCGGTGGTCGATGGCCCGAGCGGCGACGTTCTCGGCGCGGTTCTCGCCAAGGAAATCCTGAACGCGCCGACCTCCGGTCCGTTCGACGTGCGTAGATACATCAAGGAAATCCACACCTTGCCGGAGACGGCGTCGTGCCTAAAGGCACTGGAAGCCTTCAAGTCGTCAAGCATCAACATGGCGATGATCGTCGACGAATATGGAAGCACTGAGGGCATTATCACCATCGCCGACATTCTCGAGGCGATCGTCGGCGTGCTGCCGTCGAACTACGACGACATCGAGCATGCGTTGATCCGCCAGCGCGAAGACGGAAGCTACCTTGTCGACGGCCGCACGCCGATCGACGAAATCCACCTGACGATCGGCATCGAGGGAATCGACGCCGACGGCAACTTCGAGACCATCGCCGGCTTCCTGGTGCAGCAGTTGCGCAAGACGCCGGAGGAGGGCGATGTCGCGATTGCCCATGGCTACCGCTTCGAAGTGGTCGACATGGACGCACGCCGCATCGACAAGATCCTCGTCAGCCGCTCGGACGAGACGGGCAACTGATCCATGCGCGGCCAGGTGCGCACCCCGGCCTGATGCGGCAAGAGCGGTGACTGCGCATGCGGCCGCTTACATCGTCACAAAGTGCTTCGTCACAAAACTTGAGGGTCCGTGTCACGGCGCCGAATTGGTGGCGCTCTATGACGAGGCCACGTGATCATCGCTGAGGTCGCCCGACTACGGATTATCGAGAGGCCCCGCCATGAACGGGAAAAAGGTCGGGTTCTGCCCGGCCTGCTTTTGCGCTCGAAGGTGGCTCGCGCTTGGTTCGTTCAGCGAAGCCTGAGAATGTGGCAGGTTGTGCCCGCGGGGGCTTCGGCCGCGTGCGGCGGCCGCACGATCAGGCAATCCGACTGCGCGAAAACCTTCATCATCGACGAATCCTGCCGCGAGAAGGGATGGGCGACCAACGTGCCGTCGCTGTCCCGCGTAAGGCGCGCGCGCACATAGTCCTGCCTGACGTCGTTGCCCGGAAGCTGGCCTGCAAGCCGCGCGGTCGTTATGCGGTCGCGCGATGGTAAGCGGGCGAGCTTACGGGTCAGCGGCTCGAGGAAGAGCAGGGCGCAGACGAGGCTGGAGACCGGATTGCCCGGCAGGCCCAGCACCGTGGCCGTTCCGAGCTGGCCCACCATGAGCGGCTTTCCCGGCCGCATGGCGATGCGCCAGAAGTCGAGCGTCATGCCGCAGGCAATGAGCGTCGATTGCACCAGGTCATGGTCACCGACCGAAGCGCCGCCGAGCGTGACGATCACGTCGACATCGGCGCCCTGCGCCCGTCTGACCTCGGCACTGATGGCGTCCCGATCGTCGCGGACGATGCCGAGATCGATGACCTCGGCGCCGTTGTCGCGCGCGATCGCCGCGACGCCGAAGCTGTTGGAGGCGATGATCTGATCGTCGCCCGGCTTGTTGCCCGGAGCCACCAGCTCGTCGCCCGTGGCGAGGATTGCGATCCGCGGGCGCTTGAAGACCGGCAGGCTCGCATGGTTCATCCCCGCAGCGAGCGTCAAGCGTCCGGCGTCGAGCACGTCGCCCGCCGAAAGTGCCGCTTCGCCGGCGATAAAATCCTGGCCGGCTGTTCGAATATGCCGCCCCTTGCCGGGCACGAATTTGGTGCGGATCCGGTTGCCCGGCAACCGCTCGGTATCCTCCTGGATGATCACCGTATCGGCGCCCAATGGCACCGGCGCACCGGTGAAGATGCGCACGGCTTCGCCCGCTTTCATCTCGCCCTTGAAGCCATGGCCCGCAGCCGACTGGCCGATCACGGTCAGTTCGGCGCCGATGGTCTCAATGTCCCGGTGGCGCACAGCGTAGCCATCCATCGCCGAATTGTCGAAGGCCGGATGGGTGACGCGAGCCGGAATATCCTGAGACAGCACGCGGCCGGGCCCGTCATGGAGACCGACGAGCTCTGTCAATTGCGGTGGCGTGGCGCCATATAGGATCCGCTCGAGCGCGTCTTCGACGGACAGCAACGCCATGGCCTCAGTTCCCTTCGCGTCGATAGTCGCCGGATCGCCCGCCGGACTTGCTGACCAGCTGGATGCCACCGATTTCCATCTCGCGATCGGCCGCCTTCGCCATGTCGTAGATCGTAAGGCAGGCGACGCTCACGGCCGTCAGCGCCTCCATCTCGACGCCGGTGCGTCCCGTCAGCTTGGCAAGCGCCTCGACCCGGAGGCCGGGAAGCGCCGGGTCCGGCGTGATATCGACGGTTACCTTGGTCAGCATCAACGGGTGGCAGAGTGGAATGAGGTTGGCCGTCTGCTTGGCGGCCATGATGCCGGCAAGCCGCGCCGTACCGATGACATCGCCCTTCTTGGCGTCGCCTTCGAGAATGAGTGTCAGCGTTTCGGCCTTCATGCGCACATGGCCTTCGGCGACAGCGATGCGTATCGTCTCGGCCTTGTCGCCGACATCCACCATGTTCGCTTCGCCGCTGCCACCGATATGCGTGAGCGTCGGCTTGCTCATCACTCGGCCGCCAGCGTGGTCGTAGCGCCGGTCAGGAGCGTGCGCGTTGCCGATTCGACGTCGCTCTTGCGCATCAGGCTCTCGCCGACGAGGAAGGTGGTGATGCCGCTCTTTTCCAGCCGCTGGCAATCCGCATGCGTGAAGATGCCGCTTTCGCCGACGAGCAGACGGTCGGCAGGCACCATTCCCGCAAGCTGCTCGGAAACCGAGAGATCAACCTCGAAGGTCCTGAGGTTGCGGTTGTTGATGCCGACGAGCGGCGAGGTGAGCTTCAGTGCCCGTTCCATCTCTTCGGCGTCGTGCACCTCGATCAGCACGTCCATGCCAAGCTCGAGGGATGCGTCTTCGAGTCGGCGGGCGTCGTCGTCGCTGAGCGAAGCCATGATGAGAAGGATGCAGTCGGCGCCCCAGGCGCGCGCCTCGAACACCTGGTAGGTGTCGAACATGAAGTCCTTGCGCAGCGCCGGCAGGGCGCAGGCCGCACGCGCCGCTTCGAGAAAGGCAGGCGCACCCTGAAAGCTCGGGGCGTCCGTCAGCACCGACAGACAGGCCGCTCCACCGGCTTCATAGGCCTTGGCGAGCGCCGGCGGATCGAAATCCGGGCGGATCAGTCCCTTCGACGGGCTTGCCTTCTTGATTTCGGCGATCAGTCCGAACGTGCCGGCGGCCTTGCGTGCGGCGAGCGCCGCATGAAAGCCGCGCGGGGTGGCCAGATCAGCGATACGCGCCTTGAGTTCGTCGAGCGAAACGTTCGACTTGGCAGCGGCGATCTCGTCGCGCTTGTAGGCTTCGATCTTGCGCAGGATATCCGTCATGTGCTGATCCTTCCTCAGGCCGCGTTCGATACGCTGATCAGGCGCTGCAGCGCGGTCTTGGCGCTGCCGCTTGAAAGCGACTGGCGCCCAAGCGCCATGCCTTCGGTGAGGTCCTTTGCCCGTCCGGCTATCATCAGCGATGCGGCCGCATTGGCAAGGGAAATGTCCCGGTAGGGGTTCTCGGCACCATCGAGCACTGCCTGGAGCGCGACCGCATTGTACGCGCCGTCGCCGCCCTTGAGCGCATCGATCGTCACCGTCTGAAGGCCGAAATCGGCGGGCGTCAGGGTGAAGGTGGAAATCTTGCCGTCCTTGAGTGCTGCGACCTCGGTCGTGCCGGTCGTCGTGATCTCGTCGAGGCCATCGCCGTGAACGACCCAGACATTGTCCGAGCCGAGATCACGCAGCACTTCGGCCAGCGGCTGCACCCATTGCGGCGCGTAGACGCCGACGAGCTGGCGCTTGACGCCTGCGGGGTTGGAAAGCGGACCGAGCAGGTTGAAGATCGTGCGCGTTCCGAGCTCCACCCGCGTCGGGCCGACATGGCGCATGGCGGAATGGTGCTGCTGGGCGAACATGAAGCCGACACCGGCCTCGCGGATGCATTTCGATATGGCGTCCGGACCGATGTCGAGCTTGACGCCGAGGCAGGAGAGCGCGTCGGCCGTGCCTGACTTCGAGCTCAGCGCGCGGTTGCCGTGCTTGGCAACAGGCACGCCGGCGCCGGCGACGATCAGCGAGGCAAGAGTCGAGATGTTGTAGGTGCCGGCGCCGTCGCCACCGGTTCCAACGATATCGACCGCATCCGCTGGCGCATCGACCGGCAGCATGCGGGCACGCATCGCGCCCACCGCGCCGACGATTTCATCGACGGTTTCGCCGCGCACCCGCAATGCCATCAGGAAGCCGCCGATCTGCGACGGCGTTGCGGCACCCGACATGATGATTTCGAAGGCGGCACGTGCGTCTTCGCGGTTCAGCGCCTCGCGGGCGGCGACCTTGGCGACGAATGGCTTCAGATCACTCATCGATGGTTTCCTTGGGCCTATCGTTGCGCAATGGCGGTTTCAGCGAGCGTCTGGTTGATCGAAACGCCGTAGGCGGCCTGCAGCGTGGCGACCATCTGGTCCAGGATGTCCTCGCCGCTGACACGGGCGAGGGCCTCGATCTGGCGGCTGTCGTCCTGCAGCACGTCTGCCGGGCCGGCGGTGTCAACCGAGGTGACCTGCAGGAGGATCTGCCCTTCGCCGCCGATTCCGGGAGCGTTGGTGACGTGGCCGTTCGCGCCGGAGAAGGCGGCAGCGACGGCTGCCGGGCTAAGGGCAGCATCTGCGGTCGCGCGCGTCAGGCCGGCCTTGGTTTCGACGACGAGGCCAAGTTCTGTCGCGACGTCGGCAAGCTTTGCGCCCTGCTCGACGCGCTGCTTCAGTTCGCCGGCCTTCGTGGCAAGTGCTGCGCGCTGCTGCTCAGCCATCCAGTCGGCGCCGATTTCGTCGCGGGCTTCGTCCAGCGTGCGATCGCGCGCCGGGATGACTTCATCGAGGTCGAACCAGACATAGCCTTCACGGCCGACGTTCACCGGCAGGGTTTCAGCACCGACGTCGGCCTTGAAGACTTCCTGGAGAAGGGCTGCCTGTTCCGGCAGGCCGGCGACGTCATCGCCGTTCTTGTCCTTGCCGGTCGCGTCCACCGCATCGACGGTTACGAGCTTCAGCTTGAGCTGGTCGGCGACTTCCTTGATCGGCGCGCCGGAAGCGCGCTCGTCTTCGATCTTGTCGTGCAGGCGCATGACTTCTTCGCCCGCTGTGGAAAGGGCGATGTCCTTGCGCAGTTCTTCCTTCACTTCGTCGAGGCTGCGGACGGTTTCCGGGCGGATGTTCGTCACGCGCAGGATGACCGGCCCGAAGGCACCGTCGACAACCGGCGTCACGCCGTCGGCCTGAAGTGCGAATGCTGCTTCGCCGATCTTGGCGTCGGGAACGCGATCCCTCGTGAACTCGCCGAGAAGTACGTCGGCAGAAGACTTGCCTTCGGCCTTTACGAGATCGTCGAAGCTGGTGCCGGCAGCAAGCTTTGCCGACGCAGCGTCAGCCGCTTCACGCGACGTGAAGGAGAGCTGTTCGATTGTCCGCGCAGCAGCGCTGCGGAAGCTTTCCTTGCGGCGTTCGTATTCGGCGCGGATTTCGTCGTCGGTGACAACGGTCGGGTCTGCAACGTCAGTCGGCTCGAGCTTCACATAGGTGACCTTGCGATATTCCGGCGCACGGTAGTTTGCCTTGCGGCTGTCGTACCAGGGAGAAAGCACGTCGTCGCCCGGCACCTTGACCGGATCGATATTTGCGTTCGAGAGCAGCAGGTAATCGATCGTGCGCTTCTCGTGCCGGTAGGCGCCGATCGCGTCGGTGAGAACCTTCGGAGCGACATAGCCATCAGACAGCGCGTCGACGATCTGCGAGCGGATCGCCGTCTGGCTCTGGCTGTTGATGTAATCCTGTTCGCGCAGGCCCGCATTGCGCAGCACGCTCGAGAACGTCAGTCGGTCGAACTGGCCGTTGACGCTGTGGAATGCCGGATCGTCGGCGATCAGTTTTGCGAGCCGATCCTGCGACAGGCCGAGATTCATGTCGTTGGCGAGCTGGTCGAGAGCCGCGCCGGCGACGATCTGCGAGTAGACCCGCTGCTCGATGCCGAAGGCGCGCGCCTGCTGCGGCGTCAGCCGCGTGCCGAGCTGGCGGGAAGCCTGTGCCAGCATCGTCTCGTAGGCGAGCCGGAATTCCGGTGGCTTGACCTTGACGTCACCGACGACCACCACCGCATCCGACTGGTTCGTCATCGTCAACGATGAGCCGCCCCACACCATGAACGACAGAACGAGAACGATTAGCAGGCCTTTGACGACCCAGGTCTGGGCGGCGCTTCTCAGAAATTCGAGCATGGGGGCAGAAACCTCGTTGCAATGCGGTGGCCATCGGCCAAACGAATTCGTTCCTTAAAACAAACGAAACAGGAAATGAAGGGTTGTTTGCCGCAAATTGCGCCCATGCAACGGGATCGACCGCCCGGAGCAACCGTCTGGTTTTCAATGGCTGCCGCGACAGCTGCGCGAGCTGCCTGGATGAGGCGGGCGGCGTCCGTCGATCGGACCGGCGCGGGTGATCAACTCGATGTCGGATTCGTTAGCCGGCAACCGAAAATTATCTGTCACATTGGCTCGAACATGCCGCGGTTCTGTGGTTCTGTTGCAGGGGCGGAGCGATTCTTTGGAGCTTCCGCGGGAAAGATTCCATGCAGTCGACAATCGTGATGGTAAACCTGTTTGGAGCAGTGGCACTGCTTCTCTTCGGCCTGTCCCTCGTCAAGGACGGGGTGACCCGTGCCTTCGGGGCTCGGCTGCGCGCCGGCCTTGCCCAGGGAACCGACGGCTCTCTCCGCTCCTTCGTGACCGGACTTGTCGCGACGCTTGCGCTGCAAAGTTCCACGGCCACCGCATTGATGACCGCATCCTTCGTGGAAAAGGGGCTCATCCGCTCGCGCATGGCGCAGATCGTGCTGCTTGGCGCCAATCTCGGCACGGCGATGACGGCCTGGATCGTGGCGACCGGAATAGAATGGCTGTCGCCGCTCGTCATTCTCATCGGCGTGGTCTTGCACCGCGCAAGCCGGTCGAACGCGCGCCAGGGTCTGGGTGCTGCTTTCGTTGGCATCGGCCTCATGCTCCTGTCGTTACATCTTTTGGGCGCGGCGACGGAGCCGATGCGTGACAGTCCGGCCCTTGGGGCCTTCCTCTCGATGCTCGACAGCGCCTGGCCCGTAGCGCTTCTCATTGCCGCGGGACTTGCCTTTGCGTCGTCGTCCAGTCTGGCTGTGGTGATGCTGGTGCTGTCACTCTCGACGACGGGCATCCTCAGCGTCGGGTTGACGGTGGCACTCGTGCTTGGCGCCAATCTCGGTGGCGCCGTTCCGCCTGTCATGGCAACGCTCGGTTCCGCCCCGTCGGCGCGCCGCGTCACCATAGGCAACCTTGTCGTTCGCGCCATTGGCTGCCTGATCGCGCTTCCGCTGACAGGCATGAGCGTGGAGTTTCTGCAGAGCCTGCCGCTGCCGCGCCAGAACCTGCCGGTCGACATTCATCTGGCCTTCAACCTCGCGGTCGCCATTCTTGCCTGGCCCTTTGCCGGTTTGCTGTCGCAGCTGATGGCCCGGTTCATTCCGGATGGAGAGGCCGAGGAGACCGGCCCGCGTTATCTCGATGAGACGACGCTGAATACGCCGGTCATGGCGCTTTCGGGAGCCACCCGCGAGGTCTTGCGCGTCGGCGATCTGGTCGAGGCGATGCTGATGCGTGCCGCGAACGCCTTCAACAACAATGACCTCTCGGATATTCGCGATATCGGCAAGTTCGAAAAACAGGTCGATCAGCTGCAGCAGGAGGTCAAGATCTTCCTGTCGCGCTTGGGCCGCGATGGCCTGAGCGCCGAAGACGGCCGCCGCTCGATCGTCATCATCGACTACGCCATCAATCTCGAGCATATGGGCGACATCATCGAGAAGGGGCTGTGCGAGCAGATCACCAAGAAGGTCAGTAACGGCCTGAAGTTCTCGGAGGAGGGCTATCAGGAGCTCAAGAGCCTCTTCAACCTGACGATCGACAATCTGCGAGTCGCCCAGACCATCTTCGTCACCCGCAATGCCGATCTCGCCAAGCAGCTCATCGAGGTGAAGGTCAACGTGCGTCACATGGAGAAACGCTCGGCGGAGCGCCATATCGAGCGGCTGCGCGACGGGCTGGTCCAGAGCCTGCAGACGAGCTCCCTGCATCTCGACATGCTCCGGGATCTGAAGCGCGTCAACGCGCATATCGCTTCCGTCGCCTATCCCATCCTTGAGGAAAATGGGCTGTTGAGCGAGAGCCGCTTGCGGCCGGGCGCCTAGCGTCGCGTCGATCAGCCGCCGGTGTTGGCAGCGGGCTTCAGGCTGTTTCGGACAAAGGCGTCGTAGCAGCTTGTCAGCGTGATCCGGCTGTGAGCCGTTTCAAGGCTCGGCAGATAAAGCGACAGCAGCGTCTGGTTGACATTGGTCACCGGGCAGGTCGGCACCAGCGCGACGTCGACCGCATCGAGGGCGGCGCGAACATTTTCATCCGGCGGCGGAATGGCGCGGAAGGGATCTGCGCCGATCGCGACATGCAGCGGGGCGCTGCGGTCCATCAGCCACGGAAAGGGATTGGTGAAGTCGACGTTGAAGATCGTCCGGAAGCGTACGCCGCTCGAAGCCTCGTAGGCCGTCAACGCGTCGATCGCTTCGTCGACATTCATCAGCCATCCCGTCTGAAAATCGAAGTCGCTGTAGAGCAGGAACGACGGCAACTCGCCAGTTTTGGCGAAGGCGTCGAATGCGGGACGCTCGGTCGCGTAGAGGATGCGCAGACGCTCGGCGCGCAGTGCCAGGATGGGCCGTACATTGACGGCGCCCATGGTTTTGAGGTTGCGGCTTTCCAACGGCACGTTGTTGACAGCCCCGATCCATGCGCGGGTGCTTTTTTGCACGACGGCTGTGGCCGGCGGCAGGGCTGCCGCGAGGGCGAGAACAGCGACGGCAACTGCGACAGGCCGTGTTTTGGCGGCTGCGACCTCATCGATCGCGAGCTTGAAGAGCAGCGGCAGCAGGAAGATGAACGCCTGACTGCCGGTGTTCTGGCTCTCAAAGACGATACCGGCAAGAACGAAGGCTGCAAGCCAGAAAAACGGCTGGTCGAAACTTCGGCAGAGAGCCGCCATTGACGGGCCTTTTCCAAGCTGGCGCAGCGACTGGGCGAAGGGCGCAAGCTGCGTGCCGAGGAGCACCAGGCACAGCAATCCCGCCGGGATCAGCAGACCGGCATTGAGGGAGGCGGCCTGCAGCAGCCGCGGCAGCAAGCTGCCGTCATTGACGGAAAGCAGCGCCAGGATATCGGCAAGATAGGCAGAGACGCCGCCGCGGGCGAGTTCGACGCTCGCAAGGATGGCGATGACCACGAGCCCCGCCATGATAGCCGACCGGAACGGCAGGCGCCCCGCAGCAAAGGCCATGAGGCACATGAGCGTGCCGGCAACCGCGCCGGTGATCTTGACGAAGAACAGTGCCGCCATGGCGCCGGCGACCGTCGCGACGAGCAGCCGACGATCGCGTACGTGGACAAGTGCGGCTGCGAGTACATAGAGAAGCTGGCAGACCTGGCGGTTGTAGATGCCGAAACCGTCGGACCCGGGATAGGGGTAGAAGTCGCCGGTGTTGAACGGCAGCACCGAAAACACCAGGAACGGCAGCAGGATCGCATAGGCGACTGCCGTCGAACGCTTCTGGACATCGGTGACCACCAGCGCGATCAGCGGCCCACTGACGAGAAGCAGGCACCAGCTCGCCAGGAGCAGCGGCTGGCCGTTCGGAAAGATGCCCTGCAGGGCGGCGAAGAGATAGTAGCCGAGGGCGCCGACGGGGGTGAAGAAATCGACCGACGGGATCTGGCCGTCGCGGATACGATTGGCGGCATCGAGATAGAGATAGTGGTCCCAGAACATCGGACCGATCGGCTGCGGGATCGTGAAGCTGAGCAGAACCGCGAGCACACCGAGCACAAGGGCAAGCAACAGAAGCGGAGATCGCGCGAGAGGAATGACCGCGCCGGTAGACTTTGCCGGTGTGTCGATGTCAGTGCGGCTGTGCATTGCGGCTTGATCCCCCGAAGGAGCGATGCACCCGCACGGTTTTGCTGACACAGGCTCCGCGCCTTCTTATGCCATCATCCGGTTTTAAGCCGGTTAATGCGACGTGATTGTGAGAATTATGCTTCTCGCAATATGTTGCTGCTAGCACCGCGCCGAATCGAAAGGCGATTTTGTACTTGAGCCGATTCCGATCTAAGGAATTGTGCAGTGGGCGTGAGCCTGGAAGAGACCAAGGAGAGATATATGGAACGGACGTGCCT
>NZ_LMEG01000015.1:0-105464 GCF_001426275.1 Ensifer sp. Root423 | reverse complement strand
CTGCCGATCCAGCTCCTTGCCTATCACACGGCGGTGTTCATGGGCACCGACGTCGACCAGCCCCGCAACCTCGCCAAATCGGTGACCGTCGAATGATCTATGTCCGGCACGAGCGCCCCGGCGACGAAGCGGTGATACATGCCGTGACCGCGGCCGCCTTCGAAGGGCATCCGCACAGCGACCAGAGCGAACCCTTCATCATCGAGCGACTGCGTGAGTCCGGTGCGCTGAGTGTGTCGCTGGTCGCCGAGATGAACGAGGAAGTCGTCGGGCACATCGCCTTTTCGCCCGTCACTCTGACGCCGGAAGAGCCCGGCTGGTTCGGGCTTGGGCCGGTCTCGGTCAAGCCGACGTTCAGGCCCAGGGCATCGGCCGGCAGCTGATCCTCGAGGGGCTCGAATGGCTGCGGGCGGAAGGGGCCGCCGGCTGCGTTGTCGTCGGTGATCCGGCCTTGTATCAAAAGTTCGGTTTCCGTAACGAATCGGCTCTTGTATTCCCCGGTTGTGCGCCGCAATATTTCATGGCGCTGGCTCTCTCCGGCGCGATGGCGGCCGGTACGGTCGCCTATCATCCGGCCTTCGGCGTCGAGTGAGGTTGAGACGGAAGAAGCATGACGGAACATTCGAAACGCGGCTATATCGGCACCCGGCTGCGCAACTACTTCCTGACGGGTTTGATCATCTGCGCACCGGTCGCGATCACCGTCTGGCTCGTGCGCACCTTCATCGACTGGGCCGACGGTTGGGTGAAGCCCTACCTGCCGAACTTCTATAATCCGGACACCTATTCGCCCGTGGCCATTCCCGGCTTCGGTCTGCTCGTCGCCATTTTCGTGATCACCTTCGTCGGTTTCATGACCGCAAACCTCGTCGGTCGGTCGATCGTGAATTTCGCCGAGTCGCTCCTCAATCGGACGCCTCTCGTCCGCACGATCTACAAGTCCACCAAGCAGATATTCCAGACGGTGCTGCAGGAACAGTCCTCCTCCTTCAAGAAGGCCGGGCTGATCGAGTATCCGAGCCCGGGCATCTGGTCGCTGGTGTTCATCGCAACGGATGTGAAAGGCGAGATCGCCTCGAAATTCAAGGAACGCGGCATGGACATGGTCGCGGTCTTCCTGCCGCCGACCCCGATCCCGACGGCGGGGTTCCTGCTGTTCATCCCGCGCGACAAGATCATCCCGCTTGACATGAGCGCGGAGGACGCGGCGAAGCTCCTGATCTCGGGGGGCCTCGTGACGCCCGACCAGAAGCCGCTCGCCAATGCACCTTTGAAAATCGGTCAGCAGAAGACTGAGATTCCCGTATCTTGATGCCGGGCCGCCGTGATCGTCGGTTTGGCAGGGTGGTCGGTCAGCCGGCGCGCAGGAAGCGGATCGCCTCATCGCGGCGGTAGAGATAGAGCAGCGTACGGAGCGCTTCGCCGCGCTCCGAAGTGAGGTCCGGATCGCGCTCGATCACGTAGGCGGCGTCCTTCCGCGCGATTTCGAGCAGATCGCCGTGGGCCTCCAGGCTGGCGATGCGAAAACCGGGCGTGCCTGACTGGCGCGTGCCGAGCAACTCGCCTTCGCCGCGCAGCTTCAGGTCTTCCTCGGCGATCAGGAAGCCGTCCTCGCTGTCGCGCAGGATCGAGAGCCGCGCGCGGCCGGTTTCGCCGAGCGGTCCCTTGTAGAGCAGGATGCACGTCGATGCCTCGTCGCCACGGCCGACGCGGCCGCGCAACTGGTGAAGCTGGGCAAGGCCGAAGCGTTCCGCATGCTCGATCACCATGATTGTTGCGTCGGGCACGTCGACGCCGACTTCCACGACTGTTGTCGCAACCAGCAGGCGGACCTCGCCGTTCTTGAAGGCGAGCATGACGGCGTCCTTCTCCGCCCCGTTCATACGGCCGTGTACCAGGCCGACATTGTTGCCGAAGCGCTTGGCGAGGCCTTCGTATCGTTCTTCGGCCGACATGACGTCGACGGCTTCGGACTCTTCCACGAGCGGGCAGATCCAATAGGCCTTCTTGCCTTCGCGAAGGGCAGCGTCGAGCCGATCGACGATGTCGCCAACGCGCTCCGTCGGGATCGTCACCGTCTGGATCGGCTTGCGTCCGGCGGGCTTTTCCGTGAGCTTCGAAACGTCCATGTCGCCGAAGGCGGCAAGCACCAGCGTGCGCGGGATCGGCGTTGCCGTCATGACCAGCATATGCGGCGAGATGCCCTTGGCGGTCAGGCGCAGGCGCTGGTGAACGCCGAAGCGATGCTGTTCGTCCACCACCGCCAGTGTCAGCTCCTTGTAGCTCACCGTGTCCTGGAAAAGCGCATGCGTGCCGATCACCATGCGCGTTTCTCCGGACGCGATGCGCTCGAGAATGGCGTCGCGCTCCTTGCCCTTGGTGCGGCCGGTCAAAACGTCGATGGCGATGCCCGCGGATGCGGCCATCCTTGCAAGCGTCGCATGGTGCTGGCGGGCGAGAATTTCGGTCGGCGCCATCAGCACCGCCTGACCGCCGGATTCGACGGCGGCGAGCATCGCCATCAGCGCCACCATCGTCTTGCCGGAGCCGACATCGCCTTGCAGCAGCCGGAGCATACGCTCGGTGCCGGCCATGTCCTTCAGGATGTCGGCGATCGCCGTCGACTGACTGGCTGTCAAGGAAAAGGGAAGGGCGTCGATGACCGGACGGGAAAGCACACCGGTCGCGTGAACCGGTACTCCCGCGACCTTGCGCAGGCGCTGGCGAACGAGAGCCAGGGACAATTGCCCGGCGAGAAACTCGTCATAGGCGAGGCGGCGGCGGGCAGGTGCCTGCGGATCAAGGTCGGTCGCGTCGCGGGGATCATGCAGCGCGCGGAAACTTTCGGCTGCGGTGCTGAAACCTTGTCGCGTCAGCAGCGCGTCGTCCATCCATTCGGGCATGTCCGGAACGCGGGCGACGGCGGCCTCGATCGACTTGCGCAATATCCTTGGTGAAAGTCCCGCTGTCAGCCCGTAGACCGGCTCGACCAGCGGCAGGTTTTCCGCCTCGCTTGCCCGGACCGCATAGTCAGGGTGAACCATGGAGGGGCGGCCGTTGAACCAGTCGACCTTGCCGCTGACGATGACTGTCTCATCGACCGGCAGCGATTTTTCCAACCAGTTGCCCTTGACGCGGAAGTAGGTGAGCGCCAGCTCCCCGGTCTCGTCATGCAGGAAGACGCGATAGGGCAGGTTGGGCTTTCCGCGCGGGGGCGGCTGGTGGCGATCGACCCGACCGGTGATGGTGACGATAACCCCTTGAGGCGCGTGGGCGATGCCAGGCTGTTGGCGCCGGTCGATCAACGAATGCGGCGCGTGAAAAACGAGATCGACCACGCGGCAGTCTTCGATCGTCTCGCGACCGAGCAAACGGGCATAGAGTTCGCCGATCTTCGGGCCGATGCCTGGAAGCGTGTCGAGCGGGGAGAAGAGCGGATCTAGCAGGGCGGGGCGCATGGCGATGAAATTGCGATGATAATTCGGGCTTTGGCAAGGCTGACAATCGGCTATTCAGAGTTTATAGAGCCGTTGACGACAAACCGTACCCCAAAGGCCTCGCGCGTTCGTCCGAGCGTGCAGGCGTCATCGCGGGCGGCAGGAAGGAATTTCCCATGACCGGCATCTCTCGCACCAGCGCCGATCTCGATCCGCGTCGACGGCGGATCCTGTTTCGCGCCTGGCATCGCGGCATTCGCGAGATGGATTTGATCCTCGGGCAATTTGCAGAGGCTGAGCTCTCGACGCTTTCTGAAGCACAACTCGATGAACTCGAGACGATCATGGGCGAGGAAGACAACGATCTCGTCAAGTGGATCATCGGCGAACAGCCGGTGCCGGCTTGCTATCAGACGCAGATGTTTCAGCGCATCGCTGCCTATCGTCCGGATTTCGACAAGCTTCCCGAAGGGATGAAATAGACCGATGATGCTGGCTGGCCTTGATCCGAAGAAGATTGTCGAAGCACAGCGAGAGATCACGATCGGGCCGGTGCCCTCCGGGGCCGAGGCGCTGATCCTTGCTGAGCTCGCCCGCGCCGGCCAGCCGGTCGCCTACATTCTATCGGACGGCCAGCGGATCGCCGATCTTGAGCAGGTCCTCTCATTCGTCGCGCCCGACATTCCGGTGCTGACGCTTCCCGGCTGGGACTGCCTTCCCTATGACCGCGTCTCGCCGAGCGCCGACACGTCGGCACGGCGGCTGGCGGCGCTGAGCGCCTTGATTGCGCACAAGAAGAAGCCGCATGCGGCGATCGTGCTGGTGACGGTCAACGCCGCCCTCCAGAAGATCTCGCCGCAGGACGTGATCCAGAGCCTGGCGTTTTCGGCCCGTCCGGGCAATCAGGTGCGTATGGACGACATCGCGATGCGGCTGGAGCGCAACGGCTTCGAGCGTGTCGCGACCGTGCGTGAGGTTGGCGAATACGCAGTGCGCGGCGGCATCCTCGATGTCTTCGTGCCGGGGAGCGGCGAGCCGCTGCGCCTTGATTTCTTCGGCGATACGCTCGAAACAATCCGCTCGTTCGATCCTGCAAGTCAGCGCACGACCGGTCAGGTCCGCTCCCTCGATCTCAATCCGATGAGCGAGGTGTCGCTGACGCCCGAAACGATTAGCCACTTCCGCAAGCACTACCTGTCGCTGTTCGGCGCGACGACCCGCGACGACGCGCTTTACCAGGCTGTCTCCGAAGGCCGGCGCTATGCCGGCATGGAGCATTGGCTGCCGCTGTTCTATGACGGGCTGGAGACAGTCTTCGACTATCTCGACGGCTTCCGTATCGTCACCGATCATCTGGCGCGCGAAGCTGCGGCTGAGCGCTCGAAGCTCATTCTCGACTATTACGACGCCCGTTTGGCCTCGGCGTCTCCGGGCAAGGCGCAGGCCACCCAGGGTACGCCCTACAAGCCGGTTCCGCCGGAGCTGCTCTATCTGAGCTCGCAGGGCTTCAACGCCGGCCTGAGTTCACGCGACGCCATTCGCCTGTCGCCCTTCAACGAGCACGAGGGCGAGGCCCGCCAGGTCATCTCGGTCGATGCGCGCCAGGGCATGCGTTGGGCGAAGTCGGCGGGTGAGGGCGAAGCCCAAGACGAACGCGTCAACGTCTTCGATCAGGCGGTCAAGTACATCGCCGAGCGGCGCTCGAAGGGCGCCAAGGTGGTGATTTCAGGCTGGAGCGAAGGATCGCTCGATCGCCTGCTCCAGGTTCTCGCCGAACACGGTCTCGGCAACGTCAAGCCCATCAAGGCACTCGCCGAGATCAAGTCGCTGAAGCCGGGCGAGGCGGCCTCGGCCGTGCTCAGCATCGAAGCCGGTTTCGAGACGGGCGATCTCGTCATCATCGGCGAACAGGATATTCTGGGCGACCGCATGGTCCGCCGCTCGAAGCGGCGCAAGCGCGGTGCCGACTTCATCGCCGAGGTGGCTGGTCTCGACGAGGGCAGCTATGTCGTGCACGCCGAACACGGCATCGGCCGTTTCGTCGGCCTGCGCACCATCGAGGCGGTCGGCGCCCCGCATGATTGCCTCGAGCTCGTCTATGCCGACGATGCCAAGCTTTTCCTGCCGGTCGAAAACATCGAGCTTCTGTCGCGCTACGGTTCAGAAGGCACCGATGCGATCCTCGACAAGCTCGGCGGCGTCGCCTGGCAGGCGCGCAAGGCCAAGCTCAAGAAGCGGCTGCTCGATATGGCGGGCGGCCTCATTCGCATCGCCGCCGAACGCCATACGCGCCGGGCGCCGGTGCTCGCCGCACAGGACGGCGTCTATGATGAGTTTGCCGCCCGCTTCCCCTATGACGAGACCGAAGACCAGCTGAACTCGATCGAGGCGGTGCGGGAAGATCTCGGCAGCGGCCGTCCGATGGACCGCCTCGTCTGCGGCGACGTCGGCTTCGGCAAGACGGAAGTGGCGCTTCGTGCCGCCTTCATCGCTGCCATGAACGGCGTACAGGTCGCGGTCGTCGTGCCGACGACGCTGCTTGCCCGCCAGCACTTCAAGACCTTTTCCGAACGGTTCCGTGGGCTGCCGATCCGCATCCAGCAGGCGTCGCGCCTCGTCGGTTCCAAGGAACTGGCGCTGACGAAGAAGGAAGTGGCCGATGGCAAGACCGATGTCGTCGTCGGTACGCATGCGCTGCTCGGCACGTCGGTCAACTTTGCCAATCTCGGCCTCTTGATCATCGACGAAGAGCAGCACTTCGGCGTCAAGCACAAGGAGCGGCTGAAGGAGCTGAAGTCCGACGTGCACGTGTTGACGCTTTCGGCGACGCCGATCCCGCGCACGCTGCAGCTTGCCCTGACCGGGGTGCGTGAACTGTCGCTGATCACGACGCCGCCGGTCGACCGCATGGCGGTGCGCACCTTCATCTCGCCCTTCGATGCGCTGGTGATCCGGGAAACGCTGATGCGCGAGCACTACCGCGGCGGCCAGAGCTTCTATGTCTGCCCGCGTCTGAGCGACTTGTCGGAGATCCATGATTTCCTGAAATCGGACGTTCCGGAGCTGAAGGTAGCCGTCGCCCACGGCCAGATGCCGGCAACCGAGCTCGAAGACATCATGAACGCCTTCTATGACGGCCGTTACGATGTACTGCTGTCGACGACGATCGTCGAATCCGGTCTCGACGTACCGACGGCCAACACGCTGATCGTGCACCGCGCCGACATGTTCGGTCTCGCCCAGCTCTACCAGCTTCGCGGCCGCGTCGGCCGCTCGAAGGTGCGCGCCTTTGCGCTGTTCACGCTGCCGGTCAACAAGACGCTGACGGGCATGGCCGAACGCCGGCTGAAGGTGCTGCAGTCGCTCGACACGCTCGGCGCCGGTTTCCAGCTCGCAAGTCACGACCTCGATATCCGCGGCGCTGGCAACCTGCTCGGCGAAGAGCAGTCGGGCCATATCAAGGAGGTTGGCTTCGAGCTTTACCAGCAGATGCTCGAGGAAGCGGTCGCCGAACTCAAGGGTGAGGAAGAAATCCACGACACCGGCTGGTCGCCGCAGATTTCGGTCGGAACGCCCGTCATGATCCCGGAACACTACGTTCCGGATCTGCATCTGAGGCTCGGCCTTTATCGTCGTCTCGGCGAACTGACGGACTTGAAGGAGATCGACGGCTTCGGCGCCGAGATGATCGACCGCTTCGGTCCGCTGCCGATCGAGGTCCAGCATCTCTTGAAGATCGTCTACATCAAGTCGCTCTGCCGCACGGCGAATGTCGAGAAGCTCGATGCCGGGCCGAAGGGCGTCGTCGTGCAGTTCCGCAACAAGGAATTCCCGAACCCTGCGGCACTGGTGGGTTACATCGCCAAGCAAGGCACGCTTTCGAAGATCCGGCCCGACCAGAGCATCTTCTTCCAGCGCGAACTGGCGACGCCGGAAAAGCGCCTGTCCGGTGCAGCAATGGTGATGACGCAGCTCGCCGGCCTGGCGAAGTAAGAAAAAACCGTACTGCCGCGTGGTGCGGCAGTACGGTCAAGGTCTGTCGAGCAAGTCTGTTTCAGGTCGTGCCGAGATCAGTTCGGCTTGCCGCTCGCCTTCATCTCGGCGATTTCGCGCAGCGCATTCGTCAATACATCGACCGATTGCGCGCCCATCACGGCATATTGTCCTTCGAGGATGAAGCAGGGAACGCCGGTTACGCCCATCTCGCGGGCCATGCCAACCTCTTCCTTGACCGCATCCTTGTCGGCATCGGAGCCAAGCAGAGCCGCAACGACGGGGCGATCGAGGCCTGCTTGCTCGGCGATATCGAGCAGGACCGCGTGATCACCGACATTGCGGCCTTCTTCGAAATTGGCCTTGAACAGCAAGCCGACGACGGCGGACTGCGCCTGCTCGCCGTTGGTCGCGGCCCAGCGGACAAGCCGATGAGCGTCAAGCGTGTTCGGGCTGATCTTCACCGCTTCGAAGTCGAAGGCGATGCCGTCGGCATTGCCGAGTTCGCGCAGCGTGTCGTGGGCGCGATCGACGGCCGCCTGGCCGCCGAGCTTCTCGGCAAGATGCCGCTTGTGATCGATCCCCTCGGGCGGCAGGTCGGGATTGAGCTGGTAGGGGCGCCAGTTGACCGTGACCAGCACGTCCGGAAGATTGGCAATCGCCTGGTCGAGCCGCGCCTTGCCGAGATAACACCAGGGACAAACAACGTCCGAGACAATATCGATGCTGACGGTTTGCATGGTGTGGGCGCCTTTCCTTGTTCGGTTGAAGGCGAGATAAGCCGGTTTCATCCGGCTTTCAATGCGTTACCAAAAGGGAACCAACCCTCTATTGTGCGTTTTGATCCCACCAGGTCGGAAGCTGGTAGCCGTAAAGCGGCATGGTATCGGGCCGGCCGATATGCTTGCGTCGCGCCACCCACTGTGCGTCGAGGTGATAGAGCGGCACCAGATAGGAATTGTTGACGAGCAACCGGTCATGCGCACGCACCGCCGCCGTGAAGTCTTCGCTCGTGCGGGCCTGCAGGATGTTATTGACCATCCGGTCGACGTCCTTGTCGGCGACGCCGGCGAAGTTGTCGCTACCCTGCCGGTCGCGCGCCTGTGAGGTCCAGCGCCCGGCCTGCTCAATGCCGGGTGACAGCGTCGAGGGGAAGGATTTGATGATCACGTCGTAGTCGAAGGACTGGCTGCGCTGCTGGTACTGCGAATCGTCGACGGTGCGCACGGACGCCTGGATGCCGAGAGGTGCGAGAAATCGCTGGTAGGCGAGGGCGATTTTTTCCTGGCCGGCATTCTGGCTCATGATCTCGAACGCGAGCGGTTTGCCCTGCGGGTCGACCATCTTGCCGTCCTTGATCTGATAGCCGGCCTCGCGCATCAGCGAGACAGCAACACGCAGCACGTTGCGATCGCGCCCGGACGCGTCGGTCACCGGCAGGCGATAGGTGCCGTCGAGGATCGCCGGGTTGATTCGATCGCGGGCGTCGCCGATCAGGCCGAGTTCGCGGTCGTCGGCCGGTGCGCCGAGAAAACTCAGCGCCGAGTTCTGCCAGTAGCTCTGCGTGCGCGTATAGGCGCTGTCGAAGAGGTTCTTGTTGACCCACTCGAAGTCGAAGACCAGCGCCAGGCCCTGGCGGAGCTTCAAGTTGTCGAACATTGGCCTGCGGGTATTGAAGACGATGCCGAGCATGCCGGACGGCGTCTTCGGCGTGAAGGTTTCCTTGACGACCTCGCCGGAACGAACCGCCGGGAAATCGTAGCCGCGCGCCCACTTGGTGGCGCTGCCTTCCGGATAGATGTCGATCTCGCCCTTCTTGAAGGCTTCGAACAGCGAGTTCTCCTGGAGGAAATACTCCACGGAGATCTCGTCGTAATTGTCCTGGCCGACCTTCGAGGGCAGGTCCTTGGCCCAATAGTCCGGGTTTCGCTTGTAGACGATGCGCTCGCCCGGTTTCACCTCTGCGACGCGGTAGGGGCCGGAGCCGAGCGGCGGCTTCAGCGTGGTCTGGTCGAAGGTCGCAAGGTCGATGGCATGTTTCGGCAGCACCGGCGACAGGCCGAGCAGGAGCGGCAGCTCGCGGTCGGCATCCTCGGTGAAGGTAAAGCGCACGCTGCGCTCCCCGACCTTTTCGAGCTTCGCCACCTTGGCCATGCGGTTGCTGAAGGGGACACGCCCCTTGTCACGCAGCAGCTCGAAGCTGAAGATCACGTCCTCGGCGGTAACAGGTTGCCCGTCGGCCCAGCGGGCCTTCGGGTTGAGATTGAACTGGATGAAGGTCCGGTCGTCATCCCACTCCACTGTTTCGGCGAGCAGGCCATACATGGTGAAGGCCTCGTCGCGCGAACGCTGCATCAGCGATTCGTAGACGAGGTTGCCGTATTCCGGATCCCACATGCCGCGCGCGGTGGTGCGCATGCTCTTCAGGATGAAGGGATTGAGGCTGTCGAAGCTGCCGACGACGCCATAGGAGATCTTTCCACCCTTTTTTACGTCCGGATTGACGTAGGGAAAGTTCTTGAAATCGGCAGGCAGCGCCGGCTCTCCGTGCATGGCAATCGCATGCACGGGAGCGGCTGCCGCAGCAGTGCCGAATGAAGTGGCGGTCAGGATCAGCGCCAGACCGGAAAGAATTGCACGCAAGGTCACCTCCCGTGAGGGGTATCAACAGGCCGATTCCCCGAACGTTACCAATGCCGACGGATGAATCCAACCGATCCGCGGTCCAAATTCCGCCTAGTATGAAGTCAAAAAATGACAGGAAACACTGGATAATCGAAGCGAGCCAATGTAACAGGTGTTTCCGGAAACGGGGTCATGCATTTGCCTTATTTGGCCAACAGGACAACGGCGGCTGACGATACTCACCTGCGGAACAACTGTTCCGTTACCGGATTTCAGGAGACGGAATCACAATGATCTTCAAGTCGAATATTGCAAAACGTTCGGGCATGGCAGCGCTGGCGCTCACTGTAGCTGCTGCGGGCGTTCCGAGCGTTGCGTCTGCACAGCAGGCTGGCGGCAAGCCGCCGCAGGGCTGGTTCAAGGTTTGCACCAAGCAGGAAGACAACGATGTCTGCATCGTTCAGAACCTGCTGACCGCCAACAACGGCCAGCTCGTGACCGCTGTCGGCCTCATCACCGTCTCCGGCAAGGTCAACCGCAAGATCATGCAGGTTTCCGTACCGTCCGCGCGCCTCATTCCGACCGGCGTTCAGATGCAGATCGACGGCGGCAAGCCGGTCAAGCTCGACTACGCCATCTGCATGCCCGACAAGTGCGTTGCAGAAGCGCCGCTTTCCGACCAGCTGATCGCCAGCCTGAAGAAGGGCAATGAGGTCGTCTTCACCTCGGTCAACTTCCAGCGCGCTCCGAACCCGATCAAGATGGCCCTGACGGGCTTCACCGGTGTGTTCGACGGCGAGCCGATCGAGCAGTCGCAGCTCGAAGAGCGTCAGCGCCTGCTGCAGGAAGAGATGCAGAAGAAGGCCGAGGACGCGCGCAAGAAGCTTGAAGAAGCCCAGAAGGCTGCCAAGCAGAACTAAGCGGTCCTCCGCAAACTCATAAAGAAACGCCCGGACCTCGCGGTCCGGGCGTTTTCATTTGTTCGAGAGCGCAGTTGCCTTAGTGCCGGAACGTCGCCTTGGGCCTGTAGTGGCCGACGCCATCCTTGTCGAACAGGGCATCGACTTGCGCGTGGCGCATCGGCCGGTCGCTGTCGTCGAATTCCAGGTTCTGCTCGGAGACGTAGGCGACATACTCGCTGTCGTCGTTCTCGGCGAACAGGTGATAGAAGGGCTGATCCTTGCTCGGGCGGATCTCCTGCGGAATGGCGTTCCACCACTCCTCGGTGTTGGCGTATTCCGGGTCGACGTCGAAAATGACGCCGCGGAACGGGAAAACCCGATGGCGAACCACCTGTCCGATCTCGAATTTGGCGTTTCTCTGTTTCATGACGCAACACATCCTTTCAGGAGATTATCTGGGTTGGCGAACCCAAAACATCAATAGGGAATTCCCTACACCCTCCATTGATCGATCTCGCCGCGCGTGTCCCGCGGACGCGCAAAAGTTGTTGGCAACATAATATCACACAATTCGACGGTTTCGTGCCGCTCCTTGTTCAGGGCGCTCGCAATCGTGCGCGCCAAAGAAAAGGCCGGCGGCTCCGTTTGAGGAGCCGCCGGCCCTTGAGCACGGCTTGAACCGGTTGCCGATGCCGCCGGTTCCAATGGTTTTAGACCGAGTAGTACATGTCGTACTCGACCGGATGCGGGGTCATTTCGAAGCGCATGACTTCCTGCATCTTAAGTTCGATGAAGGAATCGATCTGGTCGTCGTCGAAGACGCCGCCGGCCGTCAGGTACTTGCGGTCCTTGTCGAGGCTTTCCAGCGCTTCGCGCAGCGAGCCGCAAACGGTCGGGATCTTCTTCAGTTCCTTCGGCGGCAGGTCATAAAGGTCCTTGTCCATGGCCTTGCCGGGGTGCAGCTTGTTCTTGATGCCGTCGAGGCCGGCCATCAGCATGGCTGCGAAGGCGAGGTAGGGGTTGGCGGTCGGGTCCGGGAAGCGGACTTCGACGCGCTTGGCCTTCGGGTTGGTGCCGAACGGAATGCGGCACGAAGCCGAACGGTTGCGTGCCGAATAGGCGAGCAGAACCGGTGCTTCATAGCCCGGGACGAGACGCTTGTAGGAGTTCGTCGACGGGTTGGTGAAGGCGTTCAGCGACTTGGCATGCTTGATGATGCCGCCGATGAAGTAGAGGCAGGATTCCGACAGGCCGGCATATTCATCGCCGGCGAAGGTCGGCTTGCCGTCCTTCCAGATCGACAGGTGTACGTGCATGCCCGAGCCGTTGTCGCCGAAGATCGGCTTCGGCATGAAGGTTGCCGTCTTGCCATAGGCATTGGCGACCTGGTGCACGACGTACTTGTAGATCTGCATCTTGTCGGCGTTGCGCACCAGCGCGTCGAACTTGACGCCGAGCTCGTGCTGGGCGGCGGCCACTTCGTGGTGATGCTTTTCGACGGTGACGCCCATTTCGGACAGGACCGTCAGCATTTCAGAGCGCATGTCCTGGCAGCTGTCGATCGGCGGAACCGGGAAGTAGCCGCCCTTGACGCGCGGGCGGTGGCCGAGGTTGCCGGTCTCATAATCGGTGTCGTCGTTCGACGGCAGTTCCGAGGAGTCGAGCTTGAAGCCGGTGTTGTACGGGTCGGCCTTGTACTTGACGTCGTCGAAGACGAAGAATTCTGCTTCCGGGCCAACGAAGACGGTGTCGCCGATGCCGGATGCCTTGAGGTAGGCTTCAGCCTTCTTGGCCGTGCCGCGCGGGTCGCGGTTGTAGGATTCGCCCGAAACCGGATCGAGAATGTCGCAGATGATGACCATCGTCGACTGCGCGAAGAACGGGTCCATATGCGCTGTTTCCGGATCGGGCATCAGCACCATGTCGGACTCGTTGATGGCCTTCCAGCCGCCAATCGAGGAACCGTCGAACATGACGCCATCGGCGAACATGTCTTCGTCGACGCAGACCACATCCATCGTTACGTGCTGCAGCTTGCCCTTCGGATCGGTAAAGCGCAGGTCGACGAACTTGACGTCGTTGTCCTTGATTTGCTTCAGAATATCGCTTGCAGTCGTCATTTGCCGTTATTCCCTGTGTGAGATGACGAGGATTTGAAAAGAACCGGGCCGAACGGCCCGTGATGTCAGATGGCGTCGAGGCCGGTTTCGCCCGTGCGAATTCGGATGACTTCTTCCACATTGGAAACGAAAATCTTTCCGTCACCAATGCGGCCGGTTTGCGCGGCGTTGCGGATCGCCTCGATGACGGCCTCCGCGTTTTCATCCGCCAGCACGACTTCGACCTTTACCTTCGGCAGGAAGTCCACCACGTATTCGGCGCCGCGATACAGCTCCGTGTGACCCTTCTGCCGCCCGAAGCCCTTGGCTTCCGTGACGGTGATACCCTGCAGACCGACTTCCTGAAGGGCTTCCTTCACTTCGTCGAGCTTGAAGGGCTTAATGATCGCTTCGATCTTTTTCATGAGAAAATGTCTCTCCGCTTCTCCCTTGAAAGCAGGATCATGCCCGCTCGCCCTGAATATGCACGTTGCATGCCAGTTTTTCTGCGAAAATCTGTCAGAATGACAAAAAATCTGCTGTCGGCGCGCCGATTGCGGGATTTCCATACCTTCGGCGGGCGCGATCTGCCTATTTTTTATGATTTCCG
Source organism: Ensifer sp. Root423 (assembly GCF_001426275.1). Lineage (NCBI taxonomy): Bacteria > Pseudomonadati > Pseudomonadota > Alphaproteobacteria > Hyphomicrobiales > Rhizobiaceae > Ensifer > Ensifer sp. Root423. Next base: position 91,798 of record NZ_LMEG01000015.1, on the reverse strand, counting down.
ATCGAAAGATGCCCGCTTCTTGCGGCGTCTCCGCGTCATTGCTGACGCAAAGCTTGTTATTTGAGCAACAATTATGTGCAAGTGCATGATTTTAAGGCAATCGTGGTGGCGGCGCTGAGGCCTTGCTTCACGCGCGTGGGCATGGATAAGTCTGGCGTATGCGCTCCGACCTTCAGCACCTGTTGATCACGCCCGCCGAAATGACGGCAATCGACCGGGCGGCAGCCCAATCCGGCATCGATAGTTTTACGCTGATGCGCAACGCCGGACTGGCGGTGACGGCGGCGGCCCTGCGACATTTTCCGGATGCCCGCCGCTTCGTCGTGCTCTGCGGTCCAGGCAACAATGGCGGTGACGGGTACATCGCAGCCCGCGGCCTTGCCGAAAGCGGGGCGGATGTCGCGGTGTTCGTCCTCGGCGATCCCGCCAGGCTTCAAGGAGATGCAGCGCGGGCCTGGTCCGACTGGAGTGGTCCTGCTGCGCCAATCTCTGCATTCGAACCACAGGCTGGCGATGTCGTCATCGATGCGCTCTTTGGGGCGGGCTTGTCACGCGACCTCCCTGACGACGTCGTTCACCTTATAGAACGGGTCAATGCCAGCGGCGTTCCGGTCGTTGCCATCGATCTGCCGAGCGGCATCGACGGCCGGACGGGCGAGATCCGGGGCGCCGCCTTTGCCACTCGCCACACTGTCACGTTCATGGCGCCCAAGCCCGGTCATTGGCTTCTGCCCGGGCGATCCCTCTGCGGCACACTCAAGGTGTTCGATATCGGCATTCCCGCGCGCATTGTGCGTGCCGGCGCAGGTTCGCTGCGCCTCAACGCGCCGTTCCTCTGGGCGGGCTGGGGAGGTGACCTGGCGGCCTCGACGCACAAGTTCAAGCGCGGGCATCTGGTCGTTTTCTCAGGCGACCGCCAGGCAACGGGCGCGGCGCGACTTTCGGCGGCAGCGGGCCTTGCGGCTGGCGCTGGCCTCGTTACCGTCGCCACCGGCAAGGCCGCGCTCGGCATCAATGCGTCTCATCTGACGGCGGTGATGGTGAAGGAGATCGACGGAAGCCGGGAGCTTACCAAATGGCTGCAGGACCAGCGCCTGGGCAGCTTCGTGCTTGGGCCGGGTTTTGGCATCGGCAAGAAGGCGAGGGACTTTGCGCTTGCGCTCTGCGATCGCTCTCTGGTGCTCGACGCCGATGGCATCACCTCGTTCCAGACGAACCCCGGCGAACTGTTCGCGGCGCTGGCGAAAGGTGGCGGGCAAATGGTGATGACGCCGCATGATGGCGAGTTCGCTCGCCTCTTTCCGGAGATCGCCGGTGACGACGGGCTTTCGAAGATCGAGAAGGCGCAGGCCGCGGCGCGGGCGAGCCATGCCGTGATCGTCTACAAGGGCGCCGACACCGTCGTTGCCGCGCCGGACGGGCGGGCCGTCGTCAACAACAATGCGCCGCCGTGGCTGGCAACCGCCGGATCGGGGGACGTACTTGCCGGCATCGTCGGCGCACATCTGGCGAAAGGAATGCCGGCCTTCGAAGCGGCGATCGCAGCGGTCTGGCGCCATGGCGCAGCCGGGGCCAAGGCAGGGCCAGGCTTGACCGCTGAAACGCTGATCGGCGCGATACCGCCGATCAGTTGATCGTGAGCGCACAGGCGACAAACCACCTCTTGAGAGGCGACGTTCGCGGTGTCCGCCCAGATGCGCTATCAGCCGCGCGTGCCCTTGGCGATCGGCTCCTGGTAGGTGAAGCCCAAGTCCCAGGGGAAATAGATCCAGGTGTCCTGGCTGACTTCGGTCACGAAGGTATCGACGAGCGGCCGGCCCTTCGGCTTGGCGTAGACGGCAGCGAAATGCGCCTTCGGCAGCATTGCCCGTACTTCGGCCGCGGTCTTGCCGGTGTCCGTCAGGTCGTCGACGATCAGCACGCCTTCACCGCCGTCCTTGGTGATTTCAGGCGTGATGCCCTTCAGCACTTTCATCTGCCCCTGCGTGTCGTAGTCATGGTAGGAGGCGACGCAGACGGTTTCGATCATCCGGATATTGAGTTCGCGCGAAATGATCGCAGCCGGAACCAGGCCGCCACGGGTGATGCAAACCATGGCACGCCATTCCTGGCCGTTGTCGGCCAGCCGCCAGGCAAGCGCCCGGGCATCGCGGTGGAACTGGTCCCAGGAAACGGGAAAGGCTTTATCGGGCAGCGACATGGGTGGGCTCCGGCTTGTCTGAACGAGGGTAAGGCGAAGCGTCCGGCAGATCGGGCAGGCGGGAACGCGTCATCCTGATTTGCCGACATGCAATAACGGCATTGAGGCCTTGAGTGCAAGGGCTTCGCGCTATCCCTTTGCCCGCGCGTCGGCGATTGCCTGGATCATCGCCTGGACATCAGCCTCCGCTGCAGCAAGCGCTTCCGGATCGCGGGCCCGCACGACGATATCCGTCGAGAAGGTCTTGCCGTCAAATTTCGGGTAGGAGCCGATGCTCGTCTCCGGATGGTTCTTCTGCACTTCGGTCAGCGGGCTGCCGATATCGCCCTCGCCGAAGGGCGAGCGTACGGTGCGGGAGAGGAGGGGCGAGCCGACGTTCAGGCCGGGCAGCAGCGCGTCGAGCATGGCCTGGAAGACCTGCGGCACGCCGGCCATGACATGCACGTTGCCGATGGCGAAGCCAGGCGCTGTCGATACCGGGTTGGGGATATGGCGTGCACCGAGTGGCATGCGCGCCATGCGCTTGCGCGCGTCGGTAAACTCCATGTTGCGGCGTTCGTACATGGCGCCGAGCAGCGCCATCGCCTCGGACTCGTAGATGCATTCGACGCCGAAGGCGCGAGACACGGCGTCGGCCGTGATGTCGTCATGCGTCGGGCCGATGCCGCCGGATGTGAAGACGTAATCGTAGCGGCTGCGCACCGCATTGATCGCCTCGACGATCGCCGCCTCGTCGTCGGCGACGATGCGCACTTCTTTCAGGTCGATGCCGACCATGGTCATCATGTCGGCGAGGTGACCGATGTTCTTGTCCTTGGTTCGCCCCGACAAAAGTTCGTCGCCGATGGCGACCATGGCGGCAGTGACGACTTTTATGCTGCTCATCGGGTGATCCTGTTTGTTTAGTCAGTCATTTAACAGTGAATTATTATTGTTCACATTGCGAGAACAGTCTGTTTCCCGGACGGCTCCTGGCATGCGGCTGCATTTTGATAAATCTTCCGCGCAGCAGTGATCAAGTGGGATCGCTTGTATCCAAAGGAGCAATTATGGCCAAGGTTCTCGTTCTCTACTATTCGGCATACGGACACGTCGAAACCATGGCTTACGCCGTGGCCGAAGGCGCCAAGTCTGCCGGCGCCGAAGTCGACGTCAAGCGCGTTCCGGAACTGGTGCCGGACGAGATCGCCAAGGCCTCTCATTTCAAACTCGACCAGGCCGCGCCGATCGCCCATGTCGAGGAGCTTGCCCAATACGACGCGATCATCTTCGGCGCCGGGACGCGCTTCGGCACCGTTGCTTCGCAGATGCGCAACTTCATCGATCAGACGGGCAGCCTGTGGGCGTCTGGCAAGCTGGTCGGCAAGGTCGGCTCGGTCTTCACGTCCTCGGCCACCCAGCATGGCGGTCAGGAATCCACGATCCTCGGCTTCATTCCGACGCTGATGCATCACGGCATGGTCGTCGCTGGTCTTCCCTATGCCTTCCAGGGCCAGATGGGCCTCGACGAAATCAAGGGCGGCTCGCCCTATGGCGCCTCGACGATCACCGATGCCGACGGCTCGCGCCAGCCGTCCGAGGTCGAACTCCAGGCGGCCCGCTTCCAGGGCGCACACGTCGCCAAGATCGCTGCGAAGCTTTCGGCCTGATCATTTCGACGCAATCGTTTCAAGAGCTTAGGCGGCGCCGCAAGGGGCCGCCTTTTTGTTTTGCGGCTAGCCTTTCCGGGTGATTCGCGAATGTGGCAATTCGTACCACACTTGTGCTAATATCCGCGGCGTTCGGCATTGAGTATGCCTTTGACGAGGAGGAATGCAGGGCCGTGCGGCAACGGCCCGCCGAAGACGGAAACGTCTTTCGGATTATCGGGAGGGAAGTATGGCGCGAATTACGTACACCATCGTTCCTCATGACGGCGGATGGGCCTATAAGGCCGCCGACGCCTTTTCGGAACCCTTTCCCAACCGCGAAACGGCGCTTGCCGCCGCCAAGGCCGCCGCCGCCGAACAGCAAGTCGGCGGCGACGACGAGGAGATCAGCTTCCAGGACGAAGAGGGCCACTGGCACTTCGAACACACGGATGGCGGCGATCGGCCTGAAGCGACCGTCGAAGACGGCTGAAACGGTCAAGGCGACCGGCTCATTGCGAACACATAGCGTTTAGTATTGCGTGCACACCATCTCTCCACGGAGGATATTCGATGCACTACAGCGTTCAGATCTTCACCTGGACCCCGCGGCAGGGTGTCCACCAGGTCGGATCGGCAATCGAGGTGGACGCCCCCAATTCCAAGGCGGCAGCGGTCTCGCTTCTCGGCCTCAGGCTGGAAAACCAGGGATGCGCAACGAAACTCGCCGTCCGCGTCTGGCACGACGACGCCTACCAGGCGGAATGCGATTGTTATTACTACAACAACTGAGCGGCCAGTCTCGCCGGCGCAACGTCTCGCTCTCCTGAGAGCGTCGGATGCGCCTATCCTGTTGATCCTTGAAAACCGATTGCCTGGTGCGGGCGGCGGGGATCGAACCCGCACAGCCAAGGCCGAGGGATTTTAAGTCCCTTGCGTCTACCAGTTTCGCCACGCCCGCATACAGCCTAGATCAAACACTCAGGTCAAACAGTCAAGGGTGATCGGGGGTTTCGGGGTGGACAACGCGCTTAGGCGCGCTGTTCTCTCGTCTTCATGAAAGTGAAGACGGCCGCGGCAATCAGCGCCCCAAGGCCGTAGACGATAAGCGCGTCGACAAACGGCCAGCCCGAATTGAACGAGTAGATGGCGGGTGCGGGAAACAACAGAACCGCCAAACCCGCGAGGCGCGAGGAAAAGACGCTCAAAGCCGAAACCTTCCTCAGCAGCCATCCAATGAGCATGCCCACCACCACCATCGATATCGCTGAAAACAAGCGCCAACATTGGTTCCCCTCATCTAAGCCACCATGGGGACGATAAGCTGACTCGTGTATCATCGATACGGATCATCTTATAGTTGCAATCGACTTGGCGCTTGCGGACGACAGTCAAGCCTTCAGTGTCAAGCGCTCAAGGACCGTGCCCAACCCGCCGAGATCCGCAATCTCGCGAAAACGCGGATGGTCCTCCGGCTTATCGTGGTGTTCGAACGACCAGGTAAGCGCGTGCGGGACATAGACACCCCAGCTTCCGGCACCGAGTGCAGGCACAATATCCGACTTCAGCGAATTGCCGACCATCATGCTTTTCAGCGCTCCATCGCCGTGACGTTTGAAGATGCGCTCGTAGGTGGCGACGGTCTTGTCGCTGACGATCTCGACGGCGTTGAAATAGTCGCCAAGGCCGGAGGCGGCGAGCTTGCGCTCCTGGTCGAAGAGATCGCCCTTGGTGATCATGACAAGTCGAAAATGGCCGTGAAGCGCCTCGAGGGTTTCCTTGACATGCGGCAGCGGCTCGACCGGGTGCACGAGCATGTCGCGCCCAACGGCGAGGATTTCTGCGATGACCGAGGAGGGGACTTTGCCACCGGTAACGTCAACGGCGGTTTCGACCATGGAGAGCACGAAGCCCTTGATGCCGAAGCCGTAGAGCCCAAGGTTGCGCTTCTCTGCGGCAAGCAGCCGGTCGGAGAGATGTTCGGTGTCGGTGTGCGGCCTCAGAAGCTCGGCGAAGCGCGCTTCCGTCAGCCGGAAGAACTGCTCGTTCTGCCAGAGTGTATCGTCGGCATCGAAGCCGACGGTCGTTACAGTATGGGGCATAATATTACGGTCCGGCAATCTTGAAGGGTTGGTCGACGCTGGCACTTTTGCCGCTGTTGACGTCATTGAAGTGGAAGCGCAGCACATAGTCGCCGGCAGGCGCGCCGGAAACGTCGATGGTCAGCGTCGAATAGATTTCCTGGTTTCTGAGGTGGCCGGTGAAGGTGAAATCGCCGAACGCCTTCTGGCCGGCGAGCACGTCGCCCTTCGGATTGAGAATATCGAAATCAACGGTGAAGTGGCTTTCGAGTTGGCCTTTCGTTGCCGAATCCTTCCAGGTGAGGCCGATCGGCTCGATATAGGAGATCAGCGACTCTCCCTCCTTGAAGACTGCGCCCTCGCGCGGATCGTACATGGCGTAGCCAGTCGGCGCCTTGGTCACGAAAACCGCCTTGCCGATCGCCAGCGGCAACGTTTGCGAAAAGTCGCTCATCGCCTGGCGGAGCAGGTCATGGGCTTTCGCCGCGTCGCCGGAAGCCGCGAGCTTTTCGGCCTGCACCGCCGCGTCGGCAAGCGGGCCGGCATGGGCCGCGAGACCAGCCGAAAGCGTCACGGCGGCGGTCAGCATCGCCAGACGACGTATATGTTTCACCATGACGTTCCCCCATCGCCGGTTTCGACCGACTTTCGGCATCTGCTGCACCGAGTCAAGACGATAGGGCCGCCAGGCGAATGGTCAATGCTTCCAGAAGACCGGCGTCAGGATTACCAGCACGGTCAGCACTTCGAGACGACCGAGCAGCATCATCAGCGACAGCAGATAGAGTTCGGGATCGCCGAGCGTCGAGAAGTTGCCGGCCGGCCCGATGATCGGACCAAGGCCCGGGCCGACATTGGAAAGGCAGGTAATGACGGCCGAGGTGGCGGTGACCAGATCGTAGCCGAGCGCTCCCATGGCGAGACTGCCGAGCACCCAGAGCAGCATATAGGTGATGAAGAACAGGAAGATGGAGCGTTGCGTGTCCGCGTCGACGGTGTTGCCGCCATAGCGCACCGCATAGATCGCATTGGGATAGACGATCTTGTTCAGACCCGACCGGATCGCATTGAAGAGCACGATGAAGCGATAGGCCTTGATGCCACCGGCGGTCGAGCCGGAGCAACCGCCCATGAAGGTGGCGATGAAGGCTGCGATGACGACGAAGGGCCCCCAGAGGCTGTAGTCCTGGCTGGCATAGCCGCTGGTCGAGAGGATAGAGGTGATGTTGAAGAAGGAGTGTGCCAGCGCCAGATGGAATTCCACGCCATTGGCGAGCCGATGATAGACGGCAACGGCAATCGAGAAGGCCGAGAGATAGCCGAGGAACACGATGATCTGCGGGTCGCGCAGCGCATCCAGCCTGCCACGGGCGACGAGCACGATCAGGATCGAGAAGGGTAGGCTGCAAAGCGCCATGAAGAAGGTGGCGGTCCAGAGCAGCGGAATGCTGCCGAAATAGGCGAAGGATGCATCATGGGTGGAAAAGCCACCCGTCGCCACCGTCGACATCGCGTGGTTGATCGCATCGAAGCGGTTCATGCCCGTCAGGAAATAGCCGATCGTGCAGAGAAGCGTGATGACGACATAGATCGCGAGGAAAGCGCGGCTGAAGCTCGCGAGCCGGGCAAAGGGTTTGTCGCCGGTGTCGGAGGATTCCATCTTGAAGAACGACATGCCGCCGACCCTGAGATAGGGGATGATGAACAGGCCGAGCACGACGATGCCGATGCCGCCGAGCCAGCACAAAAGTGACCGCCAGAGGAGGAGCCCGGGCGGCGCATCGTCCAGACCGACGATCACTGTCGCACCGGTCGTCGTGATGGCCGAGACGGATTCGAACAGTGCCTGGGCAAAATCGAGCTTCATCGATGACAGCCAGAGCGGGATCGCGCCGACAACCGAGAACACGGCCCACAGCATATTGACGAGAACAAAGCCGAACTTCTTGGAGAAGGGCGGCGGGCCCATGCGCGTCGCCATGAAGGTCGCAAGCGAAAGGCCGCCGACCATGAACGCCGAAGCGGCAAAGATCTGCCAATCCGAATGGCCGTAATAGAGATCGACCATCGCCGGCACCAACATGGCGCAGGCAAGATATATGCCGAGGATCGCCGAAATGTGCACGGCATGCCGGATCAGGGTTGCGTTCAAGCGTTTATTTCCCGGAAGAACAATGTGGCCGTGCCGGTGGAACGGTCAGTGCGTCATTTTCAACGTCGGCCCGATTCGAGTCAAAGCCATGGCTTCGGGCGTTGCGATGTGCAATAGCGACGGCCAGCGACCAACTCAACGGAAGACCGCACGTGATGAAGCAGGATGTCGAAACCGCAACCGAAGCCTTGCGGGAGATCTTCCCGCCGACGCCGCTGCAGCTCAACGAACATTTGAGCGCACGCTACGGTGCGAATATTTACCTGAAGCGCGAGGATCTTTCGCCGGTTCGCTCCTATAAGATCAGGGGCGCCTTCAACTTCTTCCGCAAGGCGATCGGTGCCGGCGCCTCGGGTAAGACCTTCGTCTGCGCCTCGGCCGGCAACCATGCCCAGGGCTTCGCCTTCGTCTGCCGCCATTTCGGCGTTCCGGGTGTCGTGTTCATGCCGGTGACGACGCCGCAGCAGAAGATCGACAAGACCAGGATGTTCGGCGGCGAGTTCATCACCATCAAGCTGGTCGGCGATATCTTCGACCAGTGCTACAAGGCTGCCCGCGACCACGTGGAGGCGATCGGTGGCGTCATGGTGCCGCCTTTCGACCACGCCGACATCATCGAGGGACAGGCAAGCGTCGCGGCGGAAATTGCCTGGCAACTGCCGGAAGAGGTGGTTCCGGATCTCGTCGTGCTGCCGGTTGGCGGTGGCGGTCTTGCCGCCGGCGTCACCGGCTACCTCAAGGATAAGGTTGCAGCCGATCACTTCATCTTCTGCGAGCCGTCGGGTGCGCCGAGCCTGCGCGAAAGCCTGGAAACCGGCAGCGTCGTGACCCTCGATCAGGTCGACAACTTCGTCGACGGTGCCGCGGTTGGGCGCATCGGCGACCTCAATTTCGCGGCACTTCGGCGTTTCTCGCCTGACCAGGTCATGTTGCTGTCGGAGAACGCGATCTGCCAGACGATCATCGACATGCTGAATGTCGAAGGCGTCGTGCTTGAGCCGGCTGGCGCTCTTTCGATCTCGGCGCTGGAAGCGCTGGGACCGGAGACGCTTGCGGGCAAGACGGTGGTCGCGGTCGTTTCCGGCGGCAACTTTGATTTCGAGCGCCTGCCTGACGTCAAGGAGCGGGCGATGCGCCACGCCGGCCTCAAGAAGTACTTCATCCTGCGCATGGCGCAGCGGCCGGGCGCGCTCCGCGACTTCCTCAACCTGCTCGGCGACGAGGACGACATCTCGCGCTTCGAATATCTGAAGAAGTCAGCGCGCAACTTCGGTTCCATCCTGATCGGCATCGAGACAAAACATGCCGAGAATTTCCCGGTGCTGAAGGCTCGCTTCGACGCCGCGGGGCTGCGCTACCAGGACATTACCGAGAACGAGATCCTTTCCAACCTCATCATCTGACGGGAGTGGGCGTCGCGGTCAATTATCGGCACTTAGGCTTTGACAGTGTTGGCCGCGGCGTCTAAGTCTTGGGCATGGCATCGTTTTTCTCGAAATTGTTCGGCCGTTCCGGCAACTCCGAAGACCAGGCGCAGGCAGCACCGGGGAAATCCGAGGCCTATGCGGATTGCACCATCCGTGCGACGCCGATGCGCGAGGGCTCGCAGTTCCGTCTGGCGGGCAACATCGAGAAGGTCTCGGCCGAAGGCGGCGCCAAGGTTCGCAGCTTCATCCGTGCCGATCTCTTCGCGTCCGAGCAGGACGCGATCGACGCGGCGCTGCGCAAGGGGCGCCAGATCATCGACCAGACCGGCCCGTCGCTGTTTTCCGACGACGCCTCGTCGCGCCAGGTCTGAGCCGGCTTGTCTCTTCAAGATAATCTAATGTAAACATAAGCTTGCCTGTCGAAACTCATGTTTTTCGGTAGGAGTGCCGTTGGCTTGTGTCGGCGGTTCAGCCAGCTGGTCGACTGCGCGCCAAGTGCGTGGGCCGCCGCAAGCGGCAGCCCACACTGATCGGTTGGGGGCTCAGAGCTTGATGCGGAAGCGCGCAAAACCCTCGGCGGCGTCGCCAGCGTCCTCGATCGTCACGCCCTTCACCTGTGCCAGGAACTGCCGTGCCTTCGGTCCACTGTCGAATGTCACGCTCGTCCCGGCGAGCGGAGCGAAGGTCCAGTTGGCGTCGGCCGACGGATTGATCGTGCCCTGGTCGATGATGTAGCGCACCACCACATCGCGGTTGGTGTCGGGAGCCACGAACACCACCTTGTCGGCGGTGATGTCGGGGAAGTTGCCGCCGCCGCCGGCCCGGTAGTTGTTGGTGGCGACGACGAATTTCTGCGCCGGATCAATCGCTTGTCCATTGAACTGCAGGTTCTTGATGCGGTTCGATGCGGCGTTGATCGTGTTGCCGTCCTTGTCGAACTTCGGCGGTACGGAAAGGTCGATCTGATAGGTGACCCCGTCGATGACGTCGAAATTGTAGGACGGGAAGCCGCCGTTGATCAGCGGCGCGTCGGAAGCCCCCGGCTTGACCTCGTTGAAGATGCCGGCCGACATTTCCAGCCAGTTGCGCACCTGTTCGCCTGTTATGACCACGGCCTGCACCGTGTTCGGATAAAGGTAGAGATCGGCGACGTTCTTGATCGCGATGTCGCCGGCCGGAACGTCGGTGTAGTAATCGGCGCCGCCGCGGCCGCCGGCCTTGAAGGGGGCCGCGGCTGAAAGCACCGGCAGGTCGCGGTGCTCGGTGTCCTTCAGCATGTCCTTGATGTACCAGGTCTGCGCCTGGCTGACGATCTGGACCGACGGGTCGTCGGCAACCAGGGCGAAGTAGGAATAGAGCGGCGCGCTGGTCTTGCCGACGGGCGTGCGCACATAGGCAAGCGTCGCCTCGTGGTCCTTTTGTGCGGCGGCCAGAACGTCTTGTCGATCGGCGACTTCAGCCACGACTTTCTTTTCAACGCGGCGATAGATTGGCCGCGCTTCGCTTGTCGAGCTGACGACGCGCCAAGCTCCACCCTCACGCTCGATCAAGAGGTCGATCAGGCCGAGATGCGAACCCCAGAAGCCGCCCATGACGCCGGGCTTGCCGGAGATCAGGCCCTTCTTGTTGTCGACGCCGCCAACGCCGTCGAACTTCGGCCCAGGAAAATCGAGATGGCTGTGACCGGTGACGATCGCATCGATACCTTCGATCGCGGCGAGCGGAACGGATGCGTTCTCGAGGTTCTCCGCATAGGCTTCCTGGCCAATGCCGGAGTGGGAGAGCGCCACGACGATGTCGGCGCCTTCCTCGCGCATCTGCGGCACCCAGGCTTCCGCCGCCTTGACGATGTCGCGGGCATCGGCCTTGCCCTCCAGGTGCTTGGCGTCCCAGGTCATGATCTGCGGCGGTACGAAGCCGATGAGACCGATGCGGATCTGATGCTCCTGGCCGGAACCGTCCTTCACCTTGCGGTCGAGGATGACATAGGGCTTCAGGAACAGCTCGTCCTCCCGCGCATTGGCGGCAAGCGCTCCCTTCGTCAGGTTGGCGCAGACGAGCGGGAAGTTCGCCCCGTTCAGCACCTTGAACATGAAGTCCAGGCCATAGTTGAATTCGTGGTTGCCGAGCGTGCCACAGTCATAGCCGAGCACGTTCATGGCCGCGACCACCGGGTGGAGATCGCCGTCCTTCATGCCACGCTGGTAGGCGATGTAGTCGCCCATCGGGTTACCCTGCAGGAAGTCGCCGTTATCCACGAGGATGGAGTTGGTCGCTTCGGCGCGGATGGCGTCGATGATGGAGGCGGTGCGCGCAAGGCCGACCGTGTCGTTCGGCTTGTCGCCGTAATAGTCGTAGGGGAAGACGTGGACGTGCAGGTCCGTCGTTTCCATGATCCTGAGATGCGCCTGGTTGGCGGCAGCGCGAACCGAGAATGGATGCAACATGACGAGTGCCGAGGACGCTGCGGCCCCCGCAAGAAGCGAGCGGCGCGTGAGGTTAAGCGGGGAAGTCATCGATGTCATGCGGTCCTCCATTGATCAAGAATGCGGGTCTTCATGGAAAAGGAATACAATTGGGGGTTTTGTTCGCTGGCGGGCGAACGACGGTGGGTTGGCGCTGAATATGCCGGAAAGCTGGCGTTTCCGAAAGCGGCAGATTTTCGCACTGAAAGGTCGAGCAACAGCGGACACCCGGTAAAGTTTTCTTCAAGTTTCCTGGTTAACGGTGCTTGAGGAAACGGAACCTTCTCAAGCACATGCCAAACGCCAACCTTATTCTCTTCGTCGGCGAGGCACTGGTCTACGTCACGGCGATGATCGGGCTTTTGCACCTTCGTGCCCGGTTGGGTCTCGGGGTCTTTGTCGCGGCCCTCGGCGTCATGCACTTCATCGAGACCTATCTTGCCGCGGTCTTTTATGTGCAACTGCCGTTCGGCGTGATTTCGCCCGGATCGGCCGTGCTGTTCTCCGGTAAGCTGATGATGATCCTCCTCCTCTATGTGAAGGAGGACGCAGCAACGGTGCGCCAGCCGATCTATGGTCTGCTCGCCGGCAATTTCCTGACGGTGGCGCTCAGCCTTCTGTTGCGGCAGCACGATACGGTGTCGATCGTCGCGGAGCGCTCCGCCGACCTCGCCTTCATCGACGAGATGGGGTGGCTGATGGTCTGGGGAACGACGATCCTCTACTTCGATGCGCTGATGATCATCCTGCTCTACGAGCGCCTCGGGCGGTGGTTGCGTCACTTCGTGACCGTCCGTTTCCTCATCTGCGGTTTCGTGGTGCTCACCTTCGATCAGGCCGCCTTCTATGCGGCGCTGCGTTGGTGGAACGGCGCGCCGGCCGAGGTCTTCTGGGGCGGCTGGATGGCGAAAATGCTGGCAGCACCCTTCTATGCCATTGCCGTCGGCCTTTATCTCAACCTCTCGCGCCACCCGTCGCTTGCCATGTCGGACCGGCCGCTTGGCGACATCTTCAACACGCTGACCTTCCGTGAGCGCTACGAGGACCTCTTGTCGCGCTCCGGGCAGGACACGCTGACGGGCTCGCTCGACCGCAGCCGGTTCGAGGCCGAGGCACCGGCAATGCTGCGCGCCGCGAGCGCCGAAAACGCAGCCGTGACGCTGATGATCATCGACGTCGACCACTTCAAGGGTGTGAACGATCGATTTGGCCACCTGGAAGGGGACCGTGTGTTGCAGCGTCTGGTGGAAACGGTGAAGTCGAAATTGCGCCCGGTCGACCGGCTGTTTCGCTATGGCGGCGAGGAATTCGTGATCCTGTGTCCGGCAATGATGCATGCCGATGCGCTGCGCCGCGCCGAGGAGATCCGGATTGCGATCTCAGATCAGATTGCGACGCCGGACGGTCGCTCGGTTACGGCGAGTATCGGGCTTTCTTCGACGCCTGCCGATGGGGTCTCTGTCGAGGATTTACTGGCGCAGGCCGATCTGAGGCTCTACGCCGCCAAGGGACGCGGCCGCAATTGCGTCGTCGGCCGATAGGTTTTCGGCCGCTTTCAGATGCCGACATTCGGCCGATCGATGATTTCGCGCAGCGAGAAGCTGGAATTGATCTTCACCACATGGGGCAAGGCCGAAAGCCAGTCACGGTGAATGCGTTCGTAGTCTTGCAGATCCTTGGCCGCGACCCGCAGGATGTAGTCATATTCTCCCGACATCAGGTAGCAGACAAGCACGTTCGGACAGAGCTTTACCGCTGCCTCGAATTCGGCGAGCGTCTTTGCGAACTGCCCCGAGAGCGAAATATGCACGATGACCATGATCTGGTAGTCGAGCGCCTTATGGGCGATCCGCGCATGATAGCCGGCGATCGTTCCCGATTTTTCCAGGATGTCGACGCGCCGAGAACAGGCGGACGGAGAGAGTCCGACCTTCGCTGCGAGGTCGGCATTCGAGATCCGGCCGTTCTGCTGAAGAATGCGCAGAATCGCATGATCGATGGCATCAAGTTCGCTCATTCGTGATTTCCCTCAATCCTGCGCCTATTGTCGCAACATTCTTCGAAATCAATGCGCGCTGGCTTTCGTCTTTGCAAGGACATTCGATTGTCGGCGTGTTTTGCTGATTGCCTCGTCAAAAGCGGCGCAAAGCCCAACAGGAGAGGAACGCAAGGATGCGTGTCGGTTGCCCGAAGGAAATCAAAAACCATGAATATCGTGTCGGCCTGACGCCCGGCTCGGTGCGTGAATATGTTGCCCATGGCCACGAGGTAATCGTGGAGACCAAGGCCGGGGCAGGGATCGGCGCGGACGACGATGCGTACCGTGCCGCTGGCGCGAAAATCGTCGCGACGGCGAAGGACGTGTTCGAAAAGTCGGACATGATCGTCAAGGTCAAGGAGCCGCAGCCCTCCGAATGGGCGCAACTGCGCGAAGGCCAAATTCTCTATACCTATCTGCATCTTGCGCCCGATCCGGAACAGACCAAGGGCCTGTTGAATTCCGGCGTCACGGCGATTGCCTATGAAACCGTCACCGACGATCGCGGCGGCCTTCCGCTGCTTGCGCCGATGTCGGAAGTTGCCGGGCGCTTGGCGATCCAGGCCGGTGCGACCTCGCTGCAAAAGGCCAATGGCGGCCGCGGCATCCTGCTCGGCGGCGTGCCGGGCGTGCTGCCGGCCAAGGTGACCGTCATCGGCGGCGGTGTCGTCGGCCTGCATGCCGCCCGCATGGCGGCGGGTCTTGGCGCTGACGTCAGCATCATCGATCGCTCGATCCCGCGTCTGCGCCAGCTCGACGATCTCTTTGCCGGCCGCGTGCACACGCGCTATTCGACCATTGACGCGCTGGAAGAGGAAGTGTTTTCAGCCGATCTTGTCATCGGCGCCGTGCTCATCCCGGGGGCAGCAGCACCAAAGCTTGTGACCCGCGAAATGCTGACCGGCATGAAGAAGGGGGCTGTCATCGTCGATGTCGCCATCGACCAGGGCGGCTGCTTCGAAACCTCGCATGCCACGACCCATTCCGATCCGACCTATGAAGTCGACGGCATCGTGCATTACTGCGTTGCGAACATGCCGGGTGCCGTGCCGGTGACCTCGGCGCATGCGCTCAACAACGCGACACTGCATTATGGTCTGCAACTCGCCGACAAGGGCCTGAAAGCGATTGCCGAAGACCGGCATCTGCGCGCCGGCCTCAACGTGCACCGCGGTCGCGTCACAAACGCACCCGTCGCTGAAGCACTCGGCTATGATGCCTATGCGCCGGAAGCGGTGCTGAACGTCGCCTGACGGAATTGATCCAGCGGCCCGGCAGCGATGCCGGGCCGGTTGCCACGAAGGCGTCAGGCGGTGACGATCCGGCACTGGTAGCAGCTGTACTTGGTCGAGCGCACATGGACGGCTGAAATGTCGGATCGTGCCAGCAGTTCATTCGCTCGAGTTTCAAGCTGTTCCCTGGTGATGACGTCACCGGTCCCATAGACGATCCGTTCGTCGGGGCCGTAGCCGCGCAGGAGATAGCTGTCACGCGAGCTCAGGATCGGCGGCAGGGTTTCGCCATCATGCGCCGGGCACGCCTCGGCGTGCATGAACACCGGGCCGGTTTCCGCATAAGGCTGCAATGAGGAAAACGGTCGAAGCGCGAAAACCAAATAGGGCGCGCCGGCTTCGACATAATCCAGGCAATGACGGCACGGTACGCCGTCGCCATCGGAGATCTGTCGCTCCGGCGCATTGCCATACGCGTCCAGCCCGCCCTCTCTCATCCGGCGGGCTTCCGCGTCAGACATCGGAATATAGCGCAGCGACATCGTGTATCTCCTTGATCGGCTTGAATTGTTCGATCAGGAGAGTGCACCGGCCGCAGCCATCGGGACACCCGGAACTTGCCGGATGGTGTTCGTCAGAGGTTTTTCACCAGGCTCAGAAGCTCGGCATCGGTCAAAGGCTCGACCGTGGCCTCGCGGGTCGCGACTGGCGAGAAGCCGAATTGCTGATAGAGCTGCAGCGCGCGGGGATGGTCGAGGTTGTTGGTGGTCACCTTCAGCTTGCTCGGATTCAGCGCCCAGGCGGCAAACAGCGTCTGCAGCAGGAACCATTTGCCGAGCCCGAGGCCGAGTGCGTGTTCCATCAGCCCGAAATGCACAAGTTCGACCACATCGTCGTCGCCCTGATGCAGTTCGAAGAATCCGGCCGGCGCGCCGTTGACGTAAAGAACCGTCACGCTCCTCCGCTTGTCGCCAAGCAGTGCTGCCAGATCCTCGTCGCTCATCCGCAGCCGTTCGGTCCAGTGCCAGCGACGTCCGACGCGCAGATAGAGAAACCGATAGTAGCCGAGCGGAATGTCGGAGACGCGCAGGATCGCCGTCTGGATATTGACCGGCATCGGCAGGCTCTGCTTCGGCGGAGCGGTCATTTCGAGTTCGGTGACGTGCGCCGTCAGTGAGGCGAGCTTCGGAGGGCGCATGGCGTCACTCGCGACCTGTGACGACGGCGGTGTCGGTGCGGCCACCCCATTCCGACCAGGATCCGTCATAGAGCGTGTTGTCGGTGTGGCCGAGCGACTGTAGCGCCAGGGTGATGATGGCGGCAGTTACGCCCGATCCGCAGGTCGTGACCACGGGCTTCGAAAGATCGACGCCGGCCGCTGCGAAGGTCTGGCGGAGGCTCTCAAGATCCTTGAGCTTCCCGTTTTCCGAAAAGACGCCTGAAGGAAGGCTGTGGGCGCCGGGCATGTGACCGGAACGAAGGCCGGCACGCGGCTCGGCTTCCTCGCCATAAAAACGCGGGGCGCCACGGGCATCGGCGATCTGGATCGCGCCGTCGGCGACGATCTGCTTCATTCCGGCCAAGGAGGTAACGGCGCTGGGCGTAAAGCTCGGCTTGAACGTGGCCGGCTTGGGCGAGGGCACATCCGTGCTGACGGGTCGGCCTTCCCGGTTCCAGCCGTCCATGCCGCCATCGAGCACATAGACATTCTTGGCACCCATGATGCGCAGTTCCCACCAGACGCGCGGCGCCGTCATGATGCCCGGGCCGTCATAGACGACGATCGTATCCGTCTCGCTGACGCCAAGCGTACCGACGGCTTCAGCAAAGGCTTCCGGCGAAGGCAGCGTATGCGGCAGGCCGCTCGTATGGTCGGCAATGGCATCCTGGTCGAAGAAGACAGCACCGGGAATGTGGCCGGCGTCGTATTCCACCTTCGGGTTGCGTTTCTGTGCCGGCAGGTACCACGACGCGTCGAGGATCCGGATCGAGGGATCGCCGAGGCGCTCCTGCAGCCAATCGGCGGAAACGACAAAGGCGCTCTTGTTGTTGGTCACGATCGCAACTCCTTACTCAAACTGATGCGCGGTCTTCGGCGGTGCCGAAGCGGATACGGAACCGGCGGTTCTCCTTACCCTTTTTCTCGATCTTGGCGATGTGGATGGCGCCGACTTCCTGCGTCTCCGACACATGCGTACCGCCGCAGGGCTGGCTGTCGACCGCCGAGTTCTCGCCGATGCAGACAAGGCTGACGCGCCCCAGGCCGATCGGCGGGCGAACATTCTTCGACTTGACGATGCCGGGGTTGGCGGCCAACTCGTCGTCGGTAATCCACTGAACGTAAACGGGGTGGTTTTCGTCGACGAGCTTCATCAGCGCTGTTGTGACCTCGTCCCGGTCGATCGTCTCGTTCATGTCGAAATCGACACGGCTCTCGTCCTCGCCGACCGACGCTCCGGTGATCGGGAAGGGGCAGACGACCGAAAGCAGATGGCAGGCCGTGTGCATGCGCATCAGCCGGTAGCGGCGCGGCCAGTCGATGTGCAGAACCAGCTTCTCGCCGATCTCGGGCGCCGGCTGGCCCTCGGCCGGCACATGGATGATGATATCCTTGGTCTCCCCATGGCGGGCGACCGCGATGTCGATGCGGCTGCCATCGGCGCGCTCCAGAAAACCCGTGTCGCCAGGCTGGCCGCCGGAGGTGGCATAGAAGCAGGTCTGATCAAGCTCGATCCCGCCATCTTCGAGGATTCCGGTGACGCTGGCCTCACATGTCGAGAGGTAGAAGTCGTCACGGAAGAGGGCAGTCACGGTCCTGGTCATCGCATTCCTATCCAACTGATTCGTATGGCACTGCAATGTTGGAAGCCGTCTTCAACCACGTCGGCACCGGCAGCCCCTTGGAGGCGAGGAAGTCCGGGTTGAAGAGCTTCGACTGATAGCGGTTACCATAGTCGCACAGGATCGTCACGATCGTATGTCCCGGCCCGAGGTCCTTGGCGAGCCGCACGGCCCCGGCGATGTTGATGCCCGTCGAGCCACCCACGCAAATGCCTTCCCGCTCGATCAGGTCGAAGACGTAAGGCACGGCTTCCGAATCGGGAATCTGGTACGAGAAGTCGGGAGTGAAGCCTTCCAGATTGGCGGTGATTCGGCCCTGGCCGATGCCCTCGGTGATCGAGCTTCCTTCGGATTTCAGTTCGCCATTGGCGTAGAAATTGTAGAGGGCCGCCCCTTGCGGGTCCGCCAGGCCGATCTTGACCGAGGGGTTTTTCGCTCTGAGGCCCTGGGCGACGCCGGCCAGCGTGCCGCCGGAGCCGACAGCGCAGATGAAGCCGTCGACCTTGCCGTCCGTGTCGCGCCAGATCTCGGGCGCCGTGGACTCCACATGGGCGTCACGGTTGGCGACGTTGTCGAACTGGTTGGCCCAGATCGCCCCGTTTGGCTCGGTCTTGGCCAGTTGCTCGGCGAGGCGGCCGGAGATCTTCACGTAGTTGTTGGGGTTCTTGTAGGGAACGGCCGGCACTTCGACCAGCTCGGCGCCGAGCAGCCGCAGGGCGTCCTTCTTTTCCTGGCTCTGGGTTTCCGGAATGACGATGACGGTGCGGTAGCCGAGCGCCTGGCCGACCAGCGCCAGGCCGATGCCGGTATTGCCGGCCGTGCCTTCGACGATGACACCGCCCGGCCGCAACTGGCCGGTGCGCTCCGCATGGCGAATGATCCAGAGCGCCGCGCGGTCCTTCACCGATTGTCCGGGGTTCAGAAACTCGGCCTTGCCGAGGATCGTGCAGCCTGTCGCGTCGGATACGGATTTCAGCCGGATCAGAGGCGTGTTTCCGATTGCTTCGAGCACGGACGGGAAAATGGCCATTTTCAGAACCTCGTGTTTGAGGACAGGCACCGCGGTAAGGCGGCACGTACCAGGTAAAAGCGAACGGCGGACAGCGAATATCGACAACGTTCCGGGACCGCCGAAATGTTGGCGTGTTTTCGGCTCAGCCTGCACTTCAGGCAAGAAATAGCGTTTCGCCGTCGCTCTGTCCCGAACAAAAATCGTCTCCAGGGACTGCGAGAGCCGGCGGCAAGGAGCGCTGCCGCGAAGAAGGGCCGGGCAAGTCATTTTTCGCCCACAGAAGGAGATGCGTACGTGTTTCCCGGCGCGTGCCGAGGAGTGAGTGATGAGTATTCAATCTACGAAATCGGAACAGAAACTGGCTTGGGTGACGGGCGCAAGCTCGGGAACCGGGCGGGCACTGGCGCTCGCGCTGGTGCGGGAAGGCTATTCCGTCGTCGTGACGGCGAGAAACCACGACAGGCTCGTGGACCTGCAGCATGAAGCAGCAAGCGAAGGGCGGATCACCGTGCTCGACGGCGATGTCACTGACCCTGCCGACATGGAGCGGGTGATGGCGGCGATCGAATATGATCACGGGCACCTTTCGCTCGTGGTGCTGAACGCCGGGGTCGCGCTGCCGGTGCGCGGAGACGAGCTTCACCGCGAGGCCTTCGAGAAGAGCTTTGCCGTCAACCTCAACGGCGTCGTCAACTGTCTCTTGCCGGCGGTGGACCACATGAAGACGCAGGGGTACGGACACATCGCCATCGTCTCGTCGGTGGCCGGCTACGGCGGACTGCCGACCAGTGCCGCCTATGGCGCCACCAAGGCCGCGCTGATCAATATGGCGGAAAGCCTGAAGTTCGATCTCGACCGGCTCGGCGTCCGGCTGCAGATCATCAGCCCCGGCTTCGTCGATACGCCCGGGACCGCGCGCATTCGCTTTCTGCGACCGGCGCCGGTGAACAGTGAAGAGGCGGCAAGGCGCATCGTTGCCGGCCTGAAGTCGCGAAGGTTCGAAATTGCCTTCCCACGCCGGTTTGCCTACGCGGTGAAGCTCATGGACCTGCTGCCCTACAGCCTCTATTTCCGCCTGCTGAACTGGCTGACCCGCGGCAAGGCGGAGGCCATGGAAGGACAGAAGCGCGCCGGACCCGGCGGCCGCCCGCGTCAGGCGGTGTGAAGCACTAGCACCGCGCCGAAGATGAGCGCCAGTCCGACCCAGCCGATCGGCTTCAGCTTCTGACCGAACAGGAAGCGGCCGCAGATGGCCGTCCCGAAGATCCCGGTTGCGCCAAGCACCGCATAGGCGATGGCGAGCTCCATGCCCTTGATGGCTTCCGCTAGGAAGGCAAAGGCGGCGAGCACTAGCAGAATCGAAAGGATGCCCCAGCCGCGGCGGGCGAACCCTTCCGATTTCGTCGAGGCGAGGTTGGCCGCAATATCGAGGATGCCGGCCACGACCGCGAGAACGAAGTAGATGCTAGGCGCGCTCATCGGTGGCTCCTTCACGCGCTGCCTCGTCCTCGTCATGATACTCGCCGGCATTGACGAGCAGGATGCCGACGATCGCCATCGAAAGCCCGAGCATTTCGCGTCCGGTCAGCACATGGCCGAAGACGAAAACCGAAACCAGGGTGATGATGGCGACGCCCGAACCTTCCCAGATCGCATAGGCGACGCCGACCGATATCGTCTTCACCGCCTTTGCCAGGAAGACGTAGGAGAGTGCGATCGAGACATACATGACGATGTGGCCGAGATAGGAGCCGCTTTCGGAAGCGGCCTTCATCACCGTCAGGCCCACCACTTCGGTCGCGATGGCGAGCGCGAGGAAAAACCATGCAAGACGCATGCTGTACCTTTGAACAGAAACTTGGATCGACCGCCTCTTAAGCGCTACGGGTGACGCGGTAAAGACGCGCCGTGCGCTTCACTCGAAGACGATCTGCCGGACGTCGATGTTGCGGGCACGGAACCCGGCCTCGCAGTAGTAGAAGTAGAACTCCCACAACCGCTTGAAGCGCAGGTCGAAGCCGAGCGGCTCGATCCTGTTCCAGACCGCCCAGAACCGCTCCCGCCATTCGCCGAGTGTGCGGGCATAGTCGACGCCAAAGCCGAAGTCGTTGATCATCCGCAGGCCGACATTGCGGCCAAGCTCGACCAGATGCTCGCGCGTTGGCAGCATGCCGCCCGGGAAGACGTATTTCTGGATGAAATCCGGATTGGAACGATACTCCTCGTAGGATTCGGGCTTGATCGTGATGATCTGCAGTCCGGCCTTGCCCCCGGGTTTCAGGCACCGCTTCAGCTGCGAGAAATAGGTTGCCCAGAATTTTTCGCCGACGGCCTCGAACATCTCGATCGAGACGATGCGGTCATAGGTACCCTTTTCTTCACGATAGTCCTGGAACTTCAATTCGACCCGGTCGGCAAGGCCCGCACGCTGCATGCGTTCGCGTGCGAAGGCCAGTTGCTCGCGGCTGATCGTCAGCCCCGTGACCTTGCAGCCGATTTCCGTTGCCGCGAACTCGGCAAAGCCGCCCCAGCCGCAGCCGATCTCAAGCACATGATCGCCGGTGCGCAGGTTCGTCGCTTCCGCGAGCGCGCGGTATTTGGCTTTCTGCGCTGAGCGAAGATCATTGGCGCCCGTTGCATAAAGCGCAGACGAATAGGTCATGCTCGGATCCAGCCATTCGCTGTAGAAGGCGTTGCCGAGGTCGTAATGGGCCGAGATGTTGCGGCGCGCGCCGGAGTGGGTGTTGGCATTGCGCCAGTGCAGGAACTTGTCGAAAAGGCGAAGGAGCCCGCGCGCACGGTTCGGAAAATTCCTGCCGATTTCGGCGTTGACGAGGAACAGTTCGAGAAAGGCGCCGACATCGGGACTGTCCCAGTCGCCGTCGATGTAGCTTTCCGCAGCCCCGATGGTGCCGCCCGAGATAGCACGCTGCGGCAGGTTCCAGTTGTTGAGGTTGAGGATGGCGCTGGGGCCGGCCCTGGCGCCTTTGATCACCAGCCTGCGGCCGTCTGGCGTGGCGAGCATCAACGTTCCCACCTGAAGGTGCACCAGGGCGCCAAGCACCATGCGCGCCTTGAGCGGGAAATCCCGCACGGCCGTCGCCAGATTTTCGGAAGATAGCTCCACCGCACCGGCAAATGCAGCAAAATCGGCTTCCAGGTTACGCATACACCACCCCCTCAGCTGTTGCATCCGTAACGTGAGCCTAGCCGCAATCGGGCGAGACGCCAACTGAGGAATTCTACCGGAGGCTCTACGTCTCCTCGGAGAGTCCCGCTGCGCTTGTGATCTGCCGGAAGGCTGCCAGTGCCCGATCGCGGGCAAGGGCATGGTCGACGATCGGTTTCGGGTAGGTCGTGCCGAGTTCGATGCCGGCTTCGGCAAGGGTCGTGGCGGGCGCTGCAAAGGGGCGATGGACATAGCGCGGGTGGAGGCGCTCCAGCTCCGGCACGAAGCGCTTCACATAGAGACCGTCGGGATCGAATTTCTCCCCTTGCAGGACCGGGTTGAAGATGCGGAAGAACGGTGCGGCGTCCGCGCCCGATCCGGCGACCCATTGCCAGCTTGCGGCATTGTTGGCCGGATCCGCGTCGACCAGCGTGTCACGGAACCAGGCTTCTCCCTTGCGCCAGTCGACGAGCAGGTCCTTGATGAGAAAGGAGGCGACAATCATGCGAACGCGATTGTGCATGTAGCCGTGGCGCCATAGCTGGCGCATGCCGGCATCGACGATCGGGTATCCGGTGAGCCCTCTGGTCCATCGAGTAAAATCGTCCTCGTCGTTCAGCCAGTGGAAGCGGTCGAATCGACGGTCGAGGTTGCGGCGGCCAAGCTCCGGATAATGAAACAGCAGATGATAGGAGAATTCGCGCCAGGCGAGTTCCTTGCGGAAGGTGGCCGCCCCTTCGCCGCTATCGGCCTGGGGCCCAGCTGCCGCATGCCAGGCCTGCGCCGGCGAAATTTCGCCAAAGGCGAGATGAGGCGAGAGCAGGGATGTGCCATCCGCGTCGGGAATGTCGCGGCAGCGTTTGTAGGCGTCGAGCTTCTCATCGACGAATTCTTCGAGACGGGTGGCCGCACCGTCTTCGCCCGGCGTCCAGACCTCGCTGAATGTCGCCGCCCAGTCCGGTTTCGTCGGCAGCAGCGACCAGTCGTCAAGGCGTTCCGATCGCGGCCATGCTCCCGGGGCTGCGATATGGTGCGGCCGGTCGATCGGCGGTGCCAGCTCGTTTTTCAGTTCGAGCGCGCGCCAGAACGGCGTGAACACGCGGTAGGGGCCGCCCGTCGTCGTCAGCAGCCGCATGGGCTCATGCAGCAATTGTCCTGCAAAGCTCTCCGTGATGATTCCCCGCTCGGCCAGCGCCTTCTTGAGCGCGGTATCCGTGGCGATGCCGTTCGGGTCGTAGCGCCGGTTCCAGTAGATGCGCTCCGCACCGCTTGCGCGCGCAATCTCGACAATCACGTCAAGCGGCGCGCCTGATCGAAGAACGAGGCGAGAAGCGTGCCGCGCGAGACTTGCGCCCAAGGCCTCGAGCGAATGGTGCAGCCACCACGCCTGCGCCGCCCCGAGCGCACCGTTGCCGCTGTCGGCGGGTTCGCGAATATAGAGGGGAATGACGGCTGCCTCGCCGGCGGCAGCCGAGAGGGCGCGATTGTCGGCCAGGCGGAGATCCTTGCGGAACCAGACGATGATGGGCGGCGCCGCGGCCTTTGTCATGAAGAACCATCGGGAGGTTGGGGATTGATCACCTGGAGAACATAGGTGCAAAATGAAAAAGAGCCATTCGCATCGCTGCAAATGGCTCTTTTAGAAAGTGGCTCCCCGGGCCGGATTCGAACCGGCGACCTGTCGATTAACAGTCGAATGCTCTACCGCTGAGCTACCAGGGATCATCCGCGCCGTGTGCGCTTCAGAAGTGAGGCTGCTAATACGCATGCTTTTCTGATTTGCCAAGCGCTTTTTTCAAAAAAAATGACAAGTTCCGTTGCGAGGCTGTGGAGAAGTCCCCAATTGTGGGAAAACACGCCGGATAGGGAATGATGAATAAAAACAGGAAGCAGACGCATTTCGGCATTGATCCGCAAACACGACAGATCGTGCTGGGAAAATGGCGTATCGCGTTGCCCGACTCGCCCCTGCTGCGCATCCTGCTGGGTTCGCTGCTGGTGTTTTGTGGTTTTCTCGGTTTCTTGCCCGTGCTGGGCTTCTGGATGATACCGTTGGGCCTGATCGTGCTTTCCCACGACATTCCCTCGGTTCGCCGCCGCCGTCGTCGTCTGGCCGTCTGGTGGGCGCGCTGGCGCGGGAAGGCCAACTCGTCGAACGGCTCCTGAGGCGGACGCCGATTTAACGATCTTGTTGTCGAGGGCAGGGCGGTCGGCAGTTTTGGCCGTCCCGTAGCAATTCCGAATCTCTCAACAAGGGCCGTGGCCGCGCAGGCGAATGACCGGTTCCTGGCGGTCTTCCCCTCTGTTGGGGTGCCCTCGAAAACTTTTCGGCAACCCATCAAACGCATAATGCGGTCTCGAATCAGGATGGGGACCGATGGCCAAAGCCACTACGAAACGTCGACGCCGCAGTTCGGGCCGAAGCACCAGCAAACAGGGCGGCATGGCGCCGTGGTATCTGGCCGCAGCGCTCACCCTTGGCGGCGTCATGGCCTACGACCATCGCGCCGAGTTGCGGCACTGGCCGGTGGTTTCCGATGTCATGGCCTTTGCATCGCGATCGGAAACGAAGCCGAAGCCTCAGCGCGCGGTTCCTGAAGCGCAGGAGCGCGTTGCCCAGCAGGCGGATAGGCACAAACCGAATCCGAAGCCCAACCCGGCGACGAAGGTTGCCCTGGCCGCCCCGGTGCCGTCGGTGAATGTCGGCGTCACGCCGCCAACCCCTCTCGTGCGGCCGAATGAAGAGGTGAAGACGGCATCCATCCGTACCGATCAGTTCTATTTTTGCGGCATTCGCAACGACAACTGCGTGATCGATGGCGCGACCTTCGTCTTCCATGGCGAGACGATCCGCGTCGCCGATGTCGATGCGCCGCGAATCCGCCAGGCAAGCTGCGACAAGGAGCGTTCGCGCGGCTTCTACGCCAAGCAGCGCCTGCGCGAATTGCTGAATGCAGGCGACTTCAGGCTGATCTCGGCGGGAGGGCGATCAGATGCCAAGGCCGGCGAGAAACTGCGCCTGGTCACCCGCGGTGACCAATCTCTTGGACGTGTACTCGTTTCCGAGGGGCTCGTGCGGCCGTGGGAAGGGCGCCCGACGCCCTGGTGCTGAGATCAGCTGGGAGACGATCGGCGGACATCGTCGATCGTTCTGTGGAAAGTATCCGTCCTGCAAATCGACGGCGCGTTTTTCAGAAAATGCCTCTTGCGGTTTTTCTGCAATCATTCTAAATCCGCGCCAACGCTTGGTTATCCGAGCTGTGAGGCCTCGTGGCGGAGTGGTGACGCAGAGGACTGCAAATCCTTGTACCCCGGTTCAATTCCGGGCGAGGCCTCCAATAATCTCACCTCGTTAAATTTGGTTTGGCGTTCTGCCTTAGGGCAGCGCGGTAAAATTCGCGACACGTCCGCGCAAGCCACGTCGCCTATGCCTCCGTCGGATCTTATCGCTTCGGTGAATTCGGTAGAGGGGGAACGATGACTCCGCTGAGATCAACCGTATCGGTAGCGTCCGTCAACATTAAGAACGGAGGCAATGGCATCAATGAAAAAGAGACTGATCCTGACGGCGTTGGCGTGTTTTGCGGCGACCGCTATGGAGGCGCGCGCGGACGACCTGGTTTTCCAGCTGAAGAACAACACCGGCGCGGTACTGACGAATTTCTATACGTCGCCGGTCGGCGTCAATGAATGGGAAGACGATGTTTTCGGTCGGCAGGTCCTGAACCCCGGCGAGAGCATGGAGATCACCATTGCCGACGGGCGGGACGTCTGCAAATACGACATGCGATTCGAATTCGAGGAAGGCTCGGCCCTCGATACGACCGAGGACACGCAGGATCTCTGCGAACTCGGCGAATACACGATCCACGAATAAGCGATCTGGATTTCAGGTCGCCTTAAACGGAAAGAGCCTCGCCACTTTCAGTGGCGAGGCTCTTTTGATTCGGCGTTCTGCCTGGAATTCAATGGTAGCGGCGGATCAGCCCGACGAGCTTGCCCTGGATCTTCACGCGATCCGGTCCGAAAATGCGCGTCTCGTAGGCGGGGTTGGCCGCTTCGAGCGCAATCGACGCGCCCTTGCGACGGAAGCGCTTCAGCGTCGCTTCCTCGTCGTCCACGAGCGCCACGATGATGTCGCCGGGATTGGCCGAGTTGCCGTTGCGGATGATCACCGTGTCGCCATCGAAGATGCCGGCCTCGATCATCGAATCGCCCTTTACTTCGAGGGCGTAATGCTCGCCGCTGCCGATCATGTCGAGCGGAACGGTAATGTCATGGGTGTTGTTCTGGATCGCCGAGATCGGCACGCCGGCAGCGATGCGCCCCATCACCGGGACGGAAACAGACGTGCTTTCGGCGACCGGCGCCGGCTTCGGCGTGGCAGGAGCGGCGGCCGGCGGCTTTCCGAGGCTGCCCTCGATCACGCTCGGCGAGAAGCCCCTGCGCGGCTGTTGCTGGCCGGCGGCGTAGGCTTCCGGAAGCTTGATGACTTCGAGCGCGCGCGCCCGGTTCGGCAACCGGCGAATGAACCCGCGTTCTTCGAGCGCCGTGATCAAACGGTGAATGCCGGACTTCGACGCAAGGTCGAGCGCATCCTTCATTTCATCGAAAGACGGCGGTACGCCCGACTCCTTCATGCGTTCGTGGATGAACAGAAGCAATTCCTGTTGCTTGCGGGTCAGCATGGCACGTCGCTCCAGAGGCGTGAAACAAATCAAGAACAGACACTATCTGTTCCATATGTGTTCCGCAAGTGCCTAAAATTCCGTGAATTCAGGCAATTGGCTGCTTCTGTGGGGGGCGATTGGTCACTTTTGCGGGAGCGGGGCGGTTTTCGGCGACGGTTGCGTCCCAAAACAGCGCCGGGCAGGTCAATCGCGCGCGTGATTCGAACGAATCGCGGCTCTCTTCGCGGAGAGACTTAAGTCGCTTGCGAGGCCGAGCAGGCGTCTTCGAACTCCTTCACCGTTTCGGCGCTGTTGTCTTCCGGAAGCACTGCGTCGGCCGCATCGGTCGCAACGGGCGTATCGCCGTCATAAACGAAGGACTGGATGTAGAAGGCGAGCGCGCCCTTCCAAACATTGCGTCCATCGATCTGATGGCACGGCACGGCCCGTTCGAAATCGGTCTGGAGTTCATCCACCGTCGCGGCACTGAGCTTGACGTCAGGCATATTGGGCGATGCGACTATCGAAGCGAGAAGCAGGGCGGCAAGCACGGTGATCGTCCACTTGATGAAGGGGTGGGACTACGGGTTGGTAAACGATGTGAACCGCGCTTTCGTTCCGAAGTCCAGCAAGCATGGCGATCACTCTGCCATGTTCAACAGCTCTTTGCCCGCAGGCTGTGGCTGATTTGCGCCAGCCGCTCGATCTCAACCTCGTCTCGGCCGTTCTTCATGGACCGGCGCGGAGAATGCATCGGAGCTGCCAGCTTTCGCATCGGGCCTGGGGCGCGCAAAAATCCCTGCGGGGAAGGGCCTTCACCGTCTCGACAGGCCTCTAAAAAAAGATAACTTTGCGTGGAAAGTGGGGTGGTTGCATGCATAGATTGTCGTTGGTGGTGCTCGGCCTGTTGCTCACGGCTGGAGCGGCGTCTGCCGAAGAAGGGCGTTCGAATATCTGGAAACGGATCAACGCCTGGACGGTGGGATCCGATCGCTCCCTGGGCGGCTCGTGTTACGCGGCGACGAGCTATGACGCCGGCGCTATCCTTCGTATCGGCTTTTATCCGCGGGGATCGACGAACCTGGCGTTTCTTTCGATCGGCAATGCCGAATGGAAGTCCATCGAGCCGCAGCGGGAATACGATGTTGCCTTGCAGCTCGACCGTGGTCGTCAGTGGCCGGCCGTTGCGTTCGGTGTTGATCTGACCGGCGCCAGGGCCCTTGTCGTCAACTTTTCCAACACCGACTTCTTTACCGAATTCGTTCGCAAGAACACCTTGGCGCTGGCCTTCGAGGGGCGCGTCGTCGCGAGCCTCAGCCTGCGTGATTCGATGAAGGCGGTAAGCGAGATGTTCAAGTGCCAGGAGGCGGTGAGCGCCTTGATCCCGAATGGCGGTCAGGGAGCGGCGAACGATCCCTTTGCGGGTGCCGGTGGCAATGCGCCGAACAACGATCCCTTTGCCGGCGGCGGCCAGACCAAGTCGTCGAAAGATCCTTTCGCCATGTGATGGGCGCGTCCGCTTGCCGCAGAGAGGTGAATATTCCTAAAATATTGCCTGGGATCGGCTAGGTACCCTCGACAGTGACGGGGGGACCTATCAAAATGCGGGCAAACGGGGGTTTTGCATGCGTAGATTGCTGGTCGGATTGGTAAGCTGTCTGATCGCCGCGGGATCGGCCGCGGCTGAGGAGTCCGAAATCATCAAGTGGAAGGATGTCGACGGCTGGACCGTTGCTTCCGACACCTCGATGGAGGGCTCCTGCTTCATCTCATCGGTATTCGACGGCGGGGTCACCTTGCGCCTTGGGTTCTATCCCAAGGGCTCCGAGTCGCCGCTCTATATGAGCTTCGCCAGCGACGACTGGAGGTCGCTTGAGGTCGGCAAAGAGTACGACCTGACCTTCCGCTTCGACAAGACCGATCCCTGGAGCGCTTCGGCGACCGCTGCCGGTGATGCGAGCGGAAAGTTTCTGTTCGTGAACGTCACCGACGCCGAGTTCCTGACGGGCTTCGTGCGCAAGCGGGCCTTGGCCATCGCGTTTGAAGATCGCGTCATCGCAAATCTCAGCCTGCGCGGCACCGGCCCGGCGGCCGACGAGCTGATGAAGTGCCAGCGGGCGGTCGACGAGATTATCGCCGACGAGGGCCGCAAGTCCAAGGAGAAGAAAGCCGACCCGTTCAATGCACCGAGCGAGAAGCGCTCGGCGCGGGATCCGTTCAGCCTCTGAAAGCAGGTGGCCACGGGATCGGGCAGCGTTTCGCGAAGGCCGGACGGTGGCTTAGCATGGCGGTGTCCCCAGAGAGACTCGAACTGGCGATCTGCTGATGACAAATCAGCCGCTGTTCCGATACCTCGGCAACCGGGCACCTTCTGATCGTTTTGGTGGAGCCGAAGGGAGGGCAACCTTTCCACCTCTTTTCTCGTTTCTTTTCAAATTGTTGTTGAATTTCAACAGTCTTTGGGACTAAGTCTGGGTACTTTTTTGGGTACTCACCGAGGATTTCATGCCAGCCCCATCGTCAGCCGATACCAGATATCTCGAAGTACACGGCAGCAAGTGGCGGGTGGTCTTCAACGTGCCGAGGCAACTCCAGGGAAAGCTCGGGACGAAACTGAAGCGGTCTTTGGGGACGGATAGCCTCAGCGAGGCCAACCGCCTGAAGTGGGACGTTGTGGCAGAGTTTAGAGCGACCATCGATCAAGCGAGGCGTCCGAATGTCTCGAAGGAAGCAGCTCTTGCCAGCGCCCGGGTGAAAGCCATGGAGGAAGCGCGGCGGCTCTCTCAACAGCGAGTGGTGGCCTTCGGCACCGAGCAGCGCGGACGGGTCGATGACGCGATTGAGGACTATGCCGAAGCATTGGCTGGCGATCCGGTCGAAGTTGGCGATAACGGTCACCCGATCCATGAACCGGAACGCGATGCCCTTGCGATGGAGTTTCTCGCTGTTGCAAAGGGCAAGAGGACTCCTGTCGATTTCGAACATGCGAAGTACATGTCGATGTCTCAGGTGAAGGCCCGAACTGCCGCCGACGACAAACGAGCCATCAAGTATCTGAAGGACTGGTGCAAGGCGAATGGTGTGCCCCCTTACCTTCAGGCCATCTCAAAACGGGAAGCGGTCCGGTTCTGTGACGACCTTCCCGGTCTCGTCGGCAAGACAGACCCTGCGACACTGAACAAGTACATCGGTCGTCTTTCCGTGTACTGGGGCTGGCTCGAAAGGCGGCATGTGGTGGACACCAACATCTGGCAGGGCCGCAGGTTCAAGAAGCCACTACAGATAACGGATGACAAGGAACGACCGTTCACGAACGAGGAGATGCGGAAGCTGCTGATGGGGCCGGCCACCCAAGCTATGCACGACGTTATGCGAATAGGGGCGCTCACGGGCGCAAGATTGGACGCCATCGTTTGCCTCAAGGTGAAAGACTGCCAGAACGACACCTTCACTTTCAAGCCTCAGAAGAAGGAACCCGGGTCGCGCCTTTGTCCGATCCATCCTGATTTGGCAGCGATCATCGCTCGGAGGTCTGAAGGCAAACAAGACATGGACGACATCTTCCCCGAATGGCCGGGGCCGAAGAAACCCGGCTCGCTGCGTGAGCGCTCATTCAAGACATCGAACCAGTTCACCGATTACCGGCGAGACGTTGGTGTCGACGATCAGAGGGAAGGGAAGCGCCGCAGCCTCGTCAACTTCCACTCGTTCCGCCGCTGGTTCATCACGAAGGCGGAACAGGCGGGACAGCCTGAAAGTATCATTGCCGCAGTCGTCGGCCAGAAGCGGAGCGGTATCACGCTTGGGCTCTATTCCGCTGGACCGCTCTTGGAACAGGCCCGTCAGTGTGTCGAGGCCGTGAAGCTGCCGATTTAATCATTCGCCCCAGCGAGCATCCGTCATAGCGGCGGCGGTCCAAGTCCGGGTCAGGTATGTGACTGTGGGCAACTGATGTCTCAGAAGCAAAATACAGTCAACTCCGGGGTGGACCCACTCTGCCACCCCGGTGTGATATGTACTTCGAACGTGTCAGGCGAACTTGAGTTAGCCTTCGCAGAGCTTCCCGATGTGCGTGGCGATCTTCTCACCTCTTTTTTTCAGGAAGGTCTCATAGTCGACGGCGGAGTAGTCGAGCTCGGTAGTCGACGGCATCAGGTTTGCAAAGAACACATCGTCGACGTCCACACCGTGCCCTGCAATCGCTTTCGGGATATACTCCGTCGCTGGCGTATCTGAGACTGCGAGATTCTCTGCGGCTGCCAGCATACAGATGTTCGCCAGTGAATCGATGTTCTTCTTATTCTCCCGCTTGAGCCACGCTTGGGGGAAAATATGATGGAACTGCTTAGCGTTGTACGACGAAAGGCACTCCACCAAGTCCACCGTCGCGCCATTCGTGATGTTTCGGGGCTTGGCTTTGGCCAGCGCAATCACGTAAGCCTTCACCACGGCGGCGCGGAAGTGAAACTTGGTGTCAATTAGGTTTGCGGCGGTGGGCGCTCTCCCGAACCTGGCACACTCCCCTTCACCCTTTACGATCCAGTTTACAGCCTCCCTGCTGGACGAAGTGACAAACGCTTCCGATGCACCCCTGAAATGTTCTGAGAACGAAGTTAGCCAGAACCACTGCCGTAACCGCTTCAATTGGGCCGCTTCGAGAGATTTGACCTCACTGAACACCTTCGTAAGGCAAATCATGTGAGCCTCGTAGGGCAGAAATGACATGGCTTGGATCGAGAACTCTTTCTGAAGTAGGTCAATCGCCTTGCGGAGAGCCTCCTTCGTCCGATTTGTAGCATCAGATATTCTCTGCTCCCCGAGCTCTCGAATGCGGAGAACGTCCTCCTTTTTCACGCTTTCAATCAGGACAACAGAGATACACTTGAGGATCGTTTCGTTCGAAATCCCATCGAACCCCTTTGGGGCGAGCTCGCTGGCTATTCCTTCCGCGTGGGCGGCCAAATCAAATGTCTTTGACCAAGTTGCCGCAGCGATTAAGTCGAAGGTGGACAGTCGTGTCCCCGAACTGTTGATCCTTTCAAAGATTGGGCAGACCTCTTCAACGGTAAGGTCGCGCAATTCCACGACTGGAATGCGATAGCCGGTAATTGCCCCGATCAACGCATCAAGTCGCTCCTGCAGGACCTCTCGATCATCAAGTGTCTGAAGGGCGGTTCGGAAATTGAGAAGGTCTGTCGTCCTGTAAACGTAGCGAAGAGGGAAGTGATGAATTTGCAGTGCGTCGGTGCCTACGTGAAACGTCTCGTTGCGCAAATCGTATACGGGCTTGAAACCCGGGTCTGTCGGGGCGGCACCAAACGATGAGTAGACCACAGTGATTCGCTGTTGCCCATCCAAGACATACTTGGTTGGCGTCATCTCATCCGTCTGCGGTAGCTGAAACGTCCCGAGCTCTCTTTCGGAATTGAGCTTGTCAGCAGTTCTCCAGAGCAAGACGCTCCCCACAGGATAACCCCGAGCAATGCTGTCGACCAACTTGATCGCTTGGTCCTCTTTCCACACGAACGGACGTTGGAATTTCGGAATCTTGATCTCGCCTTTTCGAATATCAGCGATGATGTCTTCGAAGTTCAGAGGGTCAGTCGTCAGTCTGCCCCTTACGTGCGCCACCATTTACATGTCCTTATGCTAACTTGAAGGCTTGCCGTGCTGAACGGAGCCTACTCTGGGTTGATCCAGAAAGCACGATGGCGCAGGATTCGGATAGCTCTTTCTTCAAGCTGCCCGGAATTTTCAACGCAAATATTTGAGAGCCCCATTCAGATCGTGAGATCACAAAGTTTCCCCCCCCCCGGCTGGGGGCAGGTGATCCCAGATCGGGGGGCTACTTGTGTTGGGTGGCAACCTCTTCAGCCTCACATCGGGCATATTGCTCAGCTTCGCTTGCGAAGTCTGCCGCTTCCTTTGCAGCGTCCGCCGCTTCGCTAACGTAGTTGTTGAGCTTCCTGATGTAGCTGTCGACCTCATCTTGGTAGCTGGAGATTTCCCAATCCGAACAGGTGTGCCCTCCAGAGTAGCGGAAGTCAGACAGGCAGTGGGGAACATCAGGCTTCGAGAAAGACCCGGGCGCGTCGGGTAGCGAGATTGTAGTCGACGGCTCCGAACAGTAAGCGAAGACACCACTTGCGGTCGCCAGAAACAAACACCCGGCACTGACCGCAACAACTAAGACGCTGTTCATTCCTTCCCCCTTGAACTGAGGGCCCAGGTTATCGCTTTCGCATCTGTTCGCAATGCCTGTTGGGAGCCAGCTCGATTTGGGTGTGCTTCAAGAGAACCGGTGCAAAGGCGGTTCGATAAATGCCGATTGACAACCCAAAGGGAACCGGTGATAAACGAACCACCTAAATCGAACTTAGAGGTTCCCGATGCATTTTCGTGCCTATCTCCGTGCCAGCACCAAAGAGCAGGACGCGAGCCGCGCCAGAGATGACCTCCAGCGGTTCGCAGGTGAGCGCGGGTTGAAGATCGTCTCTTGGTATGTGGAGAACGAGAGCGGCGCTTCCTTGGCCCGCCCTGAGCTATTCCGGCTACTGTCGGACTGCCATCCCGGCGACATTCTCTTGGTTGAGCAGGTGGATCGCCTGAGCCGCCTTAATGCCGAGGACTGGTCGAAGCTCAAGACCGAGATAGCTGCAAAGCGGGTTCGCGTTGTGGCGCTGGACCTCCCGACCTCCTACCAACTGGCCAACTCTGGCGACGACTTCACGGGCAGGATGCTCGACGCGATCAACGGCATGATGCTCGACATGTTAGCGGCAATTGCTCGGAAGGACTACGAGGATCGCAGAAGGCGGCAAGCGCAGGGAATTGCCAAAGCCAAGGCCGATGGTACCTACAAGGGTAGACCAGAGGATAGCGAGCGCAATGCGGCCATCATGACGATGCTCGCGAACGGCCAAAGTTGGGCCAGCATCATTGCGGCAACCGGTTGCTCAAGGTCCACCCTGTCCCGTCTCTTGCAGCGGGTTAGGGCTGGGGCCGTGGTCGCCGAGCCGACGAAAAGCTGACCTGACGGTGCGGTGGTGGCGTTTCAGTTCATTGGGCGTCTTCCTGCAACTACCCCAGCCGGAACCGCAGAACGCGCTCAGGTGCTCCGTACGGCGTCATGAGGCGAGGTCCCATAGGGGCAACAGGAGCATTTCATTTCGATTTGCACCTCACACGTCCCGCCGACCTCACCAAAGGATTTCGCCGCTATGACACCGACCCGCAATGCCACGCAATCACGACCAGTCCGCTACTTCGCGGTGACATACTTCGACGGGGACGAGACCGTGAGTGGAGGCCGTCAGTCGGTCTTCCGTTCGAAACGATTGTGCCGCGCCAAGCGTATTGCTCGGTCAAACGTGCCACCCGATGCCGACCGGATGGAGATTGTCGAGATAGACGGGGCAGACTTCGAGGAGCGCCGGGAAGCCCGACAACAGCGCTCCGGGCAATAGGGACAACAGTAGGTGGGCCGGGGGTTCATCTATAGTTATAGCTTAGGTATCCACCCAGATGCACTGAGGGTCCTGACCATAGCTCCCTCGAAAGGAGGAGGGTGCCATCACCTCTCCTTCCCATCACCAGAGCCCCACCGCAGTTAGCCACGGTCCAAACCTGCGGCACCGTCATGGGCCGTCCTGAGGCTCCCTCTCGCAGGTGATCCACCGTGGCATCCACGCAAGAGCATTCCATCGCTCACACCGAGGTCTGATCCGTAATGAGGAGGATCAGCGATCCCCTCCTGACCAGTAGTCCGCTTGAGGTCTACCGGAGCTACGCTGTCGTCTTCACCCAGGGCGATCCGTGATAAGGCTCCGGTTCGCATCCGGTGCTAACGCCCAGCGAGACAGCGGTCGTAAATCGCCTTCCGCGTCAGAAAGATCGTCGGTCTGAGTGCTGCGGCTGGACGCGGTGCGCCCTTCATCATCACATCATCACCAACAGGAAAGGTATCCTGCATTGAACCCTGCGGTCATCACCGCCATGCACACCGTTGAACTGATCGGCTCGTTTGCAGCCCGTCACGTCGAAAGCGGCCTCACGGTCGATCTCACCTCCAGTCGAAACCGCAGCACCACCCGAGGCCCAATCTGCCCGTTGTGCCGGAAGCTCGTTGACCTTGGGCACGACCCGAGCGGGAAGGTCCACGTCATCCGCAAGGTCCTCGACAGCGACGGACACATTCCCGTCTTCCAGCGAGATCGGGCGTTGAAGACTTGGGCTAACCTCGATTGTGTCGAGAGTGAAACGAAGTCGGTGCGGGTCCAGAAATATCGGCCATATCCGGACGTGGTAGGGGCATTCCTGAGGGGTTAGCGCCCTCGGACAGCACCGGTAAGCCGGAAGACCTTGAAAGCGCTTCCTTGGCGGGGACCGGCGGTAACCCGCTGGCCTCCCTGCCGGGACACTCCTGCCGTTGGATCAGTTTGTTTTGGCCCCGGGCGTCCGCATCGGTGTCTTTTGCGCTCGCAGGGCACCTCTTACCCCTCATTCTTTGAGCTGGTATGTGTCGGGGTCGAAGCGTTCCCGTTGGGACTGCGTGTTGACCTCGGAAACCCCATCGAGCCGTGAGAATAAGGGCTGAACCAGTTTCGCTCCGATGTTGTAGTGGGGGTACCGTCCAAATATCTCAGGATGGATATGAGCGGCTACCTCGACGTCCGACTGAGACACGTATCTGCCGCCCCATTTCTCGATGATGTGCTTCAACGGTCGTGTCTTGCTGGTGGGGGAGCCGATCTTCGTCTGAGCGTCCAGCCACTCGAATGCAATTCGAATGCAGTCGTCGTGTTCGTGATGAGCATCACCGCTGTAAACGGTGGATTTCTTTGCGTTATCGATTTCCTGAGCTGTGAGCATAAGTCGTTCCTTCGAAGGCGGGACAACCTATGTAGGTAGGCGTCTTGGAGTTGCAATGATCTGAGGCCCCGACGAAAGGTTTGGCGCCGACCACGGCGGGCCCGTTCGAACTAAGGAGGGACTGATGACGACCAACGACGCGCAGCGCATCCTCGACACTGACCTCGCCGAGCGGCTGGGGATGAAGACCCCGCGCAACATCCGCGACGACCTGATCAAGTCGAATATGGAGGAACTCCTTGGCTTCGGGGATTTGGGGGAGACGACCCCAAATGCTGGAAAGGTCGGTCGGCCCTCGAAGGTGTGCTACCTCAACGCGGAACAGGCGCTTCTGCTCTGCCCCCTGTCCTAACCGAAAGCCTTGCTGTCCGCAAGGTCGTGATCGAGGTCTACATTGCCTACCACCGTGGCCCAGCTGGGATTGACCGAGGCTGATCGCGAAGTTCTCCCGCAGTTCGGCAACCCTGCAGAAGCGGCCCGAGCATGGGCCGAGGTCAGGGATGCCAAGCAGAAGGCCGAGGTCGTAGGTCTCTGAGCTACTCAGCCAGAACGTATGAAACGAAGGATGCGCACACGCCAAGCATAAATATCGCTTCGCGTTCCTCGACATCGGCGGTGGCATGTTCCTGTTTGGCGTGCCTGATACCCGGCTCCTGAGAAGTGTAGTCATAGAGCCGGTTGATAGCGATCTTGAAAGCTCCGTTCATAGGCCGCCTCGCGTCCATAACCCCGATCGCCTTTGCGAAGCTTGTCTCGCCAGTGCTCGTGAAGGCCACAGATTCGACCGCGCTCATACTTTCCCTGACGCTGTTCGCATAGTTTCCGCTGGAGAGCTCTGCGGCTGCGTCGAGTAAGTGCTGCCTTGCCGCTGGCAACCGAGCCCTATCAGCGGTCTCGACAGCCACCTTGACGATCTCAGCTTCTTGTTGTGAAGCGACTGGCATTATGGTGTCGCCGTTGATGACGCGATAAGCGACGTGTGTATCCGCCAACGCGTTGGTGACAGATTGCCCCAATTGATTGCTCTTGAATGCTCTCAGCATCCACTGCACGAATCCCAAGCAGATATCGTATCGCGTATCTCGGTGAAAGTACGCTTTCCAATTCTCAGTCACGCTCGAAGTACGATAGTCAAACTCGTCAACCATGCGGTGTTGAGCTTGAACCCAGTGCCTTCTCGCGATGGACAATACTGGATCGCCAACCCGGCGGCCGTAGTCCGTGGTACTGCGGTCAATCTGTCCGTGAAAGATAGCCCATAGTCTGGCCTTGGCGGCCGCAGACAGTTCCCCAAGTCTAAGCTGACTTGGCAACGGATCGATGCCTTCTGCTTGTGAGAAGGTGATGTGGCGTCTTCGGTTGTACTCTTCGTCATCCATGCTCAGAAGTCAGCATTTCTTAATCGAAATATCAATGTGGAGGAGAGCCAATTCGACCCCAAAATGCAGCGAGTTCAAGCCTGAGGGTGAACTCACAGTCATACTTAGAAAAGCCGACCCTCGTTCCAACCCCTTACTCCCGCTGCGGCCCGGGTCATCGCAGTCCTAGCTCCCGGCGTTCATGATGGGCTGGTTCGCCTCTGACGCCGTCGAGGACATCACGGAGAAGAAGGACGAGTTGCGGCCGCGGGTTCCGGCTACGGTTCCGAACCCGCTGGTCGCCCCGACCGCAGCCGTCCCGACGAACTAACCTTTCACCTTCACCGGCTTCCAAACGACCTTGTCCGGCTTCCTGTCGAAGTCGGGGAAGGCCATCATGATCCGGCACTCGTAAGTGTCGCAGCTCTCGCATTTGAAGCGCAGCTTTCGGGGATGGCGGTCGAACCCATAGACCCGACATAGGTCCGACGCTGCGAAGGTCGCCTGTTTCTTACAAGGGCAGCACTCCGCGACCACGAACATGTTCAGAAGACCGGCCTTGCCGAGAGTGTCTATCGAGATCGCGATGATCCGTAAGGATGCGGAGAAAGACAGGAACAAGCCATCCCGGGAGGAAGATAATCCTATATCAAGCTGCGGTGCTTGTTCTCACCGGCTGGAATGTGTCAGCGTCGTAGTGAGGTTCCCAAGGGAGCTGGAAGGGGGACACATGATTGGCGCAGTGGTTCGGCCTACGGTGTGCTTTAGACATCGTCCGCATAACGCGCTCCAACGCCTTCTCGGCCCGGATCACGGCCTCGTTCGTGAAGACATTATGTTCATCACGGTCCAATTTTGGAGGGTGGTTTTGAATGTGGACGCGGTTCCGAACCAGTCTCAAGTAATCAAGTTCTTCGTAGAAAGCCTCATCAGCATTCAAAAGGTCATGCTTCTTCGCGCTCGTAAGCAAATGGTCCATTTTGTCAAGCTTCTTAGAGCGGATGTACTCCGCGACAGAATTCACCAAGCCCGGGACCCCCTCCCGCGTGAATGTTCTCGCCTTGAAATGAAGGTCGTGAAGCAAGGCTTCAATAATAGATATCGACGTTACGCAGATCGGTTTGCAGAGCGCTCGGCGATGACTGCCGTTTGCCGTCTGCTCGCGTGCGATATAGAGCGCGGCGAGAAGAGAGAGATTTCGATTGATGTTATCTCCAAGCTTAAAATCGCCGATGAAACCGCTGTCTATTTCGACCAAATCAGTGAGCCTTCTATAGTTAAACACTGATTCAAGATATTACATTTAGTGGAAATAATAAAAGAAAGTTTTTCGATTATACGCAATTCACAGCCGCGGGTCCTAACCATGACGATCAACTGGAGCGTATTCGAGCGAACTTTAGATCCCCCCGGGAAATCCTCGTCATCAAGGACCCTCGCACCACCCGGCTCACCCGGCGCCCGCGTCACAGGGATTACTTGGTGTGGGATGGTGGCCACATCGTAGCGCAGGGAGGCAAGGCGCTGACCGAGCGCATCTTCGCAAAGGACAGAATGATTAACCACACCGCTGACTTCCAGTGTCAGAGATCGGCATGAACAACCTCGGCGCAGCCCGGTTTGCCTCTCGCGTCAACGACGCCTGTCTGACCGCGTCTAACGGGCTGCTATCGTTCGCGGTTTTGGGTACTCACTGTGGGTACTTTCTTGGGTACTCACTTTTCAGATGTCGATAGCAATACATTGAATTTGCTATAAAATTATACATGCAAGAAGCAGTGGTGGAGCCGAAGGGAGTCGAACCCTCGACCTCCGCAGTGCGATTGCGGCGCTCTCCCAACTGAGCTACGGCCCCGTAGCATTCAGTCAACACGACCGGCGCCGATCCTGTCAATACGCGCGCCAGCGCGCCCGCTCGAACGCCGTTGCACGATATGCGTTGTTCGATCCGGCCGGGCGCCGAAGGCGGTCGGTCTCTGAACCGCTTCTGCACTCCACCCATTGTCGAACTCTGCCGGCGGGTTTACGCTGCAACCTGACGATGGCGCTACGTGAACCGCGTTGAAGTGTTGGCGGTATACGCCAAGCAGGAAATGACGTCCGGGCACTGGCTGTGAGCGCCATGATGCTCGAGCCAATTACACGATTTTCGTATGTGAGATAGGCCCCTGCCGCCCCACTGTTCCCAAAGAAACCTCTCCGTGGCCCGGCGATTGGAGGAGGATTGGCAAATGGCTCAGGCGATGAAGGCAGCCGTCGTTCGGCAATTCGGCGCGCCCCTGACGATCGAGGAAGTGGCAGTGCCCACGCCGCAGCCGGGACAGATCCTGGTGAAATACGAAGCAACGGGCGTTTGCCATACCGATCTCCATGCTGCAAATGGCGACTGGCCGGTGAAGCCCAGCCCACCGTTCATTCCCGGGCACGAGGGGGTCGGCTATGTCTCGGCGGTCGGCGCCGGTGTCAAAAGAGTGAAAGAGGGCGACAGGGTCGGCGTTCCCTGGCTTCACAGCGCCTGCGGCTACTGTCCGCATTGCCGCACCGGTTGGGAGACGCTGTGTGCGGCCCAGTCGAACACGGGATACTCGGTCAACGGGACGTTCGCCGAATATGGCCTGGCGGATCCTGATTTCGTCGGCAGCCTGCCCAATGGGCTGGAGTTCGGTCCTGCCGCGCCGGTTCTGTGTGCCGGGGTCACCGTTTACAAGGGGTTGAAGGAAACGGAAGTCCGTCCCGGTGAATGGGTTGCCATCTCCGGCATCGGGGGGCTTGGCCACATGGCCGTGCAGTACGCAAAGGCGATGGGCATGCATGTCGTCGCGGCGGACATCTTCGACGACAAGCTGGCACTTGCAAAGCAATTGGGCGCCGACCTGACAGTCAACGGCAAGGCCAAGGATGCGGTCGAGCAGGTGATCAAGGCCACCGGCGGCGTGCATGGAGCGCTTGTGACTGCAGTCTCGCCCGCTGCGATGGAACAGGCGTTCGGTTTCCTGCGTTCGCGCGGCACCATGGCGCTCGTCGGCCTGCCCCCAGGTATGATCTCGGTGCCGGTCTTTGAGACTGTTCTTAAGCGCATCACCGTGCGTGGATCGATCGTCGGCACCCGCCAGGACCTGGAAGAGTCGCTCCAGTTCGCCGCTGAAGGCAAAGTCGCGCCGCATTTTTCGTGGGATAGCCTCGAGAATATCAATGAGATCTTCCGCCGCATGGAAGCCGGGAAGATCGACGGTCGCATCGTGATGAGCCTGCAGTAATCGACTTTGACAGGCCCGGCTGGTCGAGGCTCGCCGGGTCCGTGTCGATGCCCAAGGGACACGTGTCGAGCATTTACTCTTATGCGCCTTCCTTAGATCGCCGGTCACCAGAGGGCCGTCGGGCGAGATGCCGATAGACCTTTTGCAGAAAGGAAATGGCAATGAGCAAAGGCATGTTCTCAGACCAGCATGCACTGTCCAGGCGCGATCTCCTGCTGGTGGCGGGAACTGCGGCGGCCACGCTTACAGCCTACAGTCATGCTGCCCGTGCCGCGCCAGGCCCAAGCAACCTCGTGATCGACGACGTGAAGCAGGATGAGGACATCTTTGCCTATATCAGCAGGATCAAGGGCGGCTTTGACGAGACGACCTATCGGCAAGTTCTGGGATGCGCGAATGCGTTCAAGGAAGGAGACCAGACGATCGCTGTGGCTGCGGAAAATGATACGTCCCGAACGAACGCCCGAGCCCTCCTGGCAAGAACGAAGATCGCAGACCTCGATCAGCACCCGCTGTTTGAGGACGATCTGCAACGACTGATTTGGCAGACCACCGACAGGGCTCAACAAGAAAAGCTGAAAGACTGGACGATGGGCCAGCTGAAGGAATTTCTTCTGACCAAATCGGAAGATGAGATCAAAGGCGTCATGCATGGCCTGACCAGCGATACCATCGGCTGCGTGCCGAAGCTGATGAGCAATGAAGAGTTGATCGCCGTCAGCCAGAAGATTTTCAATGTCATGCCCGGCACCAAGTTGGGGGCCAAGGGATACATGGGCGCACGTATCCAGCCGAATTCGCCGACCGACCACCCCGACGACATCATGTGGCAGGTCTTCGATGCGTTTTCCTATGCGACCGGCGACATCGTCATCGGCACCAACCCGGTGGACAGCACCGTCGACAGCGTCGTCACGGTGGAGCGGGCGCTCAAGGACATCGCGGATACGTTCAAGCTGGTCGACGTCATTCCGTGGTGCGTGCTCGCTCACATCGACGTCCAAGGTGAGGTAAGCGAAGACTTCCCCGGCACAGTTTCCACCGTGTTCCAGAGCCTTGCCGGTACGGATGATTGCAACAAGATCTTCGACATCACCAATGAGAAGATCCTGAAATATGCGCGCGCCAAGGCAGGGGAGCGGTACGGCCTTTACTTCGAAACCGGACAGGGCTCGGAATTCACCAACGGCGCGGCAAACGGCGTCGACATGATGGTGCTTGAGTCCCGGAAGTACGGGTTCAGCCGGGCTGTCGGCATGGAGCTTGCGAAAGTGCAGCCGAAAGGCGCATGGCTGCATGTCAACGACGTCGCCGGCTTCATTGGGCCGGAGGTCTTCAAGAGCCGAGAACAACTCGTTCGGTGCTGCCTCGAGGACATGGTCATGGGCAAGCTCCATGGGCTGACCATCGGTCTCGATATATGCACGACCCTGCACATGACCGTCAGCCTGGACGATCTGGATTGGTGCCAGGATCAGATCATGCCGGCCAATCCGGCCTATCTGATTGCTCTGCCGACCAAGAACGACCCGATGTTGAGCTATCTCACGACCGCATTCCAGGACCACGTACGCGTGAGGGATAAGTTCGGCTTCAAGGTCAACGATGCGATGTGGGATTTCTACAAACGCCTTGGAATTGTCGGCAAGGACAACAGCTACACGTCAAAATACGGCGATCCTCTTTGGGTCTATTATCAGTACCGCCTCGCCAAGGGGGACAAGCGCTCCAAGGACGCCGTTTACGCCGAGGGCAGGCGGATGATGACGGAGGTCGAGGCAAGAGGCGTCGACCTGGCCACGGGCCACGGTGAGAAGATATGGGATCTCAACCCGTCGCTCGCGACGAAAGTGAGGGGTCTTTATGACGACGCCAAACTCTCTCTTTGGGCCGAGCTTACGCCGGAGTTCATAGCGGCAGTGCCCAGCGTCGTTCCGGTTCGCACCCTGTCCAAGGACCGGAACGACTACATCGCGCATCCGACGACCGGTGAAACGCTGAGCCCGGACTCAATCAGGGCGATTGACGCGATCAGGACGTCCTGGAAAGGCGATATGCCCAAGGGCCAGATTGTCATCTCAGATGGTCTGAACGCCAAGGCCATCATGGATGACGGCCATCTTTCGCCCTACCTGGAGGAGATGCGCAGGCTGCTC
Organism: Ensifer sp. Root423; assembly: GCF_001426275.1. Lineage (NCBI taxonomy): Bacteria > Pseudomonadati > Pseudomonadota > Alphaproteobacteria > Hyphomicrobiales > Rhizobiaceae > Ensifer > Ensifer sp. Root423. The sequence continues at coordinate 49,241 of NZ_LMEG01000015.1, read as the reverse complement.
GGCGATGCCGGCGTGTCGGTGAGCGACAAGAATATCCTGGTCACCAGCGGCAGAGTGCGGGCCGGCTACCGGATTGGCGAGATGCTGTTTGCCGACGCCGATCCCAACACGTTTCGCGGAATTCTCCACATCATCGGCGAGCGGCCCGGAACCATGCACCACGCCTACTCGGTCTACATCACGGTTGCGAAGGGCAAGCGTTGGGCTGAGAAGGATATCGATCACGATATGACGAAGCTGGTCAGCAACGTCGCCGATACCGCACTCGCACCCAGGGAGGCGGCGAAGGAAACCCTGACCATTATCCGGGAGATCATCGGCAAGGACGTAAACGGCAGCCGGCGATTCGGGTGACCACAAACGCGCTACAGGGCAACAAGGGCGTCCGTCCGGAATAAGCGTCGGGCCGTGTATACCGTTGGGGCAGCCGCATACTCTCGCTTTCGGGCCCCCAAAGCGCGGTTGCTTCTTCGGATCGTGGCTTTCCGGCGTCAGAATCGCTTCTTTAGAAAGTAGCGCGCAATCGCCCCATCACCACCTTCAAGCTCGCCGAAAACTTCGAAGCCGAGTTTTTCATAAAAGGGCCTGGCCTGGAATTCGAAGGTGTCGAGCCAAAGGCCGACATAGCCGCGCTGGCGCGCGATCTTCTCCGCTTCTTCGACAAGGCGCCGGCCAAGGCCCTGGCCGCGGTACTCATCCGGGACCGCGAGGTAACGGATAAAGCCCCAGCCATAGCCATCCGTCGCATAGAGCCCACCCGTCGCGACTTTCGTCTCCGGATCGCGAAGCACGATGGCAAAACCGGGCAGGTCGACCATGCCGCTATGGGCATCGTTATAGGCATCCAGCGGCGCAACGATGCCGCTGAGGTCATCCCGATTGGGGTCTTCGAGAAGGATGTCTATGATCGGGGTGAGCATGATGGGAACTTGGTCGAATGGTGGTTCGGTCTATAAATTCTCGTTTTGTTCTCTAGAGAAATCCAACCCGAGGAAAACCTCGGGTTGGCAATGATGGTGGTCGTCGTCGTCATCAACGACGACGACGGGCCGCTTAGCTGCAGCCGCTCGTCGCGCCGCAGGTGTCGCACTTCTCGCAGGTACCGTTGCGCACCATCGTGAAGTTTTGGCATTCGGTGCACATGTTGCCGGTGTAGCCCTGCATGATCGAGCGGGCGCGGCGCTCAGCTTCCACCTTCTTGGCGTCCGACTTGGCCGATGCCGCTTCGGCGGCCGCCTTGTCGGAGAAGAGGGCGGTTACTTCCTGCTCGACTTCGTCGGCGATCTCTTCTGCCAGTTCAGCAGCGCGCTCTTCATAGTCGCGCTTGAAGGCGACGATTTCGGAGGTTGCGATCGCCGTCGTCGTCTCGATCTTGCGCACCGTGTTTCCGGCGATCGCCGTTACGGTTGCGCCAGAGGAGGCGCGGGCAGGGGCTGCCGTCGACGAGCCCTTCGGCTCGCTGGAGGCCCGGTCACCGGTGCCGCCGACGATCGTCGGCTTGTAGCCGCGGGTCCAGCCGGTCGAGATCAGGTTGGTCTTGCCTTCCTGAATGCCCTTGCCGAGCGCGGTGTTGCCGAAGTCTGACGTGTCGACATGGGCGAGGTCGTGACGGCCGAGATAGGAAACCGCCAGTTCGCGGAAGACGTAGTCGAGGATCGACGTCGCGTTCTTGATCGCGTCGTTGCCCTGGACCATGCCGGCCGGCTCGAACTTGGTGAAGGTGAAGGCCTCCACATATTCTTCGAGCGGCACGCCGTACTGCAGGCCGAGCGAGATGGCGATGGCAAAGTTGTTCATCATCGCACGGAAGGCGGCCCCTTCCTTGTGCATGTCGATGAAGATCTCGCCGAGGCGGCCGTCACCGAATTCGCCGGTGCGCAGATACACCTTGTGACCACCGACGACGGCCTTCTGGGTGTAGCCCTGGCGGCGGTTCGGCAGCTTTTCGCGGGCGCGGATCACCTTCTCGATGACGCGCTCGACGATCTTCTCGGTGATGGTGACGGCCTGGGCGGCGGCGGGCGCCTGGATCAGATCCTCCAGTGCATCCTCGTCCTTGTCGTCCTCGATCAGCGAGGCATTCAGCGGCTGCGACAGCTTGGAGCCGTCACGGTAGAGCGCGTTTGCCTTCAGCGCCAGCTTCCACGAAAGCATATAGGCGTTCTTGCAGTCCTCGACGGTCGCCTCGTTCGGCATGTTGATCGTCTTGGAGATCGCGCCCGAGATGAACGGCTGGGCGGCCGCCATCATGCGGATGTGGCTTTCGACCGAGAGATAACGCTTGCCGATCTTGCCGCAGGGGTTGGCGCAATCGAAGACGGGCAGGTGCTCGTTCTTCAGGAACGGTGCACCTTCGAGTGTCATCGCGCCGCAGACGTGAATGTTCGCCGCTTCGATGTCCTTCTTGGAGAAGCCCATGTGGTCGAGCAGGTTGAAGTCCATCGCAGCGAGCTGTTCGTCGGAGACCTTCAGCGTGCCCTTGAGGAAGTCGGCGCCGAGCGTCCACTGGTTGAAGACGAACTTGATGTCGAAAGCGGACTTCAGCGCGGCGTTGACGGCTTCCGCCTTCTCGTCGGTGAAGCCCTTGGCCTTCAGCGTCGACGGGTTGATCGCCGGAGCCTGGTTCAGGTTGCCGTGACCGACTGCGTAAGCTTCGATTTCGGCGATCTGGCTTTCGCTGTAGCCGAGAGAGCGCAGCGCTTCCGGAACGGCGCGGTTGATGATCTTGAAGTAGCCGCCGCCGGCGAGCTTCTTGAACTTGACCAGCGCGAAGTCAGGCTCGATGCCGGTCGTGTCGCAGTCCATGACGAGGCCGATCGTGCCGGTCGGCGCGATAACCGTTGCCTGGGCGTTGCGATAGCCGTGCTTTTCGCCGAGTTCCAGTGCCTTGTCCCAGGCGCTCATGGCGTGGATGACGAGGTCCTGGTCCGGATTGTCGGCATGGATGAGCGCGACCGGGTTGACCGAAAGCGCTTCGTAACCGGTCGTCTCGCCATAGGCGGCGCGGCGATGGTTGCGGATGACGCGCAGCATGTTGTCGCGGTTTGGCGCAAAGCCCGGGAACGGACCGAGCTTTTCGGCCATCTCGGCCGAGGTGGCATAGGAGACACCGGTCATGATCGCCGTCAGCGCACCGGCGATGGCGCGGCCTTCGGTCGAGTCATAGGGAATGCCCGAGGACATCAAGAGGCCGCCGATGTTGGCGTAGCCAAGGCCGAGCGTGCGGTATTCGTAGGAAAGCTCGGCAATCTCGCGGGACGGGAACTGCGCCATCATGACCGAGACTTCGAGAACGATCGTCCACAGGCGGACGGCGTGCTCGTAGTCTGCAATGTTGATGCGCTTGGTCGCCGCGTCCTTGAACATCATCAGGTTCAGGGAGGCGAGGTTGCAGGCGGTGTCGTCGAGGAACATGTACTCCGAGCACGGGTTCGATGCGCGGATCGGGCCGGCAGCGGGGCTCGTGTGCCAGTCGTTCATGGTCGTGTTGAAGTGCAGGCCCGGATCGGCCGACGCCCAGGCGGCGTAGGAAATCGATTCCCAGAGGTCGCGTGCCTTCAGCGTCTTCATGACGCGGCCGTCCTTGCGGGCGGTCAGGTGCCAGTCGCCATCGGCTTCGACGGCGCGCAGGAAGTCGTCCTTGATCGAGACCGAGTTGTTGGAGTTCTGGCCCGAAACCGTGAGGTAGGCTTCCGAATCCCAGTCGGTGTCGTAGGTCTTGAACTCAAGGTCCTTGTAGCCTTGCTTCGCGAACTGGATAACGCGCTGGACGTAGTTTTCCGGAACCAGCGCCTGCTTGGCCGCGCGGATCTCGCGCTTCAGCGCCGGGTTCTGCTTCGGGTCATAGCAGGCGTCGTCGGTGCCTTCGCAGTTGACGCAGGCCTTCATGATCGCCTTCAGATGCTTGGCGACGACCTTGGAACCGGTGACGAGGGCGGCAACCTTCTGCTCTTCCTTGACCTTCCAGTTGATGTATTCCTCGATATCCGGATGGTCGATGTCGACGACGACCATCTTGGCGGCGCGGCGGGTGGTGCCGCCCGACTTGATGGCACCGGCAGCACGGTCGCCGATCTTCAGGAACGACATCAGGCCGGAGGATTTGCCGCCGCCCGAGAGCTTTTCGCCTTCGCTGCGCAGATAAGAGAAGTTGGAGCCGGTGCCAGAACCGTACTTGAACAGGCGCGCTTCACGCACCCACAGATCCATGATGCCGCCTTCGTTGACGAGATCGTCACCGACCGACTGGATGAAGCAAGCATGCGGTTGCGGATGCTCATAGGCTGACTTGGACTTGGTCAGCTTGCCGGTAAAGGGGTCGACATAGAAGTGGCCCTGGCCGGGGCCGTCGATGCCATAGGCCCAGTGGAGGCCGGTGTTGAACCATTGCGGCGAGTTCGGCGCGACGCGCTGGGTGGCGAGCATGTAGGCAAGTTCGTCCTGGAAGGCCGAAGCGTCTTCCTCGGTGTCGAAGTAGCCGCCCTTCCAGCCCCAATAGGCCCAGGTGCCGGCCAGGCGATCGAAGACCTGACGGGCATCGGTTTCGGAACCGTACTGCTCATCCTTCGGCAGCGCCTTCAGCGCATCCGTGTCGGGAACCGCGCGCCAGAGGAAGGAGGGGACATCGTTCTCCTCGACGCGCTTCATCTTGGCGGGAACGCCGGCCTTGCGGAAATACTTCTGGGCGAGAATGTCGGCGGCAACCTGGCTGAACTGAGCCGGCACGTCGATATCGGCAAGGCGGAAAACGATCGAACCATCGGGGTTCTTGATTTCACTCGTAGCCTTGCGGAATTCGATCTCCGCATAAGCGGATTGCCCGGCTTTTGTGAAACGACGTTCGATCTTCATTGTCCCTGGTCCTTCGTGTTGCCTAGCGCCCGCCACAGGCGCAATTGTCCCCGCCCGGCCGCGAGGGGCATCCCGCAGCCAGTCTCAGCTTCCGTCCTTGGAGAGAAACCCATAACTGGGTGACCCTGTATCTTGTGAGATAGGCTGTCTGCAAATACTAAATATAGTATCAACAACTTCTTCATGCCAGCCAAATATTGCCCCGGTGGACCCGAAAAATCGCACAGAAATCCTCAGGGCGACCCCATGGTGAAATCCATGACTGCCGCCTTTCAGAACCGCCGATTTGGGGAGAGGAACCGGGACTTGAACAATCCGGTCCGCCGCCGTTGCAACGTGAAATCCATTAACCGTGAATCGTCCGGAGGCGTCAAGGGGTGGTTTGTGACGGAAGTTTGAGCCCTAGATGTTGTGTGGACCGGCTGTGGAAAACGGGGACATCGGTCAACGCCATGAAAATCAGGCACTTCCGGAGGTTGCCTGTGAGACTGACGCAACGGTTGGCACGCAATCGAAATTTTGACGGGTAAAAACCCGCATAAAAAGTGTCCCTTACGGCAGGCTCGGTTGCATCGGTGAAAGCGATATGGGGTGGGGCAGTGATTCGTTTTTTGGCGGTCCCGTAAGCACCGGCATTTGGTTCGCAGCCGACGTCGGCGCGGCCTCGGCACGCCTGAACATCAACGCCTTGCGACAGGCACGAGACTCCAAGCGTGGTGGGGCTCTCGGGCGCGGATGCGCCCTAGGCGGGCCAGACGCGTCTGCGCGCGGTCTGGCCCTGCTGATCTCAATCGACGCGCTTTTGCAGCTCGCGTGCGCCGTTCGGCGCATTCACCTTGCCCTCGGTGATGAAGTAGGCAAACACGTCACGCGGCTCCTTCTTGGCCGTGCGATCAGGCGCGCTTTTTTCAAGCCCACTCGGCTCGTCGCCCGCCGCAAACGCCTTGGCGCGTTCGGCCCAGAGGTCGAGCTTGTCGGCAGCATAGCAAGTCTTGATGTCGTCGCTGCCCTTTTGCAGGCGCAGATAGACAAAATCGGCAGTGACATCGGCGATCATCGGATAGTCCGCATGCTCGGCGAGCACCACGGCGACGCCGTATTTCTCCAACAGGGAGACAAAATCCGGAGACTGAAAGGTCGGGTTGCGGACCTCGACCACATGGCGCAGCGGCAAGCCGTCCTGCTTATCCGGCAGAAGCTTCAAAAAGCCTTCGAAATCGTCGGGCTCGAACTTCTTCGTCGGCGCGAACTGCCAGAGGATGGGGCCGAGATGAGGCCCAAGCTCGGTCAGTCCCTGCGTCAGGAATCGCTCCATGGATTCACCGGCTTCCGAGAGAACCTTGCGGTTGGTGACGAAGCGGCTCGCCTTCAGGGAGAAGATGAAATCGTCGGGCACTTCCGACGCCCACTTGGCGAAGGTCTCCGGCTTCTGCGACGAATAGTAGGTGCCGTTCACCTCGATTGCCCGCAACTGCTTGCCGGCATATTCGAGCTGCCGCTTCTTTGCCAGCGTGTCGGGATAGAAGGTGCCTTCCCAGGGCTCGAAGGTCCAGCCGCCGATACCAACGCGGATCTTTCCGGATTTTGCCATGCCATCCTCCTCAACAACGGCCATCGCTTGACCGCGTGCTTTTCAGTCTTTGATCGATTTCGTCATGTCCACGAGTGCCCACCCTGGACGATAGGGATTGGGTCGGCGACCCGTTTCTTGAAATCCATAGGCGCGATAGAGCGCGATGTTTCGCTCCATGCGTGACTTGGTGTAGAGCCGCACCTCCGGCAAGCCCCACTCGGCCGCTTTGGCATCCACGAAGCGCAGCAATTCGATGCCGAACCCCTGGCGCTGATAGGCCGGGGCAACCGCAAGGCTGAAGATCATAAGGTGATCGGCGTGCCGTTCGAAAACGGCAAGTGCCGAGACAACCTCATCTCGCTCCCGAAGCCAGACCTCGTCGCGAAGGATGCGAGGCGCGTAGTCCTCGGTGACCGGGAGCGGCGGCCCACCAAAGAGCGCCCGATAGGGCTCATAGGCCGCCTCCGTCACGCTTTGAACGGCGGCCAGATCTTCCAGACGAGCAGGCCGCATCATGCCGTGATCGCTCCTAAAGCGCGCCGACCAGATCGGCAGACTTACTCTGCTGCTTCGACCTTCTTCATCGGCCGGCGCTCCAGCAGCTCCTTCAGGAACTGGCCGGTATAGGACCGCTTTTCCTTGACCACGTCTTCCGGCGTGCCCTTGGCGATGACTTCGCCGCCGCCGTCGCCGCCTTCAGGGCCGAAGTCGATCACCCAGTCGGCAGTCTTGATGACTTCGAGATTGTGCTCGATGACGACGACCGAATTGCCCTGGTTGACGAGCTCATGCAGAACTTCAAGAAGCTTGGCGACATCGTGGAAATGCAAGCCGGTGGTCGGCTCGTCGAGAATGTAGAGCGTGCGACCGGTCGAGCGCTTCGACAGTTCCTTGGCGAGCTTGACGCGCTGGGCCTCACCGCCCGAGAGCGTGTTGGCCTGCTGGCCGACCTTGATATAGCCGAGGCCGACCTGGTTGAGCGTGACGAGCTTGTCGCGCACCGAGGGAACGGCGGCGAAAAAGTCGACGCCTTCCTCGACGGTCATGTCGAGCACGTCGGCGATCGACTTGCCCTTGAAATGCACGTCGAGCGTTTCGCGGTTGTAGCGCTTGCCGTGGCAGACGTCGCAGGTGACGTAGACATCCGGCAGGAAGTGCATCTCGATTTTGATGACGCCGTCGCCTTGGCAGGCCTCGCAGCGGCCGCCCTTGACGTTGAAGGAGAACCGGCCCGGCTGATATCCACGTGCCTTGGCTTCCGGCAGGCCGGCGAACCAGTCACGGATCGGCGTGAAGGCGCCGGTATAGGTTGCCGGGTTCGAGCGCGGGGTACGACCGATCGGCGACTGGTCGATGTCGATCACCTTGTCGATATGCTCGAAGCCATCGATGCGGTCGTGCTCGGCCGGGTTTTCGCGCGCGCCCATGATGCGGCGGGCGGCGGCCTTGTAGAGCGTCTCGATCAGGAAGGTCGACTTGCCGCCGCCGGAGACACCGGTAACGGCGGTGAAGACGCCGAGCGGGATCGAGGCGGTGACGTTCTTCAGGTTGTTGGCGCGGGCGCCGACGACGGTGATTTCCTTTTTCTTCTTCGGCTTGCGGCGTTCGGAGGGAACGGCAACCGAAAGCTCGCCGGACAGATACTTGCCGGTCAGCGATTTCGGATTGGCCATGATGTCCGACGGCGACCCTTGCGCGATGACTTCGCCGCCATGGATGCCGGCAGCCGGGCCGATATCGACGACATAGTCGGACGTCAGGATCGCGTCTTCGTCATGTTCGACGACGATCACCGTGTTGCCGATGTCGCGCAGATGCCGAAGCGTGTCCAGCAGGCGGGCGTTGTCGCGCTGGTGCAGGCCGATCGACGGCTCGTCGAGCACGTAGAGAACGCCGGTGAGGCCGGAGCCGATCTGCGAGGCCAGCCGAATGCGCTGGCTTTCACCGCCTGAGAGCGTTCCGGAATTGCGCGACAGGCTCAGATATTCGAGACCGACGTCGTTGAGGAAGCGCAGTCGGTCACGGATTTCCTTCAGGATGCGGACGGCGATTTCGTTCTGCTTGGCATTCAGATGCTCCGGCAGGACCTCGAACCAGTCGCGTGCAACGCGGATCGACATTTCGGTCACCTGACCGATATGCAGCTTGTCGATCTTGACCGCCAGCGCTTCCGGCTTCAGGCGGAAACCGGCGCAAGCCGGGCAGGGCGCAGCCGACATGTAGCGCTCGATCTCCTCGCGCGCCCAGGCGCTGTCGGTTTCCTTCCAGCGGCGCTCGAGGTTGGGCACGATGCCCTCGAAGTTCTTGGTGGTGTTGTAGGAGCGGGCACCGTCCTCGTAATGGAAGACGATCTTCTCTTCCGTTCCGTGCAGGATCGCGTTCTGCGCCGCAGTCGACAGCTCGTTCCAGCGGCTGCCGAGTTTGAAGCCGAAGACCTTGCCGAGCGCTTCCAGCGTCTGGTTGTAGTAGGGAGAGGAGGATTTCGCCCAGGGCGCAATTGCGCCGTCGCGCAGCGTCCGGTGCTCTTCCGGCACGATCAGCGCCGTGTCGATCTTCTGCTGGCTGCCGAGACCGTCGCAGGTCGGGCACGCGCCGAAGGGGTTGTTGAACGAGAACAGCCGCGGCTCGATCTCGGAAATGGTGAAGCCGGAAACCGGGCAGGCGAACTTTTCCGAAAACAGCACGCGCTCGTGGGTTTCGTTCAGCGACTTGTTGGCCGAGCCGCCGGCAGCGGTCTCCTCGGGTGGCAGCGGCTTGTCGGCGAATTCGGCGACTGCGAGGCCATCGGCGAGCGTCAGGCAGGTCTCAAGGCTGTCGGCAAGGCGCGAGGCGAGGTCGGGCCGCACGACCACGCGGTCGACCACGACGTCGATGTCATGCTTGTACTTCTTGTCGAGTGCGGGCACCTCGGCGATCTCGTAGAAGGTGCCGTCGACCTTGACGCGTTGAAAGCCCTTCTTCATCAGTTCGGCGAGTTCTTTCTTGTACTCGCCCTTGCGGCCGCGCACGAGCGGCGCAAGAATATAGAGGCGCGTGCCTTCACCGAATTCGAGCACCCGGTCGACCATCTGGCTCACCGTCTGGCTTTCGATCGGCAGACCCGTCGCCGGCGAATAGGGGACCCCGACGCGCGCAAAGAGCAGGCGCATATAGTCGTAGATTTCGGTGACGGTACCGACCGTCGAGCGCGGATTGCGCGACGTCGTCTTCTGCTCGATCGAGATCGCCGGAGACAGGCCGTCGATCTGGTCGACGTCCGGCTTCTGCATCATTTCGAGGAACTGGCGCGCATAGGCCGAAAGGCTTTCGACATAGCGGCGCTGGCCTTCGGCATAGATCGTATCGAAAGCAAGCGAGGACTTGCCCGAGCCGGAAAGGCCGGTCATCACGATCAGCTTGTTGCGCGGCAGATCGAGGTCGATGCCTTTCAGATTGTGCTCGCGCGCACCACGAATGGAGATGGTCTTGAGTTCACTCATCGGAAGCCAGCTTTTGCATGTCGGTTGAAAGCCCCCTATGTAATGACGCCAACGCCCATGTCGAGGCGCAATCGGCAAAACAGGCGGCCAATTCGAGTCGGTTGACAGGATCATAGCCAAATACTAGAACAAATAAAGAACAAATCGCCCATAAAACGACCAAAACTGTTGTGGATTATGTGCGAGGCGGGGCGTATCGGCGGCATCAGGCCGCTAAGATGCGCGCTCTTGAAATTCCAAGCCGGGTCCATGGCCCGGTGAAACCACGGGAAAAGCAACATGGCTGGAAGCGTCAACAAGGTGATCTTGATCGGAAATGTCGGGGCAGACCCGGAAATCCGGCGCACGCAGGACGGCCGGCCGATCGCCAACCTGCGCATTGCAACGTCGGAGACCTGGCGCGACCGCAACAGCGGTGAGCGCAAGGAAAAGACCGAATGGCACACGGTCGTGGTCTTCAACGAAGGCCTCTGCAAGGTTGTCGAGCAATATGTGAAGAAGGGCGCCAAGCTCTACATCGAGGGCGCGCTGCAGACCCGCAAGTGGCAGGACCAGAACGGCAACGACCGTTACTCGACCGAAGTCGTGCTGCAGGGCTTCAACTCGACGCTGACCATGCTTGACGGCCGCGGCGAAGGCGGCGGCTCCGGTGTCAGCCGTGGCGGCGGCGGTGGAGCGGGTGACTTCGGCGGCGGCGGCAACTATGGCGGCGGCGGTTACGACGATTACGACCAGCCGCGCCAGTCCTCTGGCGGCGGTCGCTCGGGCGGTGGCCAGGGCGGTCAAGGCGGCCAGGGCGGCGGCTTCTCGCGCGACATGGACGACGATATTCCGTTCTGATCGCAAGCGGATCCTATTTACAGAAAAAACGCCACGTCCTCGGGACGTGGCGTTTTTCGTTTCCGGTCTTCTTCGACTGCATCGGGCGAAGGATGCGCCCAGCCATCCGACCTCAGGTCGTCATCGCGGATTTGACGCCGTCGACGACGAACTGCACCGCGAGTGCTGCCAGGATTACGCCGAGCAGTCGGGTGAGGATGGCGCGGCCGGTGACGCCGAGAAAGCGATCGACGCGTTCAGCGATGACCAGCGCCAGAAACAGGCTGAGCATCGACAGCGCGATGACGATCAGGAGCTGAGTGCGCTCGACAGCGGTCGGGAACGAGCCGGCAAGCAGGATCGTTGCCGAAATCGCGCCTGGCCCGGCAATGAGCGGCAGGGCCAGCGGGAAGACCGCGATGTTGTGAATGTGGTCCTTGACTGTCGCATTCTCGCCGGTCTTTTCCTTGCGCTCCTGGCGCTTCTCGAAAATCATCTCGAAGGCGATCCAGAAGAGCAGCAGGCCGCCGGCGATACGGAAGGCGCCGATCGAGATGCCGAGCAGGCCGAGGATGCTGTTTCCGAAGAGCGCAAAGGCCGCCAGGATGAAGAAGGCGATCAGCGAGCCACGGGTGGCCACCTGAAAGCGCTCCTGCCGGCTGAGGCCGACCGTGAGGCTCAGGAAGATCGGCGCGAGGCCAGGCGGATCGAGCGTGACGAGAAGCGTCGTCAGCGCATTGACCAGGAGGTCGACATTGAACATCCGTTTCCCCTTCCGGATTTTGCCCCGGGTTTTCCCGGTGGCATGTCTACATTGTTAGGCAAGCGGCCGGGCATTGGGAAGGGGCAGACAAACAAAGTCTCAGCAATGACTTAATCAGCAATCGCTGCGAGCGTAGAGGCTGGAAATCCGCGGCGAGTCGGGCTTTGACGGACAGGGTCTTCCGATTTCCGGCGCGATGCCCTAGAAAAGCCTGCTCCGGCGGCAAAAGACTGTTCACAACTGCTGTGCGGCTCATCGATCCCGATCGGGATAACTGGGTGAATCGTACAGCGAATCAAGGCATTACAAGGACATCTTCACAGTCCGGGGGGCAAGTGGCGCCAAAGGCCGCAAATTGGCGCTTCCGATGGCAATCCGCTATAAATATCCGACTGATTCTGAACAAAGATCGTGATCACCATTGACTGAGCAAAGCACCCCCGGCGGCGGAAAAACTCCGCCAGGCATCGAGCCGATTTCCATCATCGAGGAAATGCAGCGGTCCTATCTCGATTACGCGATGAGCGTTATCGTCAGCCGCGCGCTTCCCGACGTGCGTGACGGTCTGAAACCCGTGCACCGCCGCATCCTCTACGGGATGAGCGAGCTCGGCATCGACTGGAACAAGAAATACGTCAAATGCGCCCGTGTGACCGGGGACGTGATGGGTAAGTACCACCCGCACGGCAACGCCGCGATCTACGACGCGCTGGCGCGCATGGCGCAGGACTGGTCGCTCCGCCTGCCGCTGATCGACGGCCAGGGCAACTTCGGTTCGGTCGACGGCGACCCGCCGGCGGCCGAGCGCTACACCGAATGCCGCCTGCAGAAGGCCGCGCATTCGCTGCTCGACGATCTCGACAAGGAAACGGTCGACTTCCGCGACAACTATGACGGCACCCTGCAGGAGCCGGCGGTCGTTCCCGCGAAGTTCCCGAACCTGCTCGTCAACGGCGCCGGCGGTATTGCCGTCGGCATGGCGACGAACATTCCGCCGCACAACCTGGTCGAAGTCATCAACGGCTGCATGGCGCTGATCGACAATCCGGCGATCGAACTGCCGGAACTGATGGAAATCATCCCCGGCCCGGATTTCCCGACTGGCGCGCTGATCCTTGGCCGCTCGGGCATCCGCTCGGCCTATGAGACCGGCCGCGGCTCCGTCATCATGCGCGGCCGCGCCCATATCGAGCCGATGCGCGGCGACCGCGAGCAGATCATCATCACCGAGATCCCGTTCCAGGTGAACAAGGCGACGATGATCGAGAAGATGGCCGAGCTGGTCCGCGAGAAGCGTATCGAAGGCATCTCGGACCTGCGTGACGAATCGGACCGCCAGGGCTACCGCGTCGTCATCGAACTGAAGCGCGATGCCAATGCCGATGTCATCCTGAACCAGCTTTACCGCTACACGCCGCTGCAGACCTCGTTTGGCTGCAACATGGTGGCACTGAACGGCGGCAAGCCCGAGCACATGACGCTGCTCGACATGCTGCGTGCCTTTGTCTCGTTCCGCGAGGAAGTTGTTAGCCGGCGTACGAAGTACCTGCTGCGCAAGGCGCGCGACCGTGCCCATGTGCTCGTCGGTCTTGCCATCGCGGTTGCCAACATCGACGAAATCATCAAGCTCATCCGCCATGCGCCCGACCCGCAGACGGCGCGCGAGCAGTTGATGGAGCGCCGCTGGCCGGCCCATGACGTCGAGAGCCTCATCCGCCTCATCGACGACCCGCGCCACCGCATCAACGAGGACGGCACCTACAACCTCTCGGAAGAGCAGGCCCGCGCCATCCTCGACCTGCGCCTGCAGCGCCTGACAGCGCTCGGCCGCGACGAAATCGGCGACGAACTCAACAAGATCGGCGAGGAAATCAAGGATTACCTCGACATCCTGTCGTCGCGCCTGCGTATCATGAGCATCGTCAAGGACGAACTCGTCGCCATCCGCGACGAGTTCGGCACCCCGCGCCGGTCCGAGATCATGGAAGGCGGCCCCGACATGGACGATGAGGATCTCATCGCCCGTGAAGACATGGTCGTGACCGTCTCGCATCTCGGCTATATCAAACGCGTGCCGCTGACGACCTACCGCGCGCAGCGCCGTGGTGGCAAGGGCCGTTCGGGCATGGCGACCCGGGACGAGGATTTCGTTACCCGGCTATTCGTTGCCAATACCCATACGCCGGTTCTGTTCTTCTCCTCGCGTGGCATCGTCTACAAGGAGAAGGTCTGGCGCCTGCCGATAGGCACGCCGCAATCGCGCGGCAAGGCGCTGATCAACATGCTGCCGCTGGAACCCGGCGAACGCATCACGACAATCATGCCGCTGCCCGAGGATGAGGCAACCTGGGAAAACCTCGACGTCATGTTCTCGACGACCCGCGGCACGGTTCGCCGCAACAAGCTGTCGGACTTCGTTCAGGTCAACCGCAACGGAAAGATCGCGATGAAGCTCGAGGAAGAGGGCGACGAGATCCTTTCCGTCGACACCTGTACGGAGCATGACGACGTCATGCTGACGACAGCGCTCGGCCAGTGCATCCGCTTCCCGGTCGACGACGTGCGCGTCTTTGCCGGCCGCAACTCGATCGGCGTTCGTGGCATCAATCTCGGCGACGGCGACCGCATCATCTCGATGGCGATCCTTGGCCATGTCGAGGCCGAACCGTGGGAGCGTGCCGCCTATCTCAAGCGCGCTGCAGCGGAACGTCGGGCGACGAACGGCGACGAGGAAGAAATCGCTCTGGTCGGCGAGGAAGTCGCTGACGGCGGAGAACTGTCGAACGAACGCTTCGAGGAACTGAAGGCACGCGAACAGTTCGTGCTGACGGTCTCGGAGAAGGGCTTCGGCAAGCGCTCGTCGTCCTACGATTTCCGGACTTCGGGCCGTGGCGGCAAGGGCATCCGTGCCACCGACACGTCGAAGACGACGGAAATTGGCGTGCTCGTCGCGGCCTTCCCGATCGAAGACAACGACCAGATCATGCTTGTATCCGACGGTGGCCAATTGATCCGCGTGCCGATCAATGGCGTCCGGCTTGCGAGCCGCGCGACCAAGGGCGTTACCATCTTCTCGACCGCCAAGGACGAGAAGGTCGTTTCGGTCGAGAGCATCAGCGAACCGGAAAGCGACGAAGAGGAAGGCGAAGAGGCGGCCGTCGAGAACGGCGCAGCGGAAACGCCAGCCGAATCCGAGGATTAAGCGCTAGACTTGAAGTGCCAAGGAAACTGAAAGCCCGCCATTTTGGCGGGCTTTTTCGTGCGTAGGACTAGTATTGAGCAGCAGCGGGAGGTGTCTGAAAGTCAGATTTCGGTATTCGCGTCTGCATGCGCAGTGCCACGAATATAGGCCCGCAGTCCCGCGGCAAGTGCGTCGAACGTGACGCGACAGCGGGGAGCCGTCTTCAGGTTCTCATGCATCACCAGCCAGGTATCGAGCTTCATCTCGAACAAGCCGGGCAGCACTGGGAGCAGGTCGGGGTCGCGTGCCGCAAGTCCGCTCTGGCAGATTCCGACGCCGAAGCCGGCGCGGATTGCGGCCAATTGGGCAAGATTGCTGTCGGCCCTCAGCGCAAAGCGTGTGGCCGGCAGTTCGGGCGAGCGGGCGATGATCGCCCGGATCGCCGCAGTCTCTCGGTCGTAACCGATCAGGCTGTGATTGCTAAGGTCTGCCAGTGTCTGCGGCATGCCGCGTCGCTCAATGTAGCGGCGATGGGCGTGAAAGCCTAAGGGAACCGCGCCGAGATGTCGGGCGATTAGCGCATCCTGTGCGGGCGCCACCATGCGCACCGCGATATCGGCCTCCTGGCGCAAGAGGTCCTCGACCGTGTCCGAGGCGGAAAGCTCGATCGTCAATGCAGGATAGGCGGCGTGCAGTTCTGAAAGGATCGGCGGCAGGACCTCGATGCCGATGACTTCGCTAGCGCTGATACGCACAAGTGCCGCTGACCGTATCGCGCCGGCCCGACGCCGCGCGCAAGAGCGCAGCCGATGTCGCGGCGAGCGTCTCGGCATAGGGCTTGAGTGCCAGCGCGGCGTCGGTCGGCAACAGACCGTGCGGCGAGCGCACGAACAGCGGATAGCCGAGTGTCGCTTCCATGGCGTCCACGTGCCGGCCAACGGTCGGTTGCGTCAGGCCAAGCTCGCGGGCGGCGGCTGACAACGATCCCTCCTTAAGCACGGCGAGGAATGTTCGGTAGAAATCCCAGCTCAAATCCATCTTGCTCATGGATTTCAGTATAGCTACGCAAGATTTTTCGGCAATTCCGTTTAGCTCGTGAATGCGTGATCCTGCCTTCATCGAAACGGATGGAGTGTGACATGACCGAGATGCAGCAGAGAACAAGACGTGTGCTGGTGCTCGGCGCGACGGGCGGTATCGGCAGCGCCGTCGCCCGTGGGCTCCGCAGGCGCGGCTGGCAGGTGCGTGCCTTGAACCGAAACGCCGCGACGACGGCGCAGGCCGAGCCGGCGTTCGACTGGCGGCAAGGCGATGCCATGAACGCGGACGACGTTCGCACTGCTGCCGAAGGGGTGGATCTGATCGTGCACGCGGTCAATCCGTCGGGTTACCGCAATTGGGGCACCTTGGTGCTGCCGATGCTGGACAATACGATCGCCGCGGCCAAGTCCACCGGTGCACGCATCCTCTTACCGGGAACGATCTACAATTTCGGCCGCGACGCCTTTCCCGTCCTAACGGAGGACGCGCCGCAGAACCCGGATACCGACAAGGGTCTGATCCGCAGGGAGATGGAGCGCCGTCTGAAGGACGCTTCGGAGGCAGGTGTCGGCGTCATCATCGTGAGGGCAGGCGACTTCTTCGGTCCCGGTGCGGCCAATAACTGGTTTTCGCAAGGGCTGGTAAAGCCGGGCAGAGCGTTGGGCGCGATTTCCTACCCGGGCCGCGAGGGGATCGGCCACCAATGGGCCTATCTGCCCGATGTCGCCGAAACCATGATCCGCCTCGTCGAGCGCGCCGAGGACCTGCCGCCTTTCGCCGTTTACCACATGCGCGGCTTCCTCGACCGCAATGGAACCGAGATGATCGCGGCGATCCGCCGGGTTGTCGGCAAGCCGGCGCTTCCCGTCCGGGCCTTCCCGTGGTGGCTGATCGACTTGGCTTCGCCCTTCGTTCCGCTCTTCAGGGAGTTGCGCAAGATGCGCTATCTCTGGCGCGAACCGTTGAGAATGCCGAACGAGCGGCTGCTTGCCGTGCTCGGCGAAGAGCCGCACACGCCGATCGACGAGGCGGTTGCAACGACGCTCGTCGGACTTGGTTGCCTGAACGCCCCGCGGGCGCTTCCGCAAGGGATTGCCGCAGGCTAGCGCGCGCGCATGTCAGGATCAATTTCGGGCAGGCCTCGATAGCAGTCAGTTCCGGAAGACGAGGCAAGCGCCGCCGCTCTTGCGGATGGTGGCGCAAAGCTTGTTCGCGTCCGCCTGGGTCTCGCGGCCGATGCGTGCGGCGTAGCGGATTCGCAGGCCGAAGCTGGCATTGCGCTCGCGCAGGAGAAGCGCCTTCTCGCTGCGGATCGGCTCCGGCAGGCGCTTGACGGCGCTGACGAACAGTCGCTGCGCCACTGATTTCTGGAAATGCGCGGCAAGCTGTACGCCCCAGGGCGCCCATTCGGCTTCGTCGATCACCTCGATGTCGCGGAGGTTGCGGGTGCTGGCGAGCGCCACACAGCCGTCGATGAAGCTCTTGTTCTTGTCGAGCGTCAGGTCGAGGATCTTCGGCGGATTGTCGCGCCAGTCCTCGACGCTGTAGGCGGTGATCGCGAGCACGTAGTTGCGCGTTTCCGCCGGCAGCCAATCGACCTCGAGAAAACGCTCCAGCCCGTTCTCGCCGGCATTGTAGGCGGCAGCCGCATAGCCGAGATTGCCGTAGCGCGACTTCAGTTCGTTCAGATACTCTGCCGACTTGCCGAGCGCCTCGACGACATCGAAGCTGTTGTTGAGCCCTCGCATCTTCGCCGTTCCCGGCATGAATTGCGCGATGCCTTCGGCACCCTTGGGGCTGACGGCATTGGGCCGGAACAGGCTTTCGCGCCAGATGAGCCGGGCGAAGAAGGCCGCGGGCAGGTCGTTGACCGTCGCATAGTGGTCGATCACGCCGCAGATATCGCGGGCGAAGTTTTCCTTGCTGATGCAGAGCGACTTGGCGGAGTCGGTGGCCGACGGGCCGGAATAGACGCACTTGGGCTGCGCGGCGAAGTCGTCGATACGAGCCTCTGCCTCGGTCATGTTTAATGCAGGAATGCTGGCAGCCAACGCCAGTGCCGCTCTCGCGACACGTGCCCAGGCGCCCGATCTGACCTTCCGCCGAAGACCCACGTCAAAATATTTCCAGAAACAGTCCTTGAAGGTTCATAGCATCTCCCGCCGCCTCGACAAACGGCCATTGTCGAGGCGCCGCCGCGGGTTAGCGCGGCGAGCCCGTCGGAAGCACCAGTTGCATGAATGTCAGATCAAGCCAGCGGCCGAACTTCGTGCCGACCTCACGCAGCCGGCCGGTATCCTCGAAACCCAGTTGGGCATGAAGGCGGATCGAGGCTGCGTTCTCCGATTCGATGCCGGCGATCATCACATGTTTGCCAAGCCGTTCGGCCTCGGCGATCAACGCGACCATGAGTTTCCGGCCGATGCCGCCACCGCGCCGATCCTTGTGAACATAGACGGAGTGCTCGACCGTATGGCGATAGCCATCGAAGGCGCGCCAATCGCCGAAGGACGCATAGCCGATGACATCGCCTTCCTCGCAGACCGCCACCAGCACAGGATAGCCCACGTCCGTGCGCGCCTTCAGCCAGGCCACGCGATTGGCGACATCGACCAGGGTCTCGTTCCAGATCGCCGTCGTGTTCGCCACGGCGTCGTTGTAGATCTCGCAGATGACTGGCATATCGTCTTGGATGGCCGCCCGGATCAGCATGCTTGCTCCTCGCATTCGTTCACTATATGACTACGATATGAATACTAAAGTAGACAGTCTGGATCAACGGCTCAGTGAACGAATTCGTCTGGAAAGAGAGGCGCGCGGCTGGTCACTGAGCGAGCTTTCGGAGCGATCAGGCGTCTCGCGCGCAATGATCCACAAGGTAGAGCGCGGCGATAGCAGCCCGACGGCGACGCTGCTGGCAAAGCTCGCCGGCGCTTTCGGGCTCACCATGTCCACTCTGATCGCTCGTGCGGAGATGAGCCAGGGCAGGCTGTCGCGGCGCCAGGATCAGGCGGTGTGGCGCGATCCGCAGACCGGATATCTTCGGCGCCATGTCTCGCCGATGTCGGACCTGCCGCTCGAGCTTGTCGAGGTTGAACTTCCGGCCGGCGCCGAGGTGCCGATCCCGGCATCCGCCTATGCGCTCCATCGCCGGTGGATATGGGTGACTGCGGGGCGCCTGACCTTCGTGGAAGGGCTGGAGACCCATACGCTCGGCATCGGGGATTGCCTGGAACTCGGCCCGCCGGAGGATTGCGTCTTCCGCAATGTCGGCGGAGAGACCTGTATCTACGCCGTCGTCCTGTTGCGGACGGGTTGAGCCTAGATGCCGAGCTCGGCGATGGCGATTCGCGCCATCGTAAGGTCATTCTCGACGCCGGAATCGTCATTGTCTTCCAGGAACCAGGCTGCGGAAAGCCCGGCATAGGCAAGCACCCAGTTGAGAATGCGCTGCGGGTGAAGCCCGGTCTCCTTCGCGACGATCGGCAGATGCCGCTGCAGCCGGCCCGGAGCGGTGACCAGGGGCAGTTCTGGATTGCAGAACAGGTTGGCGTAGTCGTAGCCGCGATCGCCGAGGACGCGTTTCGGATCGATCGCCAGCCAGCCGCGGTCGCCAAAATCGAGGATGTTGGCGTGGTGGACGTCGGCATGCAGCACGACCGGCGGTTCGGGATCTGCAAACAGGCTTTTCGCCGCCTCGAGCGCGCGGGCAAAGAGACCGCCTTGAGCGGGAGCAGCCGTCTCCAGGGAAGCGAACCATTTGTCGAGTGGCACGAGATCGCCGGGAACCGGTGTCGAGCGCGGCGCATGGAGCTCGGCGACGGTGCGGCAGATGATGCGCGTCACTTCCTCGTCGCTTCCGGTCATCGCCATGTGGAAGAGGTTGCGCTGGCTGTCCGTGCGCTCCATCAGCACCGCGTCGCCATCGGCTTCATAGACCTTTGCAGCGCCATGCCCGTTCCAGTAGAGCAGGGGCAGGCGACCATACTTCTCTTCCGGGTCCTCGGCGACCTTGAGCATCGCCTGCTGGCCGCGATAGCGGACGGGGTAAAGACGGCTGGAGGGGGTTACGATGACGTCGCCGTCAGGATGCAATGACCATTTTTCTGAATATAGCGAAAACATAAGCTCTTCATTCCCAAAGACAAATGCCCCGCCGAAGAGGCGGAGCATTGCCATGTGGGAGTGTCAGGCGACCTGTTCAAGGGCCGGATAGTCGGTATAGCCCTTGGCGCCACCACCGTAGAAGGTTGCCTGATCCGGCGTGTTGAGCGGCGCATCGCGCTTCAACCGTTCGACGAGATCCGGGTTGGCGATGAACGGCTTGCCGAAAGCGACGAGGTCGGCTTCGCCGTCCTTGACCGTCTTTACCGCGAGTGCCCTGTCATAGCCATTATTGGTCATCCAGGCAGCCTTGCCGCCGGCAGCGACATAGGTCGAACGCAGGGCGTCGTAGTCGAATGGCTGGTCGCCCTGCTGGTGGTCGCGCGGGCCGCCGGTCGCGCCTTCAATGATGTGGATATAGGCGAGGGGGTAGCGGGCGAGGTTCTTGACCACATGGCCGAACACCTCCTGCGGTTGCGGATCAAAGGCATCGTTGGCGGGAGTGACGGGCGAAAGGCGGATACCGACCCGGCCGGCGCCGATTTCATTCGTCACGGCATCCATGACCTCGAACAGGAAGCGGGCGCGGTTTTCGATCGAACCGCCGTAGGTATCCGTGCGGTGGTTCGAACCCGAACGCAGGAACTGGTCGATGAGATAGCCGTTGGCCGCATGGATCTCGATGCCATCGAAGCCGGCGTCGATCGCGGCGCGCGCAGCCTTGCGATAGTCCTCGACGATCGCTTCGATCTCGGCGGTCTCCAGTGCATGCGGCTCGGAGGTTTCGGCAAAGGAGCCAGTACCGTCCGAATTGACCAGATAGGTCTTCGACTTAGCGCGAACGGCCGACGGTGCAACAGGCTTGCCGCCACCCGGCTGCAGAGAATCATGCGAAATGCGGCCGACATGCCACATCTGGACGACGATCCGGCCGCCCTTGGCGTGCACTGCGTCCGTCACCTTGCGCCAGCCTTCAAGCGCTTCCGGCGTATAGAGGCCCGGAACGTCGGCATAGCCCTGGCCCTGCTGGGTGATCGCCGTTCCCTCCGAGATCAGCAGGCCTGCCGTCGCGCGCTGCTCGTAGTAGGTCACATTCAGGGTGTTCGGAACGGCGCCCGGGGATCGGTTGCGGGTCAGCGGCGCCATCACGATGCGGTTTTTCAGCGCGATGTCACCAATGGTGATGGGGTCGAAAAGCGAGGCCATGGGAGGTCCTTTCAGGGGGGGCTGCTTGGGAGAAGGTGGTTGATTCAGAGATCGCCGATGCTCTCGAGGAAGGCGGCGATCGTCTCTTCATCGCGGCGGTAGAAGATCCATTGGCCAACCTTGCGGGTTGTCACGAGGCCGGCGCGCTGAAGCACAGCGAGATGCGAGGAAACGGTCGACTGCGACAGGCCGCAGCGTTCGAACTGGCCGGCACATACGCCGAGATCGAGCGGATGCTCTTGGGTCGGAAAATGGCGCTGCGGCTCCTTCAGCCAGGCGAGGATGTTCACCCGCACGGGATGGGCAAGCGCCTTGAGGATTTCGTCTCGGTCCATGGTATATCGCCATATCGTGTTTTAACGATAGATGTATCGCTAAAACACGATATTCAAATCACAAGACCGTGAGCGTGCTGCAGGCAAAAAAAGAGGGCCTCAAGAAAACTTGGGCCCTTGTAGTTGTGAAGGTAATAAGAACCTCCAGAGGGGAACAGCTAATGCGGTGGCGGGGAGGAGAAGCCACCAAGAATGCATCAGCTGCATTTTAATATGGGAAGCGAAGTATCGGCTTTCAATAGCCGGCTGTGATTTTCGTCACGTTTCGCCTGTATCTAACAGTAGACAAAAAAAGAGGGCCACAAGATGACTTGGGCCCTTATAAGTTGTGAAGGTAATTAAACCTCCAGAGGGGAACAGCTGCTGCGGTGGCACTGGGAGGAGAAGCCACCAAAGATGCATCAGCTGAGTTTGGTATGCTGCTTTTTTGGGCGCGCAACAATCATTTTCTGTGCATGACAGCCATGTCATGCGCGCATCCCTGCCTATTTCTGCGGCGAACAATAAAAATGCGCCGCACAATATAGACGGCGCATCCGTAATATCGATGTAAAAACAGATGGTTGGCGGCCTCTTGGGGAAATGCTCGGAAAATGAGCATTCGTCGAAGCGTCTTAAAAGTTCCAGTTGCGGGCCTTGGCGACGATGTAGTCGCGGAAGACCTTGAGCTTCGCGGCGTTCTTCATCTCGTCCGGATAGCAGAAATAGGTATCGAAGGACGGGATGTCGGCGCTGATCGGCAGCTGGATGAGGCCAGGATCGCGGCCGACGATATAGTCGGGCAGCATGGCGACGCCGATGCCGAGCAGGCAGGCGCGCTTGATCGAGGTCTGGCTGTTGATCTGCAGGTGCGACACGCGTGGATTGTCGGAATCGCGGCCGGCGATCTCGAGCCAGTTCACGTCGAGCAGATAGTTCGGCGCCGGCTCGCCGAATGTGATGATGCGGTGGTTGTCGAGGTCCTCGACCGACTGCGGCTCGCCATACTTGTTGATGTAGGAGGGGGCGGCGTAAACGTGCATGTGCACGGTGAAGAGCTTGCGCTGGATGAGGTCCGACTGCTGCGGCTGACGCAGGCGGATGGCACAGTCCGCGTGGCGCATGTTCACGTCCAGCTCCTCATTGTCGAGGATGAGCTGAACCTGCACGTCCGGGTGCAGCGACATGAACTCCTGGATCTTGTCGGTGAGCCAGCCCTGGCCGAGCCCGACCGTGGTGGTGATGCGCAGCTTGCCGCTCGGCTTGTCCGTGGTTTCGCTCAGTTGGACCTTGACACTCTCGAGCTTCATCAGCACTTCATGCGCGGTGCGATAGAGGATCTCGCCCTGTTCGGTGAGGATCAGGCCGCGCGCATGGCGGTGGAACAGCTTGATGCCGACATCCTGCTCCAGCGAACTCACCTGCCGGCTGATTGCGGACTGCGAAAGATGAAGCTTGTCTGCCGCATGGGTGAACGACCCAGCCTCGGCCGCCGCGTGAAAAATGCGCAGTTTGTCCCAGTCCAGCGACATGTAGTCCCCCATAAGAAACCACTCCGGAAGACGGGGTCCTGTCTTCCGGGCGTGGCTGATGCATCTGTTCCCACACGGGCGAGGTGCCTCAGCGGCACCACCCCGATTCGCAGCTTCTATTCGGCTGCAATTGCGACGGGCATATGACCCGCCAGGTATTTCTCGGCCTCAAGCGCTGCCATGCAGCCCATGCCGGCCGCCGTAACCGCTTGACGGTAAATGTCGTCCGTCACGTCGCCTGCGGCAAAAACGCCGGGCACGTCGGTCGCCGTCGAATCGGCCGCGGTCCAAAGATAGCCGTTGGACTTCTGCCGAAGCTTGCCTTTGAAAAGTTCGACTGCCGGCGCGTGGCCGATCGCGACGAACACGCCGTCGGTGACCATGTCGGAGGTTTCGCCGGTCTTGGTGTTGCGCAGCTTCACGCCGTTGACGGAAGCGGGCATCGGCGGCTTGGCCGGCGCACCCAGGTATTCCGTGACCTCGTGATCCCAGATCACCTTGACGTTCGGCTTGGCGAACAGGCGCTCTTGCAGGATCTTCTCGGCGCGGAAGCTATCACGGCGGTGAACGACAGTGACCGTCTTGGCGAGATTCGAGAGATAGAGCGCTTCCTCAACGGCCGAGTTGCCGCCGCCGACGACGATCACGTCCTTGTTGCGATAGAAGAAGCCGTCACAGGTGGCGCAGGCCGAGACGCCGAAGCCCATGAAGGTCGGTTCGGTCTCGATGCCGAGCCACTTGGCCTTGGCGCCGGTTGCGATGATCAGCGCGTCCGCCGTCCAGTCGTTACCGCTGTCGGTCTTGATGCGGAACGGGCGCACCGACAGGTCGACATCGGTCACGAGATCGTTGACGATCTCGGCGCCGACATGGGTCGCCTGCTTCAGCATCTGTTCCATCATCCACGGGCCTTGGACCGGATCGGCATAGCCCGGGTAGTTTTCGACGTCAGTCGTGATCATCAACTGGCCGCCCTGTTCCATACCGGCGATCAGTACGGGCTCGAGCATGGCGCGCGCCGTATAGATGGCGGCGGTATAGCCAGCCGGGCCGGAGCCGATGATCAGCACTTTCACGTGACGGGCAGTCATAATCTTGTCCTTCGCTCATCGGAGAGGATTGCCTCCACATCCGATTCCATTGCGTCAATGGGAAATCGTCCCATACTTTAGGTATTCCCCACCATGACTTTCAAGAGTGCGCAGCCTGATACACACAAGTGCTTGAGCCTCAAGCCCGCTTTTGCCACCAGATGACGCGCTTAGGGCACAGGCGTCGGCCCGGCATCGATCCGCGCCGCACCCCGACAATGGAGCGCTCCTTGCGTCGCTCCTGAAGATGTCCACCTCTATTTGCGCATCTACCGGCATCGCCAACGCCATTTTCCCGCGAATAGTCGGCCGGGCTGCTTGTTGTCCAGCGGGTTTGACGATATTTCACGCGGATTCACTTTGCTGGAGAAGCATATGGGGTTGAATGCCGGCCGTGCATGGTTGCACTGCGAAAGCGCTGCGCTCGGCCACGCACCGACTCGAGACGACCTTGCCCTTGACGAGCGCGCCTTGCTGAAAATCTCGACCGAGATGATCGCGGCAGCGCCGGGATAGGCGGACATCAGTCGACGTCGCCCGCCATCGGGGCAACCTCACCATCGGCAGACACAAGTTTTCGACTTTGCCTCGCGCTCAAAGTCACCACGAAAAGGACGAACGTTCATGACGAAACAAGTCGAGCTCGACGCTATCGATCTCAAGATCCTTCGCGAGCTCCAGCGTGATGGCCGGATGACCAATGTCGATCTCGCGCAAAGGGTCGGCATCTCCGCGCCGCCCTGCCTCCGGCGCGTGCGCAAGCTCGAAGAGACCGGCGTCATCAAGGGCTATCACGCACTGCTGAACGCACCGGCGCTCGGCTTCGATCTCGTCGCTTTCTGCATGGTCGGCCTGAAGCGTCAGTCGGAGGCCGACCTCAAGGCGTTCTCGGCCGCTACTGCAGAATGGCAGATCGTCCGGCAGGCCTGGACGGTTTCCGGCGAAAGCGACTTCCTGCTGCATTGTGTCGCCGAAAACCTCACGACTTTCCAGGATTTCGTCATCGAAGTGCTGACGGCCAATGAACGGGTCGACACGGTGCGCACGATGCTGACCATTCGCCAGGTCAAGGATATCGGCCTCGTCCAGATCTAAGGCCCG
The DNA here is from genome assembly GCF_001426275.1 of Ensifer sp. Root423. NCBI lineage: Bacteria > Pseudomonadati > Pseudomonadota > Alphaproteobacteria > Hyphomicrobiales > Rhizobiaceae > Ensifer > Ensifer sp. Root423. The sequence continues at coordinate 24,186 of NZ_LMEG01000015.1, read as the reverse complement.
CCCATGAACAAGCTTCCGCTGTCCGCCTTCATCATCTGCCAGAACGAAGAAGCCTATCTCGGCAATTGCATCGAGAGCCTCGAGCAATGCTCAGAAATCGTCATCGTCGATTCCGGCTCGACCGACGGAACGGCAGCACTCGTGCAGTCCTACATCGACAAGGGTTGGCCGATCCGTTTCCTGCATGAGCCGTGGCGGGGCTATGCCGGCCAGAAGCAGTTCGCGCTCGACCAATGTACGCAGCCCTGGTGCTTCAACATCGATTCCGACGAACGCCTGGACGAACCGCTGAAGGCACTGCTGCCCTCGCTGCTCGATGCGCCGCCGGAGACGGTCGGCTGGCGCGTCGCGCGCAGGCCCTACCTCATCGGCTACGGCTACACGCCGGAGCGGGCGCACGAGCGGCGAAACCTGCGTCTGATCCGCCAGGGCAGGGGACGATACGATCTCAATCAGAAAGTCCACGAGGGGATCGTGCCGGATGGCGCGGTCGGCGCCGCTGCCAAGGGCAGCCTGCTGCACTATCGGCCGCTGATCATCGACGAGCAGATCCTCAAGGAAAACAAGTATTCGACGCTGAAGGCCGATCAGCAGTTCGCCGCCGGTAAGTCGGCGCGCCCTTACAAAATGCTGTTCAGCCCGCCACTCTATTTCCTTAGGCTTTATTTCCGCAACGGCCTGTGGCGCTGCGGTTTTCCAGGCTTCATTGAGGCGATGACGGGAGCGGTGTACGCTTTCCTGACCGCCGCCAAGATCTATCAGAGGCACGCGCTCAAGCGGCATCCGAACCATGACGACATGGATCGGCGCGCCAGCAAGCGGTGAGGTTTTCATGAAAGTCATGCATTTTCACTTCGGCAAGGATGGCGGCGCTGAGCGTTTCTTCGTCCACCTGGTCAACGCGCTCGCCGAGCGTGGCGTCGAGCAGACCTCGGTCATCCGCCATGGTCGTATCTGGAAGAAGGACATCGAGGGTGCGACGCGCATCATCGAAAGCAACTTCCGTAACCTGTCGCTCGACCGGATCCTCCTGCCGATGAAGGTCAGCAGCATGGCACGCCGCGAAAAGCCGGATGCGCTGTTTGCCTGGATGCCGCGCGCCAGCCGCCTGATGCCCAACTACAAGGGCTGCATCAAGATCTCGCGTCTCGGCGACTATCCGCTGCGGCTCGACTATTTCCGCAACACCGATTGCCTCGTCTGCAACACGCCGGGCATTGCCGAGCATGTGCGCAAGATCGGCTGGAAGCGCGACGTCGAAGTCATCTCCAACTTCACCGGAACCGAGCCGGTCGCGCCCATCAGCCGCGCCACGCTCGACACGCCTGAGAACGTGCCTGTGGTCATGTCAATGGGGCGCTTCGTTCCGCGCAAGGGCTTCCACACGCTGATCCAGGCGATCGCCAAGGTGCCGGATGCCTATCTGTGGCTCGTCGGCGATGGCGAAGAACGTGCAAATCTGGAGAAACTGGCCGCCGACCTCGGCGTGGCAAAGCGCGTGCGTTTCGCCGGCTGGCAGAAGGACACGCGGCCTTTCCTTGCCGCTTCCGACATCTTCGTGATGGCATCGAGCCACGAGCCGCTCGGCAACGTAATCCTCGAATCCTGGGCGCAAGGGACACCGGTTGTTTCCAGCCGTTCAGAAGGGCCGCAATGGTTCATGCGCGATGGCGAAAACGGCTTGATGGTCGATATCGGTGACGCTGACGGCTTTGCCCAGGCAATCGACCGCATCGCGGGCGATACGTCGCTCGGTGAACGGCTTGCCGAACGTGGGCACGAGACCCTGATGAACCAGTTCTCGAAGCAGGCGATTACCGACGCCTATCTGAAGCTCTTCGCTTCGAAGCGCTGAGAGAGTCTAGTGCGAGGCTGCCACGCGGTGGCAGCCTGTCAGGGACGCATCAGGCGTTCATAGACCGCGTTGATCGCGCGGGCCTCGCCCTCGATCGCAAAGGATGCGCGGGTCAGCCCCAGACCGTTCGCGCCAGCCAAGGTCCGGCGATGATCATCGTCCATGAAGCCAGCCGTTGCCTCGACCATTGCCTGTAGATCGTTGGCGGCGATCACGGCGCCGGTTTCCTGCTCTCCGACGACGACCAGTTCCGAAAACGCGCCGACGTCGGTTGCGATAACGGGCACGCCTGTCGCCATCGCTTCGAGCGGCGTCAGCCCGAAACCTTCCCAGCGCTGCGGCGCGATGAAGAGATCGAGCCCACGATACCAGTCCGGAATGTTGGTGTGTTCGCCAACGAAACGGATGCGGTCGGTGAGCCCGGCCTTTGCGACCCGCTCTTTCAATTCGTTCTCGAAGGCGACGTGCGGGCCGGTGGCGCGACCGGCGACGATGGCACTCCAGCCGGGCCGGCACGGCAGAAGCCCAATCATGCTGTCGACGAAGAGATCCGTGCCCTTCTGCTTACGCACCCGCCCGAAGCAGCCGACATATTTTTGGTTGGGGTCGAGCCCGAGCGCAGCTTTGGCTGCCGCTGTGTCAACCGGCGGCTGGAAGCGCTTGGTATCGATGCCGTGCAGGATCACCGTGTTCGGCACCTGCAGATAGGCGGCGGTCTTGCCGCTGGTCGCGATTACCGCGTCCATGCGCGAAATCAGAAACTTGCTCCAGCCGGTGTGGCGGCGCTGCGACGCAGAGGTGAAGACGATCCTCAGCTTCATGCCGAGAAGGTCGCGCAGCACGATCGCCGGCAGCATTTCGACATTGCGGCGCGCATGCCAGACCCGGCAGGGCCGTCCGTCCGGTGCGCTCCACAGGCGCAGGAGATCGCGGAAGCGGATCGAGGGCAGGGTGTCAGGCAAACCCGGGCCAAGCACGGCGATCTTTTCGCCGAGCGCGCGCTGGATCGGAATCAACTGGATGATGGTGGACGTCACGCCCGAGAGGCGGCGCTTGAAATTGGGAGCGATGACCTCGACGTTCCGGATATCGGCCACGAAAGCGCACTCCTTGCGCGAGCAACGATCGTCTTTTGAAAAGGAGAAACGGGGCGAAGGCAGGCTTCGCCCCTTGGCTAGGGCAGATCAGCCCCAGTTGACGGCGAGAATTTCGTAGGCCTTGGAACCGCCAGGCGCGTTCACTTCGATGGAATCGCCGACTTCCTTGCCGATGAGCGCGCGCGCGATCGGCGACGAGATCGAAATGCGGCCAGCCTTCACGTCGGCTTCCTGGTCGCCAACGATCTGGTAGGTCTTTTCTTCTTCAGTGTCTTCGTCGACGAGTTTGACCTTGGCGCCGAACTTGATCTTGGAGCCGGACATCTTCGAGAGATCAATGACTTCCGCGCGGGCGATCAAGTCTTCGAGCTCGGTGATCCGGCCCTCGTTGTGGCTCTGCGCTTCCTTGGCCGCGTGGTACTCGGCATTTTCCGACAGGTCGCCATGTGCACGGGCTTCGGCAATCGCCTCGATGATTCGCGGTCGTTCTTCCTGCTGGCGCCAGCGCAGCTCCTCCTGCAGGTTGACGAATCCGCCCTGTGTCATCGGCACTTTTTCGACCATTTCAATGTCCTTCATCAAGCACGAGGCGCCGCCCTTAGGGCGGCGCCAACGCAAAAGAAAACGGTCTCCGGCGCGTAAACGCCGGAACCGTCCGAAACTTCGAACCTTGGTTATAGCAGAAACGGAAGCGCGAAAGCCAGATATTTCGCCATCATCCACCGAACCCTGAAAGGCCACTGCAACTTGTGGGGGAAGCGATGGGGTGGCAAGCTACGCAGAAAGCGCTTTACCTCAACCGCGGTTGAGGTCGTAACAAAGGTGTTCCTAAGAGATAGCAGCGAGGAACGTTGGGCATGGTTCTGGCGAGGGACGAAACCAAGGCAGGCGAAGGCAATACCGCACTTCAGGAGGACGGCCGCTGGAGCGAACTGTTGCGGCCGGACTATCTGGCGACGACGGCTGCCCTTTGCCTCGGGGTCGCGTTGTTCGCATTCAACGAGTTTTTCGTAGCGACCGCGCTGCCCACAGCCGTCGAAGAGATCGGCGGCGCTACGCTGTTGTCCTGGGCCGTCACGCTCTATCTCGTCTTTGCCATTCTCGGCGGCGCTGTTGCCGCCACGCTCAAGTCAAGGTTCGGCGCACGAGGGACGCTGATTACGGCCGCGCTCATCTTTGTCGTCGGCACCCTCATCGCGACCGCCGCCGGCAGCATGCCGCAGGTCCTCGCCGGTCGCGTGTTTCAGGGATTCGGCGAGGGGATCATTGCTGCGGTCTGCTACGCGCTGATTCCCGAACTCTTCCCGCCGCGCCTGGTCCCAAAGGTATTCGGAGCCGAGGCCATCGTCTGGGCAACGGCGGCCTTTGGCGGGCCACTCGTGTCCGGATTCCTGACGGAACACTGGTCATGGCGGGCGGCTTTCGCCGTCAACGTTCCCGCAACCGTCATCTTCGTTGCGCTCGTTCTGCTGATCGTACCGGCACGCAAGGTGCCATCGACCGACACGCCTCGTCCAATCCCGCTGCTGCGGCTGACCGTGGTCGGTTCCGGCATATTGCTGATATCGGTCTCAAATACGGCGAGCAGCGTCCCCTTGATGGCGGCGGCGCTGGCGACGGCGCTGACCATCCTCTGGGCGGCCGTCGCAACCGACCGTCGGTCGGAGCATCCGATCCTGCCCGCGGGCGCCTTTCAGCTCACAAAACCGCTCGGCACCGGACTTTGGGTCGTGCTGCTGATGCCCCTCGCTCAAGCGTCCGGCTCGGTGTACCTCATTTATGGCCTGCAACATGTCTGGAATTTCAGCCCCACGGCCGCCGGTTTTTCGGCGGCATTGATGGCGATCTCCTGGAGTGTGACCGCTATCGCCGTCGCAAGCCTGCACTCGCACGCTCTGCGCGTGAAGCTCATCCCTGCGGGACCTGCGCTTCTCAGCCTCGGGCTTGCCGGTCTGATGATCGCCTTCGCGATCGACGATTACCGGCTGGTCTTCCCGAGCCAGATCGCGGTCGGGGCCGGGTTCGGCATGTCGTGGGGCACGCTCAGCCAGCTGATGATGGACGTCTCCTTGCGAGGAGAGCGGGACAAGACCTCAGCGTTTCTGCCGACGTTGCAGTCGGCCGGTTATGCGATCGGCGCGGCGATCTGCGGGCTGACGGCCAATCTTCGCGGTTTCGACGAGAAGGCGAACGTTGCCACGATGCACGCCGCCTTGTTCACGGTTTTCGTCGTCGCGTTCCTGATCTCCACGGCTTCTCTGTATCTGGGCGTCAGAACCGTGCGGCTCGCAGCGAGCCACGCGCGTCGTGATCGGGGCAGAACTGCTGCCGAGGCCCTGGCGGCAGACTAACAGTGTGATCAAGCGCAGGATGGATGTTCCTGCGCTTTGCTCGTGGCGCTGCTTCAGGCTGCAGCGTAGAGAGAGAGGCGCCGACCTGGCGGCGGGCAAGCAGAGCCCGCTGTTCGGCGCCGCGGCCGATGGAGGGCACGATTGTTGCCAGCAGCCTGCGGTTGCTGGAACGGACCTGGACCTTCAGCGAACCATAATCGGCATCGCGGCCGATCTTGTCTGCGATCCGCTGGCCGTAATAGAGGGCCGATCCCTCGTCGAAATGGCTGATACCGTCTTCATCGACGAAGTGCTCGTCGCCCCACAGCAAATCAAAGAAATAGAGTTGCACGATCTTGCCCCATGTCGCGCCCACCGGCGAAGCCGCCGATCTCTCAGTGCGCAGGGTCATAGAAACATGTGCCGGGGGAATGCAGGCTGAACCGGTCGTTCATGCGGCGTTCAGCGGAGGGGCGGGCTGTTGAAGCGCATCACACCCTCGGGGATGGCGGCGGCGCGCGAGGGTTTCGCGCGCCGCGGTCTTTCTTAGGCCTTGAAGTAGCTCTGCAGCGGGCGCACTTCGAGGCTGCCTGCCTTCAGAGCCTTGATTGCGTGCGCAGCCGCTTCAGCACCGGACATGGTGGTGTAGTAGGGCACCTTTTGCATCAGCGTGGCGCGGCGCAGCGACTTGGAGTCCGAGATCGCCTTGTTGCCGTCCGTCGTGTTGATGACGAGCTGAACGTGACGGTTGCGGATCGCATCCTCGACGTGCGGACGACCTTCCTGAACCTTGTTGATCTTGGTGGCGGCAATGCCGTGTTCACCGAGGAATCGAGCCGTGCCGCTGGTCGCCATGACCTTGAAGCCGATGTCGACGAGGATGCGGATTGCCGGCAACACCCGGGTCTTGTCCTCGTCGCGCACCGAAACGAACACTGTTCCATCGCGCGGCAGGTCGACGCCGGCGCCGAGCTGCGACTTGGCAAAGGCCAGTGCATAGTCGGTGTCGAGACCGATGACTTCGCCGGTCGAGCGCATTTCCGGGCCAAGCAGCGTATCGACGCCGGGGAAACGTGCGAACGGGAAGACTGCTTCCTTGACCGCGATGTGCTTGAGGTTGCGCGGATCCGGCTTTTCGCCATAGGCGGCGATCGCGACATCGAGCGCTTCGCCGGTCATGACGCGGGCCGCGATCTTCGCGATCGGCGCACCGATCGTCTTGGCGACGAAGGGTACGGTGCGCGAAGCGCGCGGGTTGACTTCGAGCACGTAGATCGTGCCGTCCTTGATCGCGAACTGCACGTTCATCAGGCCGCCGACATTGAGCGCCTTGGCAAGGGCTGCCGTCTGGCGTTCGAGTTCGTCGACCATGTCCTTGTCGAGCGTGTGCACCGGCAGCGAGCAGGCGCTGTCGCCCGAGTGGATGCCGGCTTCCTCGATGTGCTCCATGATGCCCGAGACGAAGACATCCTTGCCGTCGCACAGGCAGTCGACGTCGACTTCCGTCGCGTTGGTCAGGTAGCTGTCGAACAGCAGCGGATTCTTGCCGAGCAGCGTGTTGATCTGGCCGGTCTTGTCGTTCGGATAGCGCTGCTTGATGTCCTCAGGAACGAGGCCCGGAACCGTGTCGAGCAGGTAGCTCTGCAGCATGCTTTCCGAATGGATGATCTGCATGGCGCGGCCGCCGAGAACGTAGGACGGGCGCACGACCAGCGGGAAGCCGATTTCGGCAGCGACGAGGCGGGCCTGCTCGACCGAGTAGGCAATGCCATTGTTAGGCTGGTTGAGGTCGAGCTTCATCAGAAGCTTCTGGAAGCGGTCGCGGTCTTCGGCAAGGTCGATCGCGTCGGGTGCCGTGCCGAGGATCGGGATGCCGTTCTTTTCCAGCGCTTCGGCGAGCTTCAGCGGCGTCTGGCCACCGAACTGGACGATGACGCCGACGAGTTCGCCCTTTTCCTGCTCGGCGCGCATGATCTCGATCACGTCCTCGGCCGTCAGCGGTTCGAAGTAGAGGCGGTCGGAGGTGTCGTAGTCGGTCGAGACCGTTTCCGGGTTGCAGTTGATCATGATCGCTTCGTAGCCGGCATCCTTCAGCGCGAAGGCGGCGTGGCAGCAGCAATAGTCGAACTCGATGCCCTGACCGATGCGGTTCGGACCGCCGCCGAGAATGACGACCTTCTTGCGGTCAGACACTTCAGCTTCCGAGCGGGCGGCACCGACGAAAGGCGTTTCGTAGGTCGAGTACATGTAGGCGGTCGGCGAGGCGAATTCGGCAGCGCAGGTGTCGATGCGCTTGTAGACCGGGCGGACATTAAGCGCATTGCGCAGTTCCGCCACTTCCTTCGGGCGCTTGCCGCCGAGCGTTGCGAGGCGGGCGTCGGAGAAGCCCATCGCCTTCAGCATGCGCAGGTTCTCGGCATCGGCAGGCAGGCCGTGCTCGCGGATGCGCGCTTCCATGTCGACGATCGCCTTGAACTGGGCGATGAACCACGGGTCGATCTTGCTCGCCTCGTGAACCTCGGCTTCGCTCATGCCAAAGCGCAGCGCCTGCGCAACCATGCGCAGTCGGTCCGGCGTCGGCGTGCCGATCGCCGCACGAATGGCGTTACGGCCATCGCCGTTCTCGTCCATGTCGGGGATTTCGATTTCGTCGAGGCCGGTAAGGCCGGTCTCGAGGCCGCGCAGCGCCTTCTGCAGCGATTCGGCAAAGGTACGGCCGATCGCCATGACTTCGCCGACCGACTTCATGGCGGTGGTCAGAACCGGCGATGCGCCCGGGAATTTTTCAAAGGCGAAGCGCGGGATCTTGGTGACGACGTAGTCGATCGACGGTTCGAACGAGGCCGGGGTCGCGCCGCCGGTGATGTCGTTGTCGAGTTCGTCGAGGGTGTAACCGATCGCAAGCTTCGCCGCGATCTTGGCGATCGGGAAGCCGGTCGCCTTGGAGGCGAGGGCCGACGAGCGCGACACGCGCGGGTTCATTTCGATGACGACGAGACGGCCGTCCTTCGGATTGACGGCGAACTGCACGTTCGAGCCGCCGGTCTCGACGCCGATCTCGCGCAGAACCGCGATCGAGGCGTTGCGCATGATCTGATATTCTTTATCGGTCAGCGTCAGCGCCGGCGCAACGGTGATCGAATCACCGGTGTGCACGCCCATGGGGTCGATGTTTTCGATCGAGCAGATGATGATGCAGTTGTCCGCCGTGTCGCGGACCACTTCCATCTCGTACTCCTTCCAGCCGAGCACCGATTCTTCGATCAGCACTTCGGTGGTCGGCGACGCATCGAGACCGCTGCCGACGATGTCGAAGAATTCCGTGCGGTTATAGGCAATGCCGCCGCCGGTACCGCCGAGCGTGAAGGACGGACGGATGATGGCGGGCAGGCCGACATCGTCAAGCGCCTGCGCGGCAATCGCCATCGCGTGGTTCATGTAGCGCTGCTTGCGGTCGCCTTCGCCAAGGTTCCACTGGTTCTCGAGGTCATCGAGCGCCTTGTCGAGCTCGGCGCCGGAAAGCCGGCTCTTCAGTTCGGCGCGCTCGGCCTCGTGCGTCTTGCGGTCATGGTCCTTGATGTCGGTGGCATTCGCCAGCCGCGACTTCGGCGTTTCGAGGCCGATCTTCGCCATGGCTTCGCGGAAGAGGGCGCGGTCTTCGGCCTTGTCGATGGCGTCCGGCTTGGCGCCGATCATCTCGACATTGTAGCGGTCGAGAACGCCCATGCGGCGCAGCGAGAGCGCCGTGTTGAGCGCAGTCTGGCCGCCCATGGTCGGCAGCAGCGCGTCCGGGCGCTCCTTGGCGATGATCTTCGCGACGACTTCCGGGGTGATCGGCTCGACATAGGTTGCGTCCGCCAGACCCGGATCGGTCATGATCGTCGCCGGGTTGGAGTTGACGAGGATGACGCGGTAGCCTTCCTCCTTCAGCGCCTTACAGGCCTGGGTGCCGGAATAGTCGAATTCGCAAGCCTGACCGATGACGATCGGCCCCGCGCCGATGATAAGAATGGACTTGATATCTTGGCGCTTCGGCATGGTCGATCATCCGTTTCTAGCTGCGCGAAAAACCGGCCGAGGTGGGAGGTCACCGGCCGGGCACGCATTGATGGGTCTTTTCAGGCTAGAAGCGGCTTATAGGCAAATGTTTCTGCAAGCGAAACCCCGAAAATTCCGGAATCGACAGGAACCAGCCATATTTGCGCACCTCCGGCCATGCAGAGCGCTTCGCGCACGGCGAAACAGCGCCGGAAATGTCAGGGGCGGCCGGGGATGACGAGAACCTTGACCTCTCCGGCCGCCGGCGGATGCGCAATGACGTTGGCTGCTTCGCCGAGCGTCACCCGCCGCGAAATCAGCTTGTCGATCTCGATGGCGCCTGAGGCGACGAGGTCTGCTGCACGGCGGTGGACGAAGGGGTTGATGAAGGATCCGAGCACCCGCAGTTCGCGAAAGAGAATGTCGAACGGTTCGATTTCCACGGTCTCGCCCTTCGGCATGACGCCGAGGATCACGACGGTGCCACCGGACCTGGCAAGGCGAGTCGACTGCATGACGGTTTCGGCAACGCCGGCGCATTCGATGACGACATCGACCCCGCCGGGAACGAGCCCGGTGTCACCGGCGATCTGTTCGATGATATCGGTAGAGGAAGGATCGACCGTCGCCGTTGCGCCGACCTCTTCGGCAAGGCGGCGCTTTGCCGCCTGTCGTGTGGAAAGAATGACCGTCGTTGCGCCGGCGAGGCGGACGAGCTGCACGACCAGTAGGCCGATCACACCGCCGCCAAGGACGACGACGGAGGAGCCGGCGCGAATGCCCGCCATATCCACGCCATGCAGGCAGCAGGCGAGCGGCTCGCAGAAGGCGCCATGAACGGGGGCGAGGCTCAGTGGTATGTCATGGGCCTGCTTGCGGGGCATAACCACGTACTCGGCAAAACCACCGTCACGATGGATGCCGATCGCCCGGAGATTGCGGCAGAGATTGATGCGCCCGGCGGTACATTGCGGACAGGTACCGCAAGCGATGTTGGGGTCGCCGGTGATTCTCGCGCCGATTGCGATATCGGAGACCCTGCTTCCCACCGCCTCGACGATGCCGCAGAATTCGTGGCCGAGCGTCACCGGCGGGGTCGAGGGGAATTCGCCGTGCAGCAGATGCCGGTCCGTGCCGCAGATGCCGCAGGCTTCGACCCGCACCAGCAGATCGTCCGGGCCGGGTAGGGGCTTTGGCACTTCTGCGACCCGCAGCTGACCGATACCTTTGAGCCGCAATGCCTTCATCGCCCTGCCTCCTCGCCCTGTCCGCATGGGCATAGGAGCCGCAAAGCAGGTTTGCGTCAAGGCGAGCGCGGCTGTTCAAGAGAGGGCGGCCGGTCGGGCCGGCGGCCCGGCTGCCGGCAGCGCCTTGGCGAAGTGGTCGCCTTGTCAAAAAGATTGGTGAGATCGCGAACTTACGGGGCGCGATTGCGTTTTACAACGACGTTAGGGCCGTCTTATAAAAGAGCAGACCGACAACGCCTTTCAGAGGCCGGGGAGGACAGATCATGGAATGGAAGGGCCGCCGCCAATCCGACAATATCGAAGACCAGCGCGGCGCGAGCCCCGGTGGCGGCAACCCGTTTGGGCGCGGGGGCGGTTTTCGCATGCCAGGCGGTGGCGGCGGCATGCGGCGCGCCGGAGGCGGTATGAGCTTCGGTACGATTATCTTCCTCGTCGTGCTCTATTTCATCCTCAAGGCCATGGGCATCGACATGCTGCAGGTGCTGGAAGGCGGCGGCGGCCAGGTGCAGATGCCGGGCTTCGAGCAGAGCGATGGTTCGCCGGCACCGCGCGGATCCGCCCAGGAAGAGGAAATGAAGCAGTTCATGGCGACGGTGCTCGCCGAGACTGAAGACACCTGGAACGGCATTTTCCAGGCAAACGGCCAGCAGTATGAAGAGCCGAAGATGGTGCTTTTCCGTGGCCAGGTGCGTTCCGCCTGCGGCTTTGCTTCGGCTGCCTCCGGGCCGTTCTATTGCCCGGGCGACCGCAAGGTCTATCTTGACATGAGCTTCTTCGACGAACTCGCGCAGAAGTTCGATGCGGCCGGCGATTTCGCCCAGGCCTATGTCGTCGCGCATGAGGTCGGCCATCATGTCCAGAACCTGATCGGCGTTCTGCCGAAGTTCAACCAGATGCGCCAGTCGATGAGCGAGACCGAAGCCAACCAGATGTCGGTGCGCGTCGAACTGCAGGCCGATTGCTTCGCCGGTGTCTGGGGCAAGTATACCCAGCAGAAGGGCCTGCTCGAACAGGGCGACCTTGAAGAGGCGCTGAACGCGGCCACCCAGATCGGCGATGATACGCTGCAGAAGCGCATGCAGGGCTATGTCGTTCCCGAGAGCTTCAATCACGGGACCTCCGAGCAGCGCATGCGCTGGTTCAAGCGCGGCTTCGACAGCGGCAAGATGACGGCCTGTGATACTTTCTCGGGCGCGGCCTGATTTCTTTGAACCAGAATCATTCGAAAGGGCCGGCTTGTCTGCCGGCCCTTTCGTTTGTGGCTTAGCGCTCGCTATCCATGTGGGCGAGCTGGGCTTCTGGATACCGCGCGCCGGCTGCCGCATTCTTCGGCACTGACTGTTCGATCACCGCCAGATCGTCTGCGCTGAGATGGACGTCGCGCGACGACAGGGCCTCTGCCAGTCGATCGCGCCGCCGCGCGCCGACGAGCGGTACGATGTCCTTGCCCTTGGCCGCAACCCAAGCGATCGCGATCTGTGCCACCGACACGCCCTTGCCTTCGGCGATTCGTCTCAAAGCCTCACGAGGGCGAGGTTTCGATCGATGTTGCCTTCCTGAAACCGCGGGCTCATGGCGCGGAAATCGCCCTTGCCGGCCGCGCCTTTCTGCCAATGGCCGCTGATCAGCCCGCGTGAAAGGACGCCGTAGGCGGTGATGCCGATACCGAGTTCGCGGCAGGTCGGCAGGATCTCATCCTCGATGCCGCGCGAAATCAGCGAATACTCGATCTGCAGGTCGACGATCGGATGCACGGCCGCCGCACGCCGGATGGTTTCTGATCCGACTTCCGAGAGGCCGACATGCCTGACGTAACCCGCCTTCACCAGATCGGCAATTGCGCCAATGGTGTCCTCGATCGGCACATCCGGGTCGAGCCGGGCGGGACGATAGATGTCGATATGGTCGACGCCGAGCCTCTGCAGCGTGTAGGCGAGAAAATTGCGAACGGCCTTGGGCCGGCAATCGTAGCCCAACCAGTTGCCGGCGGCATCGCGCAGGGCGCCGAACTTCACGCTCAGCAGCGCCCTTGTCGCGCCTTCCGCCCTTCAACGCTTCGCCGATCAGCATCTCGTTGTGACCCATGCCGTAGAAATCGCCGGTGTCGAGCAGCGTGATGCCGGCTTCCAGCGCTGCATGGATCGTGGCGATGCTTTCGGCCCGGTCCGCAGGGCCGTACATGCCGGACATGCCCATGCAACCGAGGCCGAGCGCCGAAACCGAGGGACCGGACTTTCCGAGTGAAACGTAATCCATCTTCGTTCTCCTTCGACAAGGCCGAAAACCAGCCGGCCGTTTGCTCGGTCTCCTGTTTACTTCGTCCGATGCCGTGCGATAATCCGATCTCAATCGAACGACTTGTACGAAATTCCGCACAATGGACGACTTGCCGCTTGCTGATCTCGATGCCTTCACCGCAGTGGCCGCGGCGCGGAGCTTCCGCGCGGCTGCGAAGAAGCGCGGCGTTTCCGCGTCGGCGCTGAGCGAGGCGCTCCGCCGCCTTGAAGCGAAGCTGCAGGTGCGCCTGCTCAACCGCACGACCCGCAGCGTCACCCTGACGGAGGCGGGCACGCGGCTGCTCGATCGGCTGACGCCGGCCCTCGGCGAGATCGCCGGTGCGCTCGATCAGGTCAACGAGATGCGCGACAGTCCGGCGGGAACGCTAAAACTGAACGTTCCGACCATCGTCGCGCGCGAAATTCTACCACCGATCATCGGCCGGTTCTTGCGCGAGCACCCGGCAATTTCCCTGGAGGTGACGGCGGAGGACGGTTTCGTCGATGTCCTCGCTGCCGGTTTCGATGCGGGCGTCCGCTACGAGGAACGCGTCGAGCGCGACATGATCGCGATCCCGATCGGGCCGAGCCGCCAGCGTTATGTCACAGCCGCGGCGCCGGATTATCTCGAAAGGCGCGGCGTGCCCGGCCATCCGCGCGACCTGCTTGAACACGCCTGCATTCGCCACCGCTTCGCCAGCGGCTTCTCGCTTCCCTGGGAGTTCGGCGAGGGCGAGGCGGCGCTGACGATCGCGCCGCCAGCCGTCGTCACCGCCAACACGATCGATCTCGAACTCGGGGCGGCCATCGACGGCCTTGGCGTGATCCGGACCTTCGAGGAATTCATCGCGCCCGCGGTCGCCGCAGGGCGTCTGGTGCTCATCCTTGAGGCGTGGACGACGAGCTTCTCCGGTCCGCTTCTCTATTATGCAAGCCGCAAGCATATGCCAGCGGCGTTGCGTGCCTTCGTGGACTTCCTGAAGCGCGAACAGCGGCGGGACCACCGCTGAGGCATGGGCTGTAAGCGGCCCGACCTATCAACCATTGCGATAGTCCCATCAGAAAATTTGGGACGTTCACGGATTGTTTCGTGCGAAATGATCCGTTACACCTAAATTGGTAGCGTTGTTCACGTTCTGTCTCTTTTCCCGGGGCAGGCCGCCGGGGAGGGATCGCATGCGCGACGAGAAATTTGTGCGACGCGGCCTGTTCCTCGTCTTCCTCATCCTGTTTCTCGATATCATTGGCATCGCAATCATCGTGCCGGTGCTGCCGGCCTATCTCGAGGAATTGACCGGCGCCAATGTCAGCGAGGCGGCGATCGATGGTGGATGGCTGCTGCTCGTCTATGCGGCGATGCAGTTTCTCTTTGCGCCGCTGATCGGCAATCTCAGCGATCGATTCGGCCGCCGACCGGTGCTGCTCGCATCCGTCTTCACTTTCGCGCTCGACAACCTGATCTGCGCGCTCGCCACCAGCTACTGGATGCTGTTCATCGGTCGTGTACTCGCCGGCGTCAGCGGCGCCAGCTTCGGCACGGCATCGGCCTACATCGCCGACATCAGTCATGACGGGAACCGAGCCAAGAATTTCGGGCTGATCGGCATTGCCTTTGGTACCGGCTTCGCGCTCGGGCCGGTGCTTGGCGGTCTGCTTGGCGAACTCGGCCCGCGGGTCCCGTTCTACGGCGCGGCAGCGCTGTCCTTCGTCAACTTTATCCTTGGCGTATTCCTGCTGCCCGAGACACTCGACAGCGCCAACCGCCGCCGGTTCGAGTGGAAACGCGCCAACCCGCTCGGCGCCCTCAAGCAGATGTGCAATTACCCCGGCATCGGCTGGGTGGGGCTGGTGTTCTTTCTCTTTTGGCTTGCCCATTCGGTCTATCCGGCCGTCTGGTCCTTCGTTTCCAGCTACCGCTACGGCTGGAGCGAGGGGCAGATCGGACTTTCGCTCGGGATCTTCGGTATCGGCGGTGCCTTCGTCATGGCCGTCATCCTGCCGCGTGTGGTGCCGCGGCTTGGGGAGTGGCGCACGGCCGTGCTCGGCCTGACCTTCACCACGCTCGGAGCCATCGGCTATGCCGGCGCCTGGCAGGGGTGGATGATCTATGCGGTGATCATCGCGACCGCGCTCGAAAGCCTCGCCGATCCGCCGCTGCGCAGTATCGCCGCGGCCCACGTGCCGTCGTCGGCACAAGGCGAGCTTCAGGGCGCGCTGACCAGCATCGGCAGCATCACCACGATCATCGGTCCGTTGATCTTCACCCAGGCCTTCGGTTATTTCACCAGCCCTGCCGCGCCCGTCGCCTTTGCCGGCGCGCCCTATGCACTCGCCAGTTCCTTCCTCGTCGGCGCGCTTATCGTGTTCTTCCTGAAGATACCGAGAAGCAGGGCGGTCGGACCGGAAGGCGCGGAGAATGCCGGGCCGGCCGACGCCGTAGCGCCGGACGAGCCAGAGGCGATGGAGCGGCCACGATTGCACGGAAATTGATCAATTTTCGTGATCTATCGATGAAACTTTGAGCAACCTCGCCCTTGCGTCTGGCTCTTTGCCCGACGGTATTCTATTTCCGGATTCCTCCCCCCCGATCTTCGGTTGCGGCCCGGAGCCGCATTGACTGCCAGGAATCTGCCATGCTGACCGCGAATGCGAGCCCGATACCGTTGACGACCGACAATTCCTGGCGGACGCACTATCGCGCGAGCTTCTATCTGGGCGTGCCGTTCATCGGTGCGCAGCTTGCGCAGCTCGCGATCAACACGACGGACGTCCTGATGGTCGGTAAGCTCGGCGCCACCGAGCTCGCGGCGATCATCCTCGCGACCCAGATGTATTTCACCGTCTATGTTTTCGGCAACGGATTTGCCAATGCGGTGGTGCCGATGGCAGCACAGGCCGTCGGCCGTGGCGACAAGGTTTCGGTGCGCCGCTCGGTGCGCATGGGCATGTGGGTGGTGATGCTCTACGGCCTGTTGACCGCGCCGATCCTCTGGATGGCCGAGCCGATCCTGCTATTTGCCGGCCAACAGCCCAAGGTCGCAGCCCTTGCAGGAGAATATGTCCGCATCGCGCAATGGGCGATCTTCCCCGGTCTCATCTTCATGGTGCTGAGGGCCTTCCTAAGTGGCCTGGAGAGGGCAGGGATCATTCTCTATGTCACGCTGGCGACGCTCGTGCTCAATGCCGCGCTCTGCTACGTGCTGATCTTCGGCCACTTCGGCTTCCCGAAACTCGGAATCTTCGGTGCGGCGGTCGCAGCGCTTGGCGTTGCCGTGCTCGGCGCGGCGTTGACGATCGGCTATATCAAGAGCAAGCCGGAGCTCAACCAGTACGAACTCTTCGTCCGCTTCTGGCGGCCCGACTGGGTCGCCTTCCGCGAAGTCGTTTTTCTCGGAATTCCGATTTCGCTGACGATCCTTGCCGAGGTCAGCCTGTTCACCGTCGCCTCGCTGCTGATGGGCACGATCGGCACGGTCGAGCTTGCGGCGCACGGCATCGCGCTGCAATTCGCCTCGATGGCCTTCATGATCCCGCTCGGGCTTGCGCAGGCCGCCACGGTGCGGGTCGGGCTTGCCTATGGCCGCGGTGACCTCCTGGGCGTTCGGCGCGCGGCGATCGCTTCGCTGGTGCTCGGCGCCGGCTTTGCCATTGTCGGCAGCGCCATCTTCGCATTCTTCCCCAGCCAACTGGCTGCCCTTTATCTCGACACAGCCCGTCCGGACGCTGCGGCGGTGCTTGCCTTCGCGGCTCCGCTCATTGTCATTGCCGGTGCGTTTCAGCTCGTCGATGGCATGCAGGCGATCGCCGCCGGCATGCTGCGCGGCCTGAAGGACACCAAGGTGCCGATGCTGCTGGCGATGGTTTCTTATTGGCCGATCGGCTTCGTCTGCGCCTGGCTCTTTGCCTTTCCCTTCAATTTCGGCGGGATCGGCGTGTGGTTCGGCTTCGTCCTCGGGCTTGCAGCCGCCGCGGTGCTGTTGAACTGGCGCTTCTTCCGGATGCTCGGCGAGATAACGGCGAAGGCTGCCGCCAAGGGCGCCTGACTTGGGGCGAAGAAGAGCAAAGAAAAAGCCGGACGGGCAGGGGATGCCGTCCGGCTTACAATGGCGGTCGCCTCAGGGGAAGGGAACGACGGCCGCTTACTACCACGCTTCGTTTTACGAAGCTTTGGAACTGCTAGACGTTAAAGCCGTCGAGCCGTTCCGAACCCTGGCGATCGCGCTGGAGGTCGCGTATCGTCCGGGCAAAGTCGATCAAGAATACGAGACTGATGACCGCTGCCGCGATCATGAATAGGGTGGCCATAGTGCCCTCCATCAACGGAAGATTTTCTGTGTCGCGTAGCGGTCGCGCCGGTCACGGGACTCGTTGCGCAGTCCATGTATCGTCGCAAAGATCATCGCGAAAAACATCGCCATCGAAAACAGAGCAAGTCCCATAGCCGTAATCCTTTCGCATCCTAAACGGCAGTACGTTCAAAAAAGTTCCGTTGTTACTGGCACTACACTTAACGTCTTTGCTGTGAAGCACCGTTGAACATGGCATTCATCTAGCATTCATTCTTTCTGTCCCGCTGTTTCCCAGGGAACAGGGTCAACCGCCGTACAACTCTTGCGATCTGTCGCCGTCCGTGACAAAAGGCTTCACCAAACGGAAACAGGTGCGATGACCACGGCATTTTATCCCGGCTCCTTCGATCCGATGACGAACGGGCATCTCGATGTGCTCGTGCAGGCGCTGAACGTGGCGGCGAAAGTCATTGTCGCGATCGGCATCCACCCCGGCAAAGCACCTCTCTTCTCCTTCGACGAACGCGCCGAGCTCATCCGCCGCTCGCTCCACGAATTTCTGCCGGACAGGGCAGGCGACATCGATGTCGTTTCCTTCGACAATCTGGTCGTCGACGCGGCGCGAGAGCGCGGCGCAAAGCTGCTTGTGCGCGGCCTTCGCGATGGCACCGACCTCGACTACGAGATGCAGATGGCCGGGATGAACCGGCAGATGGCGCCGGATATCCAGACCTTGTTCTTGCCGGCGGGCACGGCATCACGGCCCATTACGGCCACATTGGTCCGCCAGATCGCGGCCATGGGCGGCGACGTCAGTGCCTTCGTGCCCAAGTCCGTCTACGAAGCACTGCAGGCCAAACGCCGTACCTGACGGGCGGCCCCAAATTCACCACGCAGGGAGAAACCATGAAAATCCTCCACCTCGCATTTGCCGGCGCCATCGCGCTTGCCTCCTTCACGGGCACGGCGCTTGCGCAAGCGGCCGACAACTTCATCACCATCACGCTCAAGGATGGTCCGGTCGTCGTCGAACTCAGGCCTGACATCGCGCCGAAGCATGTCGAGCAGATCAAGGCGCTGGCCGCGGCCGGTGAATACGACAACGTCGCTTTCCATCGCGTGATCAAGGGCTTCATGGCGCAGACCGGCGACGTGCAGTATGGCGACATGGAAAACGGCTACCAGCCGCAGGCTGCCGGCACCGGCGGTTCGTCGCGTCCGGACGTCCCGGCAGAGTTCTCCGACGTCCCGTTTGAACGCGGCACGGTCGGCATGGCCCGCTCGCAGGACCCGAACAGCGCGAATTCGCAGTTCTTCATCATGTTCGCCCCGGGCGACTTCCTCAACGGCCAGTACACGGTCGTCGGCAAGGTCGTCTCCGGCATGGAGAATGTCGACAAGATCAAGCTCGGCGACGACGCCAACAACGGCTCCGTCACCGATCCCGACCGCATGATCAGCGTCAAGGTCGGCAAGTAAAATCAACAGAAGGAGAAAACCCATGGCCGAGATCAAGGATCCGGAAAACACGATCATCCTGGAGACCACCAAGGGCAAAGTCGTCATCGAGCTTCTGCCCGACGTCGCTCCGGGGCATGTCGCTCGCATCAAGGAACTGGCCCGCGAAGGCGCCTATGACGGCGTGGTATTCCACCGCGTGATCGAGGACTTCATGGCCCAGACCGGCGACGTGCAGTACGGCAAGACCGGCGGCGAGCACTTCAACCCGGCCCGCGCCGGCATGGGCGGGTCCTCAAAGCCGGACCTGAAGGCCGAATTCTCGAACGTCAGCCACGTTCGCGGCACGTGCTCGATGGCCCGTAGCCAGATGCCGAACTCGGCCAACTCGCAGTTCTTCATCTGCTTCACCGACGCGCCGTGGCTCAACAAGCAGTACTCTGTCTGGGGCCAGGTCATCGAAGGCATGGACAACATCGACAAGATCAAGCGCGGCGAGCCGGTGCGCGATCCCGATACGATCGTCACGATGCGGGTTGCCGCAGACGCCTGATTTGCGCTAATGCACGAACCCGCCCCGGTCGCCAACTGCGCCGGGGCGGGTTTGCTTTTGTCTGAAGATAACAATGCGCGTAGAGCTGTTCGACTTCGACCTCCCGGAAACTTCGATTGCGCTTCGGCCCGCAAGCCCGCGCGACAGCGCCCGTATGCTCGTGGTGCGCCCCGATGGCGCCGACGTTCTTGCGGACAGGGGCGTGCTCGACCTGCCGTCGTTCCTGAGGGAAGGCGACGCGCTTGTCTTCAACGACACCAAGGTGATCCCGGCGCAGCTCGAAGGCATCCGCCGCCGCGGCGAGGAGATCGCGACGCAAGTTTCGCTGACGCTGCATATGCGGGTCGCACCCGACCGCTGGAAGGCTTTCGCCCGCCCGGCACGACGCCTCAAGGTCGGCGACCGCATTGCCTTCGGCCACGGTGGCTCAAGCTGCTTTCTCGGAACGCTCGACGCGACCGTCGAGGAAAAGGGCGATGCCGGCGAAGTGACGCTGCGCTTCGATCTCTCGGGTCCCTCGCTTGACGAGGCGATCATGGCGGTCGGCCACATTCCCTTGCCGCCTTACATCGCCTCCAAGCGCGCCGAGGATGCGCAGGACCGCGCCGACTACCAGACCATGTATGCCCGAGAGGAGGGCGCCGTTGCGGCGCCGACCGCCGGTCTGCATTTCACCGACCGTCTTTTCGCCAAGCTCGACGAGGCCGGCATCGAGCGCCACTTCGTGACGTTGCATGTGGGTGCGGGCACGTTCCTGCCGGTCAAGGCTGATGATACCGACGACCACGTGATGCACCAGGAGATCGGCCACGTCGATGCCCGGACCGCCGAGAGGCTGAACGCCGTCAAGGCGAGGGGCGGGCGCATCGTCTGCGTCGGCACGACCTCGCTGCGGTTGATCGAAAGCGCCACCTCGGAAGACGGCACGGTCAAGTCCTGGTCCGGTCCGACGGGTATCTTCATCACGCCCGGCTACCGCTTCCGCGCGGTGGACATGCTGATGACCAATTTCCATCTGCCGAAATCAACGCTGTTCATGCTGGTTTCGGCCTTCAGCGGCCTGGACACGATGCGCGCGGCCTACGCGCATGCGATCGAAACCGGCTACCGCTTCTATTCCTATGGCGACGCCAGCCTGCTTTTCCGGAAAGACTAAATGACCGAGACCTTCCAGTTCAAGCTACACAAGACCGACGGCAAGGCCCGTCGCGGCGAAGTGTCCATGCCGCGCGGCACCATCCGCACACCGGCCTTCATGCCCGTCGGTACCGTCGGCACGGTCAAGGCGATGTATCTCGACCAGGTGAAGGATCTTGGCGCCGACATCATTCTCGGCAATACCTACCACCTGATGCTGCGCCCAGGCGCCGAACGCGTTGCGCGGCTCGGCGGTCTGCATGGCCTGATCCGCTGGCAGGGCCCGATCCTGACGGATTCGGGCGGCTTCCAGGTCATGTCGCTGGCGGGCCTTCGCAAGCTCGACGAGCAGGGCGTCACCTTCAAGAGCCACGTCGATGGCGCGCTCTTCCATATGTCGCCGGAGCGCTCGATCGAGATTCAAGGCTTGCTCGACAGCGACATCCAGATGCAGCTCGACGAATGCGTGGCGCTGCCGGCCGAGCCAAAGGAAATCGAGCGCGCGATGGAAATGTCGCTGCGTTGGGCCGAGCGCTGCAAGGTCGCCTTCGGCGACCAGCCGGGCAAGGCGATGTTCGGCATCGTGCAGGGCGGCGATATCCCGAAGCTGCGCGAACGCTCGGCTGAAGCACTGAAGGGCCTCGATCTCAAGGGCTATGCGGTGGGCGGTCTCGCCGTCGGCGAGCCGCAGGAGGTGATGCTGCGCATGCTCGACATTACCTGCCCGATCATGCCGGTGGACAAGCCCCGTTACCTGATGGGCGTCGGCACGCCAGACGACATCCTGCGGTCGGTCGCCGAGGGCATCGACATGTTCGACTGCGTGATGCCGACTCGCTCGGGACGCCACGGCCTCGCGTTCACGCGCCACGGCCGCATCAACCTGCGCAATGCCCGCCACGCCGAAGACATGCGTCCGCTCGACGAGCAATCCTCTTGCCCTGCGACGCGCGACTATTCGCGTGCCTATCTGCACCATCTGATCCGCTCGAACGAATCGCTCGGCGGCATGCTGCTCAGCTGGAACAATCTGGCCTACTATCAGGAACTGATGGCCGGAATTCGCCTGGCGATCGAAGAAGGTCGCTTCGCTGATTTCATGGCCGAAACGCAGGAAACCTGGCGGCGAGGGGACCTTCCCCCGGTCTGATGGCCGCCAGCGGACCGGTGTCTCAGATGGCCGGTCCCGACGCCGACTGCAAAATCATCACGCCGTTGATCTTGTAGCTGCCATCCGGCTGTTTCACGAGTTCGTAAACTGCGGTCCAGTCCTTGCCGTCTGGCGCCGAGATCAGAACTTCCTGCAGCACCTGGTCGCCAACCACCTTCGATCGACCAAAAGCAAAGTTGCCGGGCCGGTAGACGGGCTGGTAGCCGCGCTTCACCATCTCGAAGAAGCTTGCCTTGTCGGGAAACTTGCTGCGGATCGCGGGTGAAGCGAAGGAGTAGGCGGTCTCGGCGTCATCCTGCAGAAAGGCAGTGATCTGTTCCCGTATGATCGTTCGCGCCGTATCGACGGGTTCCTCCGCACAAGCGGCAGTCGCGGCTGCCAGTTGTGCCACCATACCGAGGGCAATCGCAAAGCTCCTGAACATCGTCGATCTCCATAGCCGCAATGAAAGACCATAGGACAGTCGCGGCTTTTGGAAACAGGAGCTTTGGTGACAGCTTCAGATAATGGCTCAGATCTGTCTATGTAAATCGTGTTAATTCAATTTGTTGTCTGGTGATATGAAAGCCAGATCTCAGATATCATAAGTTGGTGATGTCCGCGTAATGGCGTGCTCAGACTGGCGGCGGCGATCTAGTTGAACGTTGTCGCCATCCATTCCTGCCATTTCGGCTCGCTGTCTTTCGCGCGCGCCTTGGCACCGTCTCCATAGTGATAGAGCGCGATGCTGGCATTGGTGCCTTCGCCGGTCGAGTAGCTTCCGAAGAGCGCGATGCCGGCGCCGGGTTCCTTCAGGCGCAGCAGCAGATAGCGTTGCTTGGTGTCCTGCTGTACCCGTTCGACGATGCCGGCAAGGCGTTCGGGCCGTGGTGGCGTGCTGCGCTCCTCGCCGACATTGGCGCCGAGAAGTCCCAGCGCTTCGGTCAGGCGTTCCCAGACTCTTGCCTGCGGTTCCCCGGTTGAAACCATGGCGAAGCTGCTGACCGCCTTCTCGCCGGCGAAATGTACGAGATAGATCTTCAGGATCTCGAAGAACGCCGGCCATCCGCCCTCGAAGCCTTCCAACTGGTCGTCCCAGTCGTCATTCGCTGTGAACAGCGAATGCACCATGCGCAGCACGCAGCGATCGCCGGAACGCGCCGTGACGGTGATTTCGGTTGCGACCGGCGGCGCGCCCTCGCTCCACTCGCGTTCCACATAGGCAAAGCGGGCAGGCGGCTCCCAATGCGTCACCTCGCCGGTCGAGCTGCCGTTCGGACCGAAGTCGAAGGCGATCTTGCCTCCGACCCGCTCATCGATTTCCGTCTTGGTGAACCAGGCATTGTTGCCGCTGCCGGTTGCGATCGCCTGCCAGACCTCTTCGGGCGAGCCGGGCAAGATCAGTTCCATTTCAACCCAGCGCTTTCCGCTGCCATCCTTCTTGATCGGCATGGGATATCCTTTCAGGAGTTGGTGTCGTCGGGTTCGCCCTTGGCTGCGCTCTCGTCGCTCGGCGCAGGGTAGGAGGCGATGATGAGCCGGTGCGGCCGGGCGTCCGGCGCGCCTTCGTCGTGGTAGCGCGCGGCGAGCGCGCTCACCGCCTGGGCGAGATCGGCGGTAAAGGCGGCGCGCTCCGCAGGCGAACGAAAGTTGATCACGGTGTCGATCGACAGCGTCGCCAGGCGCTTGTCCTGCGTACGGGCGCTGCGCAGCAGTCCGCCGACCTCACGGACCATGCGAGCCGCCAGTGCGACCAGATAGCTCGCAGACAGGCGATCGCTGCTCCGCCCGGGGTCGGCAGCAATCGGCCCCAGCGCCGCCGGCGAAACTACATAGGACGTGGCGGTTGCGACCATCAGGCGCTCGGTCAACCCGCCCCAGCGGCGTTGCTCTGCCGGTTCTATCAGTTTGTGCTCTTCGAGCGCACGCAGATGGTAGTTGACCTTCTGGCGCGTCAGCCCCACCCGCACAGCCAGCGCGGCAGCCGATGCGGGCGCGGCAAGTTCCGCCAGCAAACGGGCCTTGATCGGCTCCAGGGCAAGTGCGGCGGCGGCCGGCGCGTCTATGACATCGAGATCGAGCATGGTGCAATCATTGCCTTGACAGATTTTTTTGTCAAGGCGATGATTGCACCTAATGCGGGTAGGGGAATGCCGAGTGCCCGCTGGCATGCGCGACCTCAGCTTTGCGGAGCCTTCCAACCATTCAGGCTCGCCCAATGGAGCCAGCTATGCGGAAAGGCGCTGAGCCGGGTTAGGTTCCCGGTTGAGCTTCTCCACGCGACGCGACGCTAACGTTTGCCGACCGCTTGGCAGGTCGTCGTTTTTCTCTGAATGTCACCACCCAAGGTAGCGGGAGGCAATGTATCGATGGAAGCGCGCCGATGAATGCCGGAACGATCGATGATGAAAGACGAACCTGATCCATTGGCCTACATGGAAGAGCGTGCCGCGTTTGGGACGGCTTGAGCGCCAGGGGCGTGCTGCAAGTGACGAGCGCGCGCCTTGCGCAAACGTTGGAAAGAGGGTCGCATGTCATCCTTGAACCCGCCCGACCACATGCAATGTGGCAGCCAAGTTGAACTGTCCGCTTTGGCGCAAAGTTAAAATGTCAATTTGGGCGGCGCGTCGTCAGCCATTTAGACATGCGACACTCGACATCTCCGTTGGCGCTGAGGCAAGCCCCCGACCGAACCGGCTGGACCGGGTTGCAAGGGAAGGGAGGGGGCGGATGAGACGCACCCATCGGCTTTAGCT
>NZ_LMEG01000014.1:0-107959 GCF_001426275.1 Ensifer sp. Root423 | reverse complement strand
CTGGTGGGTCAGCCCCTATCATTTCGGCATCGACCAAGGCCCCGTGGTGCTGATGATCGAGAACTACAGGACCGGCCTGCTGTGGAACATCATGCGCCGCTGCGAGCCGATGGTGGTGGGATTGCGACGGGCAGGCTTCTCCGGCGGCTGGCTCTGACGGCCAAAGCAACAAAGGTACTCTGATGGACAGCCAGCCAGTGCCGATCAGAACAACCGCACTTCGCTTCGCACGGGCTGTCCGGATGCTGCTGACCTCCGAGGTCGGAGGCCGTGCCAAGTTGATGTTTGCCGGGCTTATTGCGCTGCTTTTCGGTCTGAACGGCCTCAACGTCGTCAACAACTACGTCGGCCGAAACTTTATGACGGCGATCGCCGAGCGCCAGATGAACGAGTTCATTCAGCAAGCGGTTTTCTACGTCTGCGTCTTTGCCGTTCTCACCGTCACCGGTGTTATCGCACGTTTTGTCGAAGAACGGCTGGCGCTGCTGTGGCGTGAATTCATGACGAGACGCGCCGTCGATCTCTATTTGGAGGAGGAGACCTATTATCGCGTGGAAGTCTCGGGGACGCTAAGCAATCCGGACCAGCGGATATCGGAGGACATCCAGGCGTTCACCGTCACCACGCTTTCCTACATCATCATGCTGTTCAGCAGCACGCTGACGGTGGTGACGTTCTCAGGCGTGCTCTGGTCGATCAGCCCGCTGCTGTTTGTCGTCGCTGTTTTCTATGCCGCCTGCGGCTCGTATATGACGATCGTGCTCGGTCGGCCGCTGATCGGCCTGAACTATGAGCGGCTCGACAGGGAGGCGAACTTGAGGTCGAGCCTCATGCACCTGCGCGAAAACGCAGAAGCGGTGATGGTGACCAGCGTCGAGGGGCAGCAGAAGACGCGATTGCTAGATCGCCTCGATGCCTTGGTCGTCAACATCCTGACGATTACCGCCGTCAATCGCAACCTGGCCTTTTTTACCAGCGGCTACAACTGGATGATCCAGATCATCCCGGATTTGATCATCGCTCCGGCTTTCATGCGCGGCGAAATCGAGTTTGGGGTGATTACCCAATCAGGTGCAGCCTTCGCCATGCTTGTCGGCGCATTCTCGCTGATCGTCAGGCAGTTCAACTCGATCTCGAATTTCGCCGTCGTCGTTTCTCGACTGAGCGCCTTGCTGGAGGCGATCGAGGAAAGCCGAAAAAGCAGCGTCTCGAGCATCGAACTGGTGAAGCAAGACGGCGATCTGGCCTTTGACCAGGTAACGCTGGGATCGGCAGTCACCCACCCATTGCTTCGCGATCTGTCGCTGTCGATCCCAATGGGAACGCCTGTGCTGATCTCAGGGCCGCATGCGGCCGCGGGGGCTGCGCTCTTCCGGGCCACCGCGGGAATTCCGACCCCCGGCACCGGGCGGATCGAGCGCCCGGAAAGTCTGATGTTTCTGCCGCAACGACCCTATCTGCCGCCGGGTCCTCTTCGGCAATATCTTCTGCCGCCTGGAAGTTCCGAAGGCATCTCCGATAGCCAGGTGCTCAATGTCTTGCGCAGCCTCGGTCTCGATGGGCTCGCCGATGGCGCCGAGGGGCTGGAGAAGGAACAGGATCGGGATATGTCCTTGGGCGACCAGCAGCTCCTGGCCCTCGCCAAGGTGCTTCTCGCCAGGCCACGGTATGTGTTTCTCGACCGGATCGAGGCAACGCTTGGTCGTGAGGCCTTGCGCAACACCCTGAGCCTTCTCCGCCAGAGTTCGATCACCTGCATCAACAACGGCGAGGAAGGCGATACACGCGACCTTTACGGCGCCTTCCTGGATTGCCGGGAGGATGGCAGCTGGACGTGGAAAGACGATCGGACTTGATCAGCCCCATCCCGGCACGCACTCAAGGCCGAGACCTGACCGGCATGCCCCGCCGAGCGATCGCCCGATGACCGATTCTGACGCCGGCACCTACCGCGGCGCGACGATGCCCTGGTAGTAGTCGCCATCACCGCCGACGACCCGCGGCGGACCATTGTAGGTTTGTGAACAGGCGGCCAGCGTGGTGAGCGCAAGCAACAATACGATCGTTCTCATGAAGTCCCCTTCTGGCCTGCATGCCGGCTATGTCCTTGAGACTTGGGAGAATCTGAGGCGGAGCCGGTTAGAAAACAAGTACTAAAATGGTGGTATAACAAAATCTATGATCGTTGAAGATGCAATCTTCAACGATTGCCGCCCGCTATGGGGCGGCAATCCGGACACGGTCAACAATGGATGAAAAGGTCGCCTAGATCGGGCGCTGCCGGTTGGTCTGTTCGCGCTCTCTCCAGTACTGCAGCCGAAGTCGCGGCGCCATGATCCAGGCGATGAACGGCGTGACGAGGAAACAGCTGACGACCACGATCGGGATCGCATATTTGGCGTTGGCCGTGAGGGCCGGTACCGACAGAACGATCAGGATCCCGATGGCGAACACGATGGCGTTGATCATCAGGCCGACCATGATCGCGAGTTGCAGGCGGACGGACATTTCGACCTCCCGAAGCTTCGGGGCGCTACGCCCCTTAAGCGTGCATTTGCGCGGCGGATTGTAGCAGACCGCTCTCATTCGCGAAATGGTGGAGTTCGCGCGGCGTCTCGCCCCTGTTGCGGGCGCAAATCTGCTCTATGCTTTTAGGCGAGCGATTGAAGACGCACGCGCCGGCCCGGCAAGGCTCGGGGAACGTGGTCGATCCGCGCTCGCCCAAAGGAGATCGCATGACGAGCCCATACGAAACGCTCGGTGTCAGCCGCGACGCGACGCAAAAGGACATCCAGAGCGCCTATCGCAAGCTTGCCAAGAAGCTGCACCCGGATCTCAATCCGGGAGACAAGGGCGCGGAGGACCGCTTCAAGGCGGTTTCAGCGGCCTATTCCTTGCTTGGAGACGAAGACAAACGCGGAAAATACGACCGCGGAGAGATCGACGGGACCGGAGCGGAAACGCCGCCCCGGCACTACTACCGCGACTATGCCCAATCAGGCGATGCGGGGGCACGTTACGAAAGCGCGCATGGCTTTTCTGATTTTGCCGAAGCGGACGATATCTTTTCGAGCTTCTTTTCACGGCGCGCGGGCGGGCAGCAGCAGCGCCAGCGCGGTCGCGATACCCATTTCTCGATGGAGATCGCATTTCTCGACGCGGCGAACGGCACCAAGACCCAGATCACCCTGCCCGGCGGCGGACCGGCGCTCGACCTGACCATTCCGCCCGGCACGCGCGATGGCCAGACGCTGAGGCTGCGCGGCAAGGGAGAACCGGGTCGCGACGGCGCACCGGCCGGCGACGCGCTGATCGACATTCGCGTCCGCCCGCATCCGCTCTTTGCCACGGATGGTGACGACGTGCGCTACGAGGTGCCGATATCGCTGAGCGAGGCCGTGCTCGGCGGCAAGA
The DNA here is from genome assembly GCF_001426275.1 of Ensifer sp. Root423. Taxonomy (NCBI): domain Bacteria; kingdom Pseudomonadati; phylum Pseudomonadota; class Alphaproteobacteria; order Hyphomicrobiales; family Rhizobiaceae; genus Ensifer; species Ensifer sp. Root423. The sequence goes on along the minus strand of NZ_LMEG01000014.1, from coordinate 104,545 downwards.
TCCGCGTTCCGACGATCGATGGTGCCGTGAACATTTCGATTGCTCCGCACACCAACACGGGCAAGACACTGCGGCTGAAGGGCAAGGGACTGCACAAGCCGGGCGGTGGCCATGGCGATGCTTATGTCAGCCTGAAGATCGTGCTGCCGCAGGCCCCCGACCCGGCGCTTTCCGCCTTCGTCGAAGGCTGGGCCGCCGGCAAGACGGAAGATCCGCGCAAGGGCATGGGAGGATGACCTATGAACGACTGTGAATTTTGCGAACATCTCGATATCGAGGTCAAGGTTCTGCGCATCTGGGTCGAGCAGCGCTGGCTGATGCCCCAGGAGGCTGACGCCGGCTGGCTGTTCGAGGATGCCGACCTTGCGCGCGCGCGTCTGATCCAGGATCTGACGGGCCCCATGGGGGTCAATGACAACGGCGTCGACGTGGCCATGCAACTGCTCGACCAGGTCCACAGCCTACGGGGTCGCCTAGCGGTGTTGATGAACGCCATTCGCTCCCAGGAGCCGGCGGTTCAAAAGCTCATCTTGTCGAGCGCCGAGGAGGATTAGGCGACGGCCGGCTCGTTCAGCAGCCCGACCGTTTCGGCGACAAACAGGGTATCGACGAACTCCGTAAGGTCGACGATCCGATCGTCCCGGAACGTGAACTTGTCGATGATCTCGGTTCGCTCGCGGGTCTGCGACGGGATGAAGCGAACAAAGCCGGCGCGGTGGACGATGACGGTATCGCCATCGGCATAGCAGCCGACCATCTCCATCTCGCTCAGGTCCCAGTTCTTGACGAGCGTCGTGAAACTGTCGCGCACTGTTTCCGGCGTGTTGACGGCCAGTGCCATCGTGCCGAGCCTGCCGCTTCCCACGATGCGGAAGCTGAAGTCCGGATCAAGTTGCGCCATCATGGTGTCGAGGTCGTTGACATCGCGGGCGAGATAAAGGGCCCGCACCCTGAATTCCAGCATGCTTCGCTCAGTCATGACAGCCTCCCCGTTTCTATTAGAACGAGTGTGTTTTAACTTTAGCGATCGCGCAAGTATTAGTGGTGTTCCGGCCCGCTTCGCACCGGTCGCAGTGACCATCGTTAGAGTTTTCCTAAAATGCAACCACCAGTTTTTACCCGCCTTCAGGTGAAACTGAGCGACAAGAATGGATTGCTAACGGGAAGGCAGAGAAAACGTGACACAGGTCGTCACAGTATCCGCAACGACGGCGGCTTATGCGGCAGAAGCGCTGAAGCCGTCTGCACGTGTGCGCGGCGACGGTCCGACCGATGAAGCGATCACGTTGCTCTCGGCGCGGCGCACCGAAGAGCCCAAGTTGACGCCGGTCTCGATCCCGAAGACCAAAGGCGCCCTGCCCCTCTCCTTCATGCTAGCCACGGCCGACGGCCGTCTGCCGGAGCGCTCGGAAGCCGAAGCCCTGCGCCGCTATCTCGAATTCATGCGCGATGACGACGGTGGTTCCGAGAAGCAGGAAAACGAAGGCCGGCAGGATGAGCCCGCCGGCCAGGAGGATGAAAGCGACGCCGCCTGAGGCGGAATCGCAGTTTCTCGGGTCAATGATGCTTTTGGCCGCCGGCTGCCTCACCGCCCTTGGCCGAGCCGACCGGGAACGTCGCATCGACCTTGCCGGCCTTTTCGAAGACGAGCGTGACGGGAACCGTATCGCCTTCCTTGAAGGGCGTCTTCACGTCCATGAACATCAGGTGCAGGCCGCCGGCCTTGAGCTCCACCGTTTCGCCGGCCGGCAATGCCACGCCGTCGTCGAGCTTGCGCATCCGCATCACGTCGTTTTCCATCTTCATCTCGTGGATCTCGACACGCGCGGCCGCAGGGCTCTCGACAGCAACGAGCCGGTCTTCACCTGCCCCACCGTTCTTGATCGTCAGGAAGCCGCCGCCGACCTTGGCGCCCGGCAGCATGGCCTTCACCGAGCCACCGGAGATATCGAGATCGCCGACCTTCGCCGAGCCGCCGGCCGCAGCCATATGTCCGCCATGGCCGGCGTGCGGATCGGCGGCATCGGCCATCGTCACCGTTACGGTCGGTGCCGGGCTTTTCAGGTCATGTGCGTTCTGGCCCTCGGCAGCCACCTGGTCCCAGACGACCTTGCCTTCGGTGCCGCAAAGCTGCGTGGTCGGGAAGGCCAGCACAGTCTCCTTGTCGAAGCCCGAGACTTTACCGCGCACGACAAAGGTGTCGTAGTATTCGTTGGGAAGATTGCCGCCCTTCCACCGGATCTCCAGTGGGCCGGACGAGACCTTCTTGCCGTGATTGTCATAGGTCTTCTGGTAATCGCCCTTGATGATCTCGATTTCCCAGCCGGGCTTCGGCTGCGGTTGGGCGAAGACGAAGCCTTCCGGCAGCTTGATCTGTACTTCCGTCGTCGGCTTGCCGTCGCAGCCATGCGGAACCTGCAGCACCGCCTTGAAGGTGGTCTCCACCGGCGCCGTGTCTTTCTCGAAGGTGGCATGGGCGTGGGCGATGCCGCTTGCGGCAAGGGTAAGGCCGAGCGAAAGCGAAACGATCCTGGTCTTTGTCATGTCGTAATCTCCTGACCACGCGCCGGGCTTTGCCCGATGTCCGGTGGTCCAAGCCGCTTGAACGCGGCAAATTGTATTGGGATGCGAGAGGAGAATTACGAACGCGCCGGAGGCCCGCGCGAAGGCGGCAGCAACCGCAGATGCTGATGGGGTGTCGCGTATTCAGCGACAGCTGTCGAAACCTGCCACGCGCCCGTTTCGGCGCGAACGCTCTCGGTTGGCGGAGCCGGCAGCAGGATAGAGCCCGAAAGACGGCAGGCCTCGCAGACCGGGGCCATCGCCTGGCCCTTGCCGCTTTCGTGGTCGACGCCATCCATGCCGAAGCAGATTTCGGCGATCGTTCCGTCAGGCAATTGATAGGCGGAAATTTCAGCCGGGCTCAGGCTCTTGGCGCTGAGCGGCTTGTGGGCAAAGGTCAGGAAAACGAGCGCAAAGACGGCGATCAGCCGCACTGCTATCCCGAATTTTCCGTCGCGCCCTGTCATGGTTATCCCCGGTATCTGTCTTGGGTTATCCTCAACCGGAGAAGAATGCAAAGGCAGAATTGCCGCACCCTGCCCGGCTGCGTCTTTTGGTCATGCGACAAAAATGTGTTTCGGCGCGACACCGCCCCCTTGCCAAGCTCTGGCCTTCGCCGTTATCTGGAGACGATCTTGTTGGGAGAAGCCGGTTCACTCCGGTGCCGAAGGAGCAACCGCCCCGGAAACTCTCAGGCCAAAGGACCAGCAAGGTGCCGGTAGGACTCTGGAGAGAAGCGTTTTACGCTCGCCGAAGGGATAACAATCTCAGGCAAAGGGACAGAGGGGGCTCGAATCGACGGCGATTGACGCCGGAAGTGTGAGCCGGCGCGGGAGCGCCAGACCTGGAGGCCGGATTTGGAAAACAATCCTCATTTGAAACAGACGCCGCTGCATGCGCTGCACCTTTCGCTGGGCGCCCGCATGGTACCCTTTGCCGGTTACGACATGCCGGTGCAGTACCCCGATGGCGTGATGAAGGAACACCAGCACACCCGTGTTGCTGCCGGTCTCTTCGATGTATCGCATATGGGCCAGGTCATCGTTCGGCCGAAGTCCGGCAAGATCGAGGACGCGGCCCTGGCGCTCGAAAAGCTGGTGCCGGTCGATGTGCTCGGCCTTGCCGAGGGCCGCCAGCGTTATGGCCTCTTCACCAATGCCGAAGGCGGTATCCTCGACGACCTGATGATCACCAACCGCGGCGACCATCTCTTCCTCGTCGTCAACGCCGCCTGCAAGGACGCCGACTTCGAGCTCCTGAAGGCCGGTCTCTCCGATACCTGCGACGTGACGATGCTCGACGATCGCGCGCTGATCGCGCTTCAGGGCCCGCACGCCGAAGCCGTGCTCGGCGAACTCTGGGCTGATGTCTCCGCCATGCGCTTCATGGACGTCGCCGAAGCCGACCTGCATGACGTCACCTGCATCATTTCCCGCTCGGGCTATACCGGCGAAGACGGTTTCGAGATCTCCATTCCCGTTGCCTCCGCCGTCGATGTTACCCAACGCCTGCTCGAACATCCCGATGTGAAGCCGATCGGCCTTGGCGCCCGCGATTCGCTGCGCCTTGAAGCCGGTCTTTGTCTCTATGGCAACGACATCGACACCGCCACGACCCCGGTCGAAGGGGCGCTCGAATGGGCACTGCAGAAGGCGCGCCGCGCCGGTGGCGCCCGCGAAGGTGGTTTCCCCGGTGCCGATCGTATCCTCGGCCAGTTCGCCGCTGGCGCCTCGCGCCGCCGCGTCGGCCTGAAGCCCGAGGGACGCGCGCCGGTTCGCGGCGGCGCTAACCTCTTTGCCGATGCCGAGGGCAAGACCCCGGTCGGCCAGGTGACCTCGGGTGGCTTCGGCCCCTCGGTCGATGGCCCGGTCGCCATGGGCTATGTCGATGCCGGCCATATCGAGAACGGCACCACCCTTTTTGCGGAAGTGCGCGGCAAGTACCTGCCGGTGGCGGTCGCCGCCCTTCCCTTCGTCAAACAAACCTACAAACGCTGATCAGGAGAGAGCGCACATGTTGAAGTTCACTGAGGAACACGAGTGGCTGAAGATCGAAGCTGGTGTCGCAACCGTCGGCATCACCGAGCATGCCGCCGGCCAGCTCGGCGATCTCGTCTTCGTTGAACTGCCGGAAACCGGCTCGAACTTTGCCAAGGGCGATAGCGCCGCCACCGTCGAATCCGTCAAGGCAGCTTCCGACGTCTATTGTCCGCTTGACGGCGAAATCGTCGAAGTGAACCAGGCGATCGTCGACGACCCGTCGCTCGTCAACAGCGACCCGCAGGGTGCTGCCTGGTTCTTCAAGCTGAAGCTTGCCAACCCCAGCGATGCCGATGCCCTCCTCGAGGAAGCGGCCTACAAGGAGCTCGTCGCCTGATGAGCATGCCCAAGGATTTCACCTTTACGGACTACAAGCCGTATGACTTCGCCAATCGGCGTCATATCGGCCCGTCGCCGGCCGAAATGGACGAGATGCTGAAGGTCGTCGGTTACCCGACGCTCGATGCGCTGATCGATGACACCGTGCCGCCGTCGATCCGCCAGAAAACGCCGCTTGCCTGGGGCGCGCCGATGACCGAGCGCGAGGCGCTCGACAAGATGCGCGAAACGGCCAACCGCAACCAGAAGCTCGTGTCGCTGATCGGCCAGGGCTACTACGGCACGATCACGCCACCGGTCATCCAGCGCAACATCCTGGAAAACCCGGCCTGGTACACGGCCTATACGCCCTACCAGCCGGAAATCAGCCAGGGCCGCCTCGAAGCGCTGCTCAACTACCAGACCATGGTCTGCGACCTGACTGGCCTCGACGTTGCCAACGCGTCGCTTCTCGATGAAGCGACCGCAGCCGCTGAAGCGATGGCGATGGCCGAGCGCGTCTCGAAGTCGAAGGCCAAGTCCTTCTTCGTCGACGAAAACTGCCATCCGCAGACGATCGCGCTTCTGAAGACCCGCGCCGAGCCGCTCGGCTGGCAGATTGTCATCGGCAATCCCTTCGCCGATCTCGATCCGGTCGACGTCTTCGGCGCGATCTTCCAGTATCCGGGCACCTACGGCCATGTGAACGACTTCACCGGCCTGATTGCCCGCCTGCACCAGACTGGCGCTATCGCGACCGTTGCCGCCGATCCGCTGGCGCTGGCGCTTCTGAAGTCGCCTGGCGAAATGGGCGCCGATATCGCCATCGGCTGCACCCAGCGCTTCGGCGTTCCGGTCGGCTATGGGGGTCCGCATGCGGCCTATATGGCCGTCAAGGATGCACACAAGCGCTCGATGCCCGGCCGTCTCGTCGGCGTCTCGGTCGACGCGCGCGGCAACCGCGCCTACCGCCTGTCGCTGCAGACCCGCGAACAGCACATCCGCCGCGAAAAGGCGACGTCGAACATCTGCACCGCGCAGGTTCTGCTCGCCGTCATGGCCTCGATGTACGCCGTCTTCCATGGACCGAAGGGCATCAAGGCGATCGCCCAGAGCGTTCACCAGAAGACCGTTCGTCTCGCCATGGGTCTCGAAAAGCTCGGCTACACGGTCGAGCCCGATGTGTTTTTCGACACGATCACCGTCGAAGTCGGCAAGCTGCAGGGCATCATCCTCAAGACCGCGGTCGCCGAGGAAGTGAACCTGCGCAAGATCGGCGAGACCAAGATCGGCATCAGCCTCGACGAGCGCTCGCGCCCCGTCACGCTCGAAGCCGTCTGGCGCGCCTTCGGTGGCGACTTCAAGGTGGAAGAGTTCGAGCCGGGTTACCGCCTGCCGCAGCCGCTGCTGCGCACCAGCGAATACCTGATGCACCCGATCTTCCATATGAACCGCGCCGAAAGCGAGATGACGCGCTACATCCGCCGTCTGTCGGACCGCGACCTGGCGCTCGATCGGGCGATGATCCCGCTCGGCTCGTGCACGATGAAGCTGAACGCGACCGCCGAGATGCTGCCGATCACCTGGCCGGAATTCTCGGAGATCCATCCCTTCGTGCCGAAGGATCAGGCGGCTGGCTACCAGCACATGATCGAAGACCTGTCGGAGAAGCTCTGCGCCGTCACCGGCTATGACGCGATCTCCATGCAGCCGAACTCCGGTGCACAGGGCGAATATGCCGGTCTCCTGACGATCCGTGCATACCACCTTGCGCAGGGCAACGCCCATCGCGACGTCTGCCTGATCCCGACCTCGGCGCACGGCACCAACCCTGCGTCGGCCCAGATGGCCGGCATGAAGGTGGTCGTCATCAAGGTCAGCGAAAACGGCGACATCGACATGGAAGATTTCCGTGCGAAAGCCGAGCAGTATGCCGACAATCTCTCGTGCTGCATGATCACCTATCCTTCGACGCACGGCGTGTTCGAGGAGAATGTGCGTGAGGTCTGCGAGATCGTGCACAAGCACGGTGGCCAGGTCTACATGGACGGCGCCAACATGAACGCCATGGTCGGCCTTGCCCGCCCCGGCGACATCGGCTCCGACGTCAGCCATCTCAACCTGCACAAGACCTTCTGCATTCCGCACGGCGGCGGCGGTCCCGGCATGGGCCCGATCGGCGTCAAGGCGCATTTGGCGCCATACCTGCCCGGCCACCCGGAAACGGACGGCCAGGACGGCGCGGTTTCGGCGGCTCCCTTCGGTTCGGCCTCGATCCTGCCGATCTCCTGGAGCTACTGCCTGATGATGGGTGGCGAAGGCCTGACCCAGGCGACGAAGGTGGCGATCCTCAACGCCAACTACATTGCAGCAAGGCTCAAGGGCGCCTACGAGGTGCTCTACAAGTCGTCGAAGGGGCGTGTCGCGCATGAATGCATCATCGACACCCGCCCGCTGGTCGAAAGCGCCGGCGTGACCGTTGACGACGTCGCCAAGCGCCTGATCGACTGCGGTTTTCACGCCCCGACCATGAGCTGGCCGGTTGCCGGAACTCTGATGATCGAGCCGACCGAATCGGAAACCAAGGCCGAGATCGACCGATTCTGCGAGGCAATGCTTGCCATCCGCGAGGAAGCCCGTGCGATCGAGGAAGGTCGCATGGACAAGACCAATAACCCGCTGAAGAACGCTCCGCACACGGTCGAAGACCTGGTCGGCGAATGGGATCGCCCCTATTCGCGCGAGCAGGCCTGCTACCCGCCGGGCGCCTTCCGGGTCGACAAGTACTGGTCGCCGGTCAATCGTGTCGACAACGTCTTCGGTGACCGCAACCTCGTCTGCACCTGCCCGCCGCTCGAAAGCTACGCGGAAGCCGCAGAGTAACGACATCGACCGGCGGAGCAGCAATGCTCCGCCGGTTGTTTTCTCCGGCGCGGCTGCGCCCGGACGGATGCGCGCCTGTGCGCTCGACCCCATTCCCCAAAAAAACGTGGCGTGTATTACCGATCGCGTGAAGACAGCTGGCCTATCGGCGCGCGCTCATGCCCGGTGGCAGGATTGTGCTTTCGACCCAGAAGCGAATGAACGCCTCGGCGAAGCGACGATATTCGATGACCGAAGACGGCTTTGCCGCATAGGCATTGGCGCCGGCACCGTAGCAGTGAAGCACGTCGGCCGGATTGATCGAGGACGTCAGCACGATGATCGGGATGAGCGCAGTGGCACGGCTCTTGCGCACGCGCCTTAGGAGCTCGATCCCATCGCTGCCGGGCAGCTTGATATCCATCAGCATGTAGTCGAAGTGCCCGCTGGAGAGCTGTTCCACGGCCTCGTCCGCGTCGGTCACCAGGACGAGTTCGATCGATTTGTCGATCTGGGCAAAGGCGCGCATCACGAAACGCGCATCGTGCGCGTCGTCTTCCACCAAGAGCAATCGCTTTGGCGTCGAGGTCACCTTGTTCCGCCCTACTTCGCCTTCCTCAGCCACCTCGGAAGCAACACGATGAAACGTGCGCCTTCTCGGAAGCTCGTGTCAAGGCAGATCGAACCGCCATGGCTTTCGGCGATGCGTTTGGCGAGCGACAAGCCGATTCCCGTGCCGCCATAGACCGTTTCATCCTTGTGCAGCCGCTGGAACACTTCGAAGATGCGCGTCGCAAACCGCGGATCGATGCCGATGCCGTTGTCCTCTACGACCAGTTCCACCGTTTGGTGCAAAACGCTGCCGTGGATGCGGATGACCGGGGGGCGGTCGGCGTGCCGGTACTTGATCGCATTGCCGACGAGGTTCTGGACCAGGCGGCGCAGCAGCTCGGGATCCCCTTCCAGTTCCGGCAGTGGGCCTACCTCGAAGGTTGCGTTTGCGTCGTTTGCGTCACCGGCGAGAATCGTCAGCGTCTCCGAGACGACGTCGCTCAGCCGCACCTGGGTCCAGTCGGTGATGCGATGCGCGATCTGCGCATAGTCGAGCAGGCTGTCGACCACGCGGTTCATGCGCCGGACGCTGTCGCGCAGGTGCCGGGCATTTTCCGCAAGTTCGGTCTGATTGCCTGCCTTGAGGTCGTCTTCGATCATCTCGGAGAACATCGAGATGTGCCGAAGCGGCGCCTTGAGATCGTGGGAGACGGTGGCGGTGAACTGATCGAGCGCCTCGTTCTTGTGTTCCAGTTCCTGCCGTTGCCGCTCGAGCGCGAGCTCGGCGCGCTTCAGATCCGTGACATCGACACGCGCGACGACCGTGTTGCCATCCTTGGCCTTGATGTTCTCCACCCTCAGCCAGCGGTCGTCGGCATAGCGGTGGATCTTCGGCTTTCCGTCCGGATAGCGGAAATCGCGCAGACGCGAGGCGATCCATTCGTTGCCTTCGCGCGTGCCCGGCAAGGCGTCCGGGTAGTGACCGCCCTGGCGCGCCAAGAGCAGGATTTCCTCGGCGGTGATGCCGGGCTTGAGTGCCGGACCGGCAGGCCCGCAGATCGCCTGATAGGCCCTGTTATAGACGACCAGCCGTTCCTCCCTGTCGAAGATGGCAAAGCCTTCAGGCATTGCTTCGAGGGCCGCATTCAGCATCTCGGAAGCCTTCTGCCGTTCGCTCACCGCTTCGGTCAGGTCCGAAACGTCTCTGATGATACCGATAAGCGCCAGTTCTTCGCCTTGGTCGTTGATCAGGGGCGTGGTGCGCAGATGCCCGGAGAATGTCGAGCCGTCACGCCTGATATAAAGATAGTTCGAAGTCCGGGGGGCGGTTTCGTCCACGCGCGCCGCCCGGTTCTGCAGGCGCTTGGCATATTCCGCATCGGTCGCGTAGATCAGGCGCACGGATCTGTCGATGAACTCCGCGGACGGATAACCGAACTGGCGAAGTGCTGCATTGTTCGCGGAACGGATGATACGCTCGGCGTCGATGATGATCACGGGATCGGGAAACGTTTCGTAGAGCGCCTTGAAGACGAGATCTTCGTTCAACGCCGCCATGTCCCTCTCCCTATTCCATAGATGTGTATCTCAGCAGAAAAAAGGCCCGGCGAAAACCGGGCCGACCTATTCAATTGAAGGAATGGTAAAACTCAGTTGGCGCGCACTACGGCGTCACCCTGTGCCGCAAGTGCGGCCAGATCGGCCGGCTTCAGCTCGACCGATTCGCCACATCCGCAGGCGGATGTCTGGTTGGGATTGTGGAAGGTGAATCCGGAGCGCAGCGTCGTCACTTCGAAATCCATCTGCGTGCCGAGCAGATAGAGCACGGCTTCCGGCGCAATCCAGACCTTGGCGCCCTGATGCTCGATCAGGTCGTCCTTGGGGTTCGGCTCGGTCACGAGATCGACGGCATATTCCATGCCGGCGCAGCCACCCTTCTTGATGCCGACGCGAATGCCCTTGGCATCGGCGCCGGAATTCTCGACGATCGCGCGCACGCGGCCGGCAGCAGCATCGGTCAGGCTCATCACGGCAAAGCCCATGGGCTCATTCTCCTTGTCGTCACCGGGGTAAAGGCCCGGCGCCTTACAGAATCAAATGTAGTATCCGTGCCTTAACGGATCAATACGCGAGGCTCAGTACCACCCGACGGCGACCTGTGCTTCCTCGGACATCCGGTCCGGCGTCCACGGCGGATCGAAGGTCATTTTGACCTCCACACCCGAGACGCCCTCGACGGCGCCGACGGCGTTCTCGACCCAGCCCGGCATCTCGCCCGCCACCGGGCAGCCGGGTGCTGTCAGCGTCATGTCGATCTTGACCATGCGGTCGTCTTCGATGTCGATCTTGTAGATGAGACCGAGTTCGAAGATGTCGGCCGGGATTTCCGGGTCGTAGACGGTCTTCAGCGCCGCGATGATGTCGTCGCTGAGGCGCGCAATCTCTTCGGTTGGGATCGCCGAATGCACGATGCCCTCGCGGACGTCGACCTTTTCTTCCGTTGCATCAAGGCTCATGTCGGCCTCCTGGACTTTCTCTAGTGGTTCAGCAGATTGGGATAAATCCCTGAACTTTTTACAAATTTCTTAGGCGAAGAACTTTCGTGCATGCTCCAGCGCGTCGACCAGCGCATCGACCTCGGCCCGTGTGTTGTAGAGCCCGAAGGATGCACGGCATGTGGAGGTCACGCCGAAACGTTTCAAGAGCGGCTGGGCGCAATGGGTACCGGCGCGAACAGCGACACCGGCACGGTCGATTACCATCGACACATCGTGCGAATGAATGCCGGCAAGCTCGAAGGCGAAAATGCTACCCTTGTCGGGCGTGTTGCCGAAGACCCGCAGCGAATTGACCGACGAGAGGCGCTCGCGCGCATAGGCCGTCAGATCGGCTTCATGCGCCTGGATCGCTGCACGACCAAGCTTGTCCATGTAATCGAGCGCATAGCCAAGGCCGATTGCCTGCACGATCGGGGGCGTGCCGGCCTCGAAGCGGTGCGGCGGATCGTTGTAGGTAACATAATCCTCGGTCACCACCTCGATCATCTCACCGCCGCCGAGGAACGGTCGCATCTCCTTCAGCCGGTCCGTCTTGCCGTAGAGCACACCGACACCGGAGGGGCCGTAGAGCTTGTGGCCGGTCATCACGTACCAGTCGCAATCGATGTCCTGGACGTCGACTGGCATGTGCACGGCGCCCTGGCTGCCGTCGACGAGTACAGGGATGCCGCGCTCGCGGGCGATGCGGCAGATTTCCTTGACCGGAACAACGGTTCCGAGCGCATTCGACATATGGGTGATGGCGATGAGCTTGGTCTTGTCCGTCAGGCACTTGACGAAATCTTCGACGTGCAACGCGCCGTCGTCATCGACCGGGATCCAGACGAGCTTGGCGCCCTGGCGTTCGCGGATGAAATGCCAGGGAACGATGTTGGAGTGGTGCTCCATGATCGACAGCACGATCTCGTCGCCCTCGCCGAGCTTCGGCATGCCGTAGCCATAGGCGACCGTGTTGATCGCCTCGGTCGAAGACTTGGTGAAGATGACGTTGTCGACCGACGGGGCATTGAGGAAGCGGCGCACCTTTTCGCGTGCCGCCTCATAGGCTTCCGTCGCGGCATTCGACAGGAAATGCAGGCCGCGATGGACGTTGGCGTATTCGTTGGAATAGGCATGGGAGATCGCATCGATCACGACCTGTGGCTTCTGTGCCGATGCGCCGTTGTCGAGATAGACGAGCGGCTTGCCGTAGACGGTTTTCGACAGGATCGGAAAATCCTTGCGGATCGTTTCGACGTCGTAGGCGGGCACCGGTACAGAGTGTTCCATGTCTTCAATCCAATTTCGCCACGTCGCCGCGCGTCCCTGAGGACGCGCTAAGCGCACTGCAACATGTTGAAGTCCCGCGCAATTTTACCCCAAATCGACGCCGATTTAAGGAATTACGCAGACAGCCCGTCAGGCGTGCTTGTCGAGCCAGGTCGAGATGACCTCTTCCAGCGCCTCGACCAGCGCCTCGTCATCTTCCAGCTCTTCGACGATCTCGGCAACAAAGGCATTGACGAGCATGGCCCGAGCCTTGTTTTCCGGAACACCGCGCGCCATCAGGTAGAAGAGCTGCGTGTGGTCGATATCGGCAACCGTCGCACCGTGGCCGCACTGCACGTCGTCGGCGAAGATCTCCAGCTCAGGCTTCGCCGAGAGATCGGCGTCGTCGGATAGAAGCAGCGTGTTGCATGCCATCTTCGCGTCGGTCTTCTGCGCGTCCTTGGCAACCAGGATCTTGCCCTGGAACACGCCCTTGGCACGATCGAACACGACGTTGCGGATGATCTCCGTCGACGTGGTGTGCGGTACGTTGTGGCCGAGCGTGAAGGTCACGTCCGTGTGGCTCTCGCCGCCGAGCAGGTTGATGCCGCGCAGTTTGAAATCCGCACCCTCGCCGCTCGTCTTGCCATGGATCTCCTGGCGCACCAGCTTGCCGCCGGCGTTGATCACGAAGAGATGCAGCTTGGCATTCTTGCCGAGGTCGAAGCGGATCTGGCCGAGATGGGTATCGGCAGCGCCCTGCTGCTGCAGGATGATCCAGATGACATCGGCACCGTCGGCGAGCGTAATGTCGCTAACGGAGGAGACGAAGCTCTCGCCGTCTTTGGTCGACAGATGCCGCTCGATCACGGTTGCCTTGGCGTTGGCGCCGAACGTCACCGGGAAGCGCGTATGCGCCTGGCCGACACTCTGTACCAGCTGAATTTCCAGCGGATTTTCGACCGTTGCATCATCGCCGACGGCGATTTCGAGACCGCCGCGCACGAGACCGCCGTTGATGCGGCCGATCGCGTCGTCAAAGCCGAGCACAGCGAGGCCAGCCGTGGCCGAACCGTCGAGCAGGCTGTCGACATAGGAACGGACCGTCACGCCCTCGGGAAGGTTGCCCTTGACCTCGGCCTGGCCGTTTCGGACCGAAAACACCGTCGAGCCCGGAACCAGCGCGTCGACGCGATCGGCAAAAGCCGTCGGATCGGTAGCCGGCACCGCGCGCAGCAGCGTGCGCAGGTCGGTGTAGTGCCAGGATTCGACACGGCGGGTCGGCAGACCCGCAGTCCTCAGTTCGTGCACCAGCGTGTCGCGAACCGAAAGCACCGAACCGTCACCCGGCAGATCGCCGATCTGCGCGGTATAGGCGTCGACGAGCGCCGTCTCGGCCGCCGTCATCTTGATTGCCTGTTGCATATTCATTCGAACACTCCTTCAACAGGCTCTAAGCTGCGGCCTCGATGATATCCGCGTAGCCGTTGGCTTCGAGTTCGTGCGCCAGCGTCTTGTCGCCCGACTTGATCACCTGGCCCTTGTAGAGGACGTGCACCGTGTCGGGCACGATGTAGTCGAGCAGGCGCTGGTAGTGGGTGATGACGACGACGGCGCGATCCGGCGAACGCAGGGCGTTGACGCCGTCGGCGACGATCTTCAGCGCATCGATGTCGAGGCCGGAGTCGGTTTCGTCGAGCACGCAAAGCTTCGGCTGGAGCAGCGACATCTGCAGGATTTCGGCGCGCTTCTTCTCACCGCCGGAGAAGCCGACGTTGAGCGGGCGACGCAGCATTTCCGGTGCGATCTTCAGCTCGGCAGCGGCTTCCTTGACGCGGCGCATGAATTCCGGCGTCGTCAGCTCGTCTTCACCGCGATACTTGCGCTGTTCGTTCATCGCCACCTTCAGGAACTGCATGGTGGCAACGCCCGGGATTTCGACCGGGTACTGGAAGGCAAGGAAGATGCCCTTGGCCGCACGCTCGGACGCGTCGAGTTCCAGGATGCTTTCGCCGTTGTAGAGGATGTCGCCTTCGGTGACTTCGTAATCTTCGCGGCCCGACAGGATGTAGGAGAGCGTCGACTTGCCGGAGCCGTTCGGGCCCATGATGGCGGCAACTTCGCCGGCCTTCACGGTCAGGTTCAGGCCGCGGATGATCTCGGTGCCGTCTTCGGCGATGCGGGCGTGCAGGTTCTTGATTTCAAGCATTTCTATCGTCCTCTTGGGAAACGAACGTTCGTTCGCGCGCAAACTCTCGGTGCGCGCCATTCAATTTTCAGTCCAGGGCCTTAGCCCACCGAGCCTTCAAGCGAGATGCCGATCAGCTTCTGCGCTTCGACGGCGAATTCCATCGGCAGTTCCTGGATGACTTCCTTGACGAAGCCGTTGACGATCAGCGCGATCGCCGCTTCGGTCGGGATGCCGCGCTGCTGGCAGTAGAACAGCTGGTCCTCGGAAATCTTCGACGTCGTGGCTTCGTGCTCGAACTGTGCCGTCGAGTTCTTCGCCTCGATGTAAGGAACGGTATGCGCGCCGCACTTGTCGCCGATCAGCAGCGAATCGCACTGGGTGAAGTTGCGGGCATTCTCGGCCTTGCGGTGGGCCGAAACCTGGCCGCGATAGGTGTTTTCCGAGACGCCGGCAGCAATACCCTTGGAGACGATGCGGCTCGACGTGTTCTTGCCGAGGTGGATCATCTTGGTGCCACTGTCGATCTGCTGGTGACCGTTGGACACCGCGATCGAGTAGAACTCGCCGCGCGAACCGTCGCCGCGCAGGATGCAGGACGGATACTTCCAGGTAATCGCCGAACCGGTTTCGACCTGCGTCCAGGAGATCTTGGAGTTCTTGCCACGGCAATCGCCACGCTTGGTGACAAAGTTGTAGATGCCGCCCTTGCCTTCCTTGTCGCCCGGATACCAGTTCTGGACCGTCGAGTACTTGATCTCTGCGTCATCGAGCGCAACGAGTTCGACGACGGCGGCATGAAGCTGGTTCTCGTCGCGCTGCGGTGCGGTGCAGCCTTCGAGATAGGACACGTAGGCGCCCTCTTCGCAGATGATCAGCGTGCGCTCGAACTGGCCGGTGTTCTTCTCGTTGATACGGAAGTAGGTGGACAGTTCCATCGGGCAACGAACGCCCTTCGGCACGTAGACGAAGGAGCCGTCGGTGAAGACTGCGGAGTTCAGCGTCGCATAGTAGTTGTCGGTCGTCGGAACGACGGAACCGAGATACTTCTTGACGAGATCAGGGTGCTCGCGGATCGCCTCGGAGATCGACATGAAGATCACGCCGGCCTTCTTCAACTCTTCCTTGAAGGTGGTGACGACCGAGACGCTGTCGAAGACGGCGTCGACGGCGATCTTCGACTTCTGTACGCCGGCGAGGATTTCCTGTTCCTTCAGCGGAATGCCGAGCTTTTCGTAGACCTTGAGGATCTCGGGATCGACTTCGTCGAGCGACTTCGGGCCCGTCACGCCCTTGGGAGCGGCGTAATAGTAGATCTCGTTGAAGTCGATCTTCGGATAGCTGACGCGTGCCCAGGTCGGCTCGTCGAGCGTCAGCCAGCGGCGATAGGCCTCAAGACGCCATTCCAGCATCCATTCCGGCTCGTTTTTCTTCTCGGAGATGAAGCGAATGATGTCTTCCGAGAGACCCTTCGGGGCCTTCTCGACTTCGATGGTCGTCTCAAAACCGTATTTGTACTGGTCAACGTCGATCTGACGGACCTGATCAATGGTCTCCTGCACGGCAGGCATGTCGTTCTCCAATCTTGCCGGATCCAAGGTCCGGCAGCTTGTCAACACGATGCGCTTGGCACACCGCTTATGTAATGGCTAAAAGGCGCTTTTCACCCTGTTTGCCAAGCGGAAAATTGCTTTTCCGCAATTTCGTCCGGTCGTTCCGCTCAGGCTGCTTGCCCGGGCGCTCGTCTTCTTGCTGCTACCTTTGCAAAGACCGTGGCGCAACGGTCGATATCAGCCTGTGTCGTGCCCTCGCCGATCGAGATTCGAAGTGCGCCCTGGCGCGGATCGTAACCCATCGCCGTCAGCACGTGGCTCTGCCCGACCTTGCCGGAGGAGCAGGCGGAACCCGCCGACAACGCCACACCTTCGAGATCGAAGGCAATCTGCCCGGTCTCGGCCTTGAGGCCAGGAAGCGTGAAGAAGATCGTGTTGCCAACGCGCGAAACGTCGCGGCCGTGAATAACCACGTCGGTTGCCGCGGCCAGCATCTCGCCTTCGAGCTTGTCGCGCAACGCGGTGACCACGCCTATTCGTTGGCCGACATCTTCGCCGACCTTCCGGGCGGCTGCTGCAAAGCCGGCAATCGCCACCGGATTTTCAGTCCCGGAACGGTGCCCCTTTTCCTGTCCGCCGCCGCGGATCAGCGGTGCGGGCATCATAACCTCGCCGCGCGCCACCAGCGCGCCGGCGCCCTTCGGGCCGCCGATCTTGTGCGAGGAGACGATCAGGAAGTCGGCGCCGAGGTCTTCAATCGAAAGCGGCACGCGGCCGGCGGCCTGCACCGCGTCGACGACGAGAATGCCGCCATGGGCGCGAACGATCTCGGCGATCGCGGCGATCGGCTGGATGATGCCCGTCTCGTTGTTGACCAGCATGACGGCAACCATCGGCAAGCCGAGCTGGCGATCATGCGCGGATAACAGCTCCCTCAGCACCGGGAGATCGACGACGCCGTCTGAAATCACCGGGATTTCGCTGAGGGCTTCGCGCGGAAAGCGTCCGCCTTCGCGCACAGCCGGGTGCTCGATCGCCGAGGCATAGAGCCGGCCGATCTTCAGCGGCGTGCGGCCCATGCGGAAATCGGGCGTAAGCACCAGGTTGGCCGCTTCCGTGGCGCCGCTGGTAAAGATGACGCTGCCAGGCTTGGCGCCGCAGAGCACTGCCACGTCGCGACGGGCGTTTTCGATCAACGTGCGCAACGCGCGGCCCTCTCCGTGAACGGAAGAAGGGTTGCCAAGGAGGTCGAGCGCCGACAGGCAAGCCTCGCGCGCTTCGGGCAGAAGCGGCGCCGTGGCGTTCCAGTCCATATAGATGCGTGAACTCGACATGATTTCCTTCGCTAGATCAACAGGTCACAGGCCCGCAACCTCTGGCGATGCATTTTCCTTGAATTTTCCGCGCCGCTTGCCTTATGAGACGAAGCACAAGGCGGAATGCCCGCACAGAAGTTTTGAACGGTTCTAAACTAGGTTTTAGAAAAGCTGACTGCTTTCGTCAAGACTCATCGCGATCTGAACCCAAGATTCGAACCAGGAACACTCCCGGAGAGCCAATGCCCGAAATCATCTTCAACGGACCCGCCGGCCGCCTCGAAGGCCGTTATCAGCCTTCGAAGCAGAAGAGCGCGCCGATCGCCATCATCCTGCACCCGCACCCGCAGTTCGGCGGCACGATGAACAACCAGATCGTCTACCAGCTCTTCTATATGTTCCAGAAGCGCGGCTTCACCACGCTCCGGTTCAACTTCCGCGGCATCGGTCGCAGCCAGGGCGAATTCGACCACGGCGCCGGCGAGCTTTCGGATGCGGCATCGGCGCTCGACTGGGTGCAGAGCCTGCATCCGGATTCGAAGAGCTGCTGGGTTGCCGGCTATTCCTTCGGTGCCTGGATCGGTATGCAGCTCCTGATGCGCCGCCCGGAAATCGAAGGCTTCATGGCCGTCGCGCCACAGCCGAACATCTACGACTTCTCGTTCCTGGCGCCCTGCCCGTCTTCGGGCCTGATCATCAATGGTGATTCCGACAAGGTTGCGCCGGAAAAGGACGTCAACGGTCTCGTCGAGAAGCTGAAGGCGCAGAAGGGCATTCTCATCACCCACAAGACGGTGCCCGGCGCCAACCACTTCTTCAACGGCCAGGTCGAAGGCCTGATGACGGAATGCGAGGACTACCTCGACCGTCGCCTCAACGGCGAACTGACACCGGAGCCGGCCGCCAAGCGTATTCGCTGAAAACCCGGGCCACGTACAGGAGCGCCGCGTACCCCTTCGGGTGCGCGGCGTTTTTTATGGACAAATGCGCCCCATGGTCGTGCGCCCGAAGGCTGCAACAACTCTCACCCGATAGGATGAGTTTCAGCGCCGTGTGATCGGCGTATAGTGCAAGTCTAGGCTGTCTGGGTGGGGCAGAGCCGAGCAGCATTCACGGGAGGGAGCCATGTCGCAGGTGTCGAATGTGTCGGCGTGCGAGCCGAGGTGGCTAACCCTGCCCGCCACTCCGCAGCTTCCGGCTGGCGGACGTGAGGGTGTTGTCGAGCTCGCGGACGCCAGGATCTGGCACGCGGTGTATGGTTCGGGTGCTCCCGTCATTTTGCTACATGGCGGGCTCGGCAATTCCGACTATTGGGGGCTTCAGGTCACGGAGCTCGCCAAAACCTGTCAGGTCATCGTGATGGACAGCCGGGGTCACGGACGCAGCTCCCGAGGTGGTGGGAGCATGAGCTATGAACTCATGGCAGGCGATGTCATGGCACTGATGGCTCACCTGACGTTGCCAAAGGCGGTCATCATCGGCTGGAGCGACGGCGCGATTATCGGGCTCCTGCTGGCGATGCGGCATCCCGATCTCATAGCCGGTGTCTTTTCCTTCGGGGCAAACAGCAATCCATCCGGAACACACGATTTTACCATGAGCGTCGTCTTCAACGCCTATATCGCGCGAACGGGCGAAGAGTACGCCCTGCTGTCGTCGACGCCAGGGGGATTTAAGCGCTTCTTCGACGAGATGATGGCGATGTGGACTTCGCAGCCGAACATCACGGCCGGCGACCTTCAGAAAATCCGGGTCCCTGTCTGGGTGGTGGATGGCGACCATGAGGAAGCCATCAAACGGGACGACACGCTGTTCATCGCCGACAACATTCCGGGGGCCGGCCTGTTGATCCAGCCTGAGGTCAGCCATTTTTCGATACTGCAGAACCCGCACCAGTTCACCGAAGACATCCTCCGGTTTCTCCGAGAGAAATGCATCGCCTAGACGCCGGTCGTCTATGACCGCCCGATCCAGTGTGGAACGCTTGGGTTGACGACCGTGGTCGGTGCTTCGGCACATTCGACACGGTTGCGACCGTTGGCCTTGGCCGTATAGAGCGCCTCGTCGGCGCGCTGTATCACCGGATCGAGCGCCTCGCCGATGCCGACGGCCGTGACTCCGAAGCTCGCCGTCACCCTTGCTGCTTCCGGAAGTCCGCCGATCTGCTGGGACATGATCGCCGCACGCATGCCGTGGGCGACGACGCGCGCTTCCGACAGGTCCGTGCAGGGCAGAAACACCGCGAACTCTTCGCCGCCGAGACGGCCGGCGACGGCACGGTTGGGCATCACGTCCATCAGCACCCGGGCGAATCGGCGAATGACTTCGTCGCCCGTGAGGTGGCCATAGGTGTCGTTGACCAACTTGAAGCGATCGAGGTCGGCGAGAATGACTGTTCCCGGCGTCTGGGTGGTGCGGGCGTGCAGGAGCGGCATGACCCGTTCGATGAAGCCACGGCGATTGTAGAGGCCGGAGAGCAGGTCGATTTCCGAGCGCGCCTGCGCGTCGTCGACAATCTCCTTGACCATCGCGCCGAGCATGGCAAGGCCGGCGCCGACGATGAGGATCGCACCGAGCGCCTGCGAGATGAGCGCAAACGGGCTGGAAACATAGTCCTGGGCCGTTACGCCCGAGCCTGCGACGACCGCGGCATAGATCTTTACGAGGTAGTAGGCGGCCGAGAGCGCCAGCAGGCCGAACAACAGCCAGTCAAAGAAGGTGCGACGGCCGGAGCGAAGGACGACCGATGCCGTCCACGCCTGGATCACGACAAAGGGCGCCTGGTACGGGATCGCATGCTCCCAGGTGCCTCTCGGCAGGTCGTAGATCGCCAGGTCCAGGGAAACGCCGGCAACGAAGAAGGCGCCGAGCAACGGCACGCGCACCGGCACTTGATAGAAAAGGCCGAGGCCAAAACGCAGAAGACAGAAGCCGCCGAGCACGCAGGCAAAGGCGCTGACGGCAAAGAGCCGCGGGGTCGAGGAAAAGGGAACGATCGTTTCGCAGACGGCTGCAAGCGAGGCGACGGCAAATCCGGCAGCGCACCAGAGCGCCGCACGCCGCTGCCGGCTCTTTGCGGCAATGATGAGAAATGCGGCCGTGAAGATCTGCGCGATGATGAAATTCACGGCCAGCAGAGAAATCGCACCACCCATCGACGAACCCGAAACCCTCGTGCGGCACCAAGCCGCTCCTCGCCACCTCCAGTGGCAGCGGCTGAGATCCTAATTCGCTGTTGCGAAAATTTGATTAATCCGTTGGGATGACGGACTTATGGCGAAACGCGAGATCAACTTCAAGTTCTTGCCGCGCGCCGGCCGCCGCTGACCGGTTGCCGCACGCCCGTCGTTCCCGGATAGGTAAGCGGCAGGCCTCGCAAGGCGCGTACGGCGAGGTAGGCCCAGGCCTCGGCCTCCATCGAATCGCCGTTGAAGCCCACCGCCTCCGCCGCAAGCACTGTTGCGCCCTCTACTTCGGCAAGCGAAGCGAGGTCACGCATGATCACCGGATTGAGCCGGCCGCCGCCGCAGACGACATAGGTGACTGGCCGCTGTGGCAAGTGCCCCGCCGATTTGATGATCGCTGCCGCCGTGACATGGGCAAGCGTGCGTGCGCCGTCGGCAAGGCCGGCATCGCTTCCGGCCGGTGGTGCAAAATCGTTCCGGTCCAGCGAGCGGCGCGTGGCCGCGGTGAAGAAGGCATTGGTGAGATAGCGTTCGGCAAGCGCCGGCAGCACCGTTCCCTCGCAGGCGATCATGCCGCCCTGGTCGAAGGGAATGCCGGCATGCGCTTCGACCCACTGGTCGATCAGCGTGTTGCCGGGACCGCTGTCATAGGCAATGAGCGTCTCGCCTTCGCCAATGAAGGTCAGATTGGAAATGCCGCCGATGTTGACGAAGACAACCGGTGCTGGAAGGCCGGCCGCGCCTCGCGCCAGTGCTGCGTGGTAGGCGGGGATCAGCGGCGCGCCCTGCCCTCCATGTTCCATGTCGTTGGCGCGCATGTCGTAGACGACATCGATGCCCGTTTCTCCGGCAAGGAGCGCGCCGTCGCCGATCTGCACCGTCAGGGCCTCGTCTGGGCGGTGCAGCACGGTCTGTCCGTGAAAGCCGAGCACGTCGATATCAGCCGCCGACAGGTTGTTCTGTTTGAGGAAGGTCTTGACCGCTTCTGCGTGTCGCAGCGTCAGGTCGCGCTCAAGCGCATCAAGGGCGCCCGGCCTTTGGTCGCGTTGCGTGATCGCCTTCGCTTCGACCAGTCCCTGCTTCAAACGATCCCGAAATTGCGCGTCGTAGGGAAAGCTGGCAGATGGTCCGCGCTCGACGACGGTCTCCCCGTCGGTTCGCAACAGGGCCACGTCGATGCCGTCCATGCTCGTGCCACTCATCAGGCCGATTGCGGTTCTTGTCTGTGTCATGCGGGTCAATATTTCCAGAATCACTTTTGAAGTGATTATGCGCAAAAACAGTGCTAAACGCCCGTTCGTTCAAAAACTCCCCCCGCAAGAGAGACAGATCATGTCCGGTTTCAAGTCCGATTTCCTTCACACCCTCAGCGAGCGTGGCTTCATCCACCAGATCTCCGACGAGACTGGCCTGGACGAACTGTTCCGGAAGGAAACCGTGACGGCCTATATCGGCTTCGACCCGACGGCGCCGAGCCTGCATGCCGGCGGCCTGATCCAGATCATGATGCTGCACTGGATGCAGGCGACCGGCCACCGGCCGATCTCGCTGATGGGCGGCGGCACCGGCATGGTCGGCGACCCGTCCTTCAAGGACGAGGCTCGCCAGCTGATGACGCCGGCGACGATCGACGCCAACATCGCCAGCATCAAGACGGTGTTCTCCAACTACCTCAGCTATGGCGAAGGCCCCAAGGACGCGTTGATGATCAACAACGCCGACTGGCTGCTCGGCATCAACTACCTCGAATTCCTGCGCGACGTCGGCCGTCATTTCTCGGTCAACCGCATGCTGTCCTTCGACAGCGTCAAGACGCGGCTTGATCGCGAGCAGTCGCTGTCCTTCCTCGAATTCAACTACATGATCCTGCAGGCCTACGACTTCGTCGAGCTGCACAAGCGCACCGGCTGCCGCCTGCAGATGGGCGGATCGGACCAGTGGGGCAACATCATCAACGGCATCGACCTCGGCCACCGCATGGGCACCGAGCAGCTCTATGCCCTGACCTCGCCGCTTCTGACCACCTCGTCGGGCGCAAAGATGGGCAAGTCGGTCAACGGCGCCATCTGGCTGAACCCGGACATGCTGTCGGCCTATGACTTCTGGCAGTACTGGCGCAACACCGAGGATGCGGACGTCACCCGCTTCCTGAAGCTCTACACGACCCTGCCTATGGCCGAGATCGATCGGCTCTCCGAGCTGGGCGGCTCTGAGATCAACGAGGTCAAGAAGATCCTGGCAACCGAGATCACCGCCATGCTGCACGGCCGACCGGCCGCCGAGCAGGCGGCGGAGACCGCTCGGAAGACTTTCGAGGAAGGCGCGCTCGCCGCCGACCTGCCCTCGGTCGAGATCCCGACTGCTGAGCTTGAAGCCGGCCTCGGCCTGCTGACGCTGATCGTACGCGCCGGTCTTGCCGCTTCCAACGGCGAGGCTCGTCGCCATGTCCAGGGCGGTGCCGTCAGGATCAACGACGAGGCCGTCAGCGACGAGCGTCGGATCATCGGCACCGGCGACGTGACCGCCGACAATGTCGTCAAGCTGTCGCTCGGCAAGAAGAAGCACATTCTGGTGCGCCCGGCCTGAACCGGAGCGCCACTCAAGAATTTGAAGGGCCGGCCCGACAGCGCCGCGCGTCTGTTAAGACGCGCAAAGGTCGCTGTAGAACTTTGAAGTGCTGCATGTTTTGTCCTTAAATCGGCGACGATTTAAGGACATGCAGTGCGTCGGCCTTCTTCATTGGAACTCGAAGATGCTGCGGAAGACGCCCGGCGCGATGATCGACAAAGGATTGATCGTCAGCTTCGGCTGGTTGAACGGGCCGTTGAGCTTGAAGGTGATGCCGAGCAGGCCGCGGTCGCGGCCGTTGCCGAGCAGTACGCCGATCAGCGGCAGTTCGCCGAAGATGCGGTTCAGCCCATAGGCCGGCATGAAAGTGCCAGTCATGTCCATGATGCCATTGTTGTCGCGCACCGTTCCCTGGAAGGTCGCGCCGACATCGGTGCCGCGCAGCACGCCGCCTTCGACGCGAATCGCGCCGCGATCGAGCGCCAGTTGCGCGAAGCCGCGTTCGAAGCGGGCCGAGCTGACGTCGATGTCACGGCGCACGGCCTGGTTCAGGCTTCGGCCGTCGGCACCGGTGGGCGTCGACACCATCGATTGCAGGCGCTGCTCGCCGACCAGCTGGAACTTTCGGATATCGACGCTGCCGCGCCAGGAGCGTCCGCCACGGTCACGCAGTTTGAGATTGAGCAGGCCGCCGCGCATGTTCTGGTAGATGTCGGCAAACCGCGCCAGCGCGCCGGCATCGCCCGTGGTCAGCTCTAGCGTGTTGTCGGCACCGGCCTTGGCGAGCCGGGCAACCAGCGCCTGACCGCTGCTCGTCACGGCCGAGAGGTTGACGTCCTCGATCTGACGTCCGCGCTCGCCGTAGACCAGATTGACGTTCGAGAGCGATTCGCCATTGAAACCGGTGACGCGATCGAGCTGGGCCCTGATGGCAATGTCGTCGCCACCACCCTGGTTCTGGTCGCTTCCGGTCTTCAATTGCGCCAGGATCGGCCTGATATCGGCTGCAGCGCCGCTGAGCGACGCCGTGTAGCCGCCCCTGGTGCGGTCGATGGAGACCTTGAAGTCGTCGCCCTGCGCCAGGCGGACATTATCGAGATCCGCCGAGAGCAGACCGCCATCGTCGATCTGCAGCTTGCCGCGCGCACCAAAGCCGTCGCCGGCAACCGTGAAATTGCTGATTGTTGCGATCTTGCCGTCCATCGAGGACGTGAACTGCGCCTCGGCCGGAATCCCGACGCCCTTGCTCCAGCCGATCCAGGGAAGCGAGAGCTGGGCTTTCGTGAGGTCGATCTCTGCCGTCTGCCGGCTCGCCTCGTCGATTGCAACGTCGATCGTGATCGGTCCGGAAACGATCCGAGAAAGCCCAGGTATCAGTTTCTGCCAGACACCCTGCTCCAGCGAGCCCGAAATCTCGCGCGAACGCTTGACGGTCGAACCGGAATCGACCGGTTCCGTCAGCGCGACCTTGACCTTCGCGCCTTCGATACGGGCATCCGCATCGAGGACCGCCTGCTGATTATCTACCCGAAATGTGCCGACCAGATCCTCTACGGCGCGCCCGAACATGGCCTTCTGGACCGTGACCTTGTCGAGCTGCATCTGTACCTGATAGAGCGGCTTCGGCGGCTTCTGATCCGAGATCAGGCCGAAACGGGCGCCCACGACGGCGGTCAGAGGACCGCTGAAATCTTCCGGCAGCAGCGGGGTCTTTTGCAGCGCCTGAATCGGCTTGTAGCTCACGAGCTCGGCGATCGCATCGGCATCGCCGCCAACCTCGATCTTCATCTCCGCCATCAGTGGTTTCGTGTAGACGTCGGGAAGGATGAAGTCGCCGCCGTTGAGCGCGACCGCGCGTCCAGACGGGAAGAAGGCGGTCCCCTTCTCGATCTCGGCTGTCATGCGCTGGCCGCTCAGCTTGAACTTGCCGGAGGTGTCGCGCAGCGGGGGTATCTCGCCGGTGATGTTGATGCGCGTGTCGTCGATATCGAAGTTGATATTGAGCTCCTGCTCGTTGAGCTTGAGCTCGCCTTCGTTGGAGGCGATCCGCCCCTCGGCGACCGATACTTCGATGCGGGCATTGGTGACCGTGCCGCCGAAGAGGTTGGCGATCGCCCAGCGCCGCGCGCCCTTGGCCAACCACCACGGCCACAATTGCTTGACGGCGGTCGCCTCCATGCGATCGCTGACCGAGGCGAAGCTGATCTGCGGTGATGTCTTGCCGAAGGCGACGGAAAGCGATCCGAACATCGAACCGAGCGGGGTCGACACGGCGAGCTGGTCGAAGATCAGTTGGCGCTTGTCCGACACAAACCGGCCATTTGCCTTGGCATCGAAGATCAGTGGCGCGTCGGCGACGTCTTCCGGGGCGGAGCTTGCGTTCTTGAGCAGGAGGTCGATGGCAAACCCCTTCTCCGTTGCGCCGGCAATCTTGTCGAGGTCGATAATCGCCCCGGTAAACGGAAAGGTCGAACGGCCGATCTTGACGGCCGACGGCAGAATTTCGACGGACGAGCGCTCGAAGTCATAGGCGACGTCCATTTGCGAGGCATTGAGCGTCGAGACGAGGTTGCCCGCGTGAAACTCGCCCTTGGACGTGCGCACTGTCACGCGCAGATCCGGTTTCGCATTGCCGGCGGCCCGCGTCGCCTTCAGCGACAGCCCGGCCGATGCGACGACGCCGAAGGGCGGCTCCGAGCCGACTTTACCGTGGTAGAAGAAAGGTGCGAGCGGCAGATTGGTGATCGACGCTTCGAAGCCGGTCATGTGCCCCTTGTCGCCAAGGGCGTCGGCGCTGAGATCGACGTCCACCCCGTCGACGGTGACGCTGCCCTTGACGCTCATCGAGCCGCCCGCGTCACGGTTGAACTCGAGCGCGTTGGCGACGACGGGCACGACGCGATCGCGGGAGCCGATGACGGAGAAGCTGAAATCCGACAGCGTGACCTTCTGGCTGCCGCGGCCGGCCGCCATCTGCGATATGCGGTCGACGTGGGAGAAGATTGCCTCCAGCGTATCGCCAACGTCGGCAATGCGGATCTTGGTGAGATCGAGCGGTTCGCCGCGCGGCAGCAACCCGGAATCGAAATCGCCGCCTTCCGCTTCGAGGTTGGAGACGGCGATGCGTCCGGTCATCAACGCCAGCGGGTCGAGCGCGATCGAGATCGCGCGGAGCTTGGCGACCGGCTGGCCTGAGGACGCTTCGCTGAGCGCCACTTCGCGGGCTCTGAGCGCAATCGCGCCGCCCGCGGTCATGCGCACCACAGTGCTGCCGACCTCTACGCGGTAGGCATCGCCGAGCGCTGCATTGAGTGCGGTGCGGGCGCGCGCGTTAAGCGTGCTGTCCATCACCCCGCTTTCGATGACGACAATGAGGATCGCCGCGATGGAAAGCGCGAGCAGCGATGTCAGCAGTGCGATCTTGGCACAGAAGCGCGCGGCTTTGTTCTTGCGCGGCGCGTGCACGATCATGGGTTCGTGCGCCTGCGCCGAAGGCAACGCATGCAACGCGACGATGTCTTTCTTGCGAAAGCCGACTTTTTCGCCGCGGATCTCACTCATCAGCGCGGGCGTCCTCCATACGATACGAGCTTCGTCGTCGCCCTCCGTCTCTGTCATTTCGGGGCGACCACTTCTCGCTTCTTGTAGACCACATGTCATCGTGCCGAGTCACCAAGGGACGCGGGACCATGCTGTGGAAAGCGACCACCTGCGATGGAATTCGCGCGCGCAGGCGACTGCAACGTTTCGTAGCGGCCCATGCCGTCCGAAACCTGTCGAATCTAGCACAAATGCGCTGGACGGCAGTCGACGATTTTCGCTATGCCCAACAGCGCCGCGTGCCTTGTGGCGCGCAAATGTCACTCGACTAGCTTGAGCACTGCACGTTTTGCCCTCTGGTCGGCAAAGACCAATGAAAACATCCAGTAGCGCCCGATTGTCTGCAAAACTTGGCGGAAGGAAGGTTTAATCATGGCAAGACCCGGTCCCGGAGATGTCGCTCCCGACTTCACCCTGCCGCGTGACGGCGGCGGTACGATTTCGCTCTCGGCCCTGCGCGGCCGCCCGGTTGTTCTGTTCTTCTATCCGAAGGACGATACGCAGGCCTGCACGCTTGAGGCGATCTCGTTTTCGGAACTTGCCGACGACTTCGCCGCAGCCGGCATAGCCCTGATCGGGCTTTCGCCCGACTCGGTGAAGAAGCACGACCGCTTCGCCAAGAAGCACAACCTGACGGTGCCGCTCGCTGCCGACGAGGAGAAGTCGGTCGTCGAAGCCTATGGCGTCTGGGTCGAGAAGATGATGTACGGGCGCAAGTACATGGGTGTCGAGCGCAGTACCTTCCTGATCGGCGCCGACGGTGTCGTCGTCAGAGTTTGGGAAAAGGTGAAGGTGGACGGCCACGCCCGCGAGGTCCTTGACGCCGCAAAGGCGATCTGAGGGCGCCGATGACGGAGTTGCCCGTGTTCCACAGCCTGCGGGGCGGTGCAGTCGAAGCGATCCGCGCCGCCGACCTCGAGGTCAAGACGGCGCTCGCGCAGGAAGCCGCCCGGCGCTGGCAGCGCCGCACGCTGTCGCTGCGCTCGCCGCTCGACCGGCCGGTGCCGGTGCGCCCAGGCCGACCGGACAAGCCGGTGCTGACGCCACCGACGCAGGTCAAGCGCCGGTCTCTCGGTTCGCTGAAGGGCCGAATCGCACTTCTGCACTCCATCGCCCATATCGAATTGAACGCCGTCGATCTCGCCCTTGATATCGTCGCCCGCTTTGCAACCGAGCCGGTGCCCAATTCCTTCTTCGACGGCTGGATGCGTGTCGCCTTCGAAGAGGCGAAGCACTTCCGCATGGTCCGCCAGCGCCTGAACGACCTCGGCGCCGACTATGGCGACCTGCCTGCCCATGACGGCCTCTGGCAGGCGGCGCACGATACGCGCAACGACCTGACGGCGCGGCTCGCCGTCGTGCCGCTCATTCTCGAAGCGCGCGGTCTCGACGTGACGCCAGCGCTTCAGGCCAAGATGCGCGAAACCGGCGACTTCGAGAGTGCGGCCGTGCTCGACGTCATCTACGAGGACGAGAAGGGCCACGTCGCCGTTGGCGCCAAATGGTTCCGCTTTCTCTGCGCCCGCGAGAAGAAGGACCCGGCAGCGACCTTCCAGCAGCTGGTGCGCGCCAATTTCCGCGGTCCCCTGAAGGCGCCGTTCAACGATATCGCCCGCGCCGAGGCCGGCCTGACGCCGTCGTTCTACCGCTCGATGACCGCTTCGACCAATCGATAGCGGACATCACCTTCCCGCAATCTTGCTTACCGATTGTTAACCCTAACAAAGTGTAATGATCCCCAGGTGATGCGAGGCAACGCGCACATGGCGGGAGAGAACGGGTGTCTGGACATCAGGCAAATCGTACCTTTGGAAAACGCAAGCAGAATCACGTCCTGATCCTGGCCAGCGGCGACAAGGTCCGGCACATGACCGTGCGCCCGTGGATGGCGGCGATCGCTGTCTCCTTTGCAGGCGTCTGCAGCATCGGCTATCTCGCGGCCACTTCCTATCTGGTTTTGCGCGACGACCTGATCGGCGGCACGATTGCCCGCCAGGCCCGCATGCAGCATGAATACGAGGATCGGATCACAGCGCTGCGGGCGCAGGTCGATCGGGTCACCAGCCGGCAACTGCTCGACCAGCAAGTGGTCGAGGAAAAGGTCGAGAAGCTGCTGCGCCAGCAGATGGCGCTGACCTCGCGCAACGGAAAGCTCGGCGCCCTGGTCGAAAGGGCCGAAAGTTCCGGCGTCACGACCGCAACCGATGCGCCTGCGGCCGTCGAGCCGCTTGCCTATGAAAAACGCGCCGATGCGAGCAGCAGCGGCAGTGTCAAGGCAATTGAGAAGCTGATGGGACTGAACGTTGCGCCGGTCAGTGCTGCAGCTGTCCCCGCCCTCGCCTATGCAGCACCCGATGCCGGCGAATCAAGTTCCGACCGCGCCGACCGGATTTTCTCAAAAGTGACGCTCTCGCTGAAGGATGTCGAGCGCGAGCAGATGACGCGGGTCCAGCGACTGACGGACGGTGCGGCGAAGACGTCGGATGCGATTCGTTCGATCGTCGGGCGCACCGGTGTCGACCTGCCCGTTGACGATGTCGCCGAGTTGATTCCGGCCAACGACATATCCGGCTCGGCCGAGACGGCGATCGGCGGCCCCTTCGTCGAGCCTGTGAACGATGACGATTTCGGCCGTTCGCTTGCCGCACTCGATACCGCACTCCTGGAGCTCGACCGCACGCGCGCCGAGGTCCGCAAGCTGCCCTTCGGCAACCCCTCGCCGGCCAGCGACATCACCAGCGATTTCGGCAACCGGCTTGATCCGTTTCTCGGGCGTCTGGCGCTGCATGCCGGCATCGACTTTCGCGCAACGGTCGGTACACGCATCCGCTCGGCCGCGCCTGGAACGGTGACCAATGCAGGGTTGACGGGCGGCTATGGAAACATGGTCGAGATCGACCACGGCAATGGTGTCGCGACGCGCTACGCCCACCTTTCCACCGTGCTGGTGAAAGCCGGCGACCGGGTGAAGGCTGGCGAAGTCATTGCCAAGTCCGGCAACACCGGGCGCTCCACCGGACCGCACCTACACTATGAAATCCGGCTGAACGGCAATGCCGTGGATCCCATGCGGTTTCTGGATGCGAGCACCAAGCTTGCGAGCTATATGAACTGACGCTGCCGCGCGGTTCCGCTTGACAAGAAATGCGACAGATTCGCCACTATTTACCTTTTACTGCTTCAACGTGCTGGATTTCTTGACTTTCGGCGGCGTTCAGCTTAAGAGCGCGGCCACGTGCTCGTGCGTTTTCCATCGATCGATCAGTGTTCTATTGAACCGGAACGGAAACAGATTTCCCTTTGACCAATTTTGCTGACCTTGGCCTGAGCCAAAAAGTTCTCTCCGCTGTCACCGATGCGGGCTACACAATCCCGACCCCGATCCAGACAGGCGCTATCCCGCCGGCGCTGCAGCGTCGTGATATTCTGGGCATCGCCCAGACGGGCACGGGCAAGACCGCTTCGTTCGTGCTGCCGATGCTGACGCTGCTCGAAAAGGGCCGCGCCCGCGCGCGCATGCCGCGTACGCTCATTCTGGAGCCGACGCGCGAACTCGCCGCACAGGTCGCAGAGAACTTCGACAAGTACGGCAAGAACCACAAACTAAACATCGCGCTTCTGATCGGCGGCGTGTCCTTCGACGAGCAGGACCGCAAGCTTGAGCGTGGCGCTGATGTGCTGATCTGCACGCCCGGCCGCCTGCTCGACCACTTCGAGCGCGGCAAGCTGCTGATGAGCGGCGTGGAAATCCTGGTCATCGACGAGGCCGACCGTATGCTCGACATGGGCTTCATTCCCGATATCGAGCGCATCGCCAAGCTGATCCCGTTCACGCGCCAGACGTTGTTCTTCTCGGCGACGATGCCGCCGGAAATCCAGAAGCTTGCCGACCGCTTCCTGCAGAACCCGGAGCGCGTCGAAGTCGCCCGCCCGGCTTCCACGGCTCAGACGGTGACGCAGCGCTTCGTTGCGGCGCATGCCAAGGATTACGAGAAGCGCGCGGTACTGCGTGATCTGATTCGCGCCCAGGACGAACTGAAGAACGCGATCATCTTCTGCAATCGCAAGAAGGATGTCGCCGACCTCTTCCGTTCGCTCGACCGCCACGGCTTCTCCGTCGGTGCGCTGCATGGCGACATGGACCAGCGGTCGCGCATGACGATGCTGGCCAACTTCAAGGACGGCAACATCAAGCTGCTCGTCGCCTCCGACGTTGCGGCCCGCGGCCTCGATATCCCTGATGTCAGCCACGTCTTCAACTTCGACGTTCCGATCCATGCGGAAGACTACGTCCACCGCATCGGCCGTACCGGCCGTGCCGGCCGCTCGGGCGCGTCCTTCACGCTGGTGACCAAGCGCGACACGAAATTCTCCGACGCCATCGAAAAGCTGATCGGCCAGAAGGTCGAATGGCTGAACGGCGACCTTTCCAATCTGCCTGAGCCGATGGAAAGCCACGATACCGGCCGCCGTGAACGCGGTCGTGATGGCCGCAAGGACCGGAAAAAAGATGGGGATCGCGGCTCCAAGGCCCGTTCCGATCATAAATCCGATACCGTGCGCGCCGATAGTGAGGCCGAAATTGAAACAGTCGTGGAAAGGGCGGAATCGGTGAAACCGGCACGCAGCGCAGAGAACAAGCAGGCACAGAACAACCGTGGCGATCGTCCGGTGCGTGCATCGAACCCTGCCAACGACGACAATCGCGACCGCCGCAACCGTCACCGCCGCGACTATGACGACGGCCCGACGCCCGTCGGCTTCGGCGACGAAATCCCTGCCTTCATGCTGATTGCCGGCAAGGCCTGATCCGAAAGGATGGGCCAGCCGGGCATCGATTTTCCGGGCTTCGGCTGCGGACTTGTCATCGTGCGCGATGGCAAGATTCTGCTCTACAGGCGCGTCAATGCGCCTGAGGCCGGGCATTGGAACATCGTCGGCGGCAAGGTAGATCACATGGAGCGTTCGCAGGCTGCGGCCTGCCGCGAGGCCGAAGAAGAATCCGGCCTCAAGATTGGCTCGACCGAATTCCTCTGCCTCAGCGAACAGGTGATCGACGCTGACCGCCAGCACTGGATCTCGATGATCTATGTGACCCGGGATTTCTCAGGTGAACCTCAACTCACCGAACCGGACAAGCTTTCCGAATTCGGCTGGTTTAGCCTCGACGCCCTGCCCCAACCGCTATCCCGCTTTACCGCCGATGCCGCCGATGCCTTGCGCAGGCATGAACAGGGCGTCGCCGCATAGCAGCCGCCCACCGGGGGCCGGTGTTCTTCGTACGTCCCTCGTTCTGTGCATTGCTGGTGCCGCTGTCGGCGGCGTTCCGCGGGCACCAACAGATCCGGCCGATGTCACTTAGGCGCGCCGATGGGAAACGTGGTGATCGTGTCAATATTTTCATCTGAGGCGCAGCTGCCGCGCATAGGCTGGACGGCCTACTTCCTGGAGCGTAGCGCCGCCTCATAGGCAAGCCGCACCCACCGCGCCATCTCGTCGGGATCGTCGAATGCGTCGTCCGGAATGCTCCAATAGGGCATCTTCACCGGCTTGCCCTTGCCGTCATAGGCCCATTGCCGCGAACCGGCCGCCTCCAGCGCCGGCGCTGTTTGCTCGTCGCCCTTCAGCAGAATTTCGCCATCGACCTCAAGGGCGAAGATCACACCCTGGCAATAAATGCCCTTGCCGCCGAAC
Source organism: Ensifer sp. Root423 (assembly GCF_001426275.1). Classification (NCBI taxonomy): domain Bacteria; kingdom Pseudomonadati; phylum Pseudomonadota; class Alphaproteobacteria; order Hyphomicrobiales; family Rhizobiaceae; genus Ensifer; species Ensifer sp. Root423. Next base: position 72,302 of record NZ_LMEG01000014.1, on the reverse strand, counting down.
ATCCGCTTGATGGTCACCGGCCCGAGGACCGCGAACATGTCTTCGATTGCGGCATTATCCACGCGTCTGTTCCTCCAAGATACCGCCGGCGGCGACGATCTGTTCCGGCGTGTCGAGATCGAGGCGCGCCGCCGCGCCGAGTTCGACATCGATGACCGGCAGCCCGCTCTTTTCGATAATGTGCCTTGCACCAACGTCTCCGACCAGTTGCTTGATCGCCGAAAATGTCTGTCGCGGCAGGATCACCGGATTGCCGCGCTGTCCGCCTGCGGTCGCGCGGATGATGGAGCGGCCACCTTCGGCGACGAAACGTTCGATGAGCCGGCGCAGATCGTCGCCGGTTATCCCGGGCATGTCTGCAAGCATCACCAGCATGCCCGGCGCCCGCGCCCCGACTGCCGAAAGCCCGGCCGTCAGCGAAGAGGCCATGCCCGAAATGTAGTCGGGGTTGGAAACGAACGTCACCGGCAGTCCTTGCAGCGCATAGCGGATATCGGCCTCGCGGTGGCCGGTCACGACGCTGACCTTGCCCGGAGCGGCCTTAAGCGCGGCTTCGACGCTGCGGCGCACGAGCGGCACGCCATCGAAAGTTGCGAGAAGTTTGTGCCCGCCGTCAGCGCCCATACGGCTGGCCCGGCCAGCGGCCAGAACGACGACTGAAACCGAGCCGGATGACAACTCCGTTGCATGTTCGCGTGGCTGCGGCCGGGTCGGGATCTCACTCAACAAGCCGCCGACGCCAAGGCCGGTAATATCGTCGAAACTCGGCCACTCGCCGGCAAGGATCCGGTCGAGGATCCAGTCGAAACCATTCTCGCGCGGGCTGCGGGCGCAGCCGGGTGCACCGATGACCGGCGTTTCGCCGACGCGGCCGAGAACGAGAAGATTACCGGGGTCAACAGGCATTCCCACATGATCGACCACGCCACCGGCCCGCCGGATCGCCGCCGGAATGACGTCTTCGGGATCGGCGACCGCCGAAGCGCCGAAGACGATCAGCAGGTCGTGCGTTGATCGCATTTCGGCGATCGCCGCCCCCACGGCGTCTTCCCTATGCGCGACGCGCCGTTCGGTGAAGAGTTCGCTTCCGGCCTGTCGCAGCCGCGCCGCGAGGATGGCATGGGTCTTGTCCATGACCTGGGATTTGAGGTTCGGCAACTCCGTTGCTATCAAGGCTGCGCGGCGCGGCGCGAACGGCTTGACCTCGAAGGCGCGATGGTCGCGCAGAAGCCTCTCCGCCTGCTCGACGAAGGCGCCGGCGACCGCAAGCGGGATGATCTTGATCGTTGCGACCATATCGCCGGGCTGCACCGGCATATGGTCGTCGAGACAGGCGAAGGTGATGGAGGGATCTAGGCGGTTCAAGCGATCGACAATTTCGCGGCTCGCAACGAAGAGGCCGGCGACCTCGGAATAGACGTTGACGCGGCCGGTCGCTGCCCGCGAAAACCGGAGATGATCGGGGGCCACGGCCGCGGCAATGCGCGTGGCCGCCTCGTCTTCCGGGAGGTCGCCGGCATCAAGGCGGGCGGCCACCACCTCCACGACACCTGAAGCGGTCAAAGCGACGATGTCGGCGGATGTGACCCGGTGCCCCTTCGGCAGCCTGGCATCACCGACCTTCACCGCATGTGCGAGCATCGCGCCCTCTGCTTCTGCGACCTTGATCGGGCCGAACCTCATGCTTCACTCCCTGCGGAAGCAACGTCACGCCGTCGCAGCGCCTCGATGATTTCGGCGAGGATCGCAACCGCGATTTCGGCAGGACTTGCCGCGCCGATATCGAGACCGATCGGTGCACGGATGCGGGCCATGTCAGCATCGGCGACACCCGCATGCCGCAGTCGTTCGATCCGTGTGGCATGTGTCTTGCGGCTGCCGAGTGCACCGACATAGAAACAACCGGCCGACAGTGCCGCCCGGATCGGTTCGTCGTCGATCTTCGGGTCATGCGTCACGGCTGCAAGTGCCGTGAAGCGGTCGAGCGGTCTGAGTTTCAGGGCGTCCTCCGGCCAATCGGCGATGAGGTCGACGCCGGCAAAACGTTCCGGCGTGGCAAAGGCCGTACGCGGATCGATGATGGTCATGTCGAAGCCGGCAACGGGCGCAAGCTGCGCCAGGGCCTGTGAAATATGCACCGCGCCGATGACGAGGATGCGCGGCGGCGGCAGGTAGACATTGAGGAAGAAGGAGCCCTGCCCGGTTTCGACGATCCCGGCTCGGCCGGACCGCAAGGCACGGGCAACGGCTTCGCGCCAGGGTTCTGGACAGTCGTCGCCTTCGAGGTAGACGCGGACACCACCGGTAAGATCGCTGACGGTGACGGCGGCGCGGCGGGCCGCGCGCGCAAGATTGAGTGTTTCCAGGATCGCCTGTTCCATCGTCAGCCGTTAACCCGTTCCACGAGGACCCGGATCCGGCCGCCGCAGGAAAGCCCGACGCGCCAGGCGGTCTCGTCCGCGACGCCGAAGTCGAGAACGCGCGAGGTGCCAGAGGCGATCACGTCGGCCGCTTCGGTGATGACCGCGCCCTCGACGCATCCTCCCGAAACAGAGCCCTGAAAATTGCCCTCACTATCGATCACCAGATGGCTGCCGACCGGCCGTGGCGCCGAGCCCCAGGTCTCGATCACCGTTGCGATCGCCACCCGGCGTCCTTCCTTCAGCCAGGCTTCGGCGATGTCGAGCGGATCGAGAACATTGACTGCCTGCCTCATGCCTGCCACCTCCCATGCGCGCCGGTCACCGTGGCCCGGCCAGGCTCTAGGAACCGCCGCGGGTCCGCCTGGCGGGAGCGCTGCCCGGACAGCGCCTTCACCAGTTCGCCAATCGATTCAAGATTGTGCACGGCCCGGAATTCGTCAACATGCGGCAGCATCGCCCGCACACCGCGCGCCCGCGCCTCGAAGCCGTCGAAGCGCAGCAGCGGGTTCAGCCAGATCAGCCGCCGACAGGATCGGTGCAGGCGGTCGATTTCGATTTCGAGATCGGCGACGTCATCGCGCTCCAGACCGTCGGTGATCAGAAGCACGATCGCGCCCTGCCCGAGCACGCGCCGCGACCAGCGCCGATTGAACTCATGCAAGGTCTCGCCGATGCGCGTGCCGCCGGACCAGTCCTTGACCGCAGCGACGCAGTCGTCGATCGCCGCATCGGGATCGCGATTGCGCAATTGGCGCGAGACATTGGTCAGCCGGGTTCCGAAGAGGAAGGTATGAACGCGCCGCCGTTCCTCGGTCAGCGCATACAGAAAGTGCAGAAAGATGCGGGTGTACTGGCTCATCGAGCCGGAGATGTCGGCGAGCACGACAAGCGGCGGATGAACGACGCGCCGCTCCCGAAACCTCGGAAGGATCAGTTCGCCGCCAAAGCGCATGGCGTCGCGCATGGTGGCGCGCGGGTCGATGCGGATCTGACGCTTCGAGGGGCGGAAGCGGCGCGTGACGACGCGGTCCATCGGTAGCGTCAATGCCGAAAGCGCGCGCTTGGCCTCGGCAAGCTCGGCAGCGCTCATCTGCGCGAAGTCGGCCCGGCGCAAAAGCTCGCGACCGGAGACCGTGAAACGTGCATCGACTTCGATCTCCGGCTCGTCGCGCGGCGGTCGATCGGCCTCGTGGCCAGAAAGCAGCGCGTCGCTGACGCGGGTCTCGCCTGCCCGGCGCTGCTGCCGTTCGCTCTCGCGTTCCGGCGCCAGCGGCGACATCATCGCGATCATTTTTTCGACGAGACCGCGCGACCGCCAGAACAAGCGAAACGCCTCGTCGAAGACCGGCTGATCTTCGTGACGTTTGACGAAGACGCATTGCAGCGCGGCGTAGAACGCGTCCCGTCCACCGATCCCGATCAGCGCCACCGCATCGATGGCGTCGGCGATGGCGCCTGGCCCGATCTTGATGCCGGCGCGCCGGAGCGCGCGCGCGAAGAAGACAATATTGTCGGCAAGCCGTCCGTCGCCTGCCGCGATTGGCGGGGGAACATCGTCCCTGTGCTGTTCCCGCGCCTCCGTCATCAGCTTGCCGCCAGCAATTCCGCCTTGACCTCGGAGAGCAGCTTTCGCCCCTCTGCCCCCTCTATCCTGGCGATGTCGTCCTGGTATTTGAGTAGGGTGCCAAGCGTGTCGGCGATCGTCTCTGGATCGAGCGCCAGCCGGTCGAGTTCCGTCAGCGCCGTTGCCCAGTCGATGGTTTCGGCAACGCCCGGGTTCTTGAAGAGGTCGATCGTGCGCAGCCGCTGCACATAGGCGATGACTTCCCGTGACAAGGTGGCATTGCAGCCGGGAACCTTGCGGCGAATGATCTCCAGTTCCTGCGCCGCCTTGGGATAGTCGACCCAATGATAGAGGCAGCGGCGCTTCAGTGCGTCATGGATCTCGCGGGTGCGATTGGTGGTGATGATGACAACAGGCGGTTCGTCCGCCCGGATCGTACCAAGTTCCGGAATTGTCACCTGGAAATCGGACAAAACTTCCAGCAGGAACGCCTCGAAGGCTTCATCTGTCCGGTCGAGCTCGTCGATCAGGAAAACGGGCGCACGTCCCGAATTGGAGGAAATGGCCTGCAGAACCGGGCGGCGGATCAGGAAACGTTCGGAGAAGATGTCGCTTTCGACCCGCTTGCGGTCGACCTTGCCGGATGCTTCCGACAGGCGGATTTCGAGCATCTGCGCCGGATAGTTCCACTCGTAGACCGCCGAGGCGACGTCGAGACCTTCGTAGCATTGCAGCCGGATCAACGGCCGGTCGAGCGCCTTGGCCAGAACCTTGGCGATCTCCGTCTTGCCGACGCCGGCTTCGCCCTCAAGAAAAAGCGGGCGCTTCATCCGGAGTGCAAGAAACAGCACCGTCGCCAGCGCCGTGCCGGCGAGATAATCATGTGCCTCCAGCAGTGCCATCGTCTCTTCGATGGACTGTGGCAGGCCCGTTGCCGCCTGTGCCATGTCTCCTCCACCACGGCCCGAATCGATCGCTGGATGCTGGAAGGGGGCAAAATCCACCGGCCAACTCAACGACTTAGAGCGATCTTCTCATGTTGCGATGAGCAGTCGACCGCTGAGTAAAAAACTTATAGCGAGTGGTATCCGCGGTCCACATAAATGAGCGGCGGGCGGGACGGCCCGATCGCGACGTCGACAACCTCGCCAAATAGCACCAGATGCGTGGCGATCGTCTTCACCTCGACCAGACGGCAATCGAAAGCGGCGGTGGCATTGACGAGGATTGGCGCACCGGTCCTAAGCCGCGTCCACTGTCCGAGCGCAAAACGCAGATCCATGTCGAGCTGGTCGCGGCCGGAGAAGCCATGGGCAAGCGCCCGGTGCTCGTCGCCGAGCAGGTTGAGTGCAAAGCTGTCGCTGCGCGTGAAGATATCGTTGCGCGGATTGGCGCCGTTCAGGCAGACGAGAACCGTCGGCGGGCTATCGGAAACCGAGCAGGCCGCAGTCACAGTGACGCCGCGCCGCTCGCTGCCGTCAGCGGCGGTGATGATCTGCACGTGACCGGCCAGGCGGCTCATCGCGTCGCGATAACTGATAGGGTCCAGCCGGGTCTTCTCCAACACATCTTTCTCCGGGCGATGTCAGGCACATACATAGACGCTGGCGGAAAATATGAAACCCGCCGGAGGGAGAATCTTGCACATCTGCGACGTGGCCGTGACGCAGATTGAACCTTCTTCGCCAGGAGCGGCATCTTTTCCTTTGACGCCGGGAGGCACATCCTTAAAACATGCGGCAACGACCGTGCCTCGCGTCTGACGCGAGCGGCAACGGAACAGGAAGCTGTGGTGGCTCGCCGTAGGACTTTGCCCGGATCGGTTCGGTCGGGAAAGCTTGCGGCGGCGGAGTAAGTGAATGCGTCGATCCATTGTCAGCAGCCTTATCCTTGCCGGACTGGTACAGGCAACGCCGGCTTTGGCGGCCGGCATCAAGGTGGCGGTCGTGGCGCCTGTGGAAGGTCCGTTCGCGCCGCTCGGCAAGCAGATTGTCGACGGCGCCGGCTTCAAGGCCGGTGATCGCGGCAGCGAGATCGTCGTCATTCCCGAGACCTGCGATACCGCCGGCAGCGAGGCACTGACCAAAGCGCTGCTTGCCGCAGGTGCCGAGGCCGCAGTCGGCTTTCTCTGCACCGAAAGCCTGGATGCGGCGCTTCCGGCACTGACCGAGGCGGGCTTGCCGGCGATCACGCTCAGCGTGCGCTCCGATATCCTGATGGAAGACGCGCTCAAGAACAAATGGCCGCTCTTCCGCCTCGCACCGAGCGGCAATGCCGAGGCTACGGCGATCGTCGATGCCATCGTCAACCGCTGGAAGGACAAGCCCATCGCGCTCGTCGACGATGGCACGATCCACAGCCGGGAACTGGTCGAGGCCGTGCGCGCAGCACTCGCCGAAATCGGCATGACGCCGGTCTTCAGCGACACCTACCGGCCGGCGCAGGAGCAGCAGATCAACCTCGTGCGGCGCCTGGTGAAAAGCGGTGCAACCCACGTCTTCACCGGCGGCGACCGGCAGGATACCGCCGTGATCGCCCGCGATGCCATTGGCGAAGGCGCGAGCCTTACCTTGCTTGGCGGCGATGCCTTGAATGCGGCCGATCTCACTGTCCCGCTTGCCGATGGCGTGCTTGCAGTAACGCTGCCGGATGCGGCGCAGTCGCCGGAGGGCAAGCCCTTTGCCGACGAAATGCGCGCCGCCGGCATCGAGCCGGAAGGCTATGTGATGCCGGCTTTCGCCGTGATGGCTTTGCTGGAGGAAGCCAAGGACCGGGCAGCACAGGACGACAAGTCGCTGATCGAAGCGATCGCCGGCAAGGGGCCCTACCCGACCGTTCTCGGCCTCACCGCCTTCAACGCTGGGCACGAGCGCGCCGACAACCCCTACCGTTTGATGCAGTGGCAAGGCGGCCATTTCGCGCCCGCGGCCGCTGAAGGAGCCGCCCCATGATGCGTCCCGGACCGCTGAACCTGATCACCGATGTCAAAGGTCTGACGGTCGGCAACGCCGAGGACCATCGCCTGAAATCGGGCGTCACCGCGATCGTCTGCGACCCCCCCGCGACGGCTGCGGTCCAGGTCCTGGGCGGTGCGCCGGGAACCCGGGAGACCGACCTGCTCGATCCGCACAATACGGTACAGACGGTCGATGCGCTCGTTCTTTCCGGCGGTTCGGCCTTCGGGCTCGATGCCGCGTCCGGTGCTCAGGCGGCGCTCAGGGAAATGGGTCGCGGCTTCGCCGTCGGCCCACACCGGATACCGATCGTACCGACGGCGATCCTCTTCGACCTCATCAACGGTGGCGACAAGGATTGGGGCCGATTCCCGCCCTATCGCGAACTCGGCTTCGAGGCCGTCGGGCGGGCCGGCGCGACATTTTCGACCGGTTCGGCAGGCGCCGGCACAGGCGCGCTGACCGCGAGCCTGAAGGGCGGTCTCGGTTCGGCATCCACAGTTCTGCCGAACGGTATCACCATCGGCGCCCTCGTCGCCGTCAATGCGCTCGGATCCGCCACCGTCGGCGACACCGGGCATTTCTGGTCTGCGCCCTTCGAACTGGAGAGCGAGTTCGGCGGACTTGGCCTGCCCCACCCGATGCCGGCCGATGCGGCCGACATCCGCATCAAGTTCCGCGACCGCCAGGCCGCCGTGGCCAATACAACGATCGCGGTCATTGCGACGGATGCGGTGCTGACGAAGGCCGAAGCCAAGCGCCTGGCGATTGCCGCCCATGACGGCTTCGCCCGCGGGCTCTGGCCGGCGCACACGCCGCTCGACGGCGATCTGATCTTCGCGCTTGCGACCGGCGCCAGCGGCAAGACGCCGACAACAGAGGATTTCATCGATCTCGGCGCCGTTGCAGCCTCGACCATGGCGCGCGCGATCGCCCGCGGCGTCCACGACGCAACGCCGGCGGAAAACGATCTCATGCCCTGCTGGTCAGAGCGTAGCTGACGCAGCTTTGATCGCAGGCATGTTGTTTGCGGGGCTCGGCGGTGCTATTCCCGCGGAAAACACGCTGGAGTGCGCCATGACCCACCCTATCCGCATTGCCCCGTCGATCCTGGCGGCCGATTTCTCCAAGCTCGGCCAGGAGGTTCGCGATGTCGTCGATGCCGGCGCGGACTGGATCCATCTCGATGTCATGGACGGTCATTTCGTGCCGAACATCACCTTCGGCCCGGATGTCATCAAGTCTCTGCGTCGCTACACCGATGCGACGTTCGACTGCCACCTGATGATTTCGCCGGCCGACCCGTTCCTCGAAGCCTTCGCCAAGGCCGGCTGCGATATCCTGACGGTGCACGCGGAAGCCGGTCCGCACCTGCACCGCTCGCTGCAGACGGTCAGGTCGCTCGGCAAGAAGGCCGGCGTGTCGCTCAATCCGGCAACGCCAGAAAGCGCGATCGAATACGTGCTCGATCAGCTTGACCTGATCCTCGTCATGACCGTCAATCCGGGCTTCGGTGGGCAGAAGTTCATCGACGCCACCGCGGAAAAGATCCGCCGCATCAAGGCGATGATCGGCGATCGACCGATCGAGATCGAAGTCGACGGCGGTATTGCGCCTGAAACGGCAGCCATTGCCACCGGCGCCGGCGCCAATGTTCTCGTTGCCGGCTCGGCGATCTTCAAGGGCGGCTCGGTCGAGGCCTATCGCTCGGCGATCGAAGCGATCCGTGCGCCGGCCGAGAAGGCTTATCGATGACGACACGCGCGGCAATTTCCGGCCTTTGTTGCCTGGCCGCGGCCGCCGCTGCATCGCCGGCGCTTGCTGGCGACTATGCCGCGTTGCAGCCGATCGGCTTTTCCGCCGATGGCAATGTCTTTGCCTTCGAGGAATATGGCGTTCAGGACGGCTCCGGCTTTCCGTATTCGACCATCTATGTGATCGACACGCGCAATGACAGCTTCCTGCCGGGTGCACCGGTGCGCGCTGTCAGTCGCGAAGATGGCAGCCCGCTGTCGAAGGCGCGCCATGAAGCCCGCCGTCGGGCTGCGCCCCTGATCGATGCCTATCGCCTGGCCGATGCACCCGGGTTGCTCGCAGCCTTCAACCCGATCACGGAAACCAACGCCAAGCCGCACTCGCTGACCTACGATGCCTTTGCAGCCGATGAAGCGTTCCGCGAGACCTATACGGTAACGCTCGAGGAAAAGACCTTCGAGCCGGACGGCATCTGCAAAGACTTCCTGAAGGAAGCCAAGGGTTTCCGTCTGTCGATGACGATGAAGGCGGGCGCACCGGCAAGCGACGTGCTTCAGGACGACAGCCGCATACCGGAAAGCCGCCGTTGCCCCACCGGCTACCTGGTCGGCGGCGCCATCACCCACCGCAACGACGACGGTTCGGAAACCCATGTGATCATGGTGCTTGTGAAGTCGCTCGGCTTTGAAGGCACGACGGACGGGCGCTGGATCGCGGTCCCGACGCGGATCGCGAAATGAACGAAGCGGCCGCCAGCGTCGAAGCGAAAGCAGGGCGTGCGGCGGTCGGTGCCCGGAAGCGGACCCGCCTTGCCCGGTCCGTGCCGAGCGTTCCGTTGCTGCTCCTTGGCGCACCCTTGTGGAGCGCGTCAATGACGCTATCGGCGTGGTTTGCGCTGTGGCTGCGGGAACGGGACGTGACCTTTCATCTGGCCGAACTTCTTTGGGTTTTCGGGGCCGGCGCTTTGCTCGCCTGGCCGCCGGCGCTGTTTCTCGCCCGCTTCGCGGCGATCGGACGCGGCGTAGAAACGCGTTTCGCCGCCTATCTCTTCTTCCTTTCGCTCGGCACGATCGGGATGACGGCATTGCTCTTTGCGCTCGACTACCGCGAGTTCTATGCGCAGTGGCACGCCCCGATCGGAACCACGACCTGGCTCTTCCAGTTCGCCTTTACGACGCTGATCGCCTTCTACCAGTTTCTCGTCATGGGCCTTCGCCTCTATTTGCCGATCGGCGGTGTTATACTGCTCGCCGTCTGCCTGTGGCTGGCAAGCGATCGCCGTGCGCAACGGCGTTGAGCTTCGCGGCTATCTTTGCTAGAGGCACGACCATCCCTCCACTGACGACGAAAGCTTAAGCCCATGATCCCCCGTTACTCCCGACCGGAAATGGTGGCCATCTGGTCGCCGGAAACGAAATTCCGCATCTGGTTCGAGATCGAGGCCCACGCCTGCGATGCGCTTGCCGAAATCGGCGTGATCCCGAAGGATGCTGCGCGCACGATCTGGGAAAAAGGCGGCGCTGCCACTTTCGACGTCGCCCGCATCGACGAGATCGAGGCCGTCACCAAGCATGACGTCATTGCCTTCCTGACGCATCTCGCCGAATTCGTCGGCCCGGACAGCCGCTTCATCCACCAGGGCATGACCTCGTCCGACGTTCTGGATACCTGCTTCAACGTGCAGCTGGTCCGCGCGACCGACCTGCTGCTCGCCGACCTCGACAAGCTGCTCGAAGCGCTGAAACGCCGCGCTTTTGAACACAAGGAGACGGTGACGATCGGCCGTTCGCATGGCATCCATGCCGAGCCGACCACCTTCGGCGTCAAGCTGGCGCTCGCCTATGCCGAGTTCGACCGCTGCAAGCAGCGCCTGCTGGCCGCACGCGAAGAAGTCGCCACCTGCGCGATCTCCGGCGCCGTCGGCACTTTCGCCAACATCGACCCGCGCGTTGAAGAACACGTAGCCGAGGCGCTCGGGCTGAAGCCGGAACCGGTTTCGACCCAGGTCATCCCGCGCGACCGCCATGCCATGTACTTCGCCACCCTCGGCGTCATTGCCTCGTCGATCGAGCGCCTGGCGACGGAAGTTCGTCACCTGCAGCGCACCGAAGTGCTTGAAGCGGAGGAGTATTTCTCGCCGGGCCAGAAGGGCTCGTCGGCGATGCCGCACAAGCGGAACCCGGTTCTGACCGAAAACCTCACGGGTCTCGCCCGTATGGTTCGCGCCTTCTCGATCCCGGCCATGGAAAACGTTGCGCTTTGGCATGAGCGCGACATTTCGCACTCCTCGGTCGAGCGCATGATCGGCCCGGATGCAACGGTGACGCTCGACTTCGCGCTCGCTCGTCTGACCAGCGTTATCGACAAGCTGCTCGTCTACCCCGAGAACATGATCAACAACATGAACAAGTTCCGTGGGCTCGTGCATTCGCAGCGCGTGCTGCTGGCGCTGACGCAGGCCGGCGTGTCGCGTGAGGACGCCTACCGCCTCGTGCAGCGCAACGCCATGAAGGTCTGGGAACAGGGCAAGGACTTCCTCGAAGAACTGCTCGCCGACGCGGAAGTTCGCGCGGCCCTTTCCGAGGAAGATATCCGCGAAAAGTTCGATCTCGGCTATCACACCAAGCACGTCGACACGATCTTCAAGCGCGTCTTCGGCTGAGGTTCTGCGCTGAGCGGACGGCCGTAGGCCTTTGGTTTTTGTTGCCATGCCCGCATTTGGAGCACATCGCTCAAATGCGGGCATTTGCGTTAGCAGGAAATTCACGCATTGCGTGCAAAGCTCAGGGCCTGTCAATCCAGGTTCTGAGGATCACATGGCCTACAAGGACAGTGTCGAGCGGGCGACGCAGCGCACGCAAACGAAAATTACAGGTACGGTGACCGTCAAGTCCGGCTCCAGCAGCGGCATCGTCAAGGACCTTTCTGCCGAGGGCATCTGCTTTCAGCTGCTCTTCGACATCGGCGCCAAGACGGGACAGGAAGTGACGATCAGAAGCGAGGAACTCGGCTTCCTGACCGGCATGGTGCGCTGGTATCGCGGCGACAAGATCGGCATCAAGCTCAACCTGTCGTCCAACACCGCGGCGCAGATCTCATCTTACTACAAGCATTTTCGCTAGGCCGAGATTTTCGGCAACACGCCACAAGCGCCGCAGGTCGATCGACATGCGGCGCTTTTTTATGAGCGGTTACATTCGCCTTCGGCTGTCGGCGATCAGTGTGAACGCGCGCGCGGACCGGGCTCCACCATCTTGCGATAGAGGTGCCAGGTGGCGTGTCCGAAGATCGGCATGATGACGGCGAGGCCGACGAAGACCGGGATCGAGCCGATAACCAGACCGGCGGCGATAATGAAGCCCCAGACGGCGACGGGCACCGGGTTGACGAGCGTTGCGCGAATGGAAGTCTCGACCGCCGATACGGCGCCGACGTCCCGATCGATCAGCAACGGAAACGACACGACGGATGTCGCCAGAACGATGACGGCGAAGACGAAGCCGACAGCGTTGCCGACGAGGATCAGGTTCCAGCCCTGGTCAGTGCCGATGATACCGTTCCAGAAGGCTGCAATCGAATCCGGCGGTTCCGCCCCGAAGATCTGCACATAGAGCGCCTGGGCGACGAGCAGCCAGATGATGAAGACAACGAACAGCATGGCGGCGACGGCCATGATCGACGGCAGCGCCGGAGAGCGGTGCAGGCGAAGGGCGTGCGGCCAGGAGTAGTCCATGCCGAGTTCTCGCCGTCGGCTGATTTCATAAAGCCCGATCGCAGCGACTGGGCCGATCAGAGCGAAGCCGGAGACAAGAGGATAAAGCAGCGGCAGCATGTTGGCGCCCGCGCTCCAGGTGATCAGAACGACACCCGCGATCGGGTAGATCAGGCAAAGAAAGACGTAGTGCGATGGTTTCTCGCGAAAATCGTCAAAGCCCAAGCGTAAGGCGTCGAATACATCCGCGACGCCAATCTTTTTTATTCCGGGATGGGCGACACTCGCGTCCGCTCCCGAAAGGACATGGAATGTTGTCATGGCTCACACTCCTCAACGAACCAGAGCGGCCACGGAACAAAGATGCGACGAACCAAGCCGCACCATCCGCGACCGTCCCTTCGATTATACAGAAAATGCGACCGCTGTCGCCTGCCGCCTCTCGCCACGTTAAGCGGCCTATTGGAGCGCGAACATCGGGCTCGTCGGGCAGGCTCCCATGGGTGGCTTCGAGGCCCTGAAGCACGGGTAATGCTGAAGGTCTTGACTTCCGCGCCTTTCAGCGCCACATCGCGGCCACCATGAAAGTATCCGACGCTCATATCCTCATCGTTCCAGGCTACACCAACTCCGGACCGGAGCACTGGCAGACCCGCTGGGAGCGCAAGATGTCGACCGCACGCCGCGTCGAGCAGGCGGAGTGGGCAAAGCCTGTCCGCGAGGATTGGGTGGCGCGCATGATCGAAGAGGTCAATGCGGCGGAAAAGCCTGTGGTCATCGTCGCCCATTCGCTTGGCGTCGCAACCGCCGTGCACGCCCTACCCCATTTCACCAAGCCGATCGCCGGCGCCTTCCTGGTGGCACCTCCTGATGTTGCCAACCCGGCGATCCGTCCGAAGCATCTGATGACCTTCGGTCCCTACCCGCGCGATCCGCTTCCCTTCCCGTCGCTGATGGTCGCCAGCCGCAACGATCCGTTCGGTTCCTACGAGCATGCGGACGACATCGCCAACGCCTGGGGTTCGCTGCTCGTCGATGCCGGAGAGTCCGGCCACATCAACACCGAGTCCGGCCACGGGCCGTGGCCGGAGGGAACGATGGTCTTCGCCCAGTTCTTGAGCCGGCTTAAACCCTGACGCGCCCGATCAACCTGTCGACGCCTTATTAATCCGACGTTCATTGTCCGCGGTCATCATCGCCGGCACGACGCGACTCGTCTCATGATGGTGCCGAGCGCTGTCGAACCTTGATCTGCGCCGGCATTGACCGGATCGTTCCGCTTGGTTGCTCGGCCGCAGATACTGGACATGGGAAGTGGCCGTAAACGAACGTCTCACCAAAGGTGCGCAAGGCGCACCGGCGCATCCGGATGCTCTGACGCAGGCCACCTTGGAACGGTTGCCGGCAGGCGCGGTCATTGTCGATGCGCACGGACGGATCCTGGCCGCTAACGTCCTTGCCGGCGAAGTGTTCGGCCGCACGCTTGTACAATTGCGACACGCCTTTCTGAATGACTTCGTGGCGGAAGAGGACCGGTCGCGCGTGCCGCCGCGCGCCACATCGACGGTCGCCGAGACGATCCATTTCCTTGGTCCCGACCGCTCCGTGCCGATGCTCGTTGCCTGTTCGCCGGTACGGTTCGCGGATGAAGCCGCCTCGCTGCTGCTGATGTTGCCGGCCGATGACTTCGTCAACGAGATCGCCGGATTGCGCAACGACGAGACCCGCTGGAAATATGCCCTGGACGGCGCGCTTGAGGGTGTCTGGGATCACGACTTCGAAACCGGAGACCTGTTTTACTCGGCCACCTGGAGGCGGCTTCGTGGCCTGTCCGAAGACGCCCAGGTGGATGGTACCCTTGAAAACTGGATCCAGAACGTTCACCCCGACGATCATGCGCATGTGCGCGCCGCGATCGAGCGGCAGGATTCCGGCGAGGCGATCTTCAACACTTTCGAGTATCGAGAGCGTCACGCCGACGGTCACTGGATCTGGATCGAAAGCCGCGGCGCCTCGGTTGCCTACTGGCCGGATGGCAGGCCGAGCCGCATCATCGGGACGGATACCGACATCACCGCCCGCAAGGAGGCCGAGGCCCGGCTCGAGGAGGTCTCCCGCCGACTGAGGCTGGCGCTCGGCGTCTCGAAGATCGGCGTGTTCGACTTCAATCTCGATGCACTGCGCGACGACTGGGACGAGCGCATGTTCGAGATTTATGGTCTCGACCTCGCCGACGGCGCACCAAGCTCTGAGACCTGGGAAAACTCCCTTCACCCCGACGATCGCGATGCCGTGGTCCTCAGAACCAACGAAGGCATCGCCTCGGGTAAACCCTACAGCAATGCTTTCCGTATTGTGCGCCCGGACGGTTCCGTCCGCCACATCCGCTCCAATGCCGCGACCTATGTCGATCATCTCGGAACTCGCAAGCTCATCGGCGCCAACTGGGACGTTACCGAGGACATCGCGCTGCAGGAAGAACTGCGCCAGGCGAAAGCATCGGCCGAAGGGCGCAACCGTGAACTCGAGCAGGCGCGGATCAGGATCGAGTACAACGCGCTGCACGATTACCTGACCGACTTGCCCAACCGTCGCTACCTGGATCAGATGCTGACGGAGAATGTCGCAGTCAACGCGATCCTGCATATCGATCTCGACCGCTTCAAGCAGATCAACGATACGCTCGGACACCAGGCCGGAGACGCGATGTTAACGCATGCGGCCGCGATCCTGCGTGCCCACGCCCGCCACGACGATTTTATCGCCCGCATCGGCGGCGACGAGTTCGTCATTCTCTGCCGCCGGAACCGCGACCTGCCGCAGCTGACCGAGCTTGCCGAGCGCATCGTCCATGCCTTCCGCCGCCCCATTCCCTATGACGGTCAGCTCTGCCGCCTGGGCGCAAGCATCGGCATCGCCTTCAAGGGGGGCGAAGACATCGACGCCAAACAGCTGCTGATGAATGCCGACATCGCCCTCTATCGGGCAAAGAGCGTCGGGCGCGATCGCGTCGAAGTGTTCTCCGAGCTCATTCAAACCCAGATCCTCAACGCCAAGCGCATCGGCGACGATATTCGCCAGGCGATCGAGGAAGGGCAGTTCACCGTCTATTACCAGCCGCAGTTCCATGCGCGCTCGCTGGAGATATCCGGCGTCGAGGCGTTGGTGCGGTGGAACCACCCGGAGCGCGGCATCCTCACCCCCTTCCATTTCCTGAAGGTGGCCGAAGAGATCAACGTCCTGCCGGCGATCGACAGGAAGGTGGTCGAGCTCGCCTATCGCGACTTTCAGTCCTGGCAAAAGGAAGGGCTCGGCGTTCCCAAGATCTCGGTCAACATGTCGTCGCCGCGGCTGCGCGACCCAGGATTGATCGCCGATCTGCGCGACATGCGGATCCCGCCGGGCATCCTTTCCTTCGAGCTGCTCGAGTCCATCTTCCTCGATGACCCGGAAGACGAAATCGCCGGGACCATTTCAGCTCTCGGCGACCTCGGCATCGAAATCGAGATTGACGATTTCGGCACCGGGCATGCCTCGATCATCGGCCTGCTCAACCTCAATCCGGCCCGGCTCAAGATCGACCGGGCGCTCGTTGGACCGATGACCGAAGGTGCCAAGCAGGCGAAGCTGGTGCGCGCGATCGTCGACATCGGCCACTCGCTCAACATCGCTGTCGTCGGCGAAGGCGTGGAGACCTGGGAGCACGCGGCGATGCTGCGGGACCTCGGCTGCGACGTGCTGCAGGGCTATGCGCTTGCGCGGCCGATGGATCGGCTGGAGCTGGAGCAGCGTTTGCGCCGCGGCTGGAAGCCGGTGTTCGGCGGTCCGGACAAATAAAAACCGCCCGGCCAGATGGACGGGCGGCGCTTCAATGAATGCGGCAACAGCCTTTCGGCTTACTTGCTCTGGAGCTGCTGGACGGCTTCGCCGAGCAGTTCGAGCATCCGCACGCGGATCTGCTCTTCGGTCTGGGCAACGCCTGCCGCGTCGAAATCCGCCTTGATCTTGCGAACGACGTCTTCATGGCCGGCTTCTTCGAAATCGGCAGCCACCACTTCGCTGGCATAGGCGTCGGCGTCGGCCTTGCCGAGCAGGCCGGCGGCCCACAGACCGAGCAGCTTGTTGCGACGCGCTTCAGCCTTGAACCTAAGCTCTTCGTCCATCGCAAACTTTGCTTCGAAGGCCTTTTCGCGATCCTGCATCGACGTCATCAATCAATCTCCCTGAGAATTCCATGTCTGAAATCAGTTTATCGCCATAAATCAAAACGCGGGTCAAACTGCAATGTGAACTTTTCCGGTTTGATGACTTTCATGTTACCCTTTGTGCGGTTCCTCAGATCGCCTTTGATCAAGGATCAGGACATCGCCGCTTCGTGAGGCGGCAGCAACCTTGGCGCACTTTGAGAAGGCGCGCGGCGCCCCATGCAAATCAGGGGAACGGGCAGATACGCCGATTGTGAAATCGGTTCTTTTCGGCTATGGACCCCGAGAGATGTTCCACGCGCGTCCCGAGAGCGCCAACAACTACAGAGACAAATCCATGAATCGTCGCCGCCGTATCTACGAGGGCAAGGCCAAGATCCTCTATGAGGGTCCAGAGCCGGGCACGCTCATCCAGTTCTTCAAGGACGACGCGACCGCCTTCAACAAGAAAAAGCACGACGTCATTGACGGCAAGGGTGTGCTGAACAACCGGATTTCCGAGTACATCTTCACGCACCTCAACAAGATCGGCATCCCCACGCACTTCATCCGCCGCCTCAACATGCGCGAGCAGTTGATCAAGGAAGTCGAGATCATCCCGCTTGAGATCGTCGTGCGCAACGTCGCCGCCGGCTCGCTGGCCAAGCGTCTCGGCATCGAGGAAGGCACGGTCCTTCCCCGCTCGATCATCGAGTTCTACTACAAGGCCGATGCGCTCGAAGACCCGATGGTCTCCGAAGAGCACATCACCGCGTTTGGCTGGGCAAGCCCGCAGGAACTCGACGATATCATGGCGCTCGCCATCCGCATCAACGACTTCCTCTCGGGCCTGTTCCTCGGCGTCGGCATCCAGCTCGTCGATTTCAAGATCGAGTGCGGCCGGCTGTTCGAAGGCGACATGATGCGCATCGTGCTTGCCGACGAGATCTCGCCGGACAGCTGCCGTCTCTGGGACATCGAGACGCGCGAGAAGCTCGACAAGGATCGTTTCCGCCGCGACCTCGGCGGCCTCGTCGAGGCCTACCAGGAAGTCGCCCGCCGTCTCGGCATCATGAATGAGAACGAACCCGTGCGCGGCACCGGTCCGGTTCTCGTGAAGTAACTTCGGGGAAAATCAAAGTGATCAAGGCACGTGTAACCGTGACGCTGAAGAACGGCGTTCTCGATCCGCAGGGCAAGGCAATCGAAGGTGCGCTCGGCGCACTCGGCTTCGACGGCATCGGCCAGGTTCGCCAGGGCAAGGTCTTCGACCTGCAGATCGAATCCGCAGACAAGGCCAAGGCCGAGGAAGACCTCAAGGCCATGTGCGAAAAGCTGCTCGCCAACACGGTCATCGAGAACTACAGCATCTCCTTCGCCTGATCCTGCAGGCGACGGAATCGTTCCGCGTCTTCGGGCGCGGAACCAGACGTTACGAAATGCCGGAGCAGCCGCTGGTCCCCTCGGGAACGCCGCTGCCATAGTCGCAGCAGATGCCAGCTCTTCGGAGCGCGCCATCAAGATTGATCTCGCCGTATCGGAGACAGAGATATGAAGTCAGCCGTCGTCCAGCTTCCGGGCCTCAACCGCGACCGCGACATGATCGCGGCCCTCACCAAGATCTCCGGCAAGGCGCCTGTCACCGTCTGGCAGACCGAGACCGAGATTCCGGATGTCGACCTGATCGTCATTCCCGGCGGTTTCTCCTATGGCGACTACCTTCGCTGCGGCGCGATCGCTGCACGCATGCCGGTCATGCAGGCGATCAAGGCCAAGGCGGAAAAGGGCGTGAAGGTTCTCGGCGTCTGCAACGGCTTCCAGATCCTCGTCGAGGCCGGCCTCCTGCCCGGCGCGCTGATGCGCAATGCCTCGCTGAAATTCGTCTGCCGCGAGATCAAGCTCGAAGTTGTCAACGCCGACACCGACTTTACCCGCGCCTATTCCAAGGGCCAGGTCATCCGTTCGCCGGTCGCCCATCACGACGGCAACTACTTTGCCGATGCCGAGACGCTGAAGACGATCGAAGGCAATGGCCAGGTGGTCTTCCGTTACGCCGAAGGCACCAATCCGAACGGTTCGATGAACGATATCGCCGGCGTCATGAACGCTGCGGGCAACGTTCTCGGCATGATGCCGCATCCGGAAAACCTGATCGAAGCCGCCCATGGCGGTTCCGACGGCCGCGGCCTCTTCGCGTCTGCGCTCGAAGTAATCGCCGCTTAACCATCCGGCTGTAGAAGGCATCCGACCCATCCCCATTTGCGAGCGAGACCGTCGATGCCTTCATTTGCCCCTGCACGCCTGACCGGCCTTGCCTGCACGGCCTTCGGTCTAATGCTTCTGGCCTCGTGCCAATCGCCGAAGCCGCCGGCCCCGAGCCCGAACACGGCGGCGCTGCCGACCATGGAACGCGTGGCGCTCGGCGCCAACAGCTGCTGGTTCAAGTCGGGCGATGCGGAATTCAAGTCTTATCGCCTGGCGCCCGAGCTCAATTCCTTCTCCGGCCGTCCGCGCATCTTGATCGTGCCGCGCAAGTCGCCGGAGGCACGCCCCCTCGCCGTCGTTCAGGCCGAGGGCAATCCGGCCCGCCTGCAGGCCTTCGGGCCGCTGATGAGCGAGCCGACGGGAACGCGCATGGCCGCAGACATCAAGCGCTGGGCCGCTGGCGGACAGGGCTGCAAATAGCCCCAAGCTGAACTTGTCGAATTGATTAAAGGGCCGGTTGACCTCAAGGTTGCCGGCCCTTTTGCATTTCGGACAGTCGGTTCTATCCGATCGGTTAGCGCCAGAACGGGACAGTCGATTCCTGACGCGCGTCCTTTTCCGAAACGCCGATATCCTTGAGCTGCCACTCGCTCATCTCCTCGAGCGCCAACCGGCCGCGTCGCTTCGCCGCCAGCTCGCAATAGCGGGTCCAAAGCCGCTTCAGCAGACCCTCGCGTTCGTCCGAATAGTCGCCGCCCAGTAATGTGCCGGTGCAGCCCACGGACGTCGCTTCCGAGCGGGACAAACAAATTGTATCTATTGTACTCATTGACAACCCCAATGCAGCGATTGCTATCGTTGTCTTGGTGATAATTGACATATTTTCCGCTGTAATCTAAAGAATTGTCACTATGACAAATTGGCTCCCCGACATTCAGCAGGGTCACGGTCCGCTCTACGCACGGATCGCCGATCAAATCGAACTGGCAATTGGCAACGGGGCCTTGCCCGTCGGCGCCAAATTGCCACCGCAACGCAACCTCGCCTACGATATCGGGGTGACAATCGGCACGATCGGGCGCGCCTACAATATTGTCCGCGAGCGCGGGCTTGTGAGCGGCGAAGTCGGGCGCGGCACCTATGTGCTCGACCATCCCGAAAGCCGGCCGCCGGAGCAGGCGGACCCGCTGACGACGTCCCTTGCCGGCACCCGGCCCCTGGTCGCGCCCGTTGGCAAGCTCAGGTTCGACAGCACCGCCGCGCCGGATATCGGCCAGGGAACGGTGCTGAGCGAAGTGTTGAGCGAAATCAGTCACGAGCATCACGCCGATATTGCCAGCTACGCGCGGAACTTCCCGGATCACTGGTTCGAGGCAGGCTGCCAATGGCTGGCGCGCGGAGGGTTTCGTCCTAAGCCCGAAAACATCGTGCCGACGCTCGGTGCGCATGCGGCCGTCGTTGCCGTAATCGCGGCGGTGACGGCCCCAGGCGACCGCATCGCCTTCGAGACGCTCACCTATTCGCAGGTCAGCCGCAGCGCCGGCCTGATTGGTCGCCGCACGACGCTGGTCGAATCCGACGCCTTCGGCATGATCCCCGACGACTTCGAGCGCGTCTGCGCGCAGCAGCATCCGAAGCTCGCCTTCCTGATGCCGAGCGCGCAGAACCCGACAGTGGCCGTCATGCCGCTCGCCCGCCGCCAGGCGATCGCCGATATCGCCCGCAAATACGGCGTCTGGCTGGTGGAGGATGATCTCTACGGCGCTATGACCGGCGATCAAACGCCGCTGCTCGCCGAGCTTGCGCCCGAACGTACCTTCCTCGTCGGCGGTCTTTCAAAGTCCGTTGCCGCAGGCGTTCGCGGTGGCTGGGTCGCCTGCCCTCCGCATTTCGGCCAGCGCATCCGCATCGCCCACAAGATGGTCAGCGGCGGCCTGCCGTTCATCCTGGCGGAACTCTGCGCCCGGCTGGTGCTCTCCGGCTCGGCTGCAGCCTTGCGCAGCCAGGGCATTGAGGAGGTTCGCGCCCGCGAAGCAATGGCGCGCGAGGTCTTTGAGGGTATCGAGTTCGCGTCCCATCCCTGCATTCCGTTCCTCTGGATGAAGTTGCCTGACCCCTGGCTGTCAGGAACCTTCAAGCAGGCGGCTCTTCAGGAAGGCGTGCTCGTCGACGACGAGGACGAGTTCAAGGCCGGCCGTACCGATCGCGTCTTCCATCGGATCCGCATCGGCTTTTCCTCGCCACCGCAGCGCGCCGAGGTGAGAGCCGGATTCCAGACACTGAAGCGGCTGCTCGACAGCGGCCGAGCCGGCTACGACAGTTTCGAGTGACTATCGAAATCGACGGGGTGACTTTCGCGCAAGCTTCCGCATCATACTGTTTTAGCAGTCTTGCGTAGATGATTCGCCCTCAAGGATTTCGCATGCCGCTATCGCTTCGCCCGGTTCCGTCCCGCCTGATTGCATCCCTTCTTTTCGTCACGACCACCTCCGTCATCGCCGCGCCGGCGGCG
The DNA here is from genome assembly GCF_001426275.1 of Ensifer sp. Root423. Classification (NCBI taxonomy): domain Bacteria; kingdom Pseudomonadati; phylum Pseudomonadota; class Alphaproteobacteria; order Hyphomicrobiales; family Rhizobiaceae; genus Ensifer; species Ensifer sp. Root423. Next base: position 50,993 of record NZ_LMEG01000014.1, on the reverse strand, counting down.
GCTCAAGATGGTGTCTTTGACGAAATGCGCTTCGGCGTGACGACATCGATCGCCAGCGGCGGCAAGCAGGAAGACGGCGTGTTTCCCTCGTTCACGCTCTACTTCGATCCGTTCAATGCGGACGGCGCCGCGGATCTCGGCGAAAAGCTGCTGCGTCCACGCGTCTATACCGGTGCTGCCGTGGCCACGTCGTCGAACGGCGTCAACCAGGCCTATGCCGGCCTGAGCTGGACCTTCGACATGACGCAACGCCTCTTCGTGGAGTTCGGCGCGGGCGGCACGGTTCACGACGGCGATCTCGACGATCCCAACGGTTCCGGTCCGCAACTCGGCTGCCGCGTCCTCTTCCGCGAATACGCCGCCGCGGGCGTGCGCCTCGACGAACACTGGAACGTCTCGGCGACCGTTGAACATGCGTCGCATGCCAATCTCTGCGACGGTCCCAACAACGGCCTGACACGCGCAGGCCTCGCCCTCGGCTACAAGTTCTGACGCAGGCCTGCGCAGTCGCGCTCAACAAAGCTTCATACGGGCATCAACCGCTGTTGATCGCCCGTATTTTTCTGTCGCGCCCCGCCGCAGCATAGGTTAAAGAAGCCGCAAAGCGCCCCCTGTTTCTGTTGCGGTTCGCACGCGCCATATTCCTCATTAGTGGATTGCGCGCCGCCCGAAGGATTTGACGGTCGACGATGACGATTTCCAACACCCGCCCCATCACCCCGGACCTCATCGCATCGCACGGGCTGAAGCCTGACGAATACGAGCGCATCCTCGGCCTGATCGGGCGCGAGCCGACCTTCACCGAGCTCGGCATCTTCTCGGCCATGTGGAACGAGCACTGCTCCTACAAGTCTTCCAAGAAGTGGCTGCGCACGCTGCCGACCAAGGGGCCGCGCGTCATCCAGGGCCCGGGCGAAAACGCCGGCGTGGTCGATATCGATGACGGCGACTGCGTCGTCTTCAAGATGGAAAGCCACAACCACCCGTCCTATATCGAGCCCTACCAGGGCGCGGCAACGGGCGTCGGCGGCATCCTGCGCGACGTCTTCACCATGGGCGCCCGTCCCGTCGCAGCGATGAACGCGCTGCGCTTCGGTTCGCCCGACCACCCGAAGACCCGCCACCTCGTTTCCGGCGTCGTTGCCGGTGTCGGCGGCTACGGCAACTCCTTCGGCGTTCCGACCGTTGGCGGCGAAGTCGAGTTCGATGCCCGCTACAACGGCAACATTCTGGTCAACGCCTTTGCCGCCGGCCTCGCCAAGAGCGATGCCATCTTCTACTCCAAGGCCGAAGGCGTCGGCCTTCCCGTCGTTTATCTCGGTGCGAAGACCGGCCGCGACGGCGTCGGTGGCGCGACCATGGCGTCCGCCGAGTTCGACGAGTCGATCGAAGAGAAGCGCCCGACCGTTCAGGTCGGCGACCCCTTCACCGAAAAGTGCCTGCTCGAAGCCTGCCTCGAGCTGATGACGACCGGCGCCGTCATCGCCATCCAGGACATGGGTGCAGCCGGCCTCACCTGCTCGGCCGTCGAAATGGGCGCCAAGGGCGACCTCGGCATCGAGCTCGACCTCGACACCGTTCCGGTGCGCGAAGAGCGCATGACCGCCTATGAAATGATGCTGTCGGAAAGCCAGGAGCGCATGCTCATGGTGCTCGAGCCCGCCAAGGAAGAGGTCGCCAAAGCGATCTTCGTCAAGTGGGGCCTCGATTTCGCAATCGTCGGCAAGACGACCGACGACCTGCGCTTCCGTATCCTGCACCAGGGCGAAGAGGTTGCGAACCTGCCAATCAAGGAACTGGGCGACGAAGCGCCGGAATATGATCGTCCCTGGACCCCGGCCAAGACCGCGGCACCGCTCGCAACCAACGACATTCCGGCAGCCGACGTCGCCGACGCGCTCGTCAAGCTCGTCGGTTCGGCCAACAATTCGTCGCGCCGTTGGGTTTACGAGCAGTACGACACGCTGATCCAGGGCAACTCGCTGCAGCTGCCGGGCGGCGACGCCGGTGTCGTGCGCGTCGAAGGTCATGCCTCCAAGGCGCTTGCCTTCTCCTCCGACGTGACGCCGCGCTACGTCGAAGCCGATCCTTACGAAGGCGGCAAGCAGGCGGTCGCCGAATGCTGGCGCAACCTGACGGCAACCGGATCGCTGCCGCTGGCAGCCACCGACAACCTCAATTTCGGCAACCCGGAACGCCCTGAGATCATGAGCCAGCTGGTTCATGCCATCAAGGGCATCGGAGAAGCCTGCACCGCACTCGACTTCCCGATCGTGTCGGGCAACGTCTCGCTCTACAACGAGACAAACGGCCAGGCGATCCTGCCGACCCCGACCATCGGCGGTGTCGGCCTGATCAAGGACTGGTCGAAGATGGCGCGCATCCGCTTTGCCGCTGAAGGCGAAACGATCCTCGTCGCCGGCGCGCCGGCCGGTCTCGGCTCGCACATCGCCCAGTCGGTCTATATGCGCGACGTTCACGGCCGCACCGATGGCCCGGCGCCCCATGTCGATCTGGTGCATGAGCGCAAGGTTGGCGACTTCGTCCGCGGCCTGATCGTCGACGGTCTTGTAACCGCCGTGCACGATTGCTCGTCGGGCGGCCTGGCACTTGCCGTTGCCGAAATGGCGATGGCTTCGGGCATCGGCGCCTCGGTCGACGCTGTTGCCGGCCATGATCCGATCGCGACCTTCTACGGCGAAGACCAGGGTCGCTACGTCGTGACGGTTGCCGCCGGCGCGCTCGACGCGGTTGCCGCTCGTGCCAAGGCTGCCGGCGTCTCGCTCCCCATCATCGGCAAGACCGGCGGCGACGCCGTCAAGCTTGGCGACGCCAGGGCCGTCTCGGTTGCGGATCTCCGCGCCGCCCATGAAGGCTGGTTCCCGGACTTCATGCAGGGCGACCTCGCGCCTGAAAACTGAGAGATCGATGACGGGAGCCGCACTTTCTGCGGCTCCCGTCACCCCTGTTGCGTGCCTGCTTGCAGGCGCTGCCGAGGGCGATCATTTGATCGTGTCGGCGCTGGCAACTGCCCTCCCTCACCCAATTCAGCAATTGCGTTCCGCCCCTGAATCGTGGTTCCCTTGTTTCATGGACAACGTCGGCAGGCTGCTGACGTTGCAGAATAAAAAGGGAGTTGGCGTATCATGCCCATGACACCAGGCGACATCGAAGACATGATCAAGGCGGGGATTCCCGGAGCCAAGGTCACGATCCGCGATCTGGCCGGTGACGGCGACCACTATGCCGCCGAAGTCGTGGCCGAAGCGTTTCGTGGCAAAAGCCGCGTGCAGCAGCACCAGATGGTCTACAACGCACTGAAGGGCAATATGGGCGGCGTGCTACATGCCCTGGCACTTCAGACGAGCGCGCCGGAGTAAGCTGGCGTGGCTGACCTGATCAAGGAACTCGTCAGCGGCGTCGTTGACAGCGCGCTCAAGGAAATTCTGAGGAAGACCGGCGTCAAGCGCACGACCACCAAGCGGACGAAGCGCCGGACGCGGCCGGCGGCCTCTGGCGGCGGCATCCTCGCGGATATCCTTGAAGCCGCCATCCGCAAGCCGGCGAAGAAACAGGTCAGCCGGCGGAAAACCTCGGCGGCGCGCAGCAAGGCGCGGCGCCGCACGGCTTGAGTGGTATTAAAACCACATCTTGAGGCCCATCAATATTTGTTGCGATTGGGTGGTGAAAATCACCAATATGCATGCTATCTAAGACCCAATCGATATCCGGCCCTTGAAGCCGGCGCAGGAAGGAAGACAGGATGAGCGGAATTCACGAATTCATCGACAACGAAGTCAAGACGAACGATGTGGTGCTCTTCATGAAGGGTACGCCGCAGTTCCCGCAGTGTGGCTTCTCCGGTCAGGTGGTCCAGATTCTCGACTACATCGGCGTCGACTACAAGGGCATCAACGTGCTCGCCGACGCGGACCTGCGCCAGGGCATCAAGGACTATTCCAACTGGCCGACGATCCCGCAGCTCTACGTCAAGGGCGAATTCGTCGGCGGTTGCGACATCGTGCGTGAGATGTTCCAGGCCGGCGAACTTCAGTCCCACCTTTCGGAGCAGGGTATCGCCGTCAAGGGCGCTGTCGCCTGATCTAAGGACGCCTTGTCCCGATCCATCGGAGAAGGCGGGCAACCGCCTTTTTTGATTCGGACGTTCCGTCCGGATCTCGATTTTCGTTGTCTTCCCAAAGGCTTTGCGCGCTTGGTTCGCGCAATGACCGTTTGAATGTTTGTGAAAGCAGGCTTCCTTCCTGAAACGTTTCCGGCGTTCTGCAGCGAGGCCTGGGGCCGCATTTTCGGCCTGTCATGAAGCAGTCGCGATCGTTCGGCATAAGCAGCAGCGGTTCCCGCTCCGGCCTCCCGGCACGGAAATGACCCCGTCGCTGCCGATCGATGCTCCCGCCGCTTCCTGCAGGCCCGGTCCATGTGGTGCGGCTTCCCGGTCGCTCCCGCCTGACATCCCTGTGCCGACCGGCATTTAGCCAGCCGACATCCTTCTTTTTCCGGAGCGGTCCGGACCCAGACCTGTTTCGCTTGGCGCCCACCGCGCCGCTAGGACTTTTGAAATGACAAGCACGACCAACGACGATGCCCTGCCCGGCCTCACGAAATTCCAGTTCATCGCGCTGATGGCCACACTGATGGCGACGAACGCGATTTCGATCGACATCATGCTGCCGGGCCTCCAGGAAATCGGGGCCAGCCTGGGCGTGGCGTCGGAAAACGAGCGGCAATACATCATCACCGCCTACCTGCTCGGCATGGGCGTGGCGCAGCTGTTCTTCGGCCCACTGTCGGACCGGTTCGGGCGCAAGCCGCCGCTTCTGGCGGGCCTTGCCCTTTATGCCGTCTGTGCGGTGGCAATTGCCATGGTGCCGACCTTCGGCCTCATGCTCGCCCTTCGCTTCATGCAGGGCGCGGGTGCGGCTGCCACGCGCGTCATCACCATCTCGATCGTCCGCGACGTCTATGGCGGCCGGCAGATGGCCGAGGTGATGTCGCTGGTCATGATGGTGTTCATGATCGTGCCTGTGATCGCCCCGTCGATCGGCCAGCTCATCATCAGCTTTGCCGAGTGGCATATGATCTTTGTCATCGTCGCGCTTTATGCGGTGATGAACATCGCGATCGTGCTGTCGAAGCTCGGCGAAACGCTTGATCCGGCCCACCGCCGCGCCTTCACGCCTTCGGTAATCCTAAGCGGTTTCCGCATCGTGCTGACCAACCGGTTGTCGCTGCTTTATACGCTCGCGACCTCGGTTATCCTTGGCGCGCTCTTCGGCTTCATCAACTCGGCGCAGCAGGTGCTGGTCGGCGTCTACGATCTGGGCGTGTGGTTTCCGCTTGTCTTTGCGGCTTTCGCGAGTATGATGGCGGTCGCTTCCTTTACCAACTCCCGCCTCGTCCGCCGCTTCGGCATGCGGCCGTTGTCCCATGCGGCCCTCTGCGGCTTTACGCTCGCAAGCTTCATCTGGATGTCGGCCTCGCTCTATGCGCCGCTGCCCTTCCCGGCCTTCGTGGTCCTCTATTGCGCCACGATGTTCCAGTTCGGGCTGATCGCGCCAAACTTCAACGCCATGGCCATGGAGCCGCTCGGCCATGTCGCCGGCACGGCGTCCTCGGTTCTCGGCTTCATGCAGACGATCGGCGGGAGCGTGATCGGAGCCTTCATCGGCCAGTCCTTCGACGGAACGGCCACCCCGCTTGCCACCGGCTACTTCACCGTCGCGGCCATCGGCCTCGTCTTCGTGCTCATCGCCGAACGCGGCAAGCTGTTCAAACCGCACCATCAGCCGGCCGGCTGAGCTCTAAAGCGCCAACTGTCGCTGTCGCGCTCTAAACCGCCGACCAGCCTTTTCCAAAGATTGAATTTACGGGTTTTCCCAATGTCCACCATCACCAATCAATCCGAACATGTCGACGGGGTCTCGGGGGCCGAGCGCCTCAACATGGGCATCGTCGAATTCATCATCACCATCGCCGTCATGACGGCGAGCGTCGCCATCGCCATCGACAGCATGCTGCCGGCTCTGCCGGCAATCGGCCAGTCGCTGAACGTCGCCAACACCAACGACAGCCAGCTGGTGATCGGCGTCTTCTTCCTCGGCTTCGGCATCTCGCAGATCTTCTTCGGCAGCCTGTCCGATGCCTTCGGCCGCCGCAAGGTGCTGCTCGGCGGCCTCGCCTTCTTCACCGTGTCGATGTTTGCCGCCGCCCTCACCCAGAGCTTCGAGACGCTGCTGATCCTGCGCTTCATCCAGGGCATCGGTGCTGCGGCCATCCGCATCACCACCATGGCGATCGTGCGCGACTGCTTCGGCGGCCGCGAAATGGCGCGCGTCATGTCCTATGTGATGATCGTCTTCATGATCGTACCGATCGTCGCTCCGTCGATCGGCCAGCTCGTCATCCTCTATGCCAACTGGCACTGGATCTTCATCCTGATCGGCGTCATCGGCGCGATCCTCTTCGTCTGGGCCTTTTCCCGCATGAAGGAGTCCCTGCCGCGCGAAGAGCGCATGCCGCTCTCCGTCGGTGCGGTCGCGTCGGGTTTCAAGACCGTTCTCACCAACCGCATCACTTGCGGCTACATGATCGGCATGACGATGTTTACCGCCGTCATCTGCGCCTACATCGTCACGGTCCAGCAGATCTTCGGCGAGGTCTACGGCCTCGGTGACTGGCTGCCGATCGCCTTTGCAGGTACGGCCGGTGGCATTGCTGTCGCCAACTTCGCCAACGGCTTCTTCGTCCGCAGCTTCGGCATGCGCCGCATCTCGCATGTCTCGATGATCCTGTTTACGCTGATCTCGGTCGCGGGCTTCGTGATGTCGCTCTCCGGCACGCCGGCCTTCGTCGTCAGCTATCTGATGTTCTCGGTGCTCCTGATGTTCTTCGCGGTCATCGCGACGAACTTCACCGCGATCAGCCTGGAGCCGATGGGTCACCTTGCCGGCACCGCTACGGCGATCACCGGCTTCGTCTCGACGACCGGTGGCGCGCTCATCGGCGGCGCCGTCGGCCAGCTCTTCAACGGCACGCTGCAGCCGCTGTTCGGCGGCTTCGCCCTCTTCGGGGCCTTGACCATCCTGGCAACGCTCTGGGCCGAGAAGGGCAAGCTCTTTACCCATCCCGGCGACAAGGACGTCAGCATGGATCACGGTGGCGGCCATATGTAACCGGCCGCCGTAAGGCAAACAAAAAGCCCGCCCGGAGCAATCCGGGCGGGCTTTGTATTTTGGGCTGCTTCGAACGGCTTAGACCGTGAAGACCTCGCGGCGCAGCGTCTCCCAGCTCTCCTTGTCGGTGGCAAGCAGCAGGCCGCCATTGAGATGGGACGGCAGATAGGGCGAGCCGTCGAAGCGGGCGGCATAGGCGCCGGCTTCCTGCGAAATCAGCGTGCCAGCCAGGTGATCCCACGGCATCAGCTTCTGGTACATCAGGAAGTGGATGTGACCGCCGGCAAGCATGCGATATTCATGCGCGGCGCAGCGGTAGCTGGTGGCGATGCGAACCTTGGCCATGTTGGCCATGACTTCGCGGCGTGCTTCCTGCTTGTAAAAACCGGTCGAGGCACCGCCGACCATGGCCTCGAGCGGCACGCCTGCGGTGACCGACAGGCGCTCCTGCGATCCATTGGCGCGGCACATCCAGGCGCCGGAGCCCTTCTCGGCGATCACCCAGTCGTTGCCGAGCGGATCGTAGATGATGCCGGCAACCGTCTCGCCCTTGGCGACGACGCTTGCCATAACGCCGAAGAGCGGCACGCCGGCGGCGAAATTGAAGGTGCCGTCGATCGGGTCGACGACGACGGCGAGATCGGCATCGGCGAGCTTGTCGAGCAGCGCCGGGTCGGCCGCAACCGATTCTTCGCCGACGAAAAGTGCGCCCGGCGCGACGTCTTCGATGCGTGCCTTGATCAGCCGTTCGGCCGCCTCGTCGCCCTCGGTCACGAGGTCGATCGCTTCCGATTTCACCCTGACGTCGCCGGCTTCAAGATTGCGGAACCGCGGCAGGATCTCTTTCACCGCCGCTTCCTGCAGCAGATTGGCAAGGCCGGCAATGTCGACGGAATGGCTCATTCTTTGGGCTCCGGTGTGAGGGACTGGAAATCGAACAGCTTGGGATCGAGCAGGTGCGACGGGTTCACGTGGCCAAGCGCCCGCAGCATCGTGTCCTTGCGGCCCGGCATGCGTCGCTCGATATCGGCCAGCATCGCCTTCATCGCATTGCGCTCGAGGCCGTCCTGCGAGCCGCAGAGGTCGCACGGGATGATCGGAAACTCCATGGCCGCCGCGAACTTGGCGAGATCGTCCTCGGCCGCATAGGCGAGTGGCCGAAGCAGCATCAGGTCGCCCTCGTCGTTCAAGAGCTTTGCCGGCATCGAAGCCAGCCGGCCGCCGTGGAAGAAGTTCATGAAGAAGGTTTCGAGAATGTCCTCGCGGTGGTGGCCGAGCACCAGCGCGTCGCAGCCCTCTTCACGGGCGATGCGATAGAGGTTGCCGCGGCGCAGCCGCGAACAGAGCGAACAGTAGGTCGCCCCCGTCGGCACCTTTTCCTTCACGATCGAGTAGGTGTCGCGATACTCGATGCGATGCTTGACGCCGATCGATGCCAGGTATTCCGGCAGGATGTGCTTCGGGAAGTTCGGCTGGCCCTGGTCGAGGTTGCAGGCAATGAGCTCCACCGGCAGCAGCCCGCGCCATTGCAGATCCATGAGCAGCGCCAGCAGGCTGTAGCTGTCCTTGCCGCCGGAAAGGCCGATCAGCCAGCGCTTGGCGCCCTTCAGCATGCCGAAGTCGTCGAGCGCCTGGCGGGTCTGGCGAAGAAGGCGCTTGCGCAGCTTATTAAACGAGACGGAGGACGGCATGCGGCTGAACAGCGGATGCGCGCCGGCGTCGATTTCGGTCTCAAAAATGGTTTCGGCCTGGTCTTGCGACGCGTTGAGCGAAAGGTCCATGGCGGGGATCCTGTGCGGCAGGCAGGCGCAACCGGCGCCCGGCTAATCTTGGGCCAGCACTTGCCCGCTCCAGCCGTCAAGATCAAGGGAAATCGGCCGCACAGTGCAGATCGCCCTTGTCGGACGAGTTCAGGGACCGAAGACCGACCAGCCAGTGCGCGCCGCGAGCATTTCGAGCGCCAGCGATCCGAGCAGCGAATTGCCGTTTTCGTTGAGGCCAGGCGACCAGACGGCAACCGACGCCTTGCCAGGCGCCACCGCCAGAATGCCGCCGCCAACGCCGCTCTTTCCCGGCAGGCCGACGCGATAGGCAAAATCGCCCGAGCCGTCATAGTGGCCGCAGGTCAGCATCAGTGCGTTGATGCGCCGCGCCCGCTGGCGCGAGACGACGTTATGGCCGGTCAGCGGATTGCTGCCGCCGGCGGCCAGAAACAGCCCGGCTTTCGCAAGCTGGCTGCAGGTCATGGAAAGCGCGCAGTGATGGAAATAGACGCCGAGCACGTGGTCGACGGGGTGGTCGAGCTTGCCGAAGGAGCGCATGAAATTGGCAAGCGCGAAGTTCCGGTAACCGGTGGCCGTCTCCGAACGCGCGACCTCATGGTCGATGACGATCTGGTCGTCGTCGGCGAGATAGCGGACGAACTGTACGATCTCGCCGATCAGTTCCCGCGGCGTATGGCCGGCAAGGATCAAGTCGCTGATGGTGATGGCGCCGGCATTGATGAAGGGGTTGCGCGGCTTTCCGCCCTCTTGCTCGAGCTGGACGATCGAGTTGAAGGCGGAGCCTGAGGGCTCGCGGCCGACACGGTGCCAGATGTTCTCGCCGTGCTTGCCGAGGGCCAGCGTCAGCGTGAAGACCTTGGAGACGCTCTGGATCGAGAACGGCACCTCGGCATCGCCGACGCGATAGATCTGGCCGCCTGTGGTCACGATCGCCATGCCGAAATGCTTGGCGTCCACGCGCGCGAGCTGTGGAATGTAGTCGGCGACCTTGCCCTGGCCGAACCGGGGGCTCAGCTCCCGATGAATGTCGTCGATGATCGCCTGCAGATCCTGCGGCTTCTGCTCTTCGGGCATCGGGCTTCCCTCTTGGTCATCGCTTTCGGATCGAGGCGACGATAAGGCGCTTATTCGCTGGGGTCCGCGGTAGCGCGGATGCTGATCGGCACTGACAAAAAAGCCGCCCGTTTCCGGGCGGCTTTCGAAACGTCACAAGGCGAGAGCCTCGGATTAACGCGAATAGAATTCGACGACCAGGTGCGGTTCCATGACGACGGCGTAAGGCACGTCGGAGAGAACCGGTACGCGGACGAAGGTCGCGACCATCTTGTTGTGATCGGCTTCGATGTAGTCCGGAACGTCGCGTTCAGCGAGCGAAACCGATTCGAGAACGGTTACGAGCTGCTTGGACTTTTCCTTGACTTCGATGACGTCGCCCGGCTTGCAACGGTAGGAACCGATGTTGACGCGGACGCCGTTGACCTTGACGTGGCCGTGGTTGACGAACTGACGGGCAGCAAAGACCGTCGGAACGAACTTGGCGCGGTAGACGATCGCGTCGAGGCGCGATTCGAGCAGGCCGATCAGGTTTTCCGGGGTGTCACCCTTGCGGCGGTCAGCTTCGGCGAAGATCGCGCGGAACTGCTTCTCGCGGATGTCGCCGTAGTAGCCCTTGAGCTTCTGCTTGGCGCGCAGCTGTACACCGAAGTCCGAGAGCTTGGACTTGCGGCGCTGGCCGTGCTGGCCCGGGCCGTATTCGCGGCGGTTTACCGGGGACTTCGGACGGCCCCAGATGTTTTCGCCCATACGGCGGTCAATTTTGTACTTGGACGATTCGCGCTTGCTCATCGCATTTCCTTTCAAACAGTTACACCGGCCTGTTTCCAAACCGGATCAAGGAAACACGCCCTCCTCTGAACCCATTTTCGGGGCTCTGACAGGTTTCTCACGATCACGCAGACGGAGAAGCCACGGGACATGTCAAATGAAACACCGGACATTTCTGCCCGGCGTTGGGGCGGCTTTAGTGGGTCCGGCTCCTGTTGTCAAACGAAATCGTGACAAACAGCCGTTGATCAGGCCGGATCACTCGGTGGCGCTTGCTCCAACGAAATCAGCAGTTTCCTGAGGAGCGCCGCCAGCGCCGTGCGGTCTTGCTTGCTCAGCACCTCGAGGTAGCGCGACTCGCTCGCCATGTCGGCGCGAAAGGCGGTTTCCGCAAGGGCTATTCCCTTTTCCGTCAGCCCGACGACGCTGCTGCGGCCGTCGGACGCCGAGCGTTCCCGCTGGATCAATCCTGCCTTCTGCAGCCGGTCGAGCCGGTGCGTCAGTCCACCGGACGAAATCATCAGCAGCGTATAGAGATCCGTCGGCGTCAGCCGGTAAGGCGGGCCGGATCGCCGCAGCGTCGAGATCACGTCGAACTCGCCGCGGTCGATGCCGAAAGAGGCAAAGGTCTCCTCGATCGAGGGGCGCACCAGATTGGAAAGCCGGTAGGCGCGCCCGAGGATGGCCATAGGCTCGGTATTCAGGTCGGGCAGTTCGGCAGCCCACTGCGCTTGCAGACGGTCCACATGGTCCCTTCCCTCATTCTCATTCTGCATCGTTCACCTCGGCATCGGTCAATATATCTTGACGAGAAGATAGTTTCGGATAATATCTTCTCGTGAAGATAATTTATTCCCGTTGGGAAGCCAACCCGGACGACGATGGAGGCCAGCATGTTTCATGTCATTCCCCTTACAGAACAGAAGCAGAGCCCAAACCGCACGATCCTGTTTGAAGGTGGGCAATTCGGCACGCCGATCTCGCTGTTCCTGATGGATGCCGAGCCTGGCCAGGGGCCTGCCCTTCACGTTCATCCCTATCCGGAAACATGGATCGTGCACTCGGGCGAAGCGGAGTTCACCGTCGGAGAGCAGAAGATCATGGGTAAGGCCGGCGATATCATCGTCGTCGATCCGGAGACGCCGCACCGCTTCGTCAATACCGGCACCGGCCGCCTGCAGATGACCTGCATCCACGCGTCCGATCACGTCATCCAGGAATGGGTCTGACGCCACGACACCGTAACGCGCCAGCGCCGTCTGAGCGTGGTCGGAATAGCTGATGCCTTTACGCGAAAGGTCCAGGTTCACTCCGCCGCAGCGGCAGCCGCAGCCGTCACATCCGGCCCGTTGGCGTCGCCTGGAGCGGTCTCGCTGCCAAGGTCCGGGAACGCGACGATGCGCTTTCCGGCAAAATCCGCATGGATGACGATCAACCCATGCTCCTCGAAGTAGCCGAGCAGACGGCGGGCCCGCCTTGCGGAGTGCGTGCCATAGGCGCGCGCGATCATCGCGTCGGAAGGGCACGGCAGGCCGCGGACGGCCGCCTGCGCCATCATCAGGAACACGGCCTGCAAGTCCTCGGTAACGCGATCGGCAAGCTGCAAGGCCTGCGCCCAGGTTTCTGTTGCCGCCGTCTCCGCGTCGATGCCGGAGCGCGCGACGGCCATCTTGCGGCGGAAGGCGCTCAGCGACAGGGCTGCACCGGATGGCAGCCGGCGAATGCGGCATCGCACCAGAAAATCCTGGAACAGTTCTGCATCGGGGCGGAAGGCCGCTTCCGGATTGCTGAGGATTTCGACAAAGACGCTGTCGAGCAGGCTCTCTTTTTCCTCGGCGGAAAGTTCCGGCTGCGCCTGCCTTGCCTCGACCGGCGCGGCAGGCTCGGGCCGCGGGCGGGAGAGCTCGGCCAGGATGTCGGTCGTCGGGCGCGGCGGCGCAACGGCGCGGCGCATGATCGGCCGCGTCAGCTCCTCCGGATCCGGCGTGAAGATCAGATCCTCGACGTCCTGCGGCGCCTCGGGCAGCGGCATCAGCTTCGGGCTCGTCGAGCGCGCCGAGGTCTCGACCGCGCCGATCGTCACCTTGAGCGGCCGGCGCGACAGCGCCGGGCCAAGCGCGACGAAGGAACCGCGCTTGAGGTCGCGGAACATTTCCGCCGTGCGCCGGTCCATACCGAGCAGATCGGCGGCGCGCAGCATGTCGATGTCGAGGAAGGTACGGCCCATCAGGAAGTTCGAGGCTTCCGCCGCCACGTTCTTGGCGAGCTTTGCCAGGCGCTGCGTGGCGATCACTCCGGCAAGGCCGCGTTTACGGCCGCGGCACATCAGGTTGGTCATGGCGCCGAGCGAAATCTTGCGCACCTCTTCGGTGACGTCGCCGGCAACCGACGGCGCAAACATCTGCGCCTCGTCGACGACGACCAGCACCGGATACCAGAACTCGCGATCCGCATCGAACATGGCGTTCAGGAACACGCCGGCATTGCGCATCTGCTGCTCGATATCGAGACCTTCAAGCGAGAGCACGCAGGAAACACGATGCTGGCGAATGCGGTTGGCAATGCCGATCAGCTCGGCGTCGGTGCGTTCACCCTCGACCACGACATGGCCGAACTTGTCGGCGAGCGTGACGAAATCACCCTCAGGGTCGATGATGCACTGCTGCACCCAGGGCGCGGACTGTTCCAGCAGCCGGCGCAACAGATGTGACTTGCCCGAACCGGAATTGCCCTGCACCAAGAGACGGGTGGCCAGAAGCTCCTCGATATCGAGCGAGGCCGATGTCCCTTCGGACGTCGCTCCCATGTCGATGCCGACCTTCATTTCCACCTCGTCATGTTAAATCTTACGCAGGTCCGGATGCGATACCGTTGCGCACTGTGCCTGAATACTCTTGATTGATTCGCGATCACGCGGAGACCGCCTATCGGGCGACACCTAGCACGGATTTCCCGGAAATCCTGCCGTCGGCGCACATAACCCACAGGGAATACGCTTAGGAAAGTCTCCTCGGAAAAGAACCGGATGTAGAATCTGGCGGTCACAATATAAAGTTGAATGTCGTACTTTTGCGAGAAGGCACGGACGCCCATATGCGATTTGGTCGAAGCGATTTGCCGGGGCAGGAATGCAGCACCACGAAACAGCGCAGCAGATGGAACTGAACAATCTCGATCGCCGTATGCGCGATGCTTACAAGGACACGCAACGGGTCGCCTCGAAAGACGACGCCGAACGCGCCAGCCGCATGCGCTTTCGCGCCGCCTGCGTGCTAGCTGTTCTGATCGGCCTGTTGCTGGCGATCTTCTTTTAAAGCACCGTGCCGGCCATAGGAACGCATGAACGGGGCACTACCCGATCGCTTCGGCATGCCCTGCTCGCTTTTCCCCGATGGCATCAAGTGCCACCGTCAGGCCAAAGCCCTGCATCAGCCGCCGCGTGGCGAAATCCGGTTTGCCGGAGGTGAAGATCGCCGGGTCCTGGCCGTTGAGCGGTTCGAAGCCGTTCGGTTGCGGCACGAGCGAACGCGCCCGTCTGGCAATCGCTTCGGCCGGATCCAGCCAGTCGACCGGCCAGGGTGCCAGCCTGCGGAAGACGTTCGCCATGAAGGGATAGTGGGTGCAGGCAAGCACGACGATATCGGTCTTCCTGCCGTCCATCTCGACGAAACACGGTGCGATCTCGGCTAGTACCGTTTCGTCGTCCAGTTTCTCGCCGCGGATATAGGCCTCCGCCATCTTGGCGAGGTTTTCGGAGCCGACGAGCCGCACATGGCATTGGCTGGCGAAGGACTGGATGAGATCGCGCGTATAGGCCCGCTTGACGGTACCCGGGGTCGCCAGCACCGAAACGAGGCCGGAGCGTGTGCGCTCTGCCGCCGGCTTGATCGCGGGCACCGTGCCGACAAAGGTCATCTGAGGAAAGGCCGCGCGCAGATCGGCGCCGACCAGCGTGAAGGCGGTGTTGCAGGCGATCACGCAAATTTCCGGATCATGCTCGGAAAGCAGCCGGCCGAAGAGCGCGATCACGCGCTCTTTCAGCGCCGCCTCTTCCCAGCCGCCATAGGGAAAGCCGGCATCGTCGGCGACATAGATGAAATGCCGCTCGGGCATCAGCACCCTCGCCTCTCGCAGCACGGTCAAGCCACCGATGCCGCTGTCGAAGACGAGGATGGGTTTCAGTTCACTCGCTGTCACCTTTGTCTCGCGCTTTCCTGCTGTGTTCGCCCGGAGCGCCGGAGCCGCGCGGGTTTTCCCGCGTGAACCGGTCGAGCGAAGAAATGACGCCGCGCAGCACCTGGATTTCGGATTCGGTAAAGGACGGCCTGGTCAGAACCGCGCGCAGGTTCTCGACCAATTTCGGCTTTTTGTCGGCGGAACGGAAGTAGTTGCGCGCCTCAAGCGCTTCCTCGACATGCTCGAACAGACCCTGCAGGTGTTCCTTGGTCGCCGGCCGCTGCGAGATCGCCTGGAACGAGGTCTGGTCCTCAGACTCCATGCCGGTCTTCAGCCATTCATAGGACATCAGAAGCACCGCCTGGGCGAGATTGAGCGAGGCGAAAGCGGGATTGACCGGAAAGGTCACGATCTCGTCGGCCAGAGCCACCTCTTCGTTGGTGAGGCCCGTGCGCTCGCGGCCGAACAGGATGCCGGTTTTCTCTCCGGTCTGGAAGCGCTGGCGGAGCGTGCGCGCCGCGACGATCGGCGAACGCACCGGCTTGTAGCCATCGCGGTCGCGGGCGGTCGTGGCATAGACGAAGTTGAGATCGGCGATCGCCTCTTCGACCGAACCATAGAGCTTGGCAGCGTCGATCACGTGGTCGGCACGGCTTGCGGCTGATCGTGCCTTTTCGCTCGGCCAGCCGTCGCGCGGATTGACGAGCCGAAGCTCCGCCAGGCCGAAATTCGCCATCGCGCGGGCGACCATACCGATGTTTTCGCCGAGCTGCGGATAGGCGAGAATGATCGCCGGTCCTTCCGCCAGAAGTTCGCGCTCGCTGTTCGTTCCTGCCATTTCCTTAGCCTTCGCCTTTCGTTCGGCGTTTCCCTTGCACAAATGCGGGCGAAATTAAAGTCCACTACAAATGAAGCCGGTTGAGAGACACCCCGATCATTTCCAGACCAAGCTCCGCATCGTCCTTCGAAATCGGAAGGTGGCGATCGACCGGCGCACCGATCCGGCCGACCTGGTAGAAATAGGCCGAGGCCTTGTCGCGCACCGTCTGGACGAGCGCGAGATTGGCGTCGATGTCCGCCTTGAAATCGGTTCCTTCCAGCGCCGCATCCGTGCCGACACGCCGCGCGAAAACCCGTGCCCAGTAGGTGCAGGCCATGAAGATCGCCAGCGCCTGGCGCACATGACCGGGACGCGTCACCAACTGCCAGGGAAGCCCGAGCGGCTTTGCGGCGGCGGCCAGGTCACGATAGGCGCGGTCGAGCGCCTGCGAGCGGGTAATGAGCACCAGACCCGATGCCCCGTCCCGCGCCGCCTGCAGCAGGCCCTTGAGTTCGTCGCACCAGGTTGCGACGGCGGCATCGAGCGTCGTGCGGGTGCGCGTCGGAAACACGACGAAGGCGACCGCCGCACCGGCGATCGAGCCGATCATGGTTTCCTCCAGGCGCAGTTGCAGCAGATGCGGGCTCAGCACGCCCATCAGGCTATAGACCAGCGACAGAACGACGGAGATGAAGAAGGTCATCGTCGCATAGGAGACGGCGAGGAAATAGAAGGCGAGAAAGACGCAAAGTGCGCTGAGCGGCAGCACCAGGTAGATATTGCCGGCTACCAGCGTGCCGACGATGATGCCGACAACAATGCCAAACAGGGTGCCGGCCGAGCGCTGCAGCGCCTTGACCGCCGTATCGCCGCGCGAGCGCGTGTTGGTGAAGACGAGAAACGCCGCAAGCACCGCCCAGAACCAACGTTCCCGCGACAGCATCAACCCGAACACCATGGCGATACCCGAAGCGAGCGTGATCTGGATCGCCGCCTTCAAGGCGGGATCGTTCAGCGACGGCCTCCAGCGGGCGGCAACGCCGCTCAAGTGCAGTGGCGGCTCTTCCAGATCGGCCGGCGTCAGCTTTGCAAGGCTTCGGGCGAGCCTTTGCCGGACGTTGCGCAGCCACAGCAGCGCCTTCACCGTTTCTTCGCGGCGCGGAGCGGCATCGCCGAGCCGCGCGATCTCCGCGTCGATCCGTTCGCCGTCGCGCGCCACCATCGCCTCCACCAGTGCCGGCGGCGGCATCGATTGGAAGCTGACGACCATCACGCTTTCGGCCGCAAGATGCAGGTCGAAGAGGTTGATGACGAGGTCGGAGGTCGTAAGGCCGGGCTGCGGTTCCGGCCGCCGGTTTTCCGTCGGAATGAAGCTTTCCGCCATCAGCACCGCTTCCTTCAGCCGCTCTTCGGCCGCATGCAGCTGACGACGATCGGCCGGTGACAGAACGGGCTTGCGGGCGATCTCCGCCAGTTGCAGCAGCATCTGGTCTACGCGACGCTGCACGCTTGCGGTGGCGCGCAGGAGGTCGCGATAGCGATCATCCGGCAACAGCCGCGTGCGGACGAGATGCGCGACGGTGGCCGAGACTGCCGCCCCGAAGAACAGGGCCGGCAACTGGTCGAGCGTTGGCCTCAGATAGGCGCCGGTGAAATAGGACATGAAGGCGAACATGCCGACGGCAAAACCTCGGGGGCCGAAGGAGCGGCCATAGACCGCGAGAAAGATGATCAGCAGGAAGACGACGTCGGAAACGTAGCGGTGATTCTCGAGAACCGACGCAAGCCCGACCATCGAAACGCCGACGAGGACCGCGATGATGCGGGTGAGCCGCTGGCCGGCAATGGTGCGATCGCGCACCGCCAGTCCCCCTTCGATCGACAGCGACGCCGCAAGCCCGAAGGCGGCCGGCGGCAGCGGTGCGACGAGGTAATGAAACGCCATCAGCAGCAGGATGGAAACGACGATGGTCGCGGTGATGCGCGAGGCCTGCCGCAGGCGGGAAAAGGCCGGATCGTTGGCAAGAAGCCAATCGCGCATACGGGAACGAAGTGCCATCGGAAGCCTTTGCCTGTCCCGCGGCCGCCTGTGGACGCGCGCCGCCTTCGCCGGTTCTTCCTGCATAGCGGCAGATGCGATCTTTGCAAGGCCGGCGCGACGAAAGCAGGCGTCGAAAAGCGGTGGCGAAGAGCCGTCCGAGGTCCGTCTCCACCTCCATCCAAAGTTTCAGCCAAGCATGCTTTGCCTTGTCGGTTCTGAGTGCTATAGGGCACAGGATTTTTCAGAGAGGAAGGGACATCGCTCCCGCTGTCCCGCATAAGCTACGAGGCATATTCATGGCAAAGATCAAGGTCGCCAATCCGGTCGTCGAACTCGACGGCGATGAGATGACCCGCATCATCTGGCAGTTCATCAAGGACAAGCTGATCCATCCCTACCTCGACGTCGATCTGGAATATTACGACCTCAGCGTCGAAAACCGCGATGCTACTGAAGACCAGGTAACGATCGACGCCGCCAACGCGATCAAGAAGCACGGCGTCGGCGTCAAGTGCGCCACGATCACGCCGGATGAAGCCCGCGTCGAGGAGTTCAAGCTGAAGAAGATGTGGAAGTCGCCGAACGGCACGATCCGCAACATCCTCGGCGGCGTCATCTTCCGCGAGCCGATCATCTGCAAGAACGTTCCGCGCCTGGTTCCGGGCTGGACCAAGCCGATCATCGTCGGCCGTCACGCCTTCGGCGACCAGTACCGCGCCACCGACTTCAAGTTCCCGGGCAAGGGCAAGCTGACGATGAAGTTCGTCGGTGAAGACGGCAAGGAAATCGAATACGACGTTTTCGACGCACCGTCGGCCGGCGTTGCCATGGGTATGTACAACCTGGACGATTCGATCACCGAATTCGCGCGCGCGTCGTTCAACTACGGTATCCAGCGCAAGGTTCCGGTGTACCTGTCGACCAAGAACACCATCCTCAAGGTCTATGACGGTCGCTTCAAGGACATCTTCCAGCAGGTGTTCGACGCCGAATTCGCCGAGAAGTTCAAGGAACTGAAGATCTGGTACGAACACCGCCTGATCGACGACATGGTCGCTTCGGCCCTGAAGTGGTCCGGCGGCTACGTCTGGGCGTGCAAGAACTACGACGGCGACGTGCAGTCGGACATCGTCGCCCAGGGCTTCGGCTCGCTCGGCCTGATGACTTCGGTTCTGATGACGCCGGATGGCAAGACGGTCGAAGCCGAAGCCGCGCACGGCACGGTTACCCGCCACTACCGCCAGCACCAGAAGGGCGAAGAAACCTCGACCAACTCGATCGCCTCGATCTTTGCCTGGACCCGTGGTCTCGCTCATCGCGCCAAGCTCGACGGCAACGCCGAACTCGCAAAGTTCTCCGAAACGCTTGAGAAGGTCTGCGTCGACACCGTCGAAGCCGGCTTCATGACCAAGGACCTGGCGCTCCTCATCGGTCCCGATCAGCCGTGGCTCTCGACCACCGGCTTCCTCGACAAGATCGACGAGAACCTGCAGAAGGCCATGGCTGCCTGATAGGCTCCAGTCGAAGAGACAACGAAACCCGGCCTCGCGCCGGGTTTCTTTTTTGGACCGATCAAAATTCCGGAACGCGGATCGGCGCCGGACTGCAGCCGGTACTCGCACGACTTCAAGGCGAGCGCGGCCATGCTACCGGCAGCGACTGCTAGAACATGTCGCGGCTGCTGCTGCGCGGATCGTCGCTGACGATATGTGGGTCGTAGATCCCGCCTCTCGCGCTCCGGCGCCATGGCCGGGCCGGATCGACGGGGTCCCTGCCGATATCCGCCACGACGATCGATGGTCCATCCCCGCTGCATCGGACCGCCCATTGCCCGTCGGGCGAAACAATCCCTGAAGGAGCCGTCAGGCCGGGCTGCGCGAGAACCGCAAAACTCGCCCAATAGCGATTGATCGAAGCATGCCCCTGCACCTCGGCGGCAAAGGCAATGTCGTTCGCCAGAGCGCCGCCGGAGGTCGAAAACAGCACGCAATCGACGTTCAGCTGTTCGTATTCGCCGAAAATCTCGGGAAAGTGGCACTCGATGCCGAGCGCGCAGCCGAAGCGGACGCCGTCGACCTCGAACGTCAAAGGGATCGTTCCGGGCGTGTACATGAACGAGACCTTGGTGTTCGACAGCATGCGCTCATCGTAGCGTGTCGCGACCGCCCCCTTATCCGAGATCACATAGAGGCTGTTGTGCGGGCGATGCGGTTCGGTGAGCTTGTGAACGGATCCAAGGACCGTCCATAGCCCGAGGTCCCGCGCCAACGTCCGTATGGCATCAAGCTCTTTGCGCAGAACCGTCCACTCGAAACGGCGCCAATCGGACGGGCCTATTTCGCGCGGACCGATCGTCGACATGATGCGCTTGTTCGGAAAGCACGTCGCGCCCTCGGGGAAATGCAGCACCCGCGCGCCGGCCCGATGCGCCTCCCGCATCAGGTGTCGGATCCCTTCGCCGGCATGGTGAAGTGCCGCCGCATCGCGGGGATCGTCGAAATAGCCGGATTGCGCCACGGCCAGGCGCAGCAATCTTGGTTGCGCCACCAAGTCTTCCGCCGAAGCCTGGCGAAGATGCATGAGTGCAGTTGTATAGGATTCGCCGGTCTTGGCGGCACGGGCGCGAACACGCCGTTTGAAATTTCGGTTTTCAGTCATCACAGGGCCTTTCGCGTCTCGGGCAAGTTCCCCAGCAACCGGACCCGAAACGGTGGGACCGAGATTGCGACCCGAGACTGAAGCCCCTTTGCCTCCGTGAAAGGATCGTGCTGGGGACGATCTTTGGAGGTTCGGCGCAGGCCACGCCGAACCAAAAGGTGCCGCTCGGACACTGATTCGTCAATTGCGGGTGTGTGCTCGGGTGTCTGTCACTTCAAAGGCAGATAGATCTCGCTCAAGAGTTCGGTCGGCGCAACTTCGCGGGGATTGTTGAGATATTTCTCGAACATCAGGCTGTCGCGGATATCGCGGCCGGACTGCGGCAGCCATGTGCCGTAGAGCCAATGGTAGGCCTTCGGCATATCCGCGTAAGGGCCTTTGTGGCGAAGCACCGCATAGCGGCCGCCGTCGAGATGCTGCGGGGTCAACGGCGCCTCCGCCGGCATCGGTCCGCGCGCGCTGACGCAGGCAAAGGAGCGCAGTTTTTCCGCCGGCACCAGTTCCGGATCGTCGAGGTAGATGCCGATCATCTCCATGTCCGGCCGGAACAATTGCCGTGAAAAGAGGGTGCCATAGAGCGTCTCGAACGCCTTGCCGATCTCCATATAGGAGCCGGTGTGGGCGACGCCGACGAGGTCGAAGGCTTCGACGTCCTTCAGGGTGACTTCATACATGTCTGGAATTCCTTCCGTTGAAGCGGTTTCAAAGGCGACATGGCTCCCTTCCTTGCGGTATCGCGCCGGCGGCAGCCCATAGGCGGCCTTGAAGGTGCGGTTGAAGGATTGCAGATTGGGATAGCCAGAGCGCTGCGCGATCGTTTCGACAGGAAGATCGGTCTGGGCGAGATCGGCCGCTGCCCGCTGCAGCCGCAGCCGCTTCACCGTTCCTGCCAGCGTCTCGCGGTGAACGGCCCGGTAGATCCGGTGCCAATGGTGCGGCGACAGACAGGCAATCTCGGAAAGGCGATCAAGGTCGAGATCGCCGTCGAGATGACCGTAGATATAGTCGCTGACCCGGTGCAGACGCCGTTCATAGGTCGCCCACGCTACCCGCTCTTCCATGTCCAACCTTTCGCGCTTTGCTCACGGATGGGTAGACCATAGCTCAATTTGACAAATCCTGCGGAGTTGCGGGCGTGCTTCGACTGAGATTTGTACGAGCCTTCCGCGATACAGGACCCCAGAACGGTGCCTTGGCCAGCAATCACGTTTCGGTTTGACCGTCCGAGGCGCCGAGGCTCTGTTCGTGTGGGCTGGTGATCCGGCGGGGTATGACACGCACGACCGGAGGGGGCTCGCGGGACCGCGAGCGTGAAGCTACACAAGCCCTGCCCGATGCAAACAAAAAGGGCGCCGCAACGGACGCCCCTTTTCCTATTCTGCTGCGGGTACCAATCAGCCGGCGAGTGCGACGGCCACCGCTGCGGGTACCAATCAGCCGGCGAGTGCGACGGCCACCGCTTCGATCGCTTCGGCCGCCTTGTCGCCATCCGGACCGCCGGCCTGGGCCATGTCGGGACGGCCGCCGCCGCCCTTTCCGCCGAGAGCGGCGGATGCGACGCGAACGAGGTCAACGGCGCTGAGCTTCGAGGTCAAGTCGTCGGTCACGGCAACGACCGCGCTTGCCTTGCCATCGCCGGAAACGCCGACGAAGGCAACGACGCCGGAGCCGAGGCTCTTCTTGCCGTCATCGGCCAGGCTCTTCAGATCCTTGGGCTCGACGCCCGAAACGACCTTGCCGAGGAAGCGAACGCCGGCGATTTCGCGGGCGGCATCGGCCGAACCCGCTTCGCCGCCACCACCGAGTGCCAGCTTCTTCTTGGCCTCAGTCAGCTCGCGTTCCAGCTTGCGGCGCTCGTCGAGCAGCGCCTCGACGCGGCCGAGCACGTCGCCCGGCTGAACCTTCAGCGTGTTGGCGAGCGTCTTCACGCGCTCGTCCTGCTCGTTCAGATAAGCGCGTGCCGCTTCACCGGTCAGCGCCTCGAGGCGACGAACGCCGGCGCCGACGGCGCTTTCCGAGACGACGCGCACCAGGCCGATGTCACCGGTGGCAGACACGTGCGTGCCGCCGCAGAGTTCGACGGAGTAAGCGCGGTTGGCCTTGGAGCCGTGGATGCCGCGGCCCATCGAGACGACGCGAACCTCGTCGCCGTACTTCTCGCCGAAGAGCGCCATCGCACCTTCGGCAATCGCATCATCGACGCTCATCAGACGCGTGGTCACCGGCGTGTTCTGGACGATGATCTCGTTGGCCATCTCTTCAACGACCTTCAGCTCCTCGGCCGTCATCGGCTTCGGATGAGAAACGTCGAAGCGCAGGCGTTCCGGCGCTACCAGAGAGCCCTTCTGGGCCACGTGGGTGCCGAGCACTTCGCGAAGCGCCTCATGCAGGAGGTGCGTTGCCGAATGGTTGGCGCGCAGGCGCGAGCGGCGGGCGTGATCGACGTCGAGCTGGGCGGCGTCGCCGGTCTTGACCGTGCCTTCGGCCACGGTCGCGAAGTGGACGAAGAGCCCCTCGCCGCGCTTCTGCGTGTCGGTGACGGTGAGCTTGCCGCTTTCCGTCGTGATCGTGCCGGTATCGCCCATCTGGCCGCCCGATTCGCCGTAGAACGGCGTCTGGTTGAGCACCACCTGGACGGTGTCGCCCTTGGCGGCGGTTGCTACGACAGCGCCATCGCGCACGATCGCCTGGATCACGCCCTCGGCGGTCTCGGTGTCATAGCCGAGGAAATCGGTCGCGCCGTGCTTTTCCTTGAGCTCGAACCAGATGGTTTCGGTCGCAGCTTCACCGGAACCGGCCCAGTTGGCGCGGGCTTCGGCCTTCTGGCGCTCCATGGCAACCGAGAAGGCGTCGGTATCGACGGTGATGCCCTTGGCGCGCAGCGCGTCCTGGGTCAGGTCGAGCGGGAAGCCGTAGGTGTCGTAGAGCTTGAAGGCGGTTTCACCGTTGAACTGGTCGCCTTCAGACAGATCGGCAGATGCGTCGGACAGCAGATTGAGACCGCGCTCCAGCGTCTTGCGGAAACGGGTTTCCTCAAGCTTCAGCGTCTCGGAGATCAGCGCTTCGGCGCGCACCAGTTCCGGATAGGCGCGGCCCATCTGGCCGACGAGTGCCGGCAAGAGCTTCCACATCAACGGATCCTGGGCGCCGAGCAGCTGGGCGTGACGCATCGCACGACGCATGATGCGGCGAAGCACGTAGCCGCGGCCTTCGTTCGACGGCAGCACGCCGTCGGCGATCAGGAAGGCGGACGAACGCAGGTGGTCGGCAATGACGCGATGGCTGGCGCGACGGTCGCCCTCAGCCTTGACGCCGGTCGCTTCTTCCGAAGCCGCGATCAGCGCGCGGAAGAGGTCGATGTCGTAGTTGTCGTGTTCGCCCTGGAGGACGGCTGCGAGACGCTCGAGGCCCATGCCGGTATCGATCGACGGACGCGGCAGGTTGACCCGCTCTTCCTTGGTGATCTGCTCGTACTGCATGAAGACGAGGTTCCAGATCTCGATGAAGCGGTCGCCGTCTTCGTCGGCCGAGCCCGGAGGTCCGCCCCAGATATGGTCGCCGTGGTCGTAGAAGATTTCCGAGCACGGGCCGCAGGGGCCGGTATCTCCCATGGCCCAGAAGTTGTCACTGGTCGGGATGCGGATGATGCGGTCGTCGGAGAAACCGGCGATCTTCTTCCAGAGATCGAAGGCCTCGTCGTCGGTGTGGTAAACCGTGACCAGCAGGCGCTTGGCGTCGAGGCCATACTCCTTGGTGATCAGGTTCCAGGCGAGCTCGATCGCGTTCTCCTTGAAGTAATCGCCGAAGGAGAAGTTGCCGAGCATTTCGAAGAAGGTGTGGTGACGCGCGGTGTAGCCGACATTGTCGAGGTCGTTGTGCTTGCCGCCGGCGCGAACGCACTTCTGCGCCGTAACGGCCGTCGAATAGGGACGCTGCTCCAGGCCGGTGAAGACGTTCTTGAACTGCACCATGCCGGCATTGGTGAACATCAATGTCGGGTCGTTGCGCGGCACCAACGGGCTCGACGACACGACCTCGTGACCGTTCCTGCGGAAATAGTCGAGAAAGGTCGACCGGATTTCATTCACGCCGCTCATCTTGCGTCCTATTCTTAAGCACCGATTCCGGCCCGCGTCCGGCCCATGCCGCGCCACTAAGCCATTGTCCCTAAACCCTGCGGCCACCCGTGGTGACCGCACCCTCCAACGCGCTGGGTCGCCGGAACCAAAGGCTTTTATCGCTCACATATCCGACTGTCCAGACGCCAGCAAAAAACCGGCCGCCCACGGGACGACCGGTTTTCTGGTAACCTCAGTGGACCGAGCGGCTTATGTTTCCGGCGGCTCGTCACCGTCGTCCGCTTCCGGACCGCCATTCTCGAGGAACCGATCAGCGATCAGGCCGGCGTTCTGGCGCAGCGCCGTCTCGATTTCGCGCGCGAGATCCGGATTGTCGCGCAGGAACGTCTTGGCGTTCTCGCGGCCCTGGCCGAGACGCTGGCTGTTGTAGGAGAACCAGGCGCCAGACTTTTCGACGATGCCGGCCTTGACGCCGAGGTCGACCAGTTCGCCGGTCTTCGATACGCCCTCGCCATACATGATGTCGAATTCGACCTGCTTGAAGGGAGGCGCCATCTTGTTCTTGACGACCTTGACGCGGGTCTGGTTGCCGACGACCTCTTCGCGCTCCTTGACCGAGCCGATGCGGCGGATGTCGAGGCGAACCGAGGCGTAGAACTTCAGCGCGTTGCCGCCGGTGGTGGTTTCCGGCGAACCGAACATGACGCCGATCTTCATGCGGATCTGGTTGATGAAGATGACCATGCAGTTCGACTTGGAGATCGACGCCGTCAGCTTGCGCAGCGCCTGGCTCATCAGGCGGGCCTGCATGCCCGGCAGGCTGTCGCCCATTTCGCCTTCGATTTCGGCGCGCGGCACAAGTGCGGCAACCGAGTCGACGACGAGAACGTCGATCGCGCCGGAGCGCACCAGTGTGTCGGTGATTTCCAGAGCCTGCTCGCCGGTGTCGGGCTGCGAGATCAAGAGGTTTTCGAGATCGACGCCGAGCTTGCGGGCATAAACCGGGTCAAGCGCGTGTTCAGCATCGACGAAGGCGCAGATGCCGCCCTTCTTCTGTGCTTCGGCGACGGTCTGCAGCGCCAGCGTCGTCTTACCCGAGCTTTCCGGGCCGTAAATTTCAACGATGCGGCCCTTCGGCAGGCCGCCAATGCCGAGCGCGATGTCGAGGCTGAGAGAGCCGGTCGAAACCGTCTCGATCTCAATGATGCTGTCCTTCCCACCGAGCTTCATGATCGATCCCTTACCGAACGAACGTTCGATCTGGGAAAGTGCCGCTTCAAGTGCCTTGCTTTTATCCACCGATTTGTCCTCTACGAGCCGCAAAGAGTTTTGTGCCATTTGGTCCACCTTTAGGTTATTGAAGCTACCGAGGCAATGAAGCCGCCGCAGGAGTTTTTGTACATGTTTTGTTCCGTATTTGCAAGAGCGCGACAACGCATTGAAAAACAATAGCTTTTCACGATACGTTCGATTCTTGTTCACGGAACGAAACCAGAGTTTTCGAATGTTGGCGCCAGCCCTTCGAACCTGCCCGGCAAGGCTCGGCCGATTCGCCTGCGCATGAGACTTTGAGCAGGTCGGGCGCGTGGCGCTTTGCGACGCGGCATTGCAGGATGCCAACAGATATTCGGCCGATAGGCCAAGCAGAGGAACATTCATGACGCAAGCTGACATCGCCGTTTTCGGTGGCGCGCATATCGACAGGCGCGGCCGTATATCGGGAACGACAGCGCCCGGATCGAGCAATCCGGGAAGCTGGTTCGAAGAAGCGGGCGGCGGTGGTTTCAATGCCGCGCGCAACCTGGCGCGGCTTGGCCACAGCGTGCGCATGATCAGCACCCGCGGCGGTGATGCGGCCGGCGAGATGGTGACCGCAGCCGCGGCCGCCGCTGGCGTCATCGACAGTCCCCTCACCTTTCTTGATCGCCAGACGCCGAGCTATACGGCGATCCTCGAAAACGACGGCAATCTGGTGATTGCGCTTGCCGACATGGAGCTCTACCGGCTGTTCTCGCCACGGCAGTTGCAGCGGCGGGCGCTCCGCGAGGTCATCGCCGCGAGCAAGCTGGTGCTGACCGATGCCAACCTGCCGGAAGAAACGATCGCCGCACTTGCCCAGTCGGCTGCCGGCAACGGCCGCCTCGTCGCCGGCATCGCTGTTTCGCCGGCCAAGGTCATCCGCTATCGGCCGTGCCTCTCGCATCTCTCGTTCCTGTTCATGAACGAATCCGAGGCGCGGGCGCTGGCCGGCAAGGAGGCGGCCGAGGCGGAAGAATGGCCGGCCCTGTTGCGCGGTCTGGGCATCAACGGAGGCGTCGTGACCCGGGGCGGCCGTACGGTCGTTGCCTTCGAGGGCGACAGCGCCTGTGTCGTCGTGCCGCCGGCCCTGCCCGCCCTTGCCGACGTCACCGGCGCTGGCGACGCGCTCGCCTCCGGCTTCCTTTCCGCCCGCCTTGCCGGCCGCGATATCGCCGATTGCCTGCGGCACGGCATCGCAGCCGCCGGTTTGACGTTGCGTTCTCCCTTGGCCGCATCCGAAGAGATGTCCGCGGCCAATCTCGAACAGGCGCTGGCCCTTGTGCCCGCGCCCCAAATGCTGTCATGACATTTGCCAGCAGAACTCCCAAGGAAAGACCATGACCAAACCCGCTTCCCCCTTCCTGCCGATGGAATATTCCGACGAGGTCGCAGCCGCCAAGGCGCGTGGCGCGCCGATCGTGGCGCTGGAATCGACCATCATCACCCATGGCATGCCCTACCCGGGCAACCTGAACATGGCCCGCAGCGTTGAAGCGATCATCCGCGAACAGGGTGCCGTGCCGGCGACCATCGCCGTCATTCATGGCGTACTGCATATCGGCCTTGACGATGCCAAGCTCGAAGAACTGGCCAAGACCCAGGGCGCGATGAAGGTCTCGCGCGCCGATCTCGCCTTCGCGATCGCCGAGCGCCGCACCGGCGCGACCACCGTCGCCGCGACGATGATCGCTGCTGCCCGCGCCGGCATCCGCGTCTTTGCGACCGGCGGCATCGGCGGCGTGCACCGTGGCGCGGAGCTCTCCTTTGACATCTCCGCCGACCTCGATGAACTCGCCCGCACCGGTGTCATCGTCGTCTGCGCCGGCGCGAAGGCGATCCTCGACATTCCGAAGACGCTCGAAGTGCTCGAGACCCGCGGCGTTCCGGTCGTCACCTATGACAGCGAAATCTTCCCGGCCTTCTGGTCACGCGACAGCGGCCTCAAGAGCCCGCTGATGCTGAACAGCCCGGCCGCGATCGCCAACTTCCAGACCATGCGCGAGCTGCTCGGCGTCGAAGGCGGCATGCTGGTCGCCAATCCGGTTCCGGAAGCTGCCGAGATCCCGCGCGAAGAGATGGAAATCTATATCGCCCGCGCGCTCGACAATGCCGAGAACGACGAGATCACCGGCAAGGCGGTCACGCCCTATCTGCTCAGCAACCTCTTCGAAATGACCGAGGGCCGCAGCCTCGAGACCAACATCGCGCTGGTCGAGAACAATGCCCGGCTTGCCGGCGAGATCGCCGTCGCGTTGAACGTGAAGTAATCCGGTAAGAAACGGCGAGAAATAGAGAAGCCCGGCCCGCAAGCGCCGGGCTTTTTACATTGGCGAAGGCTGACGATGCGTTGGAAGTTTGATCAAGCACCTGATGTTGCCTGCGTTACCTGCCGCTCGGTGCTCGCGGGGCACCCGGTTCTCGTCG
Organism: Ensifer sp. Root423; assembly: GCF_001426275.1. NCBI lineage: Bacteria > Pseudomonadati > Pseudomonadota > Alphaproteobacteria > Hyphomicrobiales > Rhizobiaceae > Ensifer > Ensifer sp. Root423. The sequence continues at coordinate 22,698 of NZ_LMEG01000014.1, read as the reverse complement.
CAACACATCATGAAGACGATCATTCATGGGCGTTTACAGATGGCGCACCGATCGACATGGCGAAAGTGCTGGTGGTCGCGATGGCGGAGGTCGTCGAGCGCCACACCGACCTTGACGAGATAGCCGATCTTCCTCCCGGCTGGTCGGCAACGCGCGCCTCGGCCAATGGGCCTTGGTCAAGGCAGCAGAACGACTAGGGGCGGAAGCCTAACGTACCCAGCGCCGACCCCGGTCGATATCCTCTGGCGTTCAACGGCTCTAGGAATCGAGCATTTCGCGCACGGATACCGCCAGCTGCTTCAGCGAGAACGGTTTCGGCAGGAAGCCGAACTTGGCATCCGCCGGCAGGTTGCGGGCAAAGGCGTCTTCGGCATAGCCCGAGACGAAGATGAACTTCAGGTCCGGGTACTTCTTGCGCAGTTCGGTCAGGAGCGTCGGTCCGTCCATTTCCGGCATCACCACGTCGGATACGACGATATCGACGGCGCCGTTGAGCTCGTCCATGATGTCGAGCGCCTCGACGCCGGAGCCCGCTTCGTAGACGGTGTAGCCGCGCGTTTCCAGCATGCGCTTGCCGCCGCGGCGAACAGCCTCCTCGTCCTCGACGAGCAGCACGACTGCCGAATCTCCGGTGAGATCGGTCGGCTCCTCGGTCTTGACCACGGGAGCCGCTATCGTCTGCACCACCGGCGCAGCAACGGTTCCGGTGCCTGCCTGCGCGGGCTCCTCGGGCGCAACCGGCACCTCGATATGGCGCGGCAAGAGGATGCGGAAGGTCGTGCCCTTGCCCACTTCCGATTCCGGATAGATGTAGCCGCCCGACTGCTTGACGATGCCATAGACCATCGACAGGCCGAGACCGGTGCCCTTGCCCACTTCCTTGGTCGTGAAAAACGGCTCGAAGATTTTGTCGAGGATTTCGGGCGCAATACCTGTTCCCTGGTCGGAAACTTCCACCATCACGAAGTCTTCCTCCGGCAGCTCACGGCGTCCGAAGGCCGAAACCTCCGCCGCCGGCAGATTGCGGGTGCGAAGTGCAATGATGCCGCCTTGGGGCATGGCGTCGCGGGCGTTGACCGCGAGGTTCAAAAGCACCTGTTCGAACTGGCCGAGATCGGTCCGGACCGGCCAGAGATCGCGACCATAGTCGACCTCGACCTTGACGTTCGTTCCGGTCATGCGGTCGACCAGCATGCGCAGGTCGCCGATCACGTCGGTCATGTTGAGCACCGTCGGCCGCATCGTCTGCTTGCGCGAGAAAGCAAGCAGCTGCCGCACGAGAACAGCGGCACGGTTGGCGTTGCGCTTGATCTCCATCAGGTCGGCGAAGCTCGGATCGGCCGGCCGGGCAGACAGAAGCAGGTGGTCGGAGGACAGCAGGATCGCCGTCAGCACGTTGTTGAAGTCGTGCGCGATGCCGCCGGCAAGCGTGCCCACGGCGTTCATCTTCTGCGTCTGCGCCATCTGGTTTTCGAGCGCTTTCTGCTCGGTAATCTCCAGCGCATAGATGATCGCCGCTTCCTCCGGCGCCTGATCGGTCTGGTCGATCACGGCATTGACGTAGAAGCGGAAATGGCGCTCGCCATCGGTCGGGTGCAGCGCGTCGATCGGCGCGATGTCGCCCTGCCGGTCCTTGGCGGCCGCCAGCGCGTCGTGCAGGCGAAGCTTCTCGGTTTCGTGCACCACGGCATCGATCAGCGCGCCGCGCTCGACGTCGTCCTGCGAGACGAGACTGGAAAACAGCTTCAGGAACGGCGCGTTGGTGCGCAGGATCCGGCCATTGCCGTCGACCGAGGCGATCGCCATCGGCGTATTGTTGAAGAAGCGGGTAAAGCGCATCGCTGCGCTCGACGCCGACTGGTCGCTGTCCTCGCCGCCCTCGCGCGACATGACGATGGTGCGGCTTTCGCCGGGCGCGCCGTCACGGGTCGAGGAGACACGGTGGATCATGCGCACCGGCAGGCTCTGGCCGTTCAACTTGCGCAGGTCGAGGTCGAGCATCTTGGTCTTCTTCAGACCCGGTTCGGCCTGCACCGCCTGGACGAGCGTCAGCCCCTCGCCGGCCACCAGATCGCCGATACTTATCGAGCCCGGCTGGAACTTGGTGAGATCGATGCCGAGCCAGTCGGCAAGCGTGGCGTTGATATAGAAGATCTCGCCCTTGCGGCCGGCGGAGAAGAAGCCGGCGGGTGCGTGATCAAGATAATCAATCGCGTTCTGCAATTCCTTGAAGAAGCGCTCCTGGTCATCGCGTTCGGCAGTGATGTCGGCGATCTGCCAGAGATAGAGCGGATTGCGCTCGCTGTCTTCGAGCGGCAGCACGCGTGCCTTCAGCCGGAACCAATGGGCGCCGGAGCCGGTGGCCGCACCGGTCGCAAGCGGCTTCAGCAGGCGGAATTCCTCATGCCCCTGCTTGCCCTCGTGCAGGCCGTTGGTCAGCCGGTAGATTGCTTCCGTCGCCTCGCGATTGCGCGACAGGATCGTTTCGAGCGATTGGATGCCGGCAGCGTTCCTCGCGCCCGTGAGCGCGCCATAGGCGGCGTTGGCGTAGATGATCCGGCCCTTCCGGTCCGTGACGATCGTGCCGTCCTCATGCGCATCGAGAAAGGCACGCGCCAGTTCGTCCGGGCGCGATTGCGGCATCACCTCGATGAAGCCGATGACCGAGGACACGAGAAAGAAGATGCCGACCATGGCGAGAACGCCGAGGATGCCGAGCACGATCTCATTTTCCATCTGGTTCCGGAAGATCACGAAGGCGATGGCCGAGACGGTGAGGACGATCGCGAGCAGCACGATCCGCAGCACGGTTCCGGGCCTGACGCCACGGTCAACAACCGGCATCTGGTAGTCGCCTGACTGCCGCAATTTCGTCATCGGGTCCTCTTACGCGGCCGGCGCCGCGCGCGGCGCGGCCCAGCCCTTCCGGCCGGCATCCGCTCAAACCGCCGGGCAAAATCGGCCATAGCCGACACGCCCTCGATCATTCGGACAAGAATCATCTTTAACAATCAGAGATAACAGCAAAAAGCACCTGTGCGGAAGCATTCGAGCCAATTCACAGGGAATGTCGGCGAAGTGCTTGTCCGAGCCCGAAAAAAGCCGTCAAATACTGCCACTCGAAAGGCAGAAGGAGTTCACCCTATGATGGAAACGATCATCGCCGACAACGGCAGCCGGTTCGTCGTCGCCGCTGCAGCGGTCGCGATTGGACTTTTGTGCCTCGTGGCTGTGCTCTGGATCATGCGCAACCGTCCTTCCTCGCCATTCATCCGTGGCGGCAAGAACCGCCAGCCGCGCCTGGCCGTGCTCGATGCTGCCGCTGTGGACACCCGGCGCCGTCTCGTGCTCGTGCGCCGCGACGATGTCGAGCACCTGATCATGATCGGCGGGCCGACGGATATCGTCATCGAAAGCCGGATCGTCGCCGGCGGCGACGAGCGCCCGGCCGTCAGCGAACGCTCTGCTGTCATCGAACGCAAGGTGACCGAACCAGTGGGTGAAAGCCGTCCGGCAGTCAGGGAACCCGTTCAGCAGCCCGCGCCGTCGATGCAGGCCGCACCCGTCGTCGCGACGCCAGTTCGCCCCATCACCCGGACAGAGGAACAGCCGGTCGCTCGCGTCGAGCCGGTGGCGCCCATGCGCGTTACGGCCGAACAGCGCCCGGTGGCAGCACCTGCCCTTGCTGCAGAGCAGCGCCCTCTCGCTCGCCCTGTCGCCCAGCCCGCACCCGAGAGCCCGTCTATCACCTCCGTCGCAGCACCCGCGGTCAACGTCGATGCAGCCATGAACCGCCCTGTGGCAATGGCGCAGACTGTACAGCCGCAACCCATTCAGATGCAGCCGGCCCAGCAGCTTCAGCGCCCCGCAGCGATCATCCAGTCGCAGCCTCAGCCCCAACCGCAGCCGGCTCCTGCGACCGCCCTTTCTGATTTCGAGCGCCTTCTCGACGCGGAGATCACCGGCGACCTGCAGCGCCTGGGTCCGGCAACATCGGTCACTCCGGAAAACCGTGCGCCGGCCCATTCCGGCCGTCAGGAGCCGACGCTTGGCGCGCCTGTCGCCGACGGCGGTCATAAGGAGCCGACAATCGAAGAAGAGATGAACCGCATGCTGGCCGACATTTCCGCCGGGCGGAAGCCCTGATTGCCGCATTGGCCTGGCGGCGACGTCAGGCATCGCGACGGCAGCGAGATACTTGTCTGAGCCCAGGCATCGAAGCGAAGAGCCGCTTCGATGCTTCGGAATAAATTCGGGACAACGGAAAAAGGCGCGGTTTGACCCGCGCCTTTTTTCAGACTGTTACGAAAGCCCGAAAGCTTATTCGTCCCGGTAGACCTTTTCCCGCCGCTCGTGGCGCTCCTGCGCCTCGATCGAGAGGGTCGCGATCGGACGGGCGTCCAGTCGCTTCAGGCCGATCGGCTCGCCTGTTTCTTCGCAGTAGCCGTAGGTACCTTCGTCGAGACGCTGCAACGCCGCATCGATCTTGGAGATCAGCTTGCGCTGGCGGTCCCTGGCTCTGAGCTCGATTGCCCGATCAGTTTCGGAAGAAGCCCTGTCTGCGAGATCCGGATGATTGGCGCTCTCCTCTGCCAAGTGATCCAGTGTCTCGCGTGCCTCGCGAAGGATGTCGTTTTTCCAAGCGTTCAACTTGGCCCGGAAGTACGCCCGGTGGTTGGCATTCATGAATTCATCGTCCTCGGAAAGGACGAAGGTACTAAGATCGATCTTCTCACTCAACGCGATTCTCCTGAAGAACATCTCATTGCGGCGGTGTATAGACCTATGGAAGCTGTGATTCAAGCCTCGCAACAGACACTCAACCGTATTTTAATGTTGCTAGCGCTTCAGGCTAACTGACGAATATTTCATCAAAATTACACATCGGATCTTGATTTCCAACTTGCGCCCACCGAAGCCGCCGCCTCTGCTCGCTGAAAAGTGACAATGACGTGTTTGCGCCATTTTACCGTCCATTCACGACCGCGGCAAAGCGCAGCACCGGCAGTCCCCGAAAAAATCACGGCGGCCAGCTTGATCTTTACGGTGCGTGCGGGGAAAGGTGACGGTCTGCCGGCCGACATGAAAGCCGGCAAAATTCTACCCTGTCGCTGCAACCGGCAGGCAACGCCGGAACCGATCGATGCAAGACAGCGCCCCCAAGGCTCTCCGCCTCTACCTCCTGCGGCACGCCCGTTCCGGCTGGGCCCTGCCGGGCCAACGCGATTTCGATCGGTCGCTGGACGAGGTCGGCTACATCGATGCGGAGCGGCTTGCCCAGACGGCCGCAGACCAGGGCATCCGCCCCGACCGCATCCTCTGTTCGACGGCGGTGCGCTGCCGCGAAACGGCCGAGCCGTTCTTCCGCACGGTCAGCGAAGAGCTGGATATCCGCTACATCGATGCGCTCTACTCCGGTCCGACGAGCATCTATCTCGACCTCATCGATGCGCACCGGCATGTAAACGCGCTGATGCTCGTCGGCCACAATCCGATGATCGAACAATTGCTCTGCAACCTGGTGGGCGACGAGGCCGCCCGCGAGGCGCTTCCCGATGGATATCCGCCGGCTGGCCTGGCCATTCTGGATCTGCCGTCTGACGCCACCTCCGCCCGCCTGGTATCGCTGCTGTTGCCGACGCCATGAAGGCGCACCGTAAGAAGAATTGACACGTGCGCGTTGCGGCGCCGCAATTAGTGCCTATATCGCGGAGGCAGCCCGCAGCCGATCGTCGTTCGGCGGGCTTGACGATGCGAACGACCCCGGGAAACACGCCGCAAGAAAGACCAAGACTTGGCGCCTAACCTGACCAGCTTCAAAGACGACGCGCTGATCGCGCTCGACAACCTCACCGACCGCGCCTCCGGCCTCGTCAATCCCTCGATCCGGCTCGGCGTCACCGGCCTGTCCCGTTCGGGAAAGACCGTCTTCATCTCGTCCCTGGTGCACAATCTGCTGAACGGCGGGCGCCTGCCGGTGTTCGAGGCGGTGCGTTCGGGCCGGGTCTCGAAGGTCAGGCTCGAGCCGCAGCCCGACGATGCCGTGCCGCGTTTCCAGTATGAAGATCATATCGCAGCCCTGGTGCGCGATCGCATCTGGCCAGACTCCACGCGCGCCATCTCGCAGCTGCGCATCACCCTTGAATATGAGAGCGCCAGCGGCTGGAACCGGCTGTTCTCGCCGGGCCGGCTGTCGCTCGACATCGTCGACTATCCCGGCGAATGGCTGCTCGACCTGCCCCTGCTCGCGCAGGACTTCCGCGAGTTCAGCAACAATTCGGTGGCGCGCGCCCGTGCACCTGGCCGTGCGAAGTTGTCGGCCGAATGGCTGACGCTTGCGTCGTCGGCTGGCTCGACGGCGACCGCCGACGAAAGCAGCGCCCGCCGGCTCGCCGAGAGCTTCACCGGCTATCTCAAGGCCTGCAAGGCGGACGAACGCTCGCCCTCGACCCTGCCGCCTGGACGTTTCCTGATGCCGGGCGACCTCGAAGGTTCGCCGGCGCTCACCTTTTCGCCGCTTCCGGACCTACCCGAGGGCCGCGCACCAAAGGGTTCGCTCTGGGCCATGATGGAGCGGCGCTACGAAGCCTATAAGAAACATGTCGTCAGCCCGTTCTTTCGCGAGCATTTCGCGCGCCTGGACCGGCAGATCGTGCTCGTCGATGCCCTGCAGGCGATCAACAACGGCCCGGAGGCGCTGCTCGATCTCGAGCAGGCGTTGGCCGACGTACTTGCCTGCTTCCGTCCGGGGACCAACAGCTGGCTCTCGTCCTTGCTGACGCGACGGATCGACAAGGTGCTGATCGCAGCAACCAAGGCGGATCACCTGCATCACGAAAGCCACGACCGGCTGGAGCGCATCGCCGCGCGCCTCGTCGATCGCGCCGCCGAAAGCATCGGATTGAGCGGCGCCGGCCTCGAGGTCATGGCGCTCGCATCGGTCCGGGCCACCCGCGAAGCGACCGTCAACCACGACGGCCATGCGCTGCCGGTCATCGTCGGCACCCCGATCGCCGGCGAGAAGATCAACGGCGAAATCTTCGATGGAGAAAGGAAAACAGCGATATTTCCCGGTGACTTGCCGGAAGATCCTGAAGTTCTTTTCAAGACGATGGAGACCCGGTCCGGCGCGACGACCTATCTCGAAAGCGCTCAACCGCTGCCGGAACTCAGCTTTGTTCGCTTCCGCCCGCCACATCTTGAGGAAACCGGCGGCGGCTTGAAACTGTCGGTGCCGCATATCCGCCTCGACCGGGCCATGCAATTCCTGTTCGGAGACCGGCTCGCATGAGTGACGACAGCAACGGTCGCAGCCGCCGTCCCGGCGCCTTTTCAGTTGGCGAAGACAAGCCCGCCGAGGCCCGTCCGCAGCTGCGCGCGCGGCGCGCGCCCGCAAGTTTCGACGACAATGTGGTGCTGACACCCGATGCGGAAGACCCTTTCCGTGAGACCACGCTTGCGGTGGAGGCCCTCGCCTTGCCCGAAGCAAGTCCTCGCAAGCGCCGCCTGTCAGTTGGCAAGATCGCGACCGGCGCACTCGGCATCATCCTGTCACTGGCTGCCGGCCTCTGGGTCGACCGCCTGCTTCGCGATCTCTTCGCGCGTGCCGATTGGCTCGGTTACGCCGCACTTGCCGTCGTCGCGATCGGACTGCTGGCGCTGCTGATCGTCGTTGGCCGCGAATTTTCGGGGCTAATGCAGCTCACGGCGATCCAGAAGCTGAAAGCGGAAACGGAAGCGGCGGCCGCTTCGGCCAGTGCGAAACCCGCGCGCGCGGCGCAGGCAAAGCTCGTCCATCTGCTGGCCAGCAATCCGCGGACGGCGCGCGGGCGCACACGGCTGAAGGAAAGCGAAGGCGAGATCATCGACGGTCCGCACGTGATCGAACTCACCGAGCGCGAGCTGCTCAGCCCACTCGACCGCGAGGCGCGGCGCCTCATTCTCGCGGCTTCCAAGCGCGTGTCGATCGTCACGGCGGTCAGCCCGCGGGCGCTCGTCGACCTCGGCTACGTCCTCTACGAATCTGCCCGCCTGATCCGCGCCATGGCCGAACTTTACGGCGGTCGCCCCGGCACGCTCGGTCTGCTGCGGCTGATGCGTGACGTCATCGCTCATCTGGCCGTCACCGGCTCGATCGCCGCCGGCGACAGCCTGATCCAGCAGGTGCTCGGCCACGGGCTGGCTTCGAAGCTCTCGGCGCGCCTGGGCGAAGGCGTCATCAATGGCCTGATGACCGCACGCATCGGCATCGCCGCGATGGACCTTTGCCGCCCGATGCCGTTTCGCGCGCTGAAGCGTCCCGGGATCGGTGATTTTCTCGCCGACCTCAGCCCCGGCGCCGGACGCGTGATTGGCGAAAGCGGCGAGAAATAGCGCGGTAGCAAAACTAGATCCCCGCATACCAGTCGTAGCCGAGATCTTCCCAATAGCCGCCGCGCCCTCGACCGAAGGGCGCGAGATCGGCAACGACTTCGATCGCCTTGATGTATTTCGCCATCTTGTAACCCAGCTGGCGTTCGACCCGGACGCGCAGTGGAGCACCGTTAGCGACCGGCAAAGCCGCGCCGTTCAGGCCATAAGCGAGGATCGTTTGCGGGTGATGCGCATCGAGCATATCGATCGATTCGTAATAGGCGACCGAGCCGCCAAGGCCGAGCGGCATGCTGTCGAAGCAATGAAAGACCACGTAACGCGCCTCGGGCTTCACCCGGGCTTCATCGAGGACGCGAGTAAGGGCAACGCCGCTCCACTTGGCGATGCAGCTCCAGCCCTCGACACAGTCGTGTCGAGTGATCTGGGTGCGCGACGGCATGTTTCGCAGTTCTGCAAGCGTCAGGTGAAGCGGTCGCTCGACCAGGCCGGAAACACGAAGCCGGTATCCGGCAAAGGCGTCCTGCTTCAGCGCGAGATAGGTCGCATCACCCGGGTCGGTGGAGCCGTTCGGTCGTTGCCCCTGCCGGATCTCGCTCTCGGCAAATTCCGGCGCCAGCCGATCAGCCGGCACCAGCAGCCGCTGTGCTCGGTAAGTAATGCTGTTGGCGGATGCGAGAAAGTCGCGCACGCGACTGCCGTTGCCAACGAGGCCATCGAGCGCGTCGCACCCGGCAAGCGGCAACGACGAGGCCGTCGCCCCCGCCGCCGCCAGGAAGCGCCGGCGACTGAGGACGAACGCGCTCATGTCCTTCCTCCCCGGTCCACCGAACGCCTGATGCGATAACGCCCAGTAATCATCGACCGCATCTCGTTGATTGGACCAGCGGCAAAAACCATGGCGATGTGCACAGTGAAGAAGCCGACGAGCAGCAGCATCACGACGAAATGGATCGTGCGGGCCGTCTGCCTGCCGCCAAAGAGTTGAACCAGCCAGGGCCAGCCGGCGTCCATGCCCGGCGACATCGTCAGCCCTGTCGCGATCATGAGAGGAAAAAAGACCAGGAGAACAATGCCGTAGGAGAGTTTCTGCAAGCTGTTGTAACGCCCGTCATGTTCGAAGCGCAACCGCAGATGCGCGATGAAGGTCGCGGGCAAGGCGCGGATGTCGGCCAAAGCGGGAAGAATGTCCCGCCGCAGGTGACCGTTGATCGTGCTTGCGACCAGCCAGATGGAATAGACGACGGCAAACATCCAGGCGAAGAAGAAGTGCACGACGCGGCCGGTGGCGAGGTCCTGGTAGGACGGCAAGGTCAACCAGGCCGGAAAAGCCCGATAGGCCCGCTCCTGTTCCGGCCCGCTGACGCCCAGGACACCGGTGGTGTCAACGCTCAGCCCCAAGACTGTCGTCAGGCCGCGAACCTCGCCGCTTCGCTCGCGAACAGGTCCAATCGACAGGATGCTGTTGTCGAAGGCAAAACCCGACTGCTGCCCGACATAGAGTGCCGGGTGCGCGTTGAAGATCTGCAGGCCGCTGAGAAACAGAAAGAACAGCGCGCCGGCCCATCCCCAATGGGTAAGCCGGGTTGTCAGCCGGTGCCGCGATATCGCCAGGCTCTGCTGTGCGTTTGACGCGGTCGATTCGGAATCATGTCCTGCTATAACCATGGAAATCTCCCGTTTCCCATGGTTATACGTAGCGCGATTGGGGCAAGTTTCATGTCCCCGCACAATGCTCGCCGAAATCCGCCAACCCACTGTATTTCCTAAGCCAAAAATGCTGTGGTCAATCCGCTTTTCGGCCACAAAGAAGCCGCGCCGCGCACCGCGCAGAAACCGTCCGTTAACCATTTGCGCGCAAATGTGGCTTTCAGTTTCGGACGTTGACCCATCAAGGATCGTTTATGTTCTCGCGCCCTTCTTTGATCGCTCGCGGCGCTGCCGCCTTCGCGCTTGCAGCCACCGTCGGCCTTGCGACACCGGCTTTTTCCGGCGCCAAGGACAAGGTCTTTTTCGAGAAGGTCGCGGGCCAGTGGAAGGGCCCGGGCGAGATCGTCGCGGGCAAGTACAAGGGCACCAAGTTCACCTGCGATCTCTCGGGCGAACCGGTTGCTGGCGATGACACCGGCATCAAGCTCGACGGCTTCTGCCGCGTCGGCGTGTTCAAGCAGCCGATGTCGGCGCTGATCACACAGAAGGGCAACACCTATACCGGCAAGTTTCTCGACGGCGCCGAGGGCAAGGGCCTGGATATCATTTCCGGCAACGTCGCCAAGGACAAGGTCGTCGTCGGCATCAATCGCAAGAAGCTGAATGGCGCCATGATCGCCCGTCTGCAGGACGACCAGACGATGAACATCACCATTTCGGTCAAGGTCGAAGAAACGATGGTGCCGGTCATCGGCGTCAGCCTCAACCGCCAGATCGACGCGATCGCTGTCGGCTCCATCAAGTAACGTTCAACACCCGATTAAACGTCAAAGCCCCGGCATCGACCGGGGCTTTGTCGTCTGTGGATTACGTTGCGGTCCTGTTCAGGCGCCTGCGCGCCACCAGCTCACGTCACCATCCGCAACCTCGATGCCTGCGACGTCAGCCTGCTGCAGCCAGTCGCCGACCGGACGGCCGCCAACAGCCATGTCGGCGGCGAAATCGGCAAGCGGCATCAGTACGAAACCGCGCTCGGTCATCCTCGGATGCGGCAACTCCAGCCGCCCGCCCGCTTGCGCCACGCCCTCGAAGGTCAGCACATCGATGTCGAGCGTGCGCGGCCCCCAGCGCTCGTCGCGAACCCTCTTCATCGACCGTTCGATATCAAGGCAGGCGTCGAGCAGGGCTTCGGGCTCGAGCGTCGTGTCGACCTTGGCGCAGGCATTGTAGAACCAGGCCTGGTCCGTCTTGCCCCAGGGCGGCGTGCGATAAAGGCGCGAGACGGCCTTGATCACGCAGTCGTCGCGGGCATCGAGCAGGCGAAGCGCTTCGGCCATCGCCTTGCGGGGATCGCCGAGATTGCCGCCAAGCCCGAGTGTCGCTGCCCGCCAGCTCACCTCAGACGACATGCTCGACCGTCACTTCGACATAATCGAGCACACCCGGAACCGGCGCATTCGGCTTACGGATCGACACCTTGGCGCGCTTGATCTGCGGGAAGCGCACGCAGAGCGTCTTGGCCACTTCCAGCGCCAGCGCCTCGATCAGATAGCGGCGGCGGCCGGTGACGATGCGCTCGATCTCCTGGAAGGCGATGCCGTAATGCACGGTGTCTTCGATCGAGTCGTCGACCAGCGCCGTTCCCTGTTCGACTTCGAGCTCGGCATCGACGAAGAAGCGCTGACCAAGAAGCTCCTCCTCGTCGAAGACGCCGTGGCGCGCGAAGAAGGCGCAGTTCTTGAGGGTGATGATATAGGTCGCGCTCATGCTTCTCAGTCCCATCGGCTTTCTTGGATCGCCATGATTGCGCGGTCGAGCCGCTCAGCAGTCATGCGCGTGATTGGTAGTCACAGGTTCAGGCGGAATGCGGACGAGAAAATCTCACCTCGCTCTGGCGTGCAGCATAGCATCCGCCATCGCCAGTGCATCCTTGCTGTTTGCGACATCGTGTACGCGGAAAATTGAGGCGCCGGCAACGCGCAAAAGCGCCGTTGTCGCGGCCGTCGCCATGTCGCGATCGGCCGCCTCTCGGCCGCTGACCGCGCCGACGAAGCGCTTGCGCGACGTTCCGACCAGGAATGGCAGCTCGAAACGGTGCAACTCTGCGAAGCGCGCCATCAATTCCAGGTTCTCATCCGTGTCCTTGGCGAAGCCGAAGCCCGGATCGAGAATGATGCGATCCCGCTCCACGCCGGCAGCTGCCGCGATCTCGAGCGACCGGTCGAGAAAATGAAACTGATCGGCGATCACGTCTGCGAGTTTTTCACGGCCCCGGCCCGTATGCATGACGCAGATGCCAGCGCCGCTCTTGGCGGCGACAGTGGCAATGTCGGGTTCGCGCTGAAGGCCGTGCACATCGTTGACGATATGCGCGCCGGCGTCGACCGCAAGCTGGGCGGTCGAGGCTCTGTAAGTGTCGACGGAAATCAGCGCATCGGTATCACGGGCAAGCGCTGCGATGACAGGCAGGATCCGCGCCTGTTCTTCCTCGGCGCTGACGGGCGCCGCATCGGGGCGTGTGGATTCACCGCCGATATCGAGGATCAAGGCGCCCTCCTCCAGGCAGCGCATCCCTTGCGCCACCGCGGCAACGGCATCGATAAAACGGCCGCCATCGGAAAAAGAATCCGGGGTAACATTGACGATCGCCATCAAAACGCCACGCGGCCCCAGTTCGAGGCTGCGTCCATGCGCCAGCTTCCAGCTAAATTTCTGAAATGGATTGTAAGTCATTTTCCCTCACCATCCGCATACGGCCGGGAGCCATCGTTTTGCTGTTGCGCCGGCGCTGGCTATGCCCCAAGCTTGATCGAAGTTCAACCGAAGAGAACCACGCATTGATGTCCCGAGTACGCGTCCCGTTCAAAGTCGCCCTTCTTGCTCTCCTGGTTGCCGCCCCGCTTGGCACGGCCTCGGGCGAAACCGTGGTGAACAAGAGCTTCTCCTATTTTTCGATCGGCGGCCGGACTGCGGAAGAACTGGACAAGGCACTCTCGGCCAGCGGCCCGATGATGAAATCGACCGGCGCACGGCATCCGGGCGCGACCCGCATCAAGTTCGGCGGCTCGATCACCTATGTCAGCCGCAACGGACGCTGCGCCGTCGGCTCGGCCCGCGTCACTCTCAACACGCGCATCATTCTGCCCAAATGGAAGTATCGCCGCCAGGCCGGACGCGACCTCGCCCTCGTGTGGGACACACTGTCGAGCGACATCAAACGCCACGAGGAGCGCCACGCGGAAATCGCCCGCAATCACGCGCGGCGGATGGAGAAGATGTTCCTGGCGTTGAAGCCGCAGGACACGTGCGAAGAGATGCAGGAAAGCGTTGCCCGCGTCAGCGCAACCGCGATAGAGGCGCATGACAAGGATCAGGCTCGCTTCGACCGCACCGAAGCCGCCAACTTCGACAAGCGCATGATCCGTCTTCTGCAATACAGGCTGGAGACGCTGAAGAAAGCGCAACAGTAGATAGCAAAGCCGGAACCCAGAAGAAGAGCCTGACTATAGTCACGGCTCGGGCCATTTCAGCGGCAATACCCACAGTATTTTATTGGTGAAATATAACGATGGCTGCCGGCCGGCGACTCATCTATATTCAAACCAATGAGAGAGGGGCCGGGACAAAGACTAGCCCCACAAATTGAATAGGTTATGCGCGACGCGATTGCGGCGCGAAAAGCTTAGATGTTGCCTTTACTTTGAATTGCGCAACGTTGTTCACTTGAAAAGAAAAAGAAGAAATCGAACAGCGGAGCCGGAACGGGTTCTCCTGGCGTGTCTTGGTGCAGCAGATGTTCCCTCCCTCATCTGTATGCGATGCGCCCTCCTCGCCTCGCTTGTCCAACGACCGGCGAGGCGCTTTTTTTGTGCGGAGGCCTGAAGGAAGGGGCGTGGGACGCAGGCGTTAGGCCTGGCGCTCCGGCACGTGCACGACGAGACCGTCGAGCGCATCGCTCATCTTGATCTGACAGGAAAGCCGCGACGTCGGCCGGACGTCGTAGGCAAAGTCCAGCATGTCTTCTTCCATGGCTTCCGGAGCGCCGACGGTCTGAGCCCAGGCATCGTCGACATAGACATGACAGGTCGCACAGGCGCAGGCTCCGCCGCATTCCGCTTCGATGCCGGGAACCGAATTGCGAACGGCGTTTTCCATGACCGTCGAGCCGTTCTCGACATCAAGTTCGTGGCGCGCGCCATCAAAGGCAACGATCGTAAGTTTTGTCATGTCTCTTTCCGGAATGAACTGGTGGATTGGCCGGGCGCAAGGCCTGTTGAGAAAAGAACCCCGCGGGCGCAAATTCAGGGAAAGTTCTTCCAACAAATCGGCCGGCCAGTCAACAACGGCCGTCATTCTGTGCGTCGCCGCAGATCGCGCCGGTAGCAATGGCTGCCGGCACGGCGCCCTCTATGCGAGGCGCGGGCATCGTGCGACAGACAGGGGTCGGTTAGGCCCCCTGTCTGCTCGGGAGCCGCTAGCGGCAGAGCTTCAGAATGAAGAGCTCGGCTTCGAGCACGGCCGATGCGAGCTGGTCGCAGAGCGAGGCTTCGGCCGGATTGTGTTCGATCGCGCCGGCAACGCTTGCAACGTCGACGGCACCAACAGCAAGGGCTGCGCCCTTTAGCCGGTGGGCTGCCTGGGCACGGGGCGTGCCCTCGCCTTCGGCGATTTCCTTCAAGACCTGGCGCGCCTGGCGCGCAAAGAGTTGCAGCACTTCGATTTCGAGCGCCTTGTCACCCATCGTCTGGACGGCGAGGTGAGCAAAGTCGATCGGCTTTTTGCCTGACGCAGAAGAGTTTCCCGGACTATCCGGGGCTTCAAAGGCAATCCTGAGGGCCGCCATGAGCCAATTTCCCTATTGTTTGTTTGATGTTGGCCTGTTTCCGGCATCGCTTCATCGGGAGCGGTGCCGCCGCCCGCACTGTTCAGACTTCCATCTTCGGCGGGCTCCGGCACCTATTGGCTCAAATCCCGGGCGCAATATAGGCAGTATTTTGGGAAAATGGTTAACGTCCGTTAAACTCTCTGATTTCCTTATCTTTTCCGGCTTTTAGACCTGCATTGCATTAAGATTTCATTAGGATTTTAATCAACCCCAAGCGCTCTTAATTGTAAGAACCCAGCTAATGTGTCACTACGATACGCTTAGGAACGGACCCGCGTACGAAAATGGCAACCGTTCCGGTGGATAAGCTCGACGCGTGGTCCCATTCGGCCACAAATGCGACTATCCGTCGAGGCAATGCAGTGGGTGATCAGTAGGGTATTGCGTAGATCCGATGCGCGTATCTTGCCGTCACCGCCCATGAGGAAGAGACCCTGCCCGCTAACGGGCCAGAGGCGCTTTCCGTTCTGGGCAAAAGGTAATGAGGCGTATCCCTATGGCGACGAAAAAGAGCAATGAGTCGATCGACGAAAAGGCGTTCCAGGCTCTGGAAGCTGCCCTGAAGATTGATTTCGACGAGCTTGCATCGAGCCCGAATGACAAGACTTCCTTGGATGATCCGGAGGAAAATGTGTCTCAGCCCACCAATCAGGCGGCGACGCCCGATCAGAATAAGAAAGCACGGCCCCAGCCGGAACAGTCCCGCGGGGCGCGTGCTGCAGAAGCGGCCAAGACGCTCGCTCCGGAACCTGCGCCCAAGTCCCCGTCCCTTTCCGCCGCCAACGACGATGGTCGCCGTTCGCCGGCTGCGATGCTGCGTGCGCTCGACGTGCGCTCCAATCGCGCCGCGATCCGCGTTGCTGCGCTGGTGTCCGTCATCTGGGCGGTTGCCGGCCTCGGTGTCGCCAACCTTCTTTACGGGCCGCAGATCTGGCAGATCCGTTCGCTGAGCGACCTTGCCGCCACCCCTGGCGCCGTCGGCGTCGCGATCGGCATCGTGCTGCCGATCATGCTCTTCTTCTCCTTTGCCATCATGATCGCCCGCGCGCAGGAACTGCGCAACGCAGCGCGCTCGATGGCGGAAGTCGCCCTGCGCCTTGCCGAGCCGGAAACGGCTGCTGCCGATCGCGTCATGACGGTCGGCCAGGCCGTCCGTCGCGAAGTCTCGGCGATGAACGAAGGCATCGAACGCACGATTGCCCGCGCCACCGAACTCGAAACGCTGGTTCATTCCGAGGTCAACGCGCTCGAACGCAGCTACAGCGAAAACGAACTGCGCGTGCGCACCCTGGTGCAGGAACTCGGGCTTGAGCGCGAAGCCATCATCGGCCATTCGGAGCGTATCCGTTCGGCCATCTCCGGTGCGCATGGCAAGCTGAAGGACGACCTGGAACAGGCGAGCGAAGACATCGCTTCGCGCATTGCAATTTCGGGCGAAGCCTTTGCCTCGCTGATCGACACCCGCGCGGCTGCCCTCAGCGAGAAATCGGACGGCGCCTTGCAGTCGATCGGCAGCATGCTGACGACCCGCACCGATGCGCTGCTTTCGGGCCTGACCGCTGCCGGCCTCGGTCTCAGCACTGAATTTGACACCCGGCTTGACCAGCTCAGCGACACGCTGACGAAGCGCGGCGAAGACCTGCTCAGCCAGTTCGAAACGCGCGCCTCCTCGCTTGACGCCAGCACCGAGAAGCTGAATGCGGCGCTCAACGAACGCGCCCGCCAGCTCAACGAAACACTGATCGCCCGCACCCGCGACCTCAACGAAAGCCTGAGCGTCGGCCAGCACGCCATCACCGGTGGCCTCGACCACGTGCTCGCCTCGCTCAACGCCACGCTCGACGAAAAGGGCGCGAGCTTCCGCCAGAGCCTGCGCTCCAGCGCCGACGACGCGATCATGGACCTCGACCTTCGCGGCGGCTTCTTTGAAGAGAAGCTGCAGACGACCGTCGGCCAGCTCGCAACCGCCTTCGACGAGCGGTTCCACGAGTTTGCCTCCGCCTTCGACAAGCGTGCGAGCCTGCTCGACACCAAGCTCATGGAAAGCCTGCACCGCATCAACGAGACCGTCTCCGGCGGTTCGGAAGCGATCGGCGGCGCACTCGACAGCAGCATCGAGAAGATCGGCTCGGCCCTTTCCGACCAGTCGCTGACGCTTGCGACCACGCTCGGCGCGACCCAGGACTTCATCGAAGAGACGATTGCGAGCCGTACCACGGAACTCGGCAACATGATCGGCGATGCGCACACCCGCATCGACAGCGTGCTCTCCGAAAAGACCAGCGGCCTCATGGGTGCCCTCACCCAGGCACAGGACCGCATCGAAAACGGCTTCGGCCAGCGTGCGGACGCACTTTCGAGCGCACTGACGACGAGCGAACAGCGCCTGACCGAAGGTCTCGACAGCCGTACCGCTGCCTTCGTCGACGGCCTGCAGGCCGCGCACGCCCGCATCGAGCAGACCCTGCACGGCTCGACCGACGAGATCACCAGCGCGATCGCTGCCAGCCAGCACCGCCTCGATAACACCCTGTCGGAACGCACGCTCGCGCTTTCGACGATCCTCTCCATGGGCGCAGACTCGATCGACACCGCCGTCAGCGGCACGGCCGACCGGCTGGAGCGCGTTCTTTCCGAACGCGGCGAAGCGATCTCCGACGCGCTCACCAACCAGACGACGGCGCTTGACGGCGTACTCGCCGAGCGCGCCGCCGCCATCACCTCGACGATGTCGTCGCGTGCCAACGAGATGGCCAATACGCTGAGCCGTCACGCCGAAGACGTGGCCGACAGCCTGACCTTCCGGGCAACCGCCGTCGCCGAAACCATGACCGACCGTGTCGGTGATATCGAGCAGAAGCTCTCCGAGAGCGTCAACACGATCGCAGAAAACCTCGGCGGCCGCGTCAGCCTGATCTCCGATACGCTCACCCAGACGAGTGCCCGCATCGCCGAGGATCTGAGCGGCCGTGTCAGCAAGATCTCCGATACGCTGACCGAGACCAGCGCGCACATCGCCGATGCGCTGACGGCGCGCACCACCGAAGCGACCGCGTCGCTTGCCGGAAAGGCAGCGGAAATCGAGGAGACGCTGAGCGGCCGCGCCGAGCACCTGCGCGATACGCTCTCGTCCACGCACGAGCAGATCCGCGTCACGCTCGACGACCGCATCAACGCCATCAACCTTGCCGTCGGCCAGGGCCGCGAGCAGCTCGAAGGCATGCTTGCCGATCAGTCGACCGCGATCGCCACGACGCTCGCCACCAGCGCCGGCATGCTGGAAATGTCGCTCGAAGAACGCCAGTCGGCACTCGCCGGCGCCATCGACCGCAGCGGCGAAGTGCTCGACAGCCGTATGCGCTCGACCACGGGCCATATTGCCGAGCGCCTGGCCGAAACCGCCAACCAGATCAGCCTGGCGGCCGACAGCCTCACCAACCGCGTTGACCTGTCGATCAACGGCCTCAACGATCGCCTTGACGATACCGGCATGCGCGTTGAAACCAGCCTCGGCGCACTCGAAGAGCGCATGCGCGAGAGCGCCGGCAACATCAGCTCGATCGTCGACGAAACCGGCATGCATCTCGAGACCCGCGTTGGCGTCCTCGAAGACCGTATTCGTGGCACCGTCGGCAATGTCGGCGCCGTGGTCGACGACACCGGCGCACGGATCGAGAGCAATCTCGGTGCCCTCGAAAACCGCATTCGCGGCAGCGTCACCAATGTCGGCTCCGTCGTTGATGATGCGGCGGCCCGTGTCGAAGGTGGCCTCAGCGCGCTCGAAGACCGTATCCGTGGCAGCGTCAGCGGCGTCAACGCGATCGTCGGCGAGACCGGTGCACTGATCGAAAACAGCCTCGGCGTCCTTCAGGACCGCATCCGCGGCAGCGTCAACGACGTCAACACCCTGGTCGACGATACCGGCCTGCGCCTGGAAGTCAGCCTCAGCTCGCTGGAAGATCGGGTCCGCGACAGCGTCGGCAGCGTCAACCAGATCGTCGACGGCGCCGGACAGCGGATCGCCGACAGCCTTGGTGACCGCGCTGGCGACATCGACCGCATGAGCGAAGTTGCGGCAACCCGGATCACCGGCGCCATCGAGTCCGGTGCGGAACGCATCGCCGAACGCCTCGGCACCATGGATCGTGCCCTCAACATCGGCCTAGATAACGTCAACCGCACGATCGAGGGCAAGGCGGCCGTTCTGGTCACCAGCCTGCGCGGCGCCGTTCACGAGGCAACGCAGGATATCGACGCTGAAGCCAATCGCCTGGAAGGCAAGACGTCCGACATCGTCGCCAATCTGCGCAGCGCAGTCGGCGGCGTGGCTGAGGACTTCGATGCCGAAGCCGTGCGCCTGGAAGACAAGGCAGCCGGTCTCGCAAACACGCTCCGCAGCGCCGTTGGCGATGTCGCGCAGGAACTCGACGCAGAAACGCTGCGCATGGAAGACAAGGCTGCCGGCCTCGTCAACACGCTTCGCAGCGCCGTTGGCGACGTCGCCCAGGAACTCGACGCAGAGGCACTGCGCATGGAAGACAAGGCCGCCGGCCTTGTGAACAGCCTGCGCGGCGCCATCAGCGGTGCAGCTCAGGAAATCGACGCGGAAGCTGTCCGCTCGGCCGGGCTGCTGTCGAAGGCAGGCGACGATTTCGCCTCCGCACTTGCCGCTCGCCAGGCAGACTTCGCCAACACGATCGACCAGACGGCAGCCGCCACCGCCGCGCGCCACGCCGAGCTTGCCAACTCGATCGAGCAGAAGGCGGCAGCGACCGCTGCACGTCATGCCGAGCTTGCCCGCTCGATCGCCGACGCGGCCGACACCGCAAGCGCACGGCTGGCCGCAACGCACAGCCAGATCGCCAACCACGCCGACAACATCCACCAGGGCCTCAGCAATACGGAGAAGGCGCTGGAAGCCCGTGGCGAAGCAATCCGCACCACGCTCGACGAGCGCACCCGCGAACTCAACTCGATGCTCGCCGGCCGCTCGATGGAGCTCTCGCGCCTGATCGACGAGCAGGCACGCCCTGTCATCGACCAGTATGCCGCCACCGGCCGCGAGGCAGCCGAGCGCATCGCTGCGGTGACACAGGAAAGCGCCGACCGCCTGCGTGCGGAAAACGCCGCCCTCGTCAACGCCATCGCCGAGCGCACGGGCGAGACGCTGAACGCGATCTCCTACCGCGCCGAAGAGACGGCAAAGGCGATGAAGATGGTCGAAAACCGTCTGCAGTCGACCGCCCTTGGCCTGATCGACCAGCTCGCCAACAACAATGCGGCCATTGCCACGGTCATCGACCAGGCGAGCAGCAACCTCGGCGAAATGGACCAGCGTCTGGAATCGACGATCGCCCGCGTGTCGGAATCGACCCGTCAGGCCTCCGACATGCTGTCGACCTCCACCCGCCTCATCGAAGGCAAGGTCGACAAGCTCTCCGATATCTCCGCCTCGACCCTGTCGCAGATCGGCGGCATTGTCGGCCGGTTCGAAGACCACTCGCGCGTTCTCGGCCAGGCCTCCGACCTGCTCGGCGCGGCCCAGTCGAACCTCGTCAGCACGCTCGAGGAACGCCAGGATGCGCTTCGCACCCTGTCGGTCGGCCTCGTCCAGCGCTCGGAAGAGATCGAACGCACGATGCGTGCGCTCGAAGGCTTCGTCGACGGCGCCTTCCAGCGGGCCGAAGAACGCTCGGGCCACGTTGCCGGAAACCTGCGCAGCGGCATCCAGCAGTCCTTCGCCGATGTCGGTCGCCTGCTGACGAGCGCCGAACAGCGCGCGGCGGAAGCTGCTGAATCGATGCGCAACACGCTCGCCCAGGCCGGTGACGAAGCCGGCGCCTCGGTCGAGCAGGTCTTCAGCCGTGCCGAAGAGCGTTCGCGCCAGATCGCCAACACGCTTCGCTCGGGCGTCGAGACCTCGTTTGCCGACGTCAACAAGACGCTCTCCTCCGTCGAAGGCCGTGCGCTCGGCGCATCGGAAGCCCTTCGCCAGGCGATCGCCAAGGTCGGTGAAGATGCCGGTGCCTCGATCGAGGGTGCCTTTGCCAATGCCGAGGAGCGCTCCAAGGAAGTCGCCTCGCGTCTGCGCGGCAGCGTTGCGGCCTCGGTGTCCGACATCGAGCGCATGCTTGCCGAAAGCGGCAAGAAGTCCGATGGCGTCGCAGACCAGCTGCGTGACGCCGTTCGCGTCGCAATCGACGAGGCGATCGGCCGCTTCAGCGGCGCGACTGACGAGATCCGTCGCTCGGCTGGCGAGATCCGCAAGGAACTCGACATGACCCGCGAAGAGCTGAAGCGCGGCGCCTTCGACCTGCCGGAAGAAGCCAAGGAAAATGCGGCCGTCATGCGCCGTGCCGTCGGCGAGCAGATCAAGGCGCTGCAGGAACTGTCCGACATCATCGGCAAGTCCTCGACGCAGCTCGAAGTGGCCCAGCCGCTGCGCCAGCAGCCGGCCGCCGCTCCGGTCGCCCGTCCGGTGCAGCAGCAGGCAGCCCCGCAGCCGCAACCGGTCGCACAGCCGCAGCCCCAGCCGGTGGCACAGCAGCCTGTAGCGCAGCAGCCCGTCATCGAGCAGCCGCGCCGTCAGGAACCGGCACCGGCGCTGCGCGGCAGCCTCGGTATCGAGCAGCCCGCCGTTCGCCAGCCGGCGCCGACGCAGGCTGTGAGCAACGAGGTCGCCGAAGGTGGTGGCTGGATGCGTGACCTGCTCCGTGCGGCGTCGCGCGAAGAAGCACCCTCGCCCGCGCCGCAGCGTCCGGCCGAGGCTCAGCCGACGGCACGGGCCGGCGACAGCCGCAACCCGCGCCACGTGGTTGAATCGCTGAACTCGCTTTCGGTCGATATCGCCCGCGCCATCGATCATGATGCGTCGGTCGATCTGTGGCGCCGCTACCAGCGCGGCGAGCGCGACGTCTTTACGCGTCGCCTCTACACGCTGAAGGGCCAGCAGACCTTCGACGAGATCAAGCGCAAGTACGACCGCGAGCCGGAATTCCGCACCGCTGTCGATCGCTACATCGCAGATTTCGAGAAGCTGCTCGCAGATGTCGCCCGCAACGACCCGGACAAGCGCATCACCCAGACCTACCTGACGTCGGATACCGGCAAGGTCTATACGATGCTCGCCCACGCCGCCGGTCGCTTCAGCTAAGCGAGCCCGGATAGAAACAATCAAAACGGCCCCGTCTTGCGACGGGGCCGTTTTCGTTTGCAGGGATATCAGAGAAGAAAAGCGACGGATCACTTCCGCTAAGATACTGGCGATCCCTTATGATGCAGAGCGCTCCTTAAGGCGCTCCCGGCACGCGTACGACCGGACTCTGCCCCTTGTCGCAAGTTCGAGCCACTACCCGCTAATCACGGCTGCGCGAAGGGGATTTGGGTTCGTAGGCGGGTGTCGTGAACAACGGGCTGTCGACATGCTTTAGCCGCGCCTGGCGACGCGTGCTGACTGGACCGGCTCAACGCAGTGGCGAACAGCCGCCGACATCGGCGGGCTTGACCCGGCCCGCCTGCAGATCCTTCAGGTAAGGCTTGTTCGGGTCCGGTCCGCCGAGCGCGCCGTCGTAGGTCGCACGGTCGATCTTGAGCATGCGGCCGCTTGCGGTGAAGCTCACCATCTCCTTCTTGTTGACATAGGCAGAAGCGACGTTCAGCCGGCAAAAGAACGTCTTCTCTCCGTTGCCGACCACTGCGCGGCGGCAATCAAGGTGAGATTCAGCGTCAATCAGGATGAGACTCGGCGGCGGGGGTGTGACGAAGGGAGGGCGTAGCCCGACCGGAGTTACACT
>NZ_LMEG01000013.1:0-195060 GCF_001426275.1 Ensifer sp. Root423 | reverse complement strand
CGCAAACACGTCAGGAACGGGATGCTGTCACCCGTCGAGTTCGAGAAGCAGCAGAAAATCTAACCCGAGGGTGTCTACGAAACTCGGGGCTATTCAGATGTGGAGGAAACGACGATGACAGACGATCCTTCAGAGACGGGCAAATTCACTCCAGGCGAAGTCGCCGACGAGGCGCCCGAAAATCCCTTCGAAACCATTCCCAACGGTCGGTTTGCCGCCGCAACGGATCGATATGCAGGATCTGCCAGCGAAGCTGCGCGAGGCCATAGACCAGCGCGACGATCGCGAAGGTTTTCGCGGCTATGCCGTCGAGCTCGCCGACATGCCGGAAGATGTGCCAGACGGCTGGCTCTACATCGCCGTCTATAGCGGCGGCGCGAAAGCGGGCTGCACGTACATCGACCGTCGGTATTATTCGGAGCGCACCATCGAGGGGATGGAGGTCGAGATCGGGCCAGCATGGTTGAACGTCGACAACGCCGAAGATGCCGTCCGGTCGTTCCTGGGAATACTGCGGGACGGTCGGGCCGAACTGGGAAGGCGAGGTTCCCAAAGGGATCACGCAAGTTTTCCGCTCTCCGACCAACACGGGTCTCGTTGGTCCCCGCATCTTCATGGATGACACGGCCGAAGACCGCAAAGCGATCCAGGAGCTGCTGAAGGGAGTCCTGATGTATCCCGTTGCCGAGTACGACGGAACGATGAAATCGAAAGATTGGACGAACATTCCCAAGGTGGATGCGCCACCCCAAGGCGAGACAAAAACCCAGTGGGTCTTTCCGGAAAGGCTGGCGGAGGATTCTTCGCGCTGCCACTTCTGGTCGCCGATGTCGAGTATCGCGCCTGGACGCAAGATCGAAAGCTTCGGCACCCTTCATTCAAGGGCGTTCACGAATTGGAGGGGCCGACGGAGGCCTATGAGAAAATTGAAGGACCGAAGCCCTAGACGTCATCCTCCCAAATATGGCGCTATGGATATTGAGCCCCCCGAGCGGTCTAAAAGAAATTCTGGACGTTGCAGAGCGTTTCAAGGGACTAGCCCATGGAGCTTTGACGTTCGACGCTGAATTCGCAGTCGGGCTGGCCGCCCCGATCGTTTTGTCCTCATCGCATTTTTTTTGTTCGGCACAGAACAAGGCACACCGGCGTGCGCCACATCGCCGGATGACCCTTGATCAGAGAAGGGCTTCGCGGTGAATTGCCCCAATTGAATCCACAACCTAGACTATTGCAGTGAAACAAAAATACAGGCAAAACTTCGTGAAAATCATTGGGGGAATCGTATGGCTTTTGATCTCTGGAACTTCCTCGGTGGCTTGCTTCCCGGTCTCGTCGGGGGCGCTCTATTGACGCTCCATTTCACTAAGACCATGCGAGCCGATCGCCATGGAAACACGGTCGATCAATCCGGAGCAAGGGCTCGCGGAGACATTGTGGGCCGCGACAAGCGTTAACTTGCTGGAAGCGCACCATCATATCTATGAGCATTGCGACCCATCAGGGCAACGTTTCCAACCAGCAAAATGCACGCGCCGGCGGGCCTATCGTCGGCCGCGACTTATACCATGTCGAAGCCAAGAAGGGCTTGGTCGAGAAGCTCCTGCACAAATTGAAAGAGCAGTATGACTGCAACGAGCAGACGCAAACCACGATAGACGAACTCGCCCGATACCATACCCGCCGTGCCCCTGATGGCATTGACGGCCTTGAAGCCAAGCTCAAGGCCAGTGGGCGATCCGCCTACTATGACGATGCGATTGAGAAGAAGGAGATGTTCGCGAAACTTCTGGAGAGGTGGTCGCTGTACTCATCTGCACAGGAAATATTCGTCCATATCCTGGCCAAGGCCGAGAACGAGTTCACCCAGGTGATCTACGGCCAGATACCGAAGAGAGAACCAGAGGAAATCAACGCCATGGTCATCGACCGTATCGTGAATCCTATCGTCGAAGAATGCGGTGGTGACCTCATGGCCGTGAACCACAACCTGGTCCAAGGGATGGTGTACTGGCTAGCCGAGCAGTGCTTCATCAAGTGGCATCATGGCGTGGTTGCGAGATGACACAGCTTACATATAACGAGGCATTCGACCCCTATCATGCCGCTTTCCGGTTCCTGCGACTGCATCTGGCGTGCGACATGAAAGTCAGAGTTCCCTTCGACACGATACGCATTCTTGATTTCTACCTGCTTTTCCCGTTCCGCCTTCAATCGATGAAGTTCTTCGATGAGGACAAAGGTTGGAGAAAGGTGAGCAAGTCATATGGCGAACAAGCGCCATATGGCACGATGCCCGATGACACCACTGTCTTTTCTCGGATGGAAACCTTCCAGCGGGCTGCCGCTTCCAGTCTTGTGATCAGCGGTTATCTTGCGCCGGACGCGTGGGATCACAACGAAGTGCAGTTCACGAAGGAAGTGATCCCGGATGTACTCAGACTTCGCTGCTCCGAATTGAACACCCGGATGAGAGACGTGATGGAAATTCTCTGTCAGCTCGGGACGCGGTATCCGCTTGGCGGCCGTGACGGGCTGAAGGATCGCACAGGTCTTCTGGAGTATCGATATGACCCGGTATGACCCCACGCTTGTGGTCAAACGTCTCGTCGTGAAGCGCGGGGCCTTCACGATGTACGACGAGGCTTTCCATACAGGCGTGAACGTGATCAGAGGCGACAATTCCTCTGGCAAGTCGACGATCATGAACTTCCTATTCTTCGGGCTGGGAGGTGACCTCGACCGTTCGGCCTGGAGCGAGCACGCTCTGAAGTGCGATCACGTGTGGCTCGAGGTTGAGTTCAACGGCAACCCCGCAGTGCTGCGCCGGGAGATCGATGTAGCGTCGCAATCGGCGATGGAGATTTTTGGCGGACGCTATGAACAAGCAGTCGCGTCCCCTATCGAAGCGTGGCACCGATATCCCTATGCTCGTTCAAAAAACCAGGAAAGCTTCTCACAGGCGATCTTCCGGCTCCTGGAGATGCCGGATGTTGCGGTCGAGGGTACGTCGAACATCACCATTCACCAGATCCTGCGCCTTCTCTACGCTGATCAGCTCTCGCCGACAGAGAGCCTGTTCCGGTTTGAAGGGTTCGATTCTGAGAATCTGCGTGAAGCCATCGGCAATCTCCTCTGCGGTGCGTTCGATACCGAGATCTATGAGCTTCAACAACTGAAGCGCGCAAAGGAAAAGGAGTTCACTGAGGCTAACGCCGAATTGAAGAGCATTTTCAAGGTCGTCGGCGGTGGCGACGAGAGCATGACGCTCGAATGGATTGAGCAGCGCCGCAAGGGCCTCCTCCAGGAGCGCGATACAACCTCGGCGCAGATTCTGCAGGCCGAGGAGGCTTTCTACTCCAGCCAATCATCAGAGAAAATAACTCTTCAGGTTCAGAACGACCTCTACAAGCAGGTTCAAAAACTGCAGGGAGATATCCGTCACAAGCAGGCCGAGGTAGATTCGGTTGAATTCGAAATCTCGGATTCGGCAGCCTTCATCCGGACCTTGTCCTCGCGGCTGGAAGCATTGCGAGACGCGGAGCTCACCGCGAGCGTGGTAGGCAGTGTCCGGTTCGGAACGTGCCCCGCTTGCTACGCTGAGGTCATCGAGCACGACCATGACGTTGAGGCTTGTCACCTGTGCAAGACACCGCTCGACACCGAGCGTGCCCGTGAGCGAGTAGTCGGCATCATCAACGAGCTGTCTATACAGATAAAGCAGTCAGAACGCCTGCAAGTCATAAGGGCCGAGCGCCTAGCGAAGCATCAGACCTCTTTGAATGTGCTGGTCACGAACTGGCGGCTCAAGGCGAAGGAACTAGCCGATCTCAGCTCGGTGCCAACATCCAAGGCCCGGGAGCAGATCCGTGAGCTGCAGCGCAAGCTCGGATACATCGACAAGTCCATTGAAGACGTCGAGGCGCAGGTCAAACTCGCCAACAAGATCGGTCATCTGTCCGCCCGCAAGGCGCAGCTCGATCAGGAAATCCAATCTTTGGGATCCCGCATTACGACACTCCAACTCAGCCAGACCGACCGGTTGAGAACAGCCAAGAACAGCATTGAGAAGAACATCATCGAGATCCTCCAAGGTGATCTCAAGCGTCAGGACACCTTCGAAAATCCCGAGCATGTCCAATTCTCGTTCGCGAAGAACTCCATTACTGTTGATGAGCACACCTACTTTTCTGCAAGCTCCCGCGTAATTCTCAAGGCCGCATTCCTGGTGGGCTTCCTGAGGGCCGCGCTCTATGATCGGCAATTCCGGCACCCCCGCTTCCTCATGATCGACATCACCGAGGACAAGGGTATCGAGCAGGCCCGGAGCCATAATTTCCAGAAACAGGTAATCGAGATTTCCGACCAGGCGCCTGTCGAGCATCAGATCATCATCGCGACGGCAATGCCGTGGCCCGAGATCAGGCAGCAGCTCTTCGTTGGAAGGCATTCCACGCTGCAGCAAGGCACTCTCGCGTTTCTCCCGGGCAAGAGCAGTTGAGGCAAAGGACACGTCGATGGCGAGGGCGCAATCAGTTGAAATCGCAGGCCATCAGTTTCCTCGGAAGACGGATGCGCTGGCGTTCCTGAAAGTCATGCTCAATCGATATCGGCCTGGCGATACTGTGGGCGCTGAAGACGGAGTGTTTCTTCTGGAGGCGTTGAAGCGCCATCCTGAGGCGATCGTCAAAATCGGATCCGGTGTGAGAGGTTTTGAGGTAAGGACAGCCGACTACGGCACCCAATGCTTCTGGATACTCCGCGTGGACGGTTCCGACGAACGGTTCTCCTACAAGAGCTGCAGACGCGAGGACGTTCAACAAACCAGGAAGTTCGTGCTTTCGAATCCCAAGTTGGCGGCCAAGCTCCACAACCCGCTCGTTATCCACTGTCCACCGGTCTTCTTTGGAAATCGCCGACAGTAATCGGGCCGACCGGCCGGCAGTTGCGATGTTTTCGAACTCGACTGTTTTGCTGTTGAGCAGCTTCTGATCGTGATGGAGCAGCCAGCCGCCCACTACGCCCTTTGCAAGTTTTCCGTTTTCAGCCGCCATTGGTACCAGCCCTGAACCTCAGTCTCCGCGTGTCGATGGCACGGACCTTAGGTGAGTCTTGTGAATCCTGCGATAGAAAAATGTGTCTACTCAACCACACGTAACGGTCCGCAAGCAAATGGACGTGCACAAGTCGGGCTATTCCCAGTCGGTGGCTTGGAAGCCAGATCGGTTGCGAATCGCCCCTGAATCGCCCCAGACCTTTGAACGAATCCTTGCTCCCAATTGTTGACAACGATGTGCCAATCCTTTCCAAGGATCCATGGACACCACTTCCGAGATGATGACCGCCCTGCGGGCCGGCCGCGCCCTGCTGGGACTGAGCCAGGAGGAGCTGGCGGCGCTTGCCGGCGTCAGCCGCCAGGTCGTCGTCAGAATCGAGAAGTGCGAGGGCAACGTCCTCGTCGACTCCCTCGAAAAGGTGCGGTCCGCCCTGGAGGCCGGAGGCGTCGTTTTCATCGACGGTGAAGGCACGCGCGGTCCGGGGGTGGCCCTTGCGCGTGCTCCTCGGCAGCAGGCCAATGCCGAGCAGTAGATCGCCTGGCTGACAAGAGCCCGGCCACATCGAAGCCGGGGTGGTTGACCGAAAGCGAAGGGACGCACCCAGGAAGGCGGTCTGCGCACCGCCATGGGAGATCCAATCAGCTAGAGGGACTACCGCGGTGCCGAGCGGGTGCTGGGGCAACCCTGTGTTCTGGTTGGCCCCAATCACCACCGGCCGCCCGCCCTGCGGGGTGCGCCGCCTTGGCGGACGGCATTGAGGGGCGATACTTGCCGATGTCAGCGGCCGGTGCCGCCGTCATCGTACCGCCCGGCGCTCCCCCTCATATCGTCCAGCGCCCGCGCCAGCCTTTCGAGTGCATCCCGAGTCGGACGGACTGCAGTCATTGCAGTGTACGGGTCCGGGACGAGTCCAATGGCGCAGCGGGCGATTTGATACGACACCCCTGCCTCCACAAGCATGGTGAGGACAGAACGGCGAACATCCATCCAGCGCCACGACTCCCCGGGGCGTTCCAGTCCGGCCTTTTGCATGTAATCGCTCATGCGACGATCAACGACGCATCTCAGTCTGGTCAGCTTTCCGGTGCTTGTGAAGTCGGAGCCGAACACGGCGGGGTCCTCGGATGCAGCGGCGCTGCACCTGAGACTGCGAAGCAATGAGACCATCGCGTCAGACATCGGCGTGTTCTCCTCTGCGCCGAACGGGACGTGGTAGCGGTCCCGCGGCCTAACCCAGATCCCTTTTTCAAGGTTGAGCTCAGACCATTGCATCATCGCCAGATCCCCGGCGCGCTGCCCAGTCAGCACAAGAGCTTGGCAGAATACCCTCTGGGAAGGGTTCTCAACGCCTTCCGCCGCCACAACGTAAGCCCGCATCTCGAGTTCGGATAAGTGGCGATATCGGGCTGCAGCGCGCAACCGAAGCATCCGGGACGTGAGATGCAAAGCGGGATTTTCGCGCAGCCCAAACTCGGATCGATTTCTGGGCTGCATCGCCCAGTTGAAGAACGTTTTGACCTTGCTCAGGCAGTTCCGGGCCAATGCTGGTCGATCCCGCAATGAGTTTATCAGTCCTGCCACGTCCGTATCCGCAACCAGCCCGATCGGCTTGAGTGCCCAGGGGTTGACTGCCGGGGTCAGGAAGTACCGTCGCAGGAACTTCGCATCCTTGTCCGCACTGCGGTTGTGGGACCGCAGGTGAAGTTGCTGGATGTAAAATTCGAGTACGGCAGCGAATGTCCACGTGGGTCCGGATTGCTCCAGGCGGTCAGGCGAATTCGCCCCTATGTCGCTGGTATCCACGGCACTTTTCAACCGTGCCGCAATTTCGCGCGCCCGGTCCGTGGTGGTCTCCGGGTATTCGCCAATTCTCAGGATTCCGGAGTTGCCGGGCTGGTCCGGGACGAAGTAGAAGGCCTTCCGGCCACCGCCCACGACGAGACGCATGTTCTCGACTGTCGCGTCGGCGAAGTGCACCCGGCGGCCGCCGAGGGCTGTGAATGGCAGGTTGCGGACGACATCGTCCGTCAAATGGATCTTCTGCATGGCTGCTATCCTTTCCAGGTTGGATCGTCTGCGTTGGAGGCTCGACCGGGAAATGAAGGTCCACGCGCCGCCCGTCGAGCATCCCGGCGGCGTTTTGGTATTGCTCAGGCCGGTGGCGCTGCGAATGATTGCGCGGCAGTTTCCTCGAGCCAGTCGAGGATCATTTCGACCTCGCGTTCGTGTTTCCGGAGAGTCGATATCTGCCATTCCCGCATCCAGGCCGCTGGATGGACCGGGGA
Source organism: Ensifer sp. Root423 (assembly GCF_001426275.1). Classification (NCBI taxonomy): domain Bacteria; kingdom Pseudomonadati; phylum Pseudomonadota; class Alphaproteobacteria; order Hyphomicrobiales; family Rhizobiaceae; genus Ensifer; species Ensifer sp. Root423. The sequence goes on along the minus strand of NZ_LMEG01000013.1, from coordinate 187,721 downwards.
GTACGCGACCAGCTTCAAACGCCCGGCCGGCCGCGGCTGCCAGTCGTTCCAGGTGATGCCGAGAACCGGGCGAACGCCTTTCCGTGATTTGGGCGGCACGGGTTCGAACTTCCCGTCGCCGAGATACTGCACGTGGGCCTCCCGACAGGTCTCGACGATTGCAATGCCCGCGGGCATGTCCTGCAGCATTGCGACGGTCGGCCATCGGGGAGCCAGGTCGGGCGCTGCTTTTTCACTGCAGTGAACCGGAGGTTCGTCCCAGATTTCGATCCGAGGGCGGATGAAACGGCGCCTTGCAGCCACGATGACTGAATGCCCCCGCGCTTCGAGGGCAAGGAACAGGGTGTTCGCGAACGCGAGCGCGTGTCGGAGCGTTTCCGCACTCGCCGCGACGTCGATCGCGTTGTTCGCGCGAGTGACGAGGAGGGACGCGGTCGGATCCGTTTTCGCAGCTCTGAAGATCTCGGTTGCGAGGACGACGAGTGGGTGGAGGTCGCCGGCGGGCGCCTGCCAAACCCTGCGGCGTTTATAATACGTACTCAGGCTGCCGCCCCATGCGTCCCTCGACCAGGACAGCGGCCGTCCCGGCCTGGGCGGAGGCAGGGGCGGCCTGGTCAGTGTCTGGCCGAACTTCTTCCTGGTCCACCATCCACGTGGCGGCCGGGGCACGTCCAAAGCCGAGCAGATCCTGGCGACGTAGCTGTTCGACACCTTGAGCCGTGCGGCCGCCCGCATCACCGGCATGCTCCACACGAGCTGATAGAGTTCTTCCCGGGAGACGGGGCGCAATTCGGAATCGACGGGATCCTGGATCATTTCCAATCCTCCCAGTCGTCGAAAGTGAGCGTGCCCTCGCTCATCTTCCGCAATCTCTCGGACCACGCATTGAACGCGCTCCTCAGTTCCCGGGCATAGGCGTAGAGGTTATAGACCCGTTCGATCCCCGTCTTGCCGTGTCCGATTGCCGCTTCTGCCACCTCGCTTCTGCCGACGATCGGTTCTAGCTGGGTCCGGACGGTCCGGCGGACATCATGCCATGTCCAATGGCGGAGGGAGGCGCCGGGCGCGATTCTCCCGAACTCCTCGGCGAACTTCTTCTCGAACTCCGCCTTGAGCCAGCTCGGCTTGGCGATGGGGCGCTGGCCGTGCGACGAACTGAAGACGTAGTCGCCGTGTCCTGTGACCTGAACCGCCTTGAGAGACTTGAGCATTCGGACCATGCAGTCCGACAGAAACACGACATGGTCGGTCTCGGGCTTCGAAGTTCCCCCCGGGATCGTCCAGACCTTGCGTTCGAGGTCGAGGTGCGACCACCTCATCCGCGCCGTTTCCTCCCGCCGCTGGCCCATTTCGATCAGAGCGCGGGCAAAAGGACCATAGGGATATTCAAACCGCGCTGCCGTCGCGATGTAGGCCTGTATTTCGAGATAGCCGAAATGTCGCGACCTCGTGTTCTTGGGAAGCTTCATGAGGAAGGGTGTGAGATCGGCAATCGGGTTGCGGGCGAGCCCGATGGCGTCCCGGCGGTGCGGCAGCATCGCCCAGCGGAAGAAGGTTCGGAGGAGCTTGAGGCACTCCCGCGCCTGGCCCTTCGCCCCTCTATCCGCAATGGCTGCGATGAGCGAGCTCACGTCGCTGTCCGTAACCTGCGAGATTGGCTTGTTCATCCAGGGATTTTTATCGGGGTTCAGGAATTCCCGTTGGATGTTGCCGACCAGCTTTCCTGTCGCTCTGTTTCGTTCCCGCGTGGGAAGGTAGGCGACATAGTCCGCAATGACCGAGGCGAACGTGCTTCGCTGGCGGAGACGCTTTTCGTCATCCTTTCTTGCCTCCCTTTCACGCCTTCGCGCTTCTTCCGCGGCCGGATCCTGGCCCCTCTTGATCCTGTCGTTCCAGGTGTCTGCAATCACACGCGCCTTCGCCGTGGAAATGTCCGGGAATCTCCCGAGCGGCCGTCGCGAAGGGTTCGGGGACCCTCCGAAGCGGGCTGTCAGGGTGAACGTCTTGCTCTTCGATCCGACGCGGATGGCGAGGTTATCGATCGATGAGTCGGGGATCTCGTAGCGATGCTCCGCCGACACTGCGAACGGGAGCTTCTTTATTATCTTGTCGTTGAGGTGTGTGCGTTTCATTTGCCGGTTCCTTCTGTTTTTGGGGCAACAAACCGGGCAACAGCCCGGTCTGGAGGTGGTATGCCCGTGCAAACAAAGGGAAACAGGGTCGCAATTAAATGTAAATGATTGCAACATGTTAGATGTTGAAGTGCCGCGAACTGGCGTGATGTGACGCGATATGACTTGGGCCGGTCTGGAAGCTCATAACCTGAAGGCCGCAGGTTCAAATCCTGCCCCCGCAACCAAGCATGGAGAAATCCAAGCGGGCTTTTTGACGTTTGAACGGCGCACACAGGGGCGACCCTCATCGGGTTGAGAGGGGCGGCGGCGGTGGCGGCGTCGTCTGCTTCTATGACCGGCGTTACCCGTTTATTAAGACATACAATCGATAGTTGCTTTCATTCTTGATTCTCGCGATGGCATGAGGCCGTGCGCGCCCATTCGGCAGGCAGGTGCAGGAGCGCCGCCTTTGCCGCGGAGACCCACGCGTGACCACCATATCGCCGACGAGCAACGTTGCCTTGGAAATCCTCAGGCGGACAACGGCCGAGGCCGAGGAGAAAGCCGGTTCTGCCGACAGCGCGAACAGCATCCTCACGGCTGCGAACGGCGTTTCAGCGGAGCCTGGCAGAGCAGCGACGCAGGCGCAGGGTGCAATCAACAACAGCATGCTGGAGCTGAAGGCAAGAGCCGACGCTTTCGTCGGCACGGCACTGGAATTGCTGAACTCCGACCGTTTCAAATCCAGCGACCCCAATGTGAAGGCAGTGCTGAAGGAAATCCTCAACGAGCAGGGTGAGATTTTCGCCGGCCGGGTCGAGGCTGAACTGCTCAACAATCCCGGTCTCAGACACGAAGAGGCCATCGCCAATGCGCTGACTGCGACGGTGCGCGGCAATCGCAGCCGTTTTGCCGAAACCGAGATCGTGCTCGGTTATAAGCTGAAAGCCGCCGGCGACCAGTTGCATTATGTTGCCGATGCCGAAGGCCATAGCTCCGGTCAGTTCCTGGCGGATGCCCAGAACGAAGCGCGTATCGGTCTCGACATCGCACAAAAGGCGCGCGCCAATGCGAAGGACGATGCGGCGCTCGCGGCGGCTCTGAAGGCGGAGGAGGAAGCCGAGCGGATTTACCGGCGAACGCAGCAGTCGGTGAGTGACTGGAACGGCTATTGGACGAAGAAATTCGGCTGGCCGGAGGCCCGGTGACGGTGCGATAAGGGATCGCCGCCCGTGACGGGATAAGACGCGATGGGCGGATCGTTGGACAGGTTGCTCCGAGCTCGACCCGAGACGCGCTTTAACGGTTTGCCTTTGGGCGCTTCACGCCCCGCATCAACGATTCCCGTGTCTCGCCTTGGTATCGTTCCGGCGCAGTGATCTGCGAACGAATTCGATGCGTTGAGGATATGCCAAGCACGTAGCGCCGTTCCGCTCTGCCGCTTGCGCTCCAATATCTTGAATTGCCGCGCGCCGTGATCGCAAACCGCTGCGCATTTTTCCGCGACATGGTTCAGCTTCCGGCGTCGCTCTTGCCGTCGGAAGGACCTTGGCTTCTCAGCTTTCCGTGATCGCGGTCGGAAAGCCACACCCGCGTCTCATCGAGGATTTCCGTCGACAGGTCGGGATCGTCGGTCATCCGCGCCAGGATAAGCGCGCCGATCATGGCCGCAGAACTGCCGATTGCCGCGCGACGCTTCTCATGATCATCCGTGCCCGGCGCGATCTTGCCGAACCGGGCGAACTGGCGCTTGAGGACGTCCGTCATCTCCGACCGTGCGGAACCGGGCTGGCGGCTCACCTCCGACGCAAGGGCTGCAAGCGGGCAGCCGTGGCCGAAATCGTCCCGATGCTCCGGCGAAAGATAACGTCGGGCGACGGATGCAAGATCCACCGTTAGCGGCTCGGTTTCTCCCTGCAGACCGGCCAATGTCTGCGCGATCAGATCCTCCTTCGACTTGAAGTAGCCGTAGAAGCCGCCATGGGTGAGGCCTGCCGCCTTCATGACATCAGTAACGGTGACGGATTCGAAGCCGCGCTCCCGGAACAGCTGTCCCGCCGCCTCCAGAATTGTCTTCTTGTTCTCTTCGACCTGCTTCCGGCTCACGCGCATCATCGTCTCCTGAAATTTCGATTGACAATATACATGATAATCATCATATATCCAAATACATGATGGTTATCATGAATAAACTGAAGGAGCCCAATCGATGAGCAGGAAGCCAGTAGTCCTTGTAACGGGTGCCTCGACCGGCATTGGCGCCGTCTATGCGGAGCGATTTGCCCGTCGCGGTCATGATCTCGTTCTGGTCGCGCGCAATGCGGCGCGGCTCGACGCGCTCGCTGAGCGCCTCAAGAACGAAACCGGCGTGGCGGTGGATGTGGTGCCGGCGGACCTGACCGACGAGCAGGACCTCGCCAAGGTCGAGCAGCGGCTGCGCGAAGACCGGAGCATCGGCGTGCTGGTCAACAATGCCGGGACGTCTATCCCCCGAGGCTTTCTTCAGCAGCAGAGCGAGGACATCTCGAAGCTGATCGCGCTCAACGTAACGGCAGTCACCAGGCTCGCGCATGCGGCAGCTCCGGGGTTTGCGGAGAGAGGCGAGGGGGCGATCATCAACATCGCGTCGGTCGTCGGGCTTGCACCGGAGATGGGCGCAACCGTCTACGGCGCGACCAAGGCCTTCGTGCTGTTCCTTTCTCAAGGCTTGAATGTCGAACTCGCCACCAAGGGCGTCTACGTTCAGGCGGTGCTGCCCGCAGCGACGCGCACCGAGATCTGGGATCATGCCGGCGTCGATGTTGAGACGCTCTCCGGTGTGATGGAGGTCGGCGATCTCGTCGATGCGGCGCTGACCGGCTACGATCGACGCGAGTTGGTAACCATCCCGCCGCTTCCCGATGCCGGCCAGTGGAACACCCTCGATGCGGCACGGCAGGCAATGCTGCCGAATTTTGCACAGTCGTTGCCGGCCGAGCGCTATCGGTCCGCTGCCTGACCGGTCCACGCACGGGGCGGGCGTTTGACGTCCGCTCCGAACGCCTGCACCTGCTGGAGACGGTCGGTGCTCGGGCCTTTCCGCTTGGGCACAGCAAGCCACATCGTTCCACGGTTTGCCCCAAAGGCGTTTGCCAAGCGCCCTCAGGCTGCTTAGAAATTGAGGATCAAAGATTTCGCAAGGCCGACGACTCCGTCCCTGCGCGAAAATCCTCCCTCGAAACGATGTTGATGGTGCGAGCCGATGAAAAGATTCAATCTGGGACCAACCGACCTTTCCGTTTCCTCTGCCGTTCTCGGCCTGATGCGGATTGCCGATCTCAGCGACGACGCCATAAGCCGGCTCTATGGGAAGGCACGGGACGTCGGCATCAACGTCTTCGACCATGCCGATATCTATGGCGGCGAACTGCATGCCTGCGAGCGCCGTTTCGGCGATGCGTTGCGGCTGAAGCCGACTGAGCGCGAACAGATCGTCATCCAGAGCAAGTGCGGTATCCGTCGCGGCTATTTCGATTTCTCCAAAGATCATATTCTGCAGTCGGTCGATAGATCGCTGGCGGCGCTGAAGACTGACTATCTCGATCTTCTCTTGCTGCATCGCCCGGATGCGCTGGTGGAACCGGAGGAGGTGGCGGACGCCTTCGACAAATTGCAGGCGGCTGGCAAGGTCCGGCATTTCGGCGTCTCGAACCACACCCCGCGGCAGATCGATCTTCTGAAGACCGCCGTCCGCCAACCGCTCGTCGCCAACCAGATCCAGCTCAGCATTGCGCATGCGCCTTCGGTCGCCTTCGGAATCGCCGCCAATATGGCAGGTCTCGAGCAATCGATCGATCGCGATGGGGAAGTGGTCGTCTATTCGCGCATCAACCGCATGACATTGCAGGCCTGGTCACCGTTCCAGCAGGGTTTCTTCGGCGGCGTGTTCGTCGGCGACGAGAAGAACTTTCCGGAACTCAACCGGTTGCTGGACGAACTCGCGGGCCAGTACGGGGTATCGGCTTCCGCGATCGCCTATGCCTGGATCGCCCGCCATCCGGCCAACATTCAGGTGGTGCTTGGAACGACAAGTCCCGAGCGATTGGCCGATATCGCGCCCGGCGCCGACATTACGCTGTCGCGCGAGGACTGGTATCGTCTCTTCACGGCAGCAGGACACGTGCTGCCGTGACCTCGTTAGGTCTGCAGACCATTGGAAAGGCCCGCTCGGATCCGAGCGGGCCTTTCTGTTTTGGGGGCTGATGCGGATGGCTTAGCTGCGCGGCTTCAGGTTTTCCGGATCGTAGAGCGGCTTATAGCCGACGCCGACAACCTCGACCGGATAGGTCTCGGCGAAGTATTCGACGTTGAGTTTGCGGCCGACCTGGCAATGGGACCACGGCAGATAGGCAAGCGCGATGTTCTTGCCGATCGTCGGGCCGAAGGCGATCGAGGTGGTGTAGGAACGGCGGCCCAGTTCATCGACCAGCACCTTGCCGGTTTCAGGATCCATCACCGGCAGGGTTCCGACCGGATAGCGCTTCACGCCGTTCTTGTCGGTATTCTCCGTCATGACGAGCGTGCAGAGCATGGCCGGTTGATGTTCGCGCGCCTTGTATTCGAGATGCTTGGCCTTGCCGCGGAAGTCCACGTCCTTGACCTTCGGGCGGGCAAGGTCGGCTTCGATGAGGTTGTACTGGGTAAGCAGGTCGGCGTTCTGCAGGCGCAGGCTCTTTTCCATGCGGCGCGAGTTCGCATAGGTTTCGACGCCGAAGGCCATGACGCCGGTCGAGCGCAGCGCGTCCCAGACGGCGAGGCCGTCCTCGTACTTCATGTGCAGTTCCCAGCCCTGCTCGCCGACATAGGAGATGCGGAAGGCGGTGACCTTTTTGCCGGCGATCTCGATCGGCTTGATCGCGGCGAAGGCGAAGTTCTCGATGTCGAGGCCCGAGGGATCGGCAACCACCTTCTTCAGCGTCTCACGGGCATTGGGGCCCCAGATGCCGATGGTGATGAACTTCTCCGAGACGTCGGTGATGGTGACGTCAAGGCCGCGATCTTCGGCGACGCGGCGCATGTACTGGAAGTCCCGCGGGCCGGCGTCGGCGCCGTTCACCAGGCGGCAGCGGTCGGCCATGCGGAAGACGGTGAAGTCGGCCCGTACCATGCCCTCGTCGTCGAGGAAGTGGGTGTAGATGCCCTTGCCGATATTGCCGTCGCCGCCGACCTTGGCGGCGCACAGCCATTCGAGCAGCTCGACATGATCAGGGCCTTCGATGTCGACCATATGGAAGTGCGAGAGGTTGACGATGCCGCAGTCCTCGCTCATCGCCAGATGCTCGGCGTTGGAGACGCGCCAGAAATGGCGGCTGTCCCACTCGTTTTCACGTACCGGCACGCGGTCGCCATACTTCTCCAGAAGGTGCTCGTTGGCAGCGTAGCCGTGGGCGCGCTCCCAGCCGCCGAGTTCCATGAAATAGCCGCCGAGTTCCTTTTCGCGCTCGTAGAAGGGCGAGCGCTTGACGTTGCGGCCGGTGGCGTAGGGTTCGCGGGTGTGCACGGCGGGGTAATAGATCTTCTGCGCCGCCTCGAAGCAGCGGCCCTCGATGAACTTTTCTTCCAGCTGGTGCGGATAGAAGCGGGAATAGTCGATCGAGGCGTGGTCGATCTCGGTGCGGCCGTCTGTCATCCAGTCGGCGATCAGCTTGCCATAACCGGGGCCGTCCTTCACCCAGATGGCGACGCAGTACCACAAGCCGCGCACCTTTTGGCTCTCGCCGCAGGAGGGGCCGCCGGCGGCCGAGACCTGCAGCAGGCCGTTGAAGGAATGGCTCTCGTTGTAGCCGAGTTCGCCGAGGATCGGCGTCAGTTCCATGGCGCGCTCGAGCGGCTCGATGATCTGTTCCATCTCCAGGTCGCGCTGCGAAGGCGACAGGCGCGCCTCGTGCTTTTCAAGAATGTTGCGTGGATGGCAGAGGCGCGGATTGGTGGTCTCGTAATAGCCCCACTCGATCTGGCCGCCCTCGGTGGTCTTCGGGTCGCCGGTGTCGCGCATGTAGGCCGAGTTGCCCTGGTCACGCAAAAGCGGGAAGCCGATCTCCTTGCCGGTGCCTTCGAATTCGTTGTACGGGCCGAAGAAGGTGAGCGGATGGTCGACCGGCATGACCGGCAGGTCCTCGCCAACCATTTCAGCGATCAGGCGGCCCCAGATGCCGGCGCAGACGATGACGTGGTCCGCCATGATCGTGCCGCGATGGGTGACGACGCCCTTGATGCGGCCGTTCTCGACGATCAGCGACTTTGCCGGCGTGTTGCCGAAGACCTGCAGCTTGCCGGACTTTTCCGCGGCGTCGACGAGCTTGCCGGCAACCGTCTGCGAGCGCGGGATGACGAGGCCGGCATCCGGGTCGAACATGCCGCCCATGACCTGATCTTCTTCGATCAGCGGGAACATCTTCTTGATTTCAGCCGGCGAGACATAGTGGGCGCGGGTGCCGAAGGCCTTGGCGGAGGACAGCTTGCGCTTGATCTCTTCCATCCAGACATCGTCGCCGGTGCGCGCCACTTCCAGGCCGCCGATGCGGGCGTAGTGGCCCATTTTCTCGAAGAAATCGATCGAATACTGCGTCGTCCAGACCGAGAGATAGTCGTGGCTGGTGGTGTAGCAGAAGTCCGAGGCGTGTGCGGTCGAGCCGATATCGGTCGGTACGCCCGACTTGTCGATGCCGACGATATCGTCCCAGCCGCGCTCGATCAGGTGGTGTGCGATCGAAGCACCGACGATGCCACCCAGCCCGATGATTACGACTTTCGCCTTTTGCGGAAACTCTGCCATTGATTGCGACCCTAGTTGGATTGGATGCCGGATTTTAGGGCCTGATCCGCCCCGACCAGAGCCTGTCTACGACATTCTCATCAAACTGCACGACCAGAGCCGAGCATTTTGCGGTTCGCGGAACGAGAGCTGTCGAGACGGTCATGCCACTGATTTCGTGAGAAAAAGCGCCTCTCAGCGCCAATCTGATTTCATCTAGCATATCGCAAATGGCGACGCATCCGAATGCGTCATTGCGATCTACCTGTTTTCCAGTGATCGCGGCGTTGGCCACGAAAGATAATCCCATCGGGTAAGATTGACAGCGATGCGTGATATTAATAAGTTCGGTAACAGAACGAATTAAAAGAGGTCCCCGTGAACGACAGCTTGCGCATCTCCCGGAAGTTCTCCCAGCGCTCCGTCATGGAGGCGATCGTCCAGGGCGGTCCGATTTCGCGTGCGTCGATCTCGAAGCAGACCGGCCTTTCCAAGCAGACCATTTCGGAGATCGTCCGCGGCCTCGAAGAAGAGGGTTGGGTGCAGGAGACGGGGCGCACCAGCGGCCATGTCGGGCGCACTGCCGTCACCTACGAACTGGTGTGCGATGCCGCCTTCATCATCGCCGTCGACCTCGGTGGCACGAAGGTGCGCGTGGCGATCACCGATCTCGCCTGCCAGATCTTTGCCGAAGACACGGCGCCGACCGATCCGCGGGGCGGCCGCTTCGTCGTAGAGCAGATCGCTGCCATGGCCTTTGATGCGGCAGACCGACAGAAGATCGCTCGCGAGAAGATCCGGCTTGCGGTGGTCGGCGTTCCCGGCGCGCCCTGCAGCGAGACCGGCCGTGTGTTGCTTGCGCCGAACATTGCCGGTTTCGACACGATGGATGTCGTCGGCGCCTTCGAAGAGGTGCTCGGTTTTGGAGCCATGCTCGAAAACGACGTCAATCTTGCCGTCCTTGGCGAAAACTGGCTGGGCCAGGGGCAGGGGATCGACAACCTCGCCTATGTGGCGCTGGGCACCGGCGTCGGCAGCGGCCTGATGGTCGGCGGCCATCTGGTGCGCGGCGTCAGCAATGCGGCCGGCGAAATGGGTTTCCTGCCGCTCGGCGCCGACCCGTTCGAGGCGGAATCGCTGCGCACCGGCGCCTTCGAGCGCGCGGTTGCCTCGCATGGCATGGCGGAACGTTACGCGGCGCTTTCGGGCAAGACCGTTGCCGTGCCCACCATCTTTGCCAAGGCAGAAGCGGGCGATGCGGCAGCGCTGACGGTGCTGGATGACACTGCGCGGTATCTGGCAGCCGGCGTTGCCGCGATTGCCGCGATCGCCAACCCGCAGAAGGTCATCCTGGGCGGATCCATCGGGCTCCGGCCGGAAATGCTTGAGCGGGTAAAAGCGTTCCTGCCGCAGTGCTTCCCCTATCCGGTCAATGTGGAGACCGGTGAACTCGGCGCGCGCGCCGCGATCATCGGGGCGGCGGCGATCGGGCTCGGTCAGTTGCACAACACCCTGTTCGGGGTCGATGCGCCCGATGGCCGGATTTCGCTGCCGCGGGCAAACGTCAACGCGCTTCGGGAGGCGATGTGATGACGATGAATGACGGCTTGGTCGAGCGCTTGCGAGCGGTGCTTGATCGCGAGACGGCGATTGATCTTTTTCGTGGCGCCATCGGGCGTGAGAGCATTACCGGCAACGAGGCGAATTTCGTCGCCTTTCTGGCCGAAACGATGCAGCGCCTTGGCCTGGAAGGCTTGAAAACGGCGGAGTTCCTGCCGGGTCGGCCGAACGTCTGGGCGGAGCGCAAGGGGCGCGGCAAGGGGCCACGCCTGCTGTTCATTGGCCATACGGATACGGTGCATGTTGACGGCTGGCGCGAGCATTGGGCCGGTACCGAGCGCGAGGATCCCTTCGCTGCACCGATCATCGACGGCGCGGTCTGGGGGCGCGGCTCGGGCGATCTGAAGGCAGGCATCTGCGCGTCGCTGGCGGCGCTGTCGCTGCTCGACAAGTCCGGCGTTGCGTTGGCCGGGGACGTGGCCTTTGCCTTCGTCGGCGACGAGGAAAGCGGTCAGCCGGGGACCGGTGTCTCCGCCGGTATCAAGGATCTGGTCGAACGCATCGAGACCGGTGACATCGTCCGTCCGGACTTCGTCGTCTATGTCGAGCCGACACGGCTTTCGGTTTATCCGGCGCAGATCGGATTTTTCATCGCCGACATCACGATTACAGGCAAGTCCGCCTATTTCGGCGTACCCGAACTCGGCAAGGATGCATTGCGCGCCAGCCATGCGGCGATGTCGGCTCTCTGGAAACACTCCGACGAGATCGCCGCGCGGGCCGAGCACAAGCTGATCGGTCGCAGTTTCCTGCTGATCACCGGCCTTGCCGGCGGCGGCTACATCGCCGTGCCCGAGCGTTGCACACTGTCGCTGATCCGCAAACTGTTGCCAGGGGAATCGCTGGACACGGCGGCGGCCGAGATCGAGGCTGCGGTGCGCTCGGCGATCACCGATCCGGAAATCACGGTCGAGTTTTCCTATCCGGCCGGCCGCGACCATGCGCTTGGCGGCACGGCGGCTGAAATCGACGAAACGGCGGGCGAAGTCGGTGCGCTATCAGCCGCCATGGCCGAAGCCATGGCTGGGCGCGGCGTCATCGAAGGCGCGCCCTTCTGGTCGGAATCGCCATTCTTCGTCAACCGCTTGGGTGTGCCTGCCGTCTATTGCGCGCCCGGCGACATCCGCAATTGCCAGACCTACGAGGAACGGGTCGAGGTGGAGGAATACCTCGCCGGGATCGTCGGATTTGCCGCCTTCATGGCGCGCTACTGCGGCGTCATGGACTGAACTGCCAAACAAGAGGGAGAACGACAATGCTTCTGAAGAAATTGATGGCTGCCGCACTCGTCAGCGGTTTCGTGCTTGCCGCAAACGCCGCCTCTGCCCAGACGGTCGGTCCGTCCGGCGAGAGCGCGACGCCGAGCGCCGATGTCGCCCTGACCGATGCCGATATCGGCGCGCTCAAGGGCAAGGGCTACAAGGCGGCGCTGCTGTGGCATACCTCGTCCGACTTCACCAACGCCGTTTCGGCCGGTGCCAAGGATGAGTTTGCCCGCGCCGGCGTCGAGATCGCGGTGACGACGGATGCCGGCTTCGACGCTGCCCGCCAGCGCAGCGATATCGAAACCGCGCTTGCCGCCAAGCCGAACGTCATCCTGGCGCTGCCGCTCGATCCGGTGACCTCGGCCGAAGCATTCCGCCAGGCAGTGACCGATGGCAGCAAGCTCGTGTTCCTCTCCAACCTGCCGAGCGGCTATAAGCAGGGCACGGACTATGCCTCGATCGTTACCGACGATCTCTTCCAGATGGGCAAGCAGGCGGCGGATGCGCTGGCCAAGGCGATCGGCGGCAAGGGCAAGGTTGGCTACATCTTCCACGATGCCAGCTACTATGTGACGAACCAGCGCGACCAGGCCTTCAAGTCGACGATCGAGAAGGACTATCCGGATATCAAGATCGTTGCCGAGCAGGGCATCTCAGACCCGGCACGTGCCGAGGAGCTGGCAAGCGCCATGCTGCTGCAGAACCCTGATCTCGACGGTATCTACGTGACCTGGGCCGAGCCTGCCGACGGCGTGCTCTCTGCCCTGCGCTCGAGCGGCAATACGAAGACCAAGATCGTCACGCTCGATCTTGCCGAACCGGTCGCGCTCGACATGGTCAAGGGCGGCAACGTCACCGCGCTTGTTGCCGACAAGGCCTATGAGCTTGGACGCGCCATGGCTGCGACCGGCCTGAAGTCGCTTCTCGGACAGCAGACGCCGGCCTTCGTCGTTGCCCCGGCTTTGACCGTCACCAAGGAAAACGTCGCGGACGGCTGGAAGCAGTCGCTCAACCGCGATGCGCCGCAGTCGGTGCTCGACGCGGCCAAGTAATCAGATGGCCGCCGGGAGAGAGGACGCTTCCGGCGGCGTCATTCCTAAAAGGGAGGCAGATATGCACAGGTCAGTGAAACACTTCGCGTTGCTGGCAACGGTCTTTGCCGCGACATCCGGTTTTGCCGCTGACGGCAAGACCACGGGTCCGCATGGCGAGACGCCGACGCCGGCGGGCAGCCTGACGCTGACGGCGGAGCAGGAACAGCAGATCAAGGACGGCAAGTTTACCGCAGCGCTCGTCTGGCACGAGATGAGCGAATACACCAACGCGGTCAACAGCGGTGCCCAGGACGAGTTCAAGCGCCTCGGCGTCGAGGTGGTCGCACAGACCGATGCCGGCTTTGATGCAGCCCGCCAGAAGGCGGATGTCGAGACGGTGCTTGCCAAGAAGCCCTCGATCATCCTGTCGCTGCCGGTCGACCCGGCAAGCGCCGCCGTGGTTTACGATCCGGCACGCACCGCCGGTGTGAAGCTCGCCTTCGTCGACAATTCGCCGGCCGGTTACGAACACGGCAAGGACTATGTGACGATCGTCTCGGACGACCTTTTCCAGATGGGCAACAAGGCGGCCGTTGCCATGGCGGATGCGCTCGGCGGCAAGGGCAAGCTCGGTTATATCTATCATGACGCCGACTTCTACGTGACCAACCAGCGCGATGGCGCCTTCAAGTCGACGATCGAGCAGGACTATCCCGACATGAAGATCGTTGCCGAGGCCGGCATGGCCGATCCGGCCCGCAGCGAGGAAATCGCGCAAGGGATGATCACCCAGAACCCGGATCTCGACGGGATCTATGTGACCTGGGCGGAGCCGGCACTGAGCGTGCTTTCGACGCTGCGCGGCGCCGGCAACAGCCACACCAAGATCGTGACGCTCGACCTCAACGAACCGGCAGCACTCGACATGGTCAAGGGCGGCAACATCGCAGCTCTGGTCGCCGACGAAGCGTACAATATCGGTGTCACCGCAGCGCGCGCCGCGGCAGGGTCGCTGGTCGGCAAGAAGGCCGAGCCTTTCCTGGTGGTCGACTCGCTTGCCGTGACCAAGGCGTCGGTCGCCGACGGCTGGAAGAAGTCTCTGAACAAGGATGTGCCCGCGACGATCGCGGATGCGATGAAGTGATGAAATGATGCCCGCTGCATGAGTAAAACATGCAGCTTTTCTAGTGCTGCGGCGACCTTTGCGCGTCTGACCAGACCCGCGGCGCCGTAGTGCAGGGGGAGCTTTCCCCCTGCCTTCGGAGGAAGAATAATGTCCAGTGCCCATTCCAGCGCGAGCGGCCAGCCGGCGAGCCTCGTCAGTCGCCTCAACCTGCAGCAATACGTCGTCTATCTCGGCTTCCTGGCGATCTTTCTGTTCTTCGCCATCGTGCTTCGCGACAGCGGGTTTCTGACGGTTCGCAACCTGTCGAACATCATGCTGCAGACAGCACCGGTGACGATCATGGCGATCGGCCTCGTCTTCGTCATGTCGGCCGGTGAGATCGATCTGTCGATCGGCTCGACAGTTGCCGTCTCGGCACTGGCGGCGGCGGTGACGATCAACGAATACGGCCTGGTGGCTGGCGTCGTCGCCGGTATCGGCGCCGGCGTGCTGATCGGGCTCCTGAACGGCGCACTGGTCGCCTATGTCAAACTGCCGTCCTTCCTGGTGACGCTGGCGACGCTCGGGCTTTTTGCCGGCGTCTCCCGCTCGATGACGAACCTGCGCTCGATCCCGGTGACCGACAGCACCTTTACCGGCTTTTTCGGCTCCGGCTCGTTCCTCGGCGTGCCTTCGCTGATCTGGTGGACCCTCGTTGCCGTCGTCTGCGGCCATGTCATCTACCGCGAAACCCGCTTCGGCGCCCATGTGCTGGCGACCGGCGACAACAGCCGGGCAGCGAGCGTCTCCGGCATCAGCGTGCCACGCATTCGGCTGGCCGTTCTGATGATCAGCGGCGGTCTCGCCGGCCTTGCGGGCCTGCTTTACGCCGGTCGCCTGCAGGCGGCGAAATACACGCTTGGCGAGACCGACCTGATGACGGTGATCGCCGCCGTCATCGTCGGCGGCACGCTGCTCAACGGCGGCAAGGGCACGATCATCGGCGCGCTCGTCGGCTCGCTGATGATGGGCATGCTCAACAATGGCCTGATCCTGATGGGCCTTTCCGTATCCGACCAGATGATCGTTCGCGGTCTCATCATCCTCGCTGCGGTCGCCGTGTCGCTGCGCGAAAAGTCCCGCTGAAGGAGGATTTCATGTTTCTCGACGTTCTGCGCCGCCGCAACCCGGCATTCATCGAAGCGGCCATGAGCCTGCACCAGCAGGGCAAGCTCCCGGCCAACGCCTATGTGCTCGATCTCGACACGGTCGAGGCCAATGCGGCGATTATGAGCAACGAGGCCCGTCGCCTCGGCCTGAAGACCTTTGCGATGACCAAGCAGGTGGGCCGCTCCAGTTCCTTCTGCGAAGCGGTCAAGCGTGGTGGCATTGACCGTTCGGTTGCCGTCGACATGGCCTGTGCCCGCGCCACCCACAAGGCGGGCCTGAAGGTCGGCCATCTCGGCCACCTGCAGCAGGTCGCGCGCCACGAGGCGGCTGCCGCAGCGAAAACCTTCCGGCCGGACTATTGGACGGTCTTCAACGGCGAAAAGGCTGCAGAAGCGGCGGCTGGCGCACATGCAGCCGGCTATCGGCAGGATCTGCTCGCCCGTATCCGGGCGGAAGGTGATACCTTCTACCGCGGCCATGAAGGCGGGCTCGATGCCAGCGACGTTGCCGCGGTGGCGGACCGTCTCGATGCGCTCGACGGTGGCCGCTTTGCCGGCATCACCACCTTTCCGGCGCTGCTCTTCGACCATGAAAGCCGCAAGGTGAAGCCGACACACAATCTCGCGACACTCTCGAAAGCTGCCGAGGCGCTGGCCAAGGCCGGCCGCAACGGGATCGAGGTGAATGCGCCGGGTACGACCTCCAGCGTCATGCTCCCGGCTCTTGCCGAAGCGGGCGCGACGCAGTGCGAGCCGGGCAACGGTCTGCACGGCACCACCGCACTGCACGTGATGGAAGATCTGCCGGAACTGCCGGCGGTACTCTACCTCACCGAAGTTTCCCATCTCTCGGGCGGCAAGGCCTATTGCTTCGGCGGCGGCTTCTACATCGACCCGATCTTTCCGGATTACGACGTCAAGGCGATCGTCTCTGCCGACCCGACGACTTCGGCGTCGGCGCTTCGAAGCGTCGAAGTACCGCCCCCCTCGGCGATCGACTATTACGCGATGATCGACGCCAGCGGTGCGGCGGCCCCGAAGCCTGGCGATACGGCGGTGTTCGGCTTCCGCGGGCAGGCCTTCGTCACGCGGGCCTATGTCGTCGGCGTGTCGGGCATCTCCAAGGGCGCGCCGAAGGTGGAAACGATCGAAAACGGTTTCGGCGAAACCGCGGCCTGGCCGGTTTGAGGGGTGACGTCATGAACGTGAACACGAATTCTGCACGCGAGCCGGTCCTCAAGCTGAAGGACATCCGCAAGACCTTTGGCGGCGTCACCGCGATCGAGAACTTCTCGCTGGACGTCCGTCCGGGCGAGATCGTGGCGCTCGTCGGCGACAACGGCGCCGGCAAGTCGACGCTGATCAAGATCATCTCCGGCGTTTACACGCCGACCTCGGGAACGATCACCATCGAAAACCAGACCGTGGCGATGTCGAACGCCACGATGGCGCGCGCCCATGGCATCGAGGTCGTCTATCAGGATCTGGCGCTTGCCGACCAGCAGACGGTCTATATGAACATGTTTCTCGGCCGCGAGCCGGTAAACCGTTTCGGCCTGCTCGACCGTCGCCGGATGATTTCCGAGACGGAAACGCTGGTGAAGGAACTGGATGTCCGCATCCCCTCGGCCCATGCGACGATCCGCGACCTCTCGGGCGGCCAGCGCCAGGGCGTCGCGATTGCCCGCGCTACCCATTGGGCGAGCAAGCTGATCCTGCTCGATGAGCCGACGGCAGCACTCGGCGTTGCCGAAACCGCCAAGGTCGAGGAGATCGTCGAATCGCTGAAAAGCCGCAACATCGGCGTACTGATCATCAGCCATAGCCTCGATCAGGTGTTCAAGCTCGCAGACCGCATCTGCGTTCTGCGCCGCGGCAAGCAGATCGGCATCCGTGAGACGGCCAAGACCGACAAAAACGAGATCATCGCGATGATCACCGGGCTTCAGCAACACTGAGGCGGATGTGTCCAGCGGTGCCGCCATTGGGGCGGCGCCGGTTGGCAATCATGGTGCGGCGCCGAAGAAGGTGAGGCGGGTGAAGAGCACGTAGTGCGATTCCGAGACCATCAGCGCCACGAAGACCAGCACCAGCAGCGGCGGCAGCAGGATCGCGTAGATCAGCGCCAGCCGTTCCCAGGCCATGTGCATGAAGATCGCGACGATCAGCCCTGCCTTCAGTACCATGAAGATCAGGATCAGCGACCACCTGAGATAACCCTGCAGCCCGACATAGTCGACGAGGTAGGAGAAGGTGCTGAGCACGAAGAGCAGCAGCCAGACGACCAGATAAAGACCGATCGGGTGTTGCTGGTGCGTTTGTGCGTGGCCTTCTACTTTTGCTGCCGGTGCCGCGTGGGTGTGAACAGTCGTTTCGGTCATGGCCATGCCTCACCACAGATAGAAGAATGCGAAGATGAAGACCCAGACGAGGTCGACGAAGTGCCAGTAGAGGCCGGTGATCTCGACGATCTCGTATTGTCCTCTTCGGCTCGTGAAAAAGCCACGCCGTTCGGTGTCGAAATCGCCGCGCCAGACTTTTCGCGCGATGATCAGCAGGAAGATGACGCCGATCGTGACGTGGGTGCCGTGGAAGCCGGTGATCATGAAGAAGGTCGAGCCGAATTGGGCAGCGCCCCAGGGGTTGCCCCAGGGACGCACGCCCTCGGTGATCAGCTTCGTCCATTCGAAGGCTTGCATGCCGACAAAGGTGGCGCCGAAAAGGGCGGTCAGCAGCATCAGCAGAGCGGTCTTCTTGCGATCGCGCCGGTAACCGAAATTGACGGCCATGGCCATCGTGCCGCTTGAGGTGATCAGCACGAAGGTCATGATGGCGATCAGGATCAGCGGCACGTCCGAGCCGCCGATGTGCAGCGCGAAGACCTCGCTCGGATTGGGCCAGGGAACGGCAGTCGACATGCGCGCCGACATATAGGCGATGAGGAAACAGCCGAAGACGAAGGTGTCGCTCAAGAGGAAGATCCACATCATCGCCTTGCCCCAGGAGACGTTCTTGAACGTCCGCTGGTCGGAGGCCCAGTCGGCGGCAAAGCCGGCAAGTCCCGCGGGGCGATGGAGCGGTTCTCGGACAGGCGAATGTGTCTCGGCGGACATGCCTTGCCTCCTTCAAGTCAAGAGCGACCGGCAGAGCTCGACGAAGTCGTTGGCCCAGCCGGAAAAGAGCGCGTAAAGCACCAGCCATACGGCCAGCATGAAATGCCAGTAGGTGGCGCAGAGCGTGATCGACAGCACGGCCTTTTCGCCCATCGGGCCGGTGCGCGTCTTGACGATGACCCGGGTAAGCGCGAACAGGCCGCCGAGGATGTGCAGGCCATGCATGCCCGAGATCATGTAGAAGAAGCTGTTGGCCGGATTGTCGGCGAGCAGGAAGCCAGCGTCGGTCAACTCCCGCCAGGCAAAGACCTGGCCGGCGAGGAAGGCGAGACCGGCGGCAAGCGCTGCGATCATCGCCGTGCGGCTCGCCTCGTCACGATGCTGTTCGGCAGTGACGCGGGCCGCATGCAGAAGCAGGCTGCCAAGCGCAAGGATGGCGGTGTTCAGCCAGAGGATCTTCGGCATCGGCGTCGACCACCAGTCGGTGGAGGCCATGCGCATGAAGTAGGCGCTGATGAAGAGAGAGAAGAGCGCGGCGACGACAGCAAGGAAGACGCCAAGGCCGATTTTTGCAGGCGGGATCGAAGGCCTACCGCGCGGGCGGGGGTCGTGGGCGTGGCCGACCTCCAGCCAGGGTTTCGAGAACAGCCGCTGCCGGCTGAGCCACCAGGCGGCGATCGCGAAGATCACCGCCAGGAAGACGAGGGTGACGTTCATGAGGCCCCCTCCGGCGCGTGGCCTACGGAACCCGGCTCAGTCTGCGGAATGAAATCTTCCGTTGCACCCGGCACGCTGTAGTCATAGGGCCAGCGGTAGACGACCGGCAGGTCCTTGCCCCAATTGCCATGCCGCGGTGGCGTTTCCGGCGTCTGCCATTCGAGCGTCGTTGCCCGCCAGGGGTTGCCGCCGGCCTCGCGGCCGTGGCGGATGCTCCAGATGAGATTGAAGAGGAAGACGATCTGGGCGGCGCCGACGATCAGCGCCATGATGGTGATGAACTCGTTGAGCGTATGGGCGGATGCCGGCACGAAGGCGGTCTCGCCCATCTCATAGTAGCGGCGCGGCATGCCGATCAGCCCGAGATAGTGCATCGGGAAGAAGATCAGATAGGCGCCGACGAAGGTGACCCAGAAGTGGATCTGCCCCATCGCCTGGTTGAGCAGGCGGCCGGTGATCTTCGGATACCAGTGATAGATCGCCCCGAAAATCACCATGATCGGCGCAACGCCCATGACCATGTGGAAATGGGCGACGACGAACATCGTGTCGGAGAGCGGCACATCGACGACGACATTGCCGAGGAACAGACCGGTCAGCCCGCCATTGACGAAGGTGACGATGAAGGCGAGCGCGAACAGCATCGGCAGCGTCAAATGGATATCGCCGCGCCAGAGCGTCAGCACCCAGTTGTAGACCTTGATCGCCGTCGGCACGGCAATGATCAGGGTGGTGGTGGCGAAGAAGAAGCCGAAATAGGGGTTCATGCCGCTGACATACATGTGGTGCGCCCAGACGATGAAGGAGAGCGCGCCGATGATGACGATCGCCCAGACCATCATGCGGTAGCCGAAGATGTTCTTGCGGGCGTGGGTGCTGATGAGATCGGAGACGATGCCGAAGGCGGGCAGGGCGACGATGTAGACCTCCGGATGGCCGAAGAACCAGAAGAGGTGCTGGAACATGATCGGGCTGCCGCCGCCATGCTGCAGCTGCTCGCCCATCTCGACGATCGCCGGCATGAAGAAGCTGGTGCCGAGCACCCGGTCGAACAGCATCATGACGCAGGCGACGAAGAGGGCGGGGAAGGCGAGAAGCGCCATCACCGTCGCCGTGAAGATGCCCCAGACGGTGAGCGGCATGCGCATCAAGGTCATGCCGCGCGTGCGCCCCTGCAACACGGTGACGACATAGTTGAGGCCACCCATGGTAAAGCCGATGACGAATAGGATGAGGGAGGAGAGCATCAAGATGATGCCCCAGTCCTTGCCGCCGGGCGTGCCGGAAAGCACTGCCTGTGGCGGATAGAGCGTCCAGCCGGCGCCGGTCGGCCCGCCGGGTGCAAAGAAGCTCGCGACGAGCACGAGGACGGCCAGCATATACAGCCAGTAGCTCAGCATGTTGGCATAGGGGAAGACCATGTCGCGCGCGCCGAGCATCAGCGGGATCAGGTAGTTGCCGAAGCCGCCGAGGAAGAGCGCAGTCAACAGATAGATCACCATGATCATGCCGTGCATGGTGATGAACTGGTAGTAGCGTTCCGCATCGATGAAGGCGAAGGCGCCGGGAAAGCCGAGCTGCAGCCGCATCAGCCAGGAGAGCACGAGGGCGACCATGCCGATGGCGATCGCGGTCGAGGCATATTGCACGGCGATGATCTTCGCATCCTGGCTGAAGACATAACGCGTCCACCAGCTATGGGGATGATAGAGTTCCACGTCCTCCACTTCCGCGGGGCCAATCTCTTCGCCCGTGCCTGACCGGATATCGACCATCTGCGAGAACCTCCCAACACCGGATCATCTCGATCCAACGCCTTGAACCTGCAATTCCGCACGTCCAACAATGGAATTGCGTCTCCTCACGAGCGGGGTGCGGGCGGAAATCGCGAGCACTTTTCCTCATCCCGCTTTGGCCGTCGGGGCGCCTGTTATTGCGCCGGGGCGGCATTCACTGCCTGCGCCGTTTCTTTCGTTCCTGCCTTTGCCTGCAATTGCGAGAATGTCGTCTGTTGCGAGAGCCAGGCTTGATAATCGGCGGCACTGTCGACAACGACGGTGCCGCGCATCTGTGGGTGACCGGTGCCGCAGAGTTCGGCGCACAGCACCTCGAACGTGCCGGTGCGCGTCGGCGTCAGCCAGAAATAGGTGACCATGCCCGGCACCATGTCCATCTTGGCGCGGAACTCCGGCACGTAGAAATCATGCAGCACGTCGACCGATCGCAGCAGGATCTTGACCGGCTTGCCGACCTCCAGATGCAGTTCGCCGCCTTCGATGACGACGTCGTCGAGGGCGGCCGCATCGTTGCGGTTGAGGCCGAGCGAATTTTCCGGCGTGATGTCGCGGGTCTCCGACGTACCGAGCTTGCCGTCTGCGCCGGGCAGCCGGAAGCTCCACAACCATTGCTGGCCGACGACTTCTACCTCCGCCGCACCATCCGGCACGGTCACGAACTGGTGCCAGACGAAAAGGCCGGGGGTGAGCATGGCGGCGACGCCGAGCGTGGTGCCGCCGGCAAGCCACCCTTCGAGCTTCCTGTTTTCCGGTTCATAGGCCGCCCGGTTTCCCGGGCGATGCCGAAAACGCAGGACGCAATAGGCCATGAAAAGCACGACGGCGACGAAGACGACGCCGGTAATCCAGAAGGTGATGATGAGCGTATTGTCTATGTAATTCCAGTTGGACGCGATCGGCGTCCACCACCATGGGCTCAACAGATGGAACAACACCGAACCGACGGCCACCAAAACCAGAACAACTACCACGGCCATTTCTGTCCCTCCTCGCCGCTGGCGGCTGTGGGCATGAATACGCAATCCGTAGAGCCTTCTGCATGTTTCCGTTAATCGTCGCCGATCAAACGGCAAAACATGCAGGAATTCAAAGTTCTACAGCGACCTTTGCGCGTCTGGTTAGACACGCGGTGCTGTAGCTGCAATTATTACACGAACGTCGAACAGTCGCAATTCGCCGCCTCCGTGCGAGCAGCGGTTGCGTTTAGTCTCCGCAGGTTACTGCGAATACTGCTTGAGATAGGCGATGAGGTTGGAGATATCCGTATCATCTTTCAAACCGGCAAAGGCCATTTTCGTGCCTTTCACCTTGGTCCTTGGATTGTGCAGATAGTCGCGCAGATGCGCCTCATCCCAGACGAGTCCACCCTTGCCGGCATCGATCATCGCCGGTGAGTAGCTGAAGTCGGCATGAGTGCCTGCCGTTCGTCCGAACAGATGGTTGAGCGATGGCCCAACCTTGTTGGTGTCGCTGTCGGCCACATGACAGACGGCGCATTTCTTGAAGACGGTGGCTCCGGCGGCCGCATCGCCCTCTTGCGAAAGGGCAGCGAACGGACAGAGCATCGTTGTCGAAAAGGCAAGGGCAACAACAAGAATTCGCATGACACTTCCTCAATATCGCCGGGCGCAGGCAAGGAAGGCTATCGTCAATCTGTCGTTTTGGCGGTGCTTGCTTCTCTTAAGTTGGCGCCACGGCGGTTGATACTTGCGACACGACGACGGTACGCCTCGCTTTGTGGAAGTCAACCGGCGCAGCCGGCCGGTTTGCCGGATGCGCCTAAATTTTCGCCATGTCGCTGCCGGCGCTCAGACGCGATTGCCGTCGGCGTTGAAGAAGTGCAGCCGCTCGACCGGCAGGCGTACGGGCAGCGAGCCGGAAACGTTGAGGAACCGGCGGTCGTTGGTAAACGCCTTGAAGCCGGCACGGCCGAAGGAGAGGTGCAGGATGATGCCGAAGCCCGTCGGTTCGACCAGGTCGACATTGGCTTTCAGCGCATCCGGGCCTTCGACGCCGATCTCGACATGCTCCGGCCGGATGCCGAGCGTCGCCCTGGCGCCGTCCGTCAAGGCAGGATGCGGCTGGGCCGGAACGATGATGCCGCCTTCGGTCTCGAAGCGCGGGGCGGTGCCGTTGCGATAGGTTCCCTCGAAGAAGTTCATCCCTGGCGACCCAATGAAGCCGGCCACGAAGAGATTGGCCGGGCGGTCATAGAGATCAAGAGGGCTTCCGACCTGCTGGACGAAGCCGCCGTTCATGGCGACGATCCGGTCGGCGAGCGTCATCGCCTCGATCTGGTCGTGGGTGACGTAAATCGAGGTGGCGCCCAAGTCCTTGTGCAGCTTCTTGATCTCGGCGCGCATCTGTTCGCGGAGGCGCGCGTCGAGGTTGGAGAGCGGCTCATCGAAGAGAAACGCCTTGGGTTCGCGCACGATGGCCCGGCCCATGGCGACGCGCTGGCGCTGTCCGCCCGAAAGTGCACGGGGGCGGCGTTCGAGCAGCGGGTCGAGACCGAGCTTGGCGGCAGCGCCCGAGACGACGCTTGCGATCTTTTCCTTGGCGACCTTCCTCAGCCTCAGGCTGTAGCTCATATTCTTGGCGACCGACATGTGCGGATAGAGCGCGTAGGACTGAAACACCATGGCGATGTCGCGGTCCTTCGGGGCCAGTTCGTTGACGCGTTTTCCGGCGATGCGGATTTCGCCCGAGGTCACGCTTTCGAGCCCGGCGATCATGCGCAGAAGCGTGGACTTGCCGCAGCCTGACGGGCCGACGAGCACGACGAATTCGCCGTCGCCGATCTTCAGGTCGACATCGTGCAGGACCGGGTGGATGCCGTAGGATTTCTGGATATTGGCGATATCGATGGAAGCCATGAGAACAATCCTCAGCCTTTGACCGCGCCGGCCGTGAGGCCCTGGACGAGATAGCGTTGAATGAGCAGGAAGAAGAGGCAGGCGGGGATGAGCGCGAGCACGCCGGCGGCCATCATCTGCCCGAAGTCGACGGAGAACTTCGACACGAAGGACAGAAGCCCGACGGGGAACGTCGCCTGATCGTTGCCGGAGATCAGCATCAGCGAGAACAGTAGCTCGCTCCACGCTGCGGTGAAGACGAAGCCGAGCGTTGCGGCAATGCCGGGCAGCGTCAGCGGCAGGATGATCTGGCGGAAGGCGACGAATTGAGTGGCGCCGTCGATCATCGCGGCCTCCTCCAGATCCTTCGGGATGCCGTCGAAGAAGGACTGCATCAGGAAGGTGGCAAACGGCACGTTGAAGGCGGTGTAGACGATGACGAGCCCGGTCAGGCTGTTGGTCAGCCCGAGCGGCGAGAGGATCTTGAAGATCGGCGCCACCAGCATCACCAGCGGGAACATCTGCGTCAGGAGCATCAGCGCCACCAGCCAGTACTTGCCGCGGAAATTGAAGCGCGACAGGGCGTAGCCCGAGAGCGAGGCGAGGATGGTGACGATGACGGCGGTGGAACCCGAGACGATCAGGCTGTTCTTGAAGAACACCGGAAAGGCGCTGTGGCGGAGCACGAAATCGAAGTGCTCAAGACTGGCGCGCGACGGCCACATTCGAATGCCTTCGGAGTAGAGCAGATCGTTGGGCGTGACGGCGACCTTCAGCAGCCAGTAGAGCGGGAAGAGCGCAAACGCGATATAGGCAAGGATTGCCAGCCGGTGCGCGATCATGAGGAAAAGAGGTTTGACGCGCATCGGTTCAATCCTTGCTCAGGAGCCATTGCCGCAGGATGACGATCAGCATCGAATAGGCGAGCAGCAGCGCCAGGAGCACGAGCGCGATCGCCGAGGCGTAACCGAAATCCAGCCGCTTGAAGGCCTGGGTGAAGATGTAGCTGGCGACGATCTGGGTGCGGTCGGCCGGTCCGCCATTGGTCATGACGATGATGAGATCGGCGAAGTTGGAGATCCAGACGGTGCGCAAGAGGATGGTGATGGCGATCGTCGGTGCAAGGAAGGGGAGGGTGATCGACAGGAAACGTTGCACTGGGCCGGCGCCGTCGATGCTGGCGGCCTCGTAGAGGTCGCGGGGGATCGCCTGAAGGGCGGCCAGAAGCGTGATCGCGAAGAAGGGTATGCCCCACCAGACATTGGCGATGATCGGCCCCCACATGGCAAGCTGCGGGTCGGACAGGATGTTGTTCGGCTCGCTCATGATGCCGAGGCCGAAGAGCCAGTGCGGCAGGGGGCCGACGACCGGATTGAACAGCCAGGCCCAGTTGAGGCCGGCGAGGAAACTCGGCACCGCCCACGGGAGGAAGACGAGCGCCTGGGCGAGGCCGCGGCCGTAGAAGGGCTTGTCGAGCAGCAATGCGAGGATCAGACCGAAAACGAACTGGAAGAAGACCGAGGCACCGGTCCACCAGAGCGTATTGCGCAACGCCCGATAGAAGGCCTGGTCCTCGGACAGCGCCCGGAAATGATCAAGACCGATATAGGCGCCGGAGAACGGGTTCAGGAGCTGGATATCGCGGAAGGCGTAGGAGACGCCGAGCACCAGCGGCACCAGCATCACGGTGACGATCAGGATCAGCGCCGGCGCGCTATAGAGATAGGGTGCGGCGCCATCGGCGATGCGCTTCTTCAGCGGCGTCCTGCTTGCCGGCAGGCCGCTTTGGCGGGCGACATAGGCCATCGATCGAAATTTCCCCTGTGCGGCCGCCGGTTTTTCGGGCGTGCCTCGATTCTAGGTCGGAGCGGGAAGGGCGGAGACCGCGCACACTTCATTCCGCTCAAAGAGTTATGAGGGCCGGCGGCGGCGAACCGCCGCCGGCCAAAAGCTTACTTCTTGCTGGCGAGGAACTTCTGCTGTGCCTTGGTGAGGTAGTCGGCCCACTGGTCGGCGAGTTGCTGCGGCGTGATATCGCCGAGCAAGGCTTCCTGGGTCGTCTTGATGGCAAGCGAGTCCTTGAAGAAGGCGAATTCCTCGAGGTAGGTCGGCATCACAGTCAGGACGACGTCCTTGTCGGCAAGTTCGTCGAACCAGCCCTTGAACTGCGCGCTGGCATAGAAGGGATCCTTCTCGGCCGACTTGTGTACCGGAAGCGCCCCAGTGCGTTTGTTCCACTCGATGTTGCCTTCCGGCCCTTCGAGCGTCTCGATCAGCTTCCAGGAGAGGTCCTTGTTCTGGCTTGCCGACAGCATCGACCAGCCGGCAAAGCCGATGGTTGTGAAAGCCTTGCCGCTCGGGCCCTTCGGCATGGTGGTGACGCCGAAGTCTTCCGATTTCATGCGCTCGGCAATCGCGATCAGAGCATCCGGGTCCTGGTCGAGGAAGGCGCAGGTGCCGCTGTAGAAACCGGCGACGATTTCATTGAAGCCCCAGTTGACGCTGTCCTTCGGCGCCAGCCCCTTCTTGTAGAGATCGATCACCCAGGTGAGGCCCTTGACCCAGCCTTCGCTGTTCATGGTCGAGGTGCCGTCCTCATTGAAGAAGGTGTTGCTGCCGGCCATGGTGGCGCCGAACATCACCCAGCCGTTGAGTCCACCCGGGCCGCCGCGCAGGCAGTAGCCGGACTTGCCCGGAAGCTTCGAGACGGCTTCCGACGCCTTGACGAAATCGTCCATGGTCTTTGGCGGCTCGTTGACGCCGGCTTCCGACAAGAGCTTCTTGTTGTAGAACATGGCGCGCAGGTAGAAGCCGTAGGGCAGCATGTAGGCGGTGTCGTTGACGTCGCGGCCGAGTTCGAGCGCGCGTTCCGTCAGGCCGCCGGTGTGTTCCCACTTGGCGAGGTAGGGCTCGAGGCTTTCGAGCATGCCGTTGTTGGCATAGAGCGACAGCCAGGTGTCGGGCATTTCCATCACGTCAGGCAGTTCGCCGGCCGAAACCATGGTCGCGAACTTCTGGAAGGCTTCGCCCCAGGGCAGGGAGATGATCTCGACCGTCGTGCCGGGGTTGGCGGCCTCGAACTTGGCGACGATCGACTTCAGCGTCTCGGTGCGCTCGGGGCTGGTGATGACCTCGACGAGCTTCAGTTTGGTGTCGGCGAGCGCGCTTCCGGCCATGAGGCTGGCGAGAAGCGTGGCAGTGATCAGTTTCTTCATTTCTGTTCCCTCTTTTCTTCGTTGGTTTTGGTTCAAAGTGGGCGGACCGGGATCCTGATCCCGCTCCAGTCAGTCAGTCGAAGCGACGGCGAGCGCCGCTTCGAGATCGCTCCAGAGGGCCTCCGTTCCCTCCAGACCGACATGGAGCCGTACCGATCGCGGCGAGATGCCGAAGGCGGCCGCGGAATTGGGCTGGGCTTTCTGCGACAGCACGACTTCGCCCGGCACGATGAGGCTTTCATGCCCGCCCCAGGACACGCCGAGCTTGAAGAGTTCGAGATGGTCCGCGAAGCGCCTGACGTCGACGCCCTCGCGGAAGATGAAGGAGAAGAGGCCGGAGGTGCCGGAAAGGCCCGGCGGCAATGTGTTGCCAAGGCCGGGGTGGCAGACGGTCTCGACCAGCGGGTGAGCCTGCAGGCGGCGCGCGACTTCAAGCGCCGAGCGCTCGTGCGACTTCATCCGGATCGGCAAGGTACGCAGACCGCGGATCAAGAGCCAGGCGTCGAAGGGCGAAAGCTTGCCGCCGAGATAGGGATAGGCTTCGGAACGGATGCGGCCGATCAGTTCCTTTGATCCGGTGACGACGCCGGCGACGACGTCCGAGTGGCCGCCGAGATATTTCGAGGCCGAATGGATGACGAGATCGACGCCGAGCGAGATCGGCTGCTGGAAGATCGGGCTCGCCCAGCTGTTGTCGATCGCGGTGATGATGCCCTGGTCCTTCGCCAGGCGGGCAAGGGAAGCGACGTCGTGGGTGTCCATTACCCAACTCGTCGGGCTTTCCATGTAGAAGAGCTTGGCGCCGGGCAGCGCCTTGGCGACCGCTTCCTCGTCGCGGCCGTCGACATAGGTCACTTCGATCTTCATGCGCTTCAGATGCGTGCCGAACAGGCGGAAGGCATCGGGATAGACATGGTTGACGGCAACGATCCGGTCGCCCGGCTCGACGAAGGAAAGCACGGTCGAGGAGATCGCCGACATGCCGCTCGCAAAACCGATCGCGTCCTCGCCGCCTTCGAGTTTCGCCAGCATCTCCTCGAACATGCGCACAGTCGGGTTGAGGCCGCGGGTATAGATCGGCCGCACGCGCTCGCCCCGGTAGGAGGCGACCATGTCGTCATAGTCCTTGAAGGTGAAGAGCGAGGTCTGCACGATCGGCGGCACGACGGCGTCGAAGGCGTGGCCTTCGTCATGCGCGACGATCAGCGAGGCGTGGTCGAACGGATCGAGGCCGTTGGTCATTTGGACATTTCCTTGATGTCTTCCTCGACGATCGCGAGGATTTTCAGCGTTTCTTCGCGCGCGGTCTCAGGGTCCTGAGCAGCGATCGCGTTGAAGAGGGTGCGGTGGAACGGGAAGGAGCGACGGGCAAAATCCGTTCGGTCGAAAGGATGGTCCCAAAAGCGCTCGAAGGCCTCGCGCATTTGTTCGAGCAGCTGGCGAAAGAGCGGATTGTGGGTGGCGTCGTAGATCGCCAGATGAAAGGCCAGGTCTTCCGGCCCCGACGTGCCCTTGGCGATATGCACGCGCTCCATTTCGTTGAGCCTGATTTCGATGACCTTCAGGTCGTCTTCGGTGCGCCGGCGGGCGGCGACCATGTTGGCTTCGACTTCGATGCCGCGGCGCACTTCGAGCGTCATCAACAGCACGTCGCGCAGGTGCGCCGCGTCGAGTGTGAGCGGCATATGGACGGTCGCGCCGGAGATCGTGCGCAAGAGATAGGTGCCGCTGCCCTTGCGCGCCTCGACGACGCCGAGTGCCTGGAAGTGGCGAATGACCTCACGGATCGTGGAGCGGCCGACGGCCAGCGCCGTCATCAGCTCGCGCTCGGCCGGCAGGCGTTCGCCGGGTTTCAGGCCCGATTGTTCGATGTAGTCAGCCAACGCGGCAATCACCTGCTGAGCCCGGTCGGCCGGGGGCAGGGGCATCAGTGCCGCTCTTGCCGGTTCATTCATTCGGCTCCCTCCCCAGAGGCCAAATTGGTCTGACATCTCACCAATATGATCAAGCCAGTTGGGGTCGTCAAGCAAGAACTGATAGACGCACAACTGTTGACCCCGCCCGCCTCAGGCGTAGACAAGGGAGGCAAGGAGCTCTGGTGATGATGAAATCGGAATATCAGTTCGTGGTCGCAGCCGTGCTCGGCGCGTTCTTCGTCATGGTGGCGGCTGCGGGGGATGCCGAGGCTCAGATGCGGACGCGGAAGGGCGAGTATTACGAGGGGATCCAGCGCAGGCCCTATGGCTATTACTGGATCTGGCCACCAGTCGAGCAGCAGCAGCCCGTCTACAAGAAGCAACCCGGCAAGAAGGGGAGCGAGCTCGCGAAGCCGCGCAAGCGGCCGGTTCTATAGCCGCAGGGCCCGACGAAGAGCGCAAAGAGAAGCGGCGCCCTGGAGCGCCGCAACTTTGATCAGGCCTTCGCGACGTGAACGTCGCGGGGGAGTAAGGAGAGAACCTCCGGCCCATCCTCCCGGAGGATAACGATATCCTCGAGCCGGATGCCGAAGCGGCCGGGGAGATAGATGCCAGGCTCGATCGAGAAGACCATGCCTTCTTCGAGCACGGTTTCCGAGGTCGCGGTGATATAGGGCGGCTCGTGGCCGTCGATGCCCATGCCGTGGCCGGTGCGGTGGACGAAGTACTCGCCATAACCGGCGTCCGAAATCACCTTGCGGGCAGCAGCATCAACCTCCTTGGCGAGCACGCCCGGGCGAGCCGCCTTCAGTGCCGCCTGGACGGCCCTTTCGACGATCGTGTGGATCTGCCCGTAGCCTTCGGGCGCGCGGCCGACGATCGCCATGCGCGTAATGTCGCTCGGGAAGCCCTGCTTGCGGCCGCCGATGTCGATAACGACGGCATCGCCTTCCTCGATCACCCGCTCGCTGGCGGAGTGATGCGGGAAGGCGCCGTTGCCGCCGGCGCCGACGATCCAGAAGGCCGGTGCGGCACCTTCCGAGGCGAAGTGCCCGCGGATCTCGGCGGCCAGTTCCTTCTCGGTCATGCCCGGGCGGATCTTGGAGAATGCCGCCTGCATGGCGCGATCGGCGATGCCGGCATTCATCTTCAGAAGCGCGTACTCGCTCTTGTCCTTGCGCATGCGGAGTGCGCCGAGCGTCGCCGGGGTGAATTCGCGCGCGGTATCGGCGGGCAGCGCATCGATCAGCAGCAGCGCAAAATCGGCGCGCATGGTTTCGTCGAGCACGACGCGACCGGGCTTTGCGGCGCCGACATCGGCAAGCGCTGCGGTCAGGGCGTCGCTCGGGCCAACGTCATCGGCCCAGTTGTGGAAGGCGATGTCGGTGTGCTCGCGCGTGCCTTCGGCGTTGAGCGCCGGCATCAGGAACGCTTCCTTCTCCGGGCCGATGAGCAGTAGGCACGGGCGTTCGTCGGGATGCGGATGGTAGCCGATCAGCCAATCCATATGCGATCCCGGCGCCAACGCGACGAGGCCGACATTGCTTTCGGCCATCGTGCGGCGGAGTGCTGCAAAACGGCTCTTGGTGAGTTCCTTCATGGTGTTTCCAATTCTGGCTTGAGAAATCAGATGCCACAGCCGGTCATGCGGCCGTGGCCGAAGGTGAGGGGGAAAGGAGCACCGGAGATCGGCGCGTCGTCGGCTACGGGGAATGCTTGAGGCCCGCGCCTGTCTTGCGGCGGGACTTGGATCTTTGGCTCTTCAAGCGGACACCTCCCCCCTCGAATGCACGAACATGAGGCCGGGAGGCTGGTCGCTTCCCGTCGCTATGCGTCTGTATTTGCACGACTTTGGTGCTGTGGCTGAGCGTTGTCAATATGGAATTTTAGTCACACTAAAATTTATGACGGCATCGCCTCAGGCAGCCAATCGCAGCAACCGTGCAACCGCCTGCTGGTCGAAGCCGCCGATACCCTCACGGATGTCGGCAGCGACCGCGTCGGCAGCAGCGTTCTCATCGCGGCGCCTCAGCGCCTCGATTGCCTCGCGGTGGCGGTCGACCACGTAAAGTTCGGTCACGTGTTCCATGGCGATGCCGAGGATCGGGCCGAGCTGTAGCCAGACGCTCTCGATCAGCGGCACGGCGACCGCATCGGGATTGGCCGTGTAGATCATCCGGTGAAACGCCTGGTTGGCGATCAGCGCCGCCACCTTGTCACCCCGACGGATCTCCGTCTCGATGCTGTCGTCGATCGCCGTGATCTTCTCGATCTGACGTTCGGAAAGATGAGCGACGGCCCGGCGAGCCGCATGGCTTTCGAGCGCAATGCGCAACGAGATCAGTTCTTCGAAGCGGGCGGGCGTGATGTGCGGAACCACGATGCGGCGGTTTTCGAGGAACTGCAGCGCGCCGATCGAGGTCAGCTGTCTAAGCGCCTCGCGCACCGGGGTCGGGCTGCTTTCAAGCGCCTCGGCCAGGCCGCGGATGGTGACGGAGGTGCCGGGTCGGAACGCGCCGACCATGATCGCCTGGCGCAGCCGGTGAAAGGCATAGTCATGCGTGGTCATGCCGTCGGGGCGCGCAAGTGGCGGTAAGACAAGGGGTTTCAAGTGCGCATGTCCTTTTGCCCGAATTGCGATGGCTTTCTCATCAGCGAGAGCGGTGTTTGGCAAACGCCTGCATACACTTTTCCGCGTCCCGCTCTACGTCAAACGCCTGATAGCACTGCCGCTGCTTGACTCCAATTCCCGAATTATGTCAACTTTCTGAAAATGTGATCACAAAAAGAGATTTGCGATATGTCGCTCGACGCGGAAGATCCCAGCGCATTCAAGGCATGGCTCGAGCAGAACGGGCCGATCGAAAGCATCCAGGCCGTCGTCTGCGACCTCAACGGCATCATGCGAGGCAAACGCGTGCCGGTGGAGCAGGCGGGCAAGGTGCTCGGCGGCGGCATCCGCATGCCGCTCTCGATTGTCGGTGTCGACGTATGGGGCGAGGACATCATCAACAGCGAGCAGGTGTTTGCGAGCGGCGACCGCGACGGCATCTGCGGTGTCACCGGCCGCGGCGCGCTGCCGGTGAACTGGACCTCGCGGCCGAGCGCGCTGGTGCCGCTCTGGCTGCAGCTTGAGGACGGCAAGCCGTTTCTCGCCGATCCGCGCCAGGCCCTTGCGGCGGTCGTGCGGGAGTACAAGGAGCTCGGCCTTCGCCCCGTCGTCGCGACCGAGTTGGAGTTTTACCTGATCGACCCGGAGCCGGACAGCGCAGTGCCGCCGATCTCGCCCTATACCGGCAAGCGTCTCGATTCCGATGCGATCCTCTCAATCGACGAACTCGACGATTTCGGCGAGTTCTTTTCCGACGTCTACAAGGAATGCGCCCGGCAGAACGTGCCGGCGGATGCGGCGATCGCCGAGAACGGCATCGGCCAGTTCGAAATCAACCTGCTCCACACCGACGACCCGCTGAAGGCGGCCGACGACGCGATCTTCTTCAAGCGCATTGTCAAGGGCGTGGCGCGCAAGCATGGGCTCGCCGCGACCTTCATGGCCAAGCCCTATGGCACCCGTTCCGGCAATGGCATGCATATCCATTTCAGCCTGCTCGACGAGGAGGGCAACAACGTCTTCAACGACGGCAGCGACGAGGGCTCGCCGATGCTGAAGAACGCCGTCGCCGGTCTACTGCGCGG
Organism: Ensifer sp. Root423; assembly: GCF_001426275.1. Classification (NCBI taxonomy): domain Bacteria; kingdom Pseudomonadati; phylum Pseudomonadota; class Alphaproteobacteria; order Hyphomicrobiales; family Rhizobiaceae; genus Ensifer; species Ensifer sp. Root423. Next base: position 155,313 of record NZ_LMEG01000013.1, on the reverse strand, counting down.
CATGGCCGAGACGACGCTGCTGTTTGCGCCGCATTTCAATTCCTACCGGCGACTGCGGCCGGATACGCACGCGCCAACCGCCGTCTGCTGGGGTTACGAGAACCGCACCTCGGCCATCCGTATTCCCGGCGGCAATCCTGCCGCGCGGCGTATCGAGCACCGCGTCGCCGGTGCCGACTCCAATCCTTATCTCGTCATCGCCGCGATCCTCGGTGCTGCCCTGGTCGGCATCCGCAACAAATGGAAGCCGCCGGCGCCGGTTTCGGGTCGGGCCTATGCAGCGGAGAAATTGCCCAAAATTCCCTCGGAATGGGGGCAAGCGGTCGACAGCTTCGAGGCAGGACCGATTGCCGCCGAAATCTTCGATCCCGTGCTGCGCTCGATGCTGATCGCCTGCAAACGCCAGGAAATCGCGGGCTTTGCCGAGCAGGTCACGGACTACGAATTCAGCGCCTATCTGGAAATCGTCTGATGCTTACCAAACAGAAATCCTATGCCGGTGACGGCAGCTACCCGACCAGCTACTACGCCGCCTCCCGCAACATCATCCGCACGCCGGTCCGGCTGCAGGGCCGGGTCGAGGCCGATGTCTGCGTCGTCGGCGCCGGCTATTCCGGTATGTCGACGGCGATCCACCTTGCCGAAAAAGGCTACAAGGTCGTCGTCATCGAGGGCGCGCAGGTCGGCTGGGGCGCTTCGGGCCGCAACGGCGGTCAGGTGGTCAACGGCCTCAATGCCAGTCTCGCGACCATCCAGCGCTGCTACGGCGAGGATGCGGCGCGCTTCATCGGCGGGCTGGTGCAGGAGGGCGGCAAGATCATCCGCCGCCTCGTCAGCCAGTACCAGATCGAATGCGACCTGAAGCCGGGCAATATCTACGCCGCCTATACGCCGGCGCATATGAAGGAGCTCGAAGCCAAGCAGGCGCTCTGGCGCAAATATGGCATGGACGATCACCAGTTGCTCGACCGTGACGCGCTCGCCAAGCTCGTCAAGTCGGATGCCTATTGCGGCGGCATGCTGGACACGACCGGCGGCCACATGCATCCGCTCAATTTGGTACTCGGCGAGGCCCGTGCCTTCGAAAGCATTGGCGGCACGATCTACGAACAGTCGCCGGTGACACGTGTCGACCACGAGGCGGCGCGGCCGACCGTCTATACTGAAGGCGGCGAGGTTTCGGCGCGCATCGTCGTTCTCTGCGGCAATGCCTATCTCGGCGACGCCGTGCCGAAGCTCGTCTCGCGCGTCATGCCGGTTTCGACGCAGATGATCACCACGGCACCGCTCGGCGAAGAGCTTGCCCATTCGCTGATCCCGAGCGACATGTGCGTCGAGGACGTGCGCTACATCCTCGACTACTTCAGGCTCTCGGCCGACAAGCGCATGATCTTCGGTGGCGGTACCGTCTATGGCGGAACCGATCCGGCCGATGTCGTCGCCAAGCTGAAGCCCAATCTCGAAAAGGTGTTCCCCGCGCTCAAGGGCGTGAAGATCGACTATGCCTGGAGCGGCAATTTCGCGCTCTCCTTCACCCGCGTGCCGCAGATGGGCCGGATCGGCAGCAACACCTATTTCGCCCATGGCTATAGCGGCCACGGCGTTACCGGTTCGCACCTCTTCGGCCGCACGCTCGCCGAGGCGATCGACGGCGACACCACGCGTTATGACGTCTTCGAGAAGCTGCCCTGGTATCCGTTCCCGGGCGGGCGCATGTTCCGGGCGCAGTATTCCACCATCGGTTCCTGGTGGTACCAGTTCAAGGACGCGGCCGGGCTCTAGGAACAATCCGCGCGCAGCGGCGTTTTGGCCGGGCGGACCGCCGTCTCGGCGGCGGTCAGCGGTCGATCTCGCGTCGAATGTGTTTCCGTCCTGATTAGCGATGCGATAGTATCGACCTTCTGCGGCAGGGGTCCGCCATCTCAAAGTGGGCCTTTGCGTCTCTGCCCTGTGACCGCCCGCATCTGGCGCTTGCTGAATCGGTCACCAAGGATCGCCCGCCTGTCGCTGCGGGCAAGCAAACGGGGAGCCTATCGCTCCCGATTGATTTCCTGGGAGACCTCGCGATGTTCGTGCGCTTTGGCTATGAAATCGGCATTCGTTGCCCGCAGCCGACCCCGATGATGACCTATCTTTCCGTCGTGCCGGAACGGCGCTCATGCCTGCGGCGCGAGCATGGTCCAGTCTCTTCGCCGATCGTGAAGATGGAGCAGATCACTGATCCGCATGGCAACACCTGCTTCCGGATGACTGTGCCCGAGGGCGATTTCAAGCTCTGCTATGATGCGGTGATAGAGGATGACGGCAGGCTCGACGCCACGGACCCATTGGCGGATGCGGTGCCGGTCGAGAACCTGCCCGCCGAGTGGCTGCCTTATCTTGCAGCCAGCCGCTACTGCGAAACGGACCGGCTTGGCGCGCTTGCCTGGCGTCTGTTCGGCGATGTGCCAGCCGGCTGGGAGCGCGTCCAGGCGATTTGCGATTATGTCCATGAACGCCTCGTTTTCAGCTACGGCTATGCGCAGGCGATGCGCACGGCACTCGAGGCGCATGAGGATCGCGTCGGTGTCAGCCGCGACTACGCCCATCTGGCGATCACCCTCTGTCGCTGCATGAACATGCCGGCGCGCTACGTGAACGGCTATATGGCCGATATCCCCGCGAGCGAACATCCTGCGCCGATGGATTTCAATGCCTGGTTCGAGGTCTATCTCGGCGATCGCTGGCATACGTTCGACGCCAAGAACAACCAGCGGCGGGCGGGGCGCATCGCGGTTGCCCGCGGCCGTGATGCCGCCGACATTCCGCTGATCCAGACCTTCGGCAAACATGAGCTCACCGCTTTCACCGTCTGGACCTGCGTCGAAACGGATAGCGCGCTCAAAGGCTCGCATCGCGCCTCCGACGTTTCGCTGCTCACCCCATGGTTCAGCGAAACCTGGGCGAAGCATCTTCAGGACCGCGACCGCAACCGCCATTGATGAGCGCGATGGCGGCGAACCGATTTTTTACGATTTATGCGATTTGCGGAATTTAATATCTACAAACTCTATGGAAAATATAGGAGAACAAGACAGTCGATGGGCCGTGGCCCTCGCAGGAACGGAGAGACGCGATGAACGCAGCGAAACCGATGATCCAGTCCCGCTACGCACTCTACGGGACCACACCGCAACGCCGCTCACATGTTCATCTCGTTCCGCACGCAATTGCCATCGTTGCCGCCTTCTCTTTCGTCAGCGCCGTCGTGGTCGGCGCCTTCTGACGGCAGCCTCAGCTTTGCCGTGACAGATGCTCGTGCACGGCAAGCCACTCTCCTGACGATTTCCGCTCGAACACGATCGTTTCCCGTTCGTCCGCGGTTGCGGGCTCTCCATTGAATTCCAGTTCGGTCTCGACCCGGTGGGTGAAGACCGCGACATTGCCCACCGTCTGCACATTTCGCTCGCTCGACCGGCAGGCGCGCACGCGAAAACCGTCCCGTTCCTCCCAAAGCGACCACTCGGCCTCGTACTCCGCCCTGCTTTTCAGCGGTCGGTCGAGCGTGTGGAAGATGAAGGTCGCATCCGGCGCGAACGCGGAGAAATAGGCTGTCCGGTCATGCCTGGCGAAAGCGGCAACCAGCCGGTCGGCGGCCTGAAGCACCGACTGTTCGAGATTTTTCATGGGGTTCCCTCTTTATCCGGAAGCAGACTGCTCCGGTGGTCTTCGTGATGGTCAGCGCACTGCAATGAGCGTCGCCAGCGGGCGGTTCTGCCGTGAGACGCGCGCTTTGAGATCGTCGAGCGACATGGTTTCGCGCTTCGCGAACTCGGTGAACATCATGTTGAGATTGTTGAAGAACATCTCGCCGACCGCCTCGGCATCGACATCAAGTGCGACGACGCCCTTGGCCTGAAGTTTGCGGATCAGCGTCGAAACCTGCTCGCATAGCCGACGATCGAGTTCGGTGTAGCGCTTGCTGAACGGGCTCTCCGGCTGCTGGATGGCGATCGCCATGGCGGTGCGCCACATCTCCTTGCTGAGATAGTGGAGCGAGTGATCGTAGTATTCGCCGATCAGCGCATCGAGTGCGCCCATGACGGAGGCGGGCGGGTTGTCGACGATCGATCCGCCGCCGGCGAGCACCTCCTCGACTTCCATCGATACGGTGGCGAGCAGGATGTCGCCCTTGTTTTCATAGTAGTTGTAGAAGGTTCCGACCGAAATTTCAGCGCGCTCGGCAATGTCCTCGATGCGTGCGCTGTCGTAGCCGACTTCGCGAAAAAGCGCGGCGGCGGCGTCGAGAATTCGCCTGTTGCGATCCGCCTTTTGCCGTGCGCGCAGCCCTGTCATTCCAGTGTTTCCCCGAATTATGAATTGGTTCAAAATTGAGATTGACTTAAAAAATGAATTCATTCAATCTTTTTTTGAAGACGCCGAAACGAGCGTCAAAACAAGAGGGCAACAGCATGATGCAGTCAGTTCGTGACGGTGCGCGCCTGCGCCGTTTTTTCTCCTCCACGGCCGCAATCGCGATCGCCGCTCTGTCGACGGTCGCGGCCCCCGCGCCGGTCTTTGCCCAGGAAGAGCTCAATGCGCTCGTCTGGTGCGACCACACCGATCCGGCGCTTCTTGAGCCGTTCGAGAAGGCCAATGACGTGAAGGTCAACGTCAAGGTTTATGAGGGTACCGGGGCAGGGCTCTCGATCCTCGACCAGTCGCAACCGGGCGACTGGGACGTGCTCGTGATCGACGGCGTCGACGTGCACCGGGCCATCGACCTCGATCTGCTTGCCGAAATGCCGGCCGATGCGTTGCCGACCGCCGACATCTTCCCGGAAGTGCGCATGGAGGCCAACAACACCAAGGACGGCAAGACCTACGCCGTCACCGAGAAGTTCGGCTACAACACGATTTCCTACGACAAGACCAAGGTCGACCCGAAGGACATGCAGGACCTTTCGGTTATCTGGTCGGATAAATACAAGGGCCGCATAGCGCTCTACGACTACTATCTGCCGATGATCGGTCTCGTCGGGCTTGGCCTCGGCAAGAAGACCGCCGATCTGAGTGACGCGGACATGCCGGCGATCAAGGAAAAGCTCGCGGCAATGCGGGCCGTTTCCAAGCAGGTGAGCGACGTCGTCTCCTCGCAGACCGCGCTTGCGACCGGCGAAGTCGACATTCTCGTCGGCGGCGGCGAATGGATCACCGCTGTTCTCTCGGCCGACAAGCCCAGCCTCGACTGGACCATCCCCGAGCAGGGCGCTGTGCGCTGGGCGCAGTCGATCGGCGTGATGAAGGATTCGACCAAGCAGGATCTGGCGCTGAAGTTCGTACAGTACATCGTGAGCCCCGAGGGCCAGGCGCGGCTTGCGACCTCATCCTGCTATTGGGCGATGCCGGCCAATGCCAAGGCGGGTGAACACCTGACCGACCAGCAGAAGGCGGCACTGCGCTTCAATGAGCAGGCCGAATATCTGAAGAAGACGCAGCTCTATCCGATCCCGTCGGCCGAGCTCGACCAGCAGTTCCAGGACGCCTGGACGGAAATGCTGCAGCAGTAATGAAAGCAGCGGGCGCGATGTGTCGCGCTCGCCCTTCTTCTTCGCTCGCCGAAATCCTTTGATCTGGGACGGTAATGGCAGACACCGCTTTGACATCAGCGACAGCGCTTGAAGACGCCGACCGGCGCAAGGCCTGGGGCTTCGTTGCTCCAGCGCTTCTGTGGACCGTCGCCTTCTTCGTCGTGCCCTTCGCCTTCATGGCGGCGATGAGCCTCTGGAAGCGGGAAGGGCGGGACATCGTCCATGCCTGGAACTTCGACAACTACGTCCGCTTCTTCTCCGAAAACGCGCTGTTCCGGGGGCTCGTCAACTCGCTCGAGATCACCGTTATCGTCACGGTGATCTCGGTGCTGCTCGCCTATCCGCTCGCCTGGATCATCGCCGAGCGCGTGCCGAAGCGGCTGCAGCGCATGGCGCTGATCCTGGCGATCCTGCCGTTCTGGACCTCCTATGTGGTGCGCTCCTATTCCTGGCTGCTGGTGTTATCGAAGAACGGTGTAATCAATCAGGTCTTCATGAGCATCGGCCTTATCTCCGAGCCGCTGGAGCTGGCGAGCACGCGCACGGCCACGGTCATCGGTTTCGTGCACTTCTTCGTCATGCTTTTGACGCTGACGATCTATTCCAACCTGATCCAGCTTTCGCCAAACTACCGCCGCGCGGCCGCAGACCTCGGCGCCAATGCCTTCCAGACCTTCTGGCATGTGGTGCTGCCCTTGACGCTGCCCGGTATCATGACCGGCGCCTTCCTTACCTTCGTGCTTTGCATCGGCGACTATGTCACGCCGCAGATCCTCGGCGGCAACAACGAGCTGGTGCTGCCGCAGATCATCATGCTGCAGCTCGGGCGCCGGGCGGATTTCCCGATGGCAGCGGCGCTGTCGATCGTGCTGATGCTCGCCGTCACCGTCGCCTATCTCGCCTGCGCTCGCTGGCTGAAGATCGAGAGGGCCTGACGATGCTGCGCCAGATCTCCGCAAGCGTGCTCTCCTGGACCTATCTCGTCCTCGTCTATGCCTTCATCTTCCTGCCGGTTGCCGTATTGGTGCTGTTCTCGTTCCAGGATGGTCGCCTGCCGGTGCCGCCGTTCAACGGCTTTTCGCTGCAATGGTACGAGGCGGTTTTCGCCGACCGCAAGCTGATGGCAGCGCTTGGTAACTCGATGGTCGTGGCGCTCGTCTCCTCGGTCATCTCCGTGCTGCTCGGCTTTCTCGCAGCCTATGCGCTCGCGCGCTACAAGCTGCCCGGCTCGGCGCTGCAAAGGGGACTGCTGATCGCGCCGATGACGGTCAGCTACCTGATCATCGCGCTTGGCCTTTTGTCGCTCATGAACGCGCTGCATATCCCGCTGTCGCTGATGACGGTCGGCATCGGCCATGTGGTGATCAACCTGCCGCTCTGCTTTGCCATCATCTATGCCTCGATGGGGGATCATCACATCAACATCGAGCGGGCTGCGCGCGATCTCGGCGCCAACGATTTCAAAGTGATGGCGCTGGTGACGGCGCCGATGCTGATGCCGTCGATCCTTGCTGCCTTCTTCCTTTCCGTCACCTTCAGCTGGGACGAGTTCATCATCGCCTTCCTGCTGTCGCGCTTCGACGTGACGCTGCCCGTCGAGATCTGGAGCATGCTGCGCTCCGGCCTCAACCCCAAGACCAATGCCATCGGCTCGCTGGTGTTCTTAGCCTCTGTCGCCGTGCTCCTCATCCTTGAGCTTTCCCTGTTCGGAAGGACGAAAAAACAATGACCGCTCCTGTCTCGATCGAAAACGTCAGCAAGATCTTCGGTGCCTTCACGGCCCTGGATAACGTTTCCCTCGATATCCGGGCTGGCGAGTTCATCGTGCTGCTCGGGCCGTCCGGCTGCGGCAAGACCACGCTTCTGTCGCTCCTTGGTGGCTTTCAGTCGCCAAGCGCGGGGCGCGTGACGATCGCCGGGCAGGACATGACCTATGTGGCGCCGGCCAAGCGTCCGACGACGACGATGTTCCAGGACTATGCGCTGTTTCCACACATGCGCCTTGTCGACAATGTCGGTTTTGGCCTCAGGATGCGCGGCCTTGCCAAGGCCGAGCGGGACGAAAAGGCGCTCGGTTTCCTCGATCTCGTCGGTCTGAAGGCTTCCGCCGGCAAGCGGCCGCACGAGCTCTCGGGCGGCCAGCGCCAGCGCGTGGCGCTCGCCCGCGCGCTTGCCGTCGACCCGGATGTGCTGCTTCTCGACGAACCGCTCGGCGCGCTCGACCTGAAACTGCGCCGCCAGATGCAGGACGAGCTGAAGGCGATCCAAAAGCGCGTCGGCACGACCTTCGTGCACGTCACCCACGACCAGGAAGAGGCGATGGCGATCGCCGACCGGATCGTGGTGATGAACCAGGGCCGTATCGAGGATTTTGGCCCGCCATCGGAGGTCTATATGCGCCCGCGCTCGCTGTTTTCGGCGGGCTTCATGGGCGAGGTCAATTTCGTTTCCGGCCGTGTGGCGGCGGCGGACGCCAGCTCCGCCCGTGTCGAAACCCCGCTCGGCAGCCTGGCGCTGCCGACCGGCAACTTTACCGCATCGTCGCCGAAGGCCGGCGACCGGATTACGCTCACCATCCGGCCGGAACACTTCCGCGCTGACGACAAGGCAGAGGGTCCGACAGTGGCGCTTGGTGAGGCGCGGGTTGCCGGCAGCGCTTTCTTCGGCACGCATTACCGCTGCCACCTGCAGCCCTGTGCGGCGGATACGAGGGCGCTGGTCGCGCACCTGCCGCAATCGGCAAGCGTGCGCGAGGGCGAGATTGTGCCGCTTGCCGTGCGCACCGCCGACGTCGTAGCCTTGCCCGCCACGGGTGGACATGCGTAGCATGATGCAGAGAATTGCACCTCAGGACTGGTACCGGGCGAGGCGGCTCGACGACGGCGTCACCGCTATCGATGAGCCCTATATCCAGGAATTCTACCGCTGCAACATCTGGCATGTGCGCGGCCGCGACCGCGATATGCTCGTCGATAGCGGCATGGGTGTCGTGTCGCTCCGGCAATGGGTGCCCGTCGTCACCGAACGCGCCTTGGACGCCGTCGCCAGCCACACCCACTTCGACCATATCGGCTGCCATCACGAGTTCGAGTGCCGCTGCGTGCATTCGGCCGAGGCGGAACTTCTGGCGCATCCGACGCGCAAGAACACGCTCGCCGACCCCTACGTCGCCGACGAGATCTTCGACGCGCTGCCGCCCGAGCCCTACGCCTCCACCACCTATGCGGTGAAGGCGGCGCCGGCGACGCGGCTGCTCGAAGACGGCGACCATATCGATCTCGGCGACCGCGTCTTCGAGGTGATCCACACGCCCGGCCATTCGCCCGGCGGGATTGCGCTCTTCGAGGCGAAGACCGGGATCCTGTTCTCCGGCGACATCCTCTACGATGGCCCGCTGATCGAGGACACTTATCATTCCAACGCCGACGACTATCTGGCGTCGATGGAACGGCTGCTGAAGATACCCGCGCGTATCGTTCACGGCGGACATTTTCCGAGCTTTTCGGGTGAGCGTTACCGAGCGCTAATCCTTGAATGGCTTGCTGAAAAACAAAAGACAAACTGACGGGAAGGAGGAGCGAATGCTCGACAAACGCAAGTTCTACATCAACGGCAGCTGGGTGGATCCCATCGTCGCCAACGACCTCGAGGTCCTGAACCCGGCAACGGAAAAGCCGGTTGCGGTGATCTCCATGGGTACGGCCGCGGACATCGACCGGGCCGTTGCTGCGGCCAAGAAGGCCTTTGCGACCTATAGCCGGACGAGCGTCGAGGAGCGCCTGGTGCTGCTTGAAAAGCTGCTTGCCGTCTACAAGCGCCGCTATGACGAGATGGTCGACACCATCACCATGGAACTCGGCGCGCCGAAGACTATGACCCGTGAGCAGCAGGCCGATGTCGGCGTCGGCCACCTGCAGGGCTTCATCGATGCGCTGAAGCGCCTGAAGACCCGCGACCGGCTGCCGAACGGCGACGTGATCCTGCGCGAGCCGATCGGCGTCTGCGGCCTGATCACGCCCTGGAACTGGCCGATCAACCAGATCGCGCTGAAGGTGGTGCCGGCGCTCGCGACCGGCTCGACCTGCGTATTGAAGCCGAGCGAGTTCACGCCGCTCAATGCCATGCTTTACGCTGAAATGGTGCATGAGGCGGGCTTCCCGGCCGGCGTCTTCAACCTCGTCAACGGCGACGGCATCAACGCCGGTGCCGCGCTGTCGAAGCATCCCGACATTGACATGATGTCGTTCACCGGCTCGACCCGCGCCGGCATCGCCGTCAGCAAGGATGCCGCCGAAACGGTCAAGCGCGTGACGCTGGAGCTCGGTGGCAAGTCGCCGAACATCGTCTTTGCCGACGCCGATCTCGAAGACCGCGTCACCGGCAGCGTGCTCGAATGCTTCAACAATTCCGGCCAGTCCTGCGACGCGCCGACCCGCATGCTGGTGGAGCGTAGCGTCTATGATCAGGTGGTTGAGATCGCCAAGCGCGTCGGCCGCGAGGCGAAAGTCGGAGACCCGACGCAAGAGGGCGGCCATATCGGACCGCTCGTCAGCCACATCCAGTTCGGCCGGGTGCAGGCGCTGATCAAAGCAGGCATTGCCGACGGCGCGCGGCTGCTCGTCGGCGGTGCCGGCAAGCCGGAGGGCTTCGAGACCGGCTACTTCGTCAAGCCGACGATCTTTGCCGACGTCAACAACGAGATGCGCATCGCCCGCGAGGAAGTCTTCGGTCCGGTGCTGGCGATCATTCCCTTCGACACCGAGGAGGAGGCGATCGCGATTGCCAACGACACCAACTACGGCCTTGCCGCCTATGTGCAGACGGGCAACCCGGAGCGGGCCGAGCGCGTCGCCGGACGCCTGCGCGCCGGCATGGTGCACATCAATGGCGGGCCGCACCGCTACGGCAGCCCGTTCGGCGGCTACAAGCAGTCCGGCAACGGTCGCGAAGGCGGCATGTTCGGCCTTGAGGACTTCCTCGAAGTGAAGACCGTTCACGTTCCCGACGCTGCCTGAATACAGCGCTACGTCCTTGAACGACGGCCGTCGCAATCTGCGGCGGCCGTTTTTTCTTTCAGGCTTCGGCGCTTGCAGGGCTGTCACCGGTCGTCCGCATCTGGTAGCTCGTCGGCTTACCGCCCCAGACGACCGCGCCCTTCCGGATGCCTCCCGTGACCCAAGCTTCCCATTCCCATAATCGCGTTGCCATGGCTGCCCTTCTCATTGGCGGCGCTGCGATCGGCGGCTCGCCGATCTTCGTGCGGCTATCGGAAGTCGGGCCGATGGCGACCGCCTTCTGGCGCGTGGCGCTGGCCTTGATCCCGCTTCTCGCCTGGACCTGGTTTCGTCCCGAGGGCGCCGGGGGGCGGCGACCGGAAAAGCTCTCGGAATATGCGCTTCTGGTCCTGCCGGGCGTGTTTCTCGCGATCGATCTCGGTGCCTGGCACTATGCGTTGACCAAGACATCGGTCGCCAACGCCACGCTGCTTGCCAATCTCGCGCCCGTCTTCGTGACGCTCACGAGCTGGCTTTTGTTTCGCTCGCGCGTCAGCGCCGTCTTCGCCCTCGGCCTCGCAACGGCAGTCGCGGGCGTGGTGATCCTCAAGGGCGGCCCGATGGCGCTGGGTGACGGCAATCTGCTCGGCGATGGCGTGGCCGTCGTCGCGGCGATGTTCTACGCCGGCTATATTCTGGCGATCGGGCAGCTGCGCAGCCTGTTCAGCACCGTGCGCATCATGATCTGGAGCACGGCTTCGGCTGCGATCTGCATGCTGCCGATGGCCGTCCTGTTCGAGCCGTCGCTGTTGCCGCCGACCGCCTTCGGCTGGGCGATGCTTTTCGGGCTCGCCTTCGTCAGCCATGCCGGCGGGCAGGTGGCGATCACCTACGCACTCGCCTATCTGCCGCCCGCATTTTCGTCGCTGACCCTGCTGTTGCAGCCGGTCGTGGCGGCGATCCTCGCCTGGCTCCTGCTTGCCGAGCCGGTCGGGCTGATGCAGGCGATCGGCGGGGCGATCGTGCTTGTCGGCATTTTGATCGCGCGGCGCGGATAACGCCGCGCGATTACGTTGCGATCAGAGACCGGGTGGCGTGAAGTTCGCCAGCCGCTCTTCAAGCTTGCGGATCGTTTCGGCGTCGGCATTGGCGAAGGCAAAGCGCAGGTAGTTCTCCTGGCCTTCGCCGAAATAGTCGCCGGGCAGGCAGACGACGCCGGCGAGCTTGGCCAGCTTCTCGGCGATGAACTGCGAATCGATATCCGGGTAGGGGTGGCGGACATAGGCGAAATAGGCGCCGACCGCCTGCAGCTTCCACTTCGGCAGGCGGCTCATGACGTCGCGCAGCGCATCGGCTCGTGCCGCGATTTCGGCGCGGTTCGTCTGACGCCAGTCGGCAAGAGCCGGAATTGCCTTCGCGACCGCGGCCTGGGCTGAGCGCGGCGCGCAGATCTGCAGGTTGTCCATGATCTTCGTCACCTGCTCGATGACGGCAGGGCCGGCGGTGATCGCGCCCAGGCGATGGCCCGGGATGCAGAAAGACTTGGAAAAGCTGTAGAGGCCGATGAAGCTATCCTGCCAGCCTTCGGTGGCCAGCAGGCCATGGGGCGCTGCGGAGGCATCGGGCAGGAAGTCGCGATAGGTTTCGTCGAGGATCAGCCAGACGCCCTTGGCACGGCAGGCCTCGTAGATACGGGCGAGCAGCTCCGGCGGGTAGACGGCGCCGGTCGGATTGTTGGGCGAGACCAGCGCGAGCGCCCGGATGCCGGGGTGAAGTGCCGCGGCAATTGCATCGACCTCCGGCAGGAAGCCGGCGCCGGCATCGCAAGGTACGAGCTCGACATTGATGCCGAGCATCGACAGCGTCGTTTCCTGGTTGAAGTAATAGGGGTTGGTCATCAGGATCGTATCGCCCGCGCCGGCAATGGCCATTGCCGTGCAGATGAAGGCCTGGTTGCAGCCCGAGGTGATGTGGATGTTGTCCGCGGTGACCGCGGCACCATAGAGGCCGGCGACATGCGCCGCATAGGCCTCACGCAGCTCCGCTTCGCCCTCGATCGCGCCGTAGCCGGTGTAAGCGGTTGAGGCTGCAGCCTCACCGAGCCAGGCCAGCATGTCCGGATGGGCGGGATAGCCGGGCACTGCCTGCGACAGGTCGATCAGCGGGCCACGGGAGCCGTCGTAGGATTTCGCCCAGGCCAGCACCGAGGGCACGGGCGGCGGCGAGAGCTTTTCGACGAGCGGGTTGAAATGCGGCATGATGGGTGTTCCTGTGGGTTAGGCCTTGGCTTTGCGTTTCTGCGGACGATCGGTGCGGCGAGCACGGCTCGGCGCCGAAACCGGCTGAAAACCGTTCTTCTCCGATTTACGATCTGTCGGCTCGGATTTCGAGGTGCGGCTGCGAATAATCGTGCGCGCCGATGTCTGCAGTTCCGGCATCGGGTCGCTTTCGAGTGTTTCGAACATCCAGTCGATGAAGATGCGCACGATCGGTGCCGCCAGCACCTCGTTGCGGCAGGCGACGAAGAAGGCGTCGTTGGCGGGCACCGTCAGGTCGAAAGGGGCGATCAGTTCGCCGCGCGCGATCAGGCTGCCGGCGGTAATCGTATCGCCGAGCGCGACGCCCTGGTTGTGCAGGGCCGCCTCGGTCGAAAGCCGTGCGTCACTCATGAAATGCTGCTGGCCGCGCTGCAGGTCGCTGGCATCCGCCGCCGCAAGCCAGGTGTTCCATTCGCGGCCATCGTCGCCATGCAGCATGACGTGGTCGCGCAGGTCGCGAACCGAGCGCAGTGGCCGCATGTTGAGCAGGGTCGGGCTGACGACAGGGAAAAGTTCGAGACGGCTCCAGAGCTTGGCCCAGGCGCCGGACCAGTTGCCGTCGCCATAGATCAGGCAGACGTCGACGTCGGGCGAGTGGAGATACGCCTCGTCGTTAGAGGCGATCAGCGTCAGACGCACGTCCGGATACTGCTCGGTGAAAAGATGCAGCCGCGGGATCAGCCAGAAGGAAAGCAGCGCCGGGACGCAGGTGATGCGCAGTTCGCCGCTCGTCGTCGGCCGCGTCATCGCTGCGGTCGCCGCGGCGATTTCGGCAAAGGCGTGGGTGACGGCCGGCAGCAGCAATGCCCCCTGCGGCGTCAGCTTCAGCCGCTTGCCGCCGCGCTCGAACAGCGCCGCCTTGACCGAAAGTTCGAGCGCGCGGATCTGATGGCTGATCGCACCGTGGGTGACGTTGAGTTCACGCGCCGCGGCCGAAACGGAGCCCCGCCGCGCTGTCGCTTCGAAGGCGCGCAAGGGGTTGAGGGGAGGCAGGCGGCTGGACAAATCGGGGCGTTCCGGCGGTTGCTGTGATGTGAATTTTTCTCACACGAAACGCTATAACAATGTCAATTGATTTTCTAGGGGAATTGCCGCCTAATATTCATCAACAAAGGCGAAAACGCCTGGGGAACATGAACGCGCCGGACGAGCCGGCCCCTTCCGCAGACAGATATCTGTGGCGCCTTCGCGCGCATGCCTCAGGCTATGGAAGACGGAGGATTGAATCGATGGCCTGGAACGACAACAAGCTTGCCGAACTGAAGGCAAAGTATGGCGAAAGCCATGGCGGCGAGCTGTTCGACCCGACCTTCCGCAAGGTCGCCGACAAGATCTTCAACAAGAGCGGCACACGTCTCGCGCCCTATTCCGGCATCCCGACTTTCCTGACGGCGCCGCACATGCCTGTTGACGCGGAGAACCCGGATTTCGGCAATCTGCAGGTGGCGATCGTCGGCATTCCCATGGATCTTGGCGTCACCAACCGTCCGGGCTCGCGCTTTGGACCGCGGGCGCTGCGCTCGATCGAGCGTATCGGCCCTTATAACCACGTGCTCGGCTGCACGCCGGTTCAAGAACTCCGCGTCGCGGATATCGGCGACGTGCCGTTCCAGAGCCGCTACCGGCTGGAACTCAGCCATGAGGACATCGAGAAGCGCATCAACCAGATCGTCGATGCCGGCGTGCTGCCGCTGTCGGTCGGCGGCGACCACTCGATCACCCACCCGATCCTGAAAGCGGTCGGCAAAAAGCGCCCGGTCGGTATGATCCACATCGACGCGCATTGCGACACCGGCGGCGCCTACGACCTCACCAAGTTCCACCATGGCGGTCCGTTCCGCAACGCGGTGCTCGACGGCGTGCTCGACCCGACCCGCGTCGTGCAGATCGGCATCCGCGGTTCGGCCGAATATCTCTGGGAGTTCTCCTACGAGTCCGGCATGACCGTCATCCATGCGGAGGAAGTGACCGGTCTCGGCATTCCCGCGATCATCGAGAAAGCGAAGAAGATCGTCGGCGACGGCCCGACCTATCTGTCCTTCGACATCGACAGCCTCGATCCATCCTTCGCGCCGGGTACCGGCACGCCGGAAGTCGGCGGTCTGACGACCCGCGAAGTGCTGGAATTGATCCGTGGCCTCAAGGGCATCAACCTCGTCGGCGGCGACGTCGTCGAAGTGGCGCCGCAATATGACTCGACCACCAACACGGCCCATGCGGGCGCGCAGGTGCTCTTCGAAATCCTGAGCCTCATGGTCTTCAGCCCGGCGATCACGGGCAAGTCCGCCTGAGGCCTGACTAAGGGTTCGTCGGCTGCCGGACCGGAAACGGCGGCCGACCACCAGACTGCACAATCACAAAGCTTCCGGGTAGGGGAATTACCATGACGATCCATGCAAAACTGAAGACAGCCTTCGCCGCCGCCCTGATGCTCGGGGCCGCCGCCGGCATCGCCAAGGCCGACGCGCTTGCCGATATCAAGTCCGCCGGCCAGATCAATGTCGGCATCTTCTCCGACTTCCCGCCGTTCTCCTCGGCCAGCGCCGACATGAGCATCAAGGGCTATGACGTCGACGTCGCGCAGCAGATCGCCGATGATCTCGGCGTCAAGCTCAACCTCGTCAGCGTCACAGGGCAGAACCGCATTCCTTATCTCAACGACAAGCGCGTCGACATCCTGATGAGCGTCGGCTTCTCCAAGGAGCGCGCCGAGGTGATCGATTTTGCCGCGGCTTACGCGCCTTACTACATCGCCGTCATCGGCCCGGCGGAACTGAAGGTTGCCGGCAAGGAAGACCTTGCCGAGAAGACCATCGCCGTCAATCGCGGCACGCTGGAAGACACCTCGCTTACCGAGGCGGCCCCGGCCAATGCCGACATCCAGCGCTTCGACAACTACAATGCTGTGATCCAGGCCTTCATCTCCGGCCAGACGCAACTGATGGTCGTCGGCAACGACGTCGGCGCCCAGGTGCTGGCCCGCCAGGAAGCGTTGAAACCGGAGCAGAAGTTCCAGCTTCTGACCTCGCCGTCGCATATCGGTCTCAACAAGAGCGAGGAAGGCCTGAAGAAGGCGGTCAACGACTCCGTTGCCAAAATGCTCTCGGACGGCAAGTTGAACGCGAGCTCGGAGGCCTGGCTGAAGACGCCGCTCAACCCCGACAACCTCAAGGACTAACAAGCTCGGTGGCCGCGGGGGGCAATCCCCTCGCGGCCCGCTTGAGGAAAGGTTGCGACGATGGGCTACGGCCTCAGCTTCGGTTGGCTCAAGGACGCCGCGGGCGCAATCGCCCATGGCGCGGCCATGACCGTGTTCCTGATCGCCTGCACCACGGTGCTCGGCATCCTGATCAGCATTCTCTTCGCCGCCGCCCGCCGCAGCCGCTATGGCGTCTTGCGCAAGGCGGTGGCCGTCTATGTCGAAGTCGTCAGGAACACGCCGTTCCTGGTGCAGCTGTTCTTCATCTATTTCGGCCTGCCGAGCCTCGGCATCCGGCTCGACCCGATCGTCGCGGCAATCGTCGCCATGACGCTGAATATGGCGGCCTATACGACCGAGATCGTCGGTGCGGGTCTCGATGCTGTGCCGAAGGGGCAGAGCGAGGCGGCGTTTGCGCTCGGGCTTAAGCCCCGCCAGGTCTTCGTCAAGATCATCCTGCCGCAGGCGCTGAAGGTGATTTTCCCGGCGCTCACCAGCCAGGTGATCATCATGATGCTGGAATCGGCGGTCGTCTCGCAGATCGCGGTGCGGGAGTTGGCGCATGAGGCGGACCTGCTGCAGGCGCGCACTTTCCGCTCATTCGAGACCTATTTCGTCGTCACGCTGATCTATCTCGGCCTGTCGATGGCGCTTCGGCGGCTGTTCGTCGCCGGCGGGCGCCGCGTGCTTGGAGCGGGCGTGTCATGATCGAGTTCACCTTCTGGGACATCCTGCGCAACCTGATCTTCGCTACGCGGTGGACGATCCTGCTGTCGATCGTCGCTTTTGCCGGCGGCGCAGCAGTGGGGCTTGCCGTCCTTGCAGCGCGCATTTCCGAGCGCCGTTGGGCGCGGCGCTTCGGCTCCGGCTACATCGCGCTCTTCCAGGGAACACCGCTCCTGATGCAGCTGTTCCTGATGTTCTTCGGCCTGCCGATGCTCGGTTTCCGCATCGAGCCGTGGACGGCGGCAGCCCTCGGATTGACCTTCTATGCCAGTGCCTATCTCGCCGAGATCTGGCGTGGCGGGGTCGAGGCACTGCCGCGCGGGCAGTGGGATGCCGGCGCGAGCCTCGGGCTGCACCGGTTGCAGGAACTGCGGCTCGTCATCCTGCCGCAGGCCTTCGCCATCACCCGGCCGGCCGCCGTCGGCTTCCTCGTGCAGCTCATCAAGAGCACGGCGCTGACCTCGATCATCGGCTTCGAAGAGCTTCTCAGAACCGCGAATGCGATCAATAATGCAACCTTCGAACCTTTCACGGTCTATGGGCTGGTCGCGGTGATCTTCTTCGTGCTGTGTTATCCGCTGACACAATATTCGCGCATGCTGGAGCGCAAAACAGCCGCGCACTGAGACTGAAAATGTGCAAGAAATCAAACAGAACAGGGAACAAGGCGGATCACCGCCGAAACAAAGGAGAACGCGAATGATCACCACTTCCATCAAGCGCCGCACGCTGCTCGGCGCCGGCCTTGCCGGTGCCTCCATGTTGGCGATGCCGTCGATCCTGCGCGCGCAGGACAAGTCGCTGAAGGTCGGCGTCTATGGCGGCTACTTCAAGGATTCGTTCGACAAGAACATCTTCCCGGAATTCACCAAAGCGACCGGCATTGCCGTCGAGTCGATCGCGGAACCGACCGGTGAAGCCTGGCTCGTCCAGCTCGAACAGGCCGCCCGCGCCGGCCAGGCCCCAGCCGACGTTTCGATGATGTCGCAGGTCGCGATGCTGAAGGGCCAGTCGACCGATCTCTGGACGCCGCTCGATACCGCCAAGATCAAGAATGCCTCGAACCTGCTTGATCGCTTCGTCAACAAGTATCCGGACGGACGCATTGCCGGCATCGGCGCGGTTTCCTGGTACATCACGCTGGTGACCAACACCGACGTCTACAAGGAAGCGCCGACCTCCTGGACCGCCTTCTGGGATCCGGCGAACGCCGACAAGCTCGGCCTGCTCGCGCTCGTCTCCAACTCGTTCCTGCTCGAAGTGACGGCCAAGACGTTCTTCGGCGGCACCAATGCGCTCGACACCGAAGAAGGCCTTCTCAAGGCGTTCGACAAGCTTGCCGAAGTGAAGCCCAACGTTCGCCTGTGGTACCGCGACGAGGCGCAGTTCGAGCAGTCGCTGAAGTCGGGCGAAATCCCGATGGGCCAGTACTATCACGACGTCACCGGCCTTGCTGCTGCCGACGGTCACCCGGTCCGCTCCACCTTCCCGAAGGAAGGCGGCATTCAGGATTCCGGTTGCTGGGCACTGTCGCGTGCCTCGCAGAAGTCCGAGGAAGCCCATATCTTCATCGACTACATGTGCCAACCCTCGATCCAGGCGACGCTGTCGCGCAAGGTCGGAACGTCCCCGACCGTCAAGCGCGAGGTTACGGATCTGACCGACAAGGAATTCGCAGCCGTCTCGTCGGATATCGAGCCGATCATTCCGCGCTACGATCTCTACCAGACCAAGTCGGATTGGCTGAACCAGAAGTGGACCGAGCTGATCGTCGGCTGATCCGGCCAGCTCCCCGGCCTCCGGGGCGAGCCACAAGCATAACGACGGGGAGGGGCCTTGCAGCCGCTCCCCGCCTGAAACCCTCCCATGAGGCGGAGGGGACCATCCTCGCGGAGAAACAATGTCCGGACTTGCCCTTCAAAACGTCGTCAAGGAATTCGGAGCCTTCAGGGCCGTCAACAATGTCGATCTGACGGTGCCGCACGGCACCTTCGTCTGCATGCTCGGACCATCTGGCTGCGGCAAGACCACGCTGCTGCGCATGATCGCCGGGCTTGATCTGCCGACCGGCGGCGCGATCCGGCTCGACGGCGAGGACATCACCCGGGTTCCTACGCACAAGCGCAACCTCGGCATGGTGTTCCAGTCGCTGGCGCTGTTTCCGCACCTGACCGTCGGCGAAAACATCGCCTACCCCCTGCGCATCCGCGGTGCGGCAAAAGAAGACCAGAAGAAGCGCGTCGACGAGCTTCTGTCGATGATCCATCTCTCGGGCTATGCCGACCGGCCGGTCGCCAAGCTGTCCGGCGGCCAGCGCCAGCGCGTGGCGATCGCCCGCGCCCTGTCGATCTCGCCGAAACTGTTCCTGCTCGACGAACCGCTTTCGGCACTCGACGCGAAGCTGCGCGAGGCGATGCAGGTAGAACTGCGCCAGCTGCAGCAGAAGCTGGGCATCACCACCATCGTCGTTACCCACGACCAGCGCGAAGCGATGACCATGGCCGACACCGTCGTCGTCATGAGCGGCGGCGAGATCCGCCAGGCTGCGTCGCCGATCGAAATCTATCGCCGCCCGGCCGACAGCTTTGTCGCCGACTTCATCGGCCAGACCAACCTGCTCGAGGTACAGGCCGACAGCGCCGGCCGCGCGGAAGTCCTCGGTCATGTCGTCCCCGGCCTCGCCCTGCCTGCGGGCGCCAACAAGGGCACGCTGTCGGTTCGCCCGGAAGACGTGCACCTGACGGCGCCCGGCGCCGGGGCGCTCACCGGCAAGGTCACCTTCGTGCGCGATCTCGGCGGCACGATCGAAACCTTCGTCGATATCGCGGGACACCAGATTGTCGCCGTCTCGACGCCGCGCGCCCGGCCCGACGTTTCCGTCGGCCAGGAAGTCGGCATCGCGCTCACTCCGGATGTCTGCGTGGTGCTGAAGAAATGAGACGCGAACCGCCCCAAACCCTTGGCGACTACCTGCCGCTCCTCTTTCCGGCGGCCATGCTGACGATCTTCTTCGTCGTGCCCTTCGGCACGATGATCGCCGTCAGCTTCTTCCAGCGCCAGCAGGGCGGCTTCTACACGCCGGCCTTCGTCTTCGACAATTACGCCCGCTTCCTCTCGGTCTTTTTCGGCGGTGTGCTCGGCTTTTCGCTGATGCTCGCCGTCATCGTGGCGATCTGCTGCGTCGTGCTCGCCTTGCCCTTCACCTACATGCTGACGCGCATGGCGCGGAAGGTACAGGTCGTGTGGCTGGTGGCGCTGCTGTCGATCCTGTCGCTCTCGGAAGTCATCATCGGCTTTGCCTGGTCGACGCTGTTTTCGCGCACCGCAGGGATCACCAACATCCTCGTTGCGCTCGGCATCATGGAGCAGGCCAAGGCCTTGACGCCGAGCTTCGGCGCGGTCTTGACCGGTATGGTCTATCAGGCCTTCCCCTATACGGTGCTGGTGCTTTTCCCGGCGCTCGTGCGCCTCGATCCGACGCTGACGGAAGCCGCCCGCACGCTCGGCGCATCACCGCTCAAGGCCTTCTTCACCGTGGTCGTGCCGGCGCTGCGCAACACCATCACCGCCACCTTGATCATGGTCTTCATCTTCGCGCTCGGCTCCTATCTGTTGCCGCAGCTGCTCGGCCGGCCGCAGCACTGGACGCTGTCGGTGCTGATCACCGACCAGGCGATCTACCAGTCGAACATGCCGTTCGCCGCCGCCATGGCCGTGTTCCTCGTGCTGGTCACGCTCGGCCTCGTGGCGCTCACCGTGATTGCCGGACGCAAGGGAGAAGCGGCATGACCTCGATCTTCCGCAAGGCCTACTTCTTCCTGATCGGCCTGTTCCTGTCGCTGCCGCTGATCGTCGTTGCCGGCGTCTCGGTCAACCAGAAGCAGACGCTCGCCTTCCCGCCGCAGGGCTTTTCGCTCTCCTGGTATGGCGAGATCTTCCTCAATCCGGAATGGCGCAACGCGCTCTTTGCCTCGGTGACGCTGGCGGTGCTTTCGGCAGCGCTTGCGGTGGCGATCGCTCTGCCGCTCTCCTGGTTCCTGTGGCGGCGCATTGCACCCTGGGCGAACATTTTCCAGCTTCTCGGTGTCGCGCCGTTCACGCTGCCGCCTGTCATCACCGCGCTCGGCATGCTCACCTTCTGGGCGACCGTGGGCTTCTACGGCCAGCCGTGGACGGCCGTCGTCAGCCACGCAATCTTCTTCGTGACGCTGCCGCTGGTGACGTTGTCGCTCGGTTTCACCTCGATCGACCGCTCGCTGGTCGAGGCCGCCTCGACCATGGGGGCGGATGAGCGCACGATCTTCCGCACCGTCGTGCTGCCGCTGATCCTGCCCTATATCGTGTCGGGCTACGCCTTCGCCTTCGTGCTGTCGCTCAACGAATACATCGTTGCCTACATGACGGTCGGCTTCACGGTGGAAACGCTGCCGATCAAGATCTTCAATGCGCTGCGCTACGGCTATACGCCGACCATGGCGTCGGTGACGGTACTCTTCGTCACGACCGCCGCGGTGATCTTCAGCCTCGTTGCCCGTTTCGGCGACCTGCCGAAGCTGCTTGGCGCCATGTCGTCGGATGGAAAATGATGAAGCTCGCCGCCCTCCAGATGCAATCGGCGGCGGGTGACGTCGCCGCCAATCTTGACCGCATTGCCCGTGCCGCGGCGGAAGCTGCAGGACAAGGGGCGACGCTGCTTTTGACGCCCGAACTCGGCGTCACCGGCTATGGCGCCGGCGAGGCGTTGACAGCGCTCGCCGAGGCGCCGGATGGCGCGATCGTTCAGCGCCTCAAGGCGATTTCCGCTGAGACGGGCATTGCGCTCATCGCCGGCTTTGCCGAGCGCGACGGCGACGACGTCTATAACAGCGCCGTCTATGTCGATGGCGATGCCGCGCCGGTCGTCTACCGCAAGTCCCATCTCTACGGCGACTATGAGCGTTCGATTTTCCGCGCGCCGGAGCCGTCGACGCGGCTCTTCACACATCGTGGCGTCACCTGCGGCATGCTGATCTGCTACGACGTCGAGTTTCCGGAGAATGTGCGGCGGCTGGCGCTCGCCGGCGCCGAGGCCGTGCTGGTGCCGACGGCGCTGCCGGCGGGCTGGTCCGGCGATTTCATCGCCGAGCACATGATCCAGACGCGCGCCTTCGAGAACCAGGTGTTCGTCGCCTACATCAACCATTGTGGTTCGGACCCGCTGTTCTCCTTCGCCGGGCTGTCGCGCATTGCAGCACCCGACGGGCAGTTGCTCGCCAAGGCGGGGTCTGGGCAGGAAGCCGTGCTCCTCGTCGACATCGACCCCAAGGCCTACGCAATCTCCCGCCTTGAAAACACCTATCTCGGCGATCTCAATCGCCGCTGAGGGCGCGCTGATTGCTGTTGCGTCTCAGCGATGGCAGCGCGGACGGGCCGTTTGTTGTTTACCTGAGGAGAACGTTCTGTTCTCTATTGGTCCACTGTCGGAAACGATGCGGCATCCCATATTGGGCTCAACAGCAATGCCAACGCATTGGAGGCAATCATGAGCTTGCAACTGACTGGGATCCATCACCTGACGGCGATCACCGCCAACGCACCGGAAAACCTGCGCTTCTACACCGAGACGCTCGGGCTGCGGCTGGTCAAGAAAACCGTCAACCAGGACGACACCACCGCCTATCACCTCTTCTATGCCGACGGGCGCGCCACGCCCGGCACGGACTTGACCTTCTTCGACTGGCCGGTCGGGCCGGAAGGGCGCGGCACGCACAGCATTTCGCGCACGGGTCTGAGGGTCGGCAGCGCCGAAACCGTTCGCTGGTGGAAGGACCGCTTCGACGAACTCAAGGTCACGAGTGGAGAGGTCACCGAGATCGATGGCCGCACCGCGCTTGATTTCGAGGATGCCGAAGGCCAACGTTTCCGGCTGGTCGACGACGGCGGGCTTGCGCCCTCGCACCCCTGGGAAAAGAGCCCGGTGCCGGCCTCGCGCCAGATCAAGGGCCTCGGACCGATCACCATCAGCGTGCCTGACATCACGAACACCGAACTCGTCCTGACGCATGTGATGAACATGAGCAAGGCCCGCACCTATCCGTCGCCGGACGGCGAGGGGGAAGTCAACGTCTTCACCATGGGCGAGGGCGGTCCTGCGGCCGAACTGCACGTGGCCGTCCAACCGGGATTGCCGATCGCGCGTCAGGGCGCCGGTGCCGTGCACCACGTCGCCTTCCGGGCGCCTGATAATGCGGCGCTGACGGAATGGACGGAACGGCTTAACGGCTTCCGTCTGCCGTCGAGCGGCGAGGTCGAACGCTATTATTTCCGCTCGCTCTATTTCCGCGAGCCGAACGGCGTCCTCTTCGAGATCGCGACCGATGGTCCCGGTTTTGCCGTCGACGAGCCGATGGAAACGCTCGGTGAGAGCCTGTCTCTGCCGCCGTTCCTGGAGCCGAAGCGCGCGCAGATCGAGGCCCGGCTGAAGCCGCTCGTCTAACGGTCTGATCCCAACGAAAAGCCGGGGCTCGTCCCCGGCTTTTTTGTCTCTATCCCTCTGATCCCGTTGGACATCGGTTCCGCGCGGACCCATCATGACAGCTGTTGCGTTACCTATGTCGATGGCATCCCGCCTCGCGCTTCGAGGCGCGCCCGCAAGGACTTGGAAAAGGACCAGACCTCATGACAAAAATCCTCGGCATTTCCGGGAGCCTGCGCAAGGCGTCGTTCAACACCGGCCTGATGCGGGCGGCCGCGGAAAACCTGCCTGGTGGCGTCGAATTCGACACCGCGACGCTGCACGGAATTCCGCTCTATGACGGCGATGTCGAAAAGGAGAGCGGCATTCCGGACGCCGTGACGGCGCTGAAGCAAAAGGTGATGGCTGCCGACGGCGTCATCCTGTTCACGCCGGAATACAACAACTCCATCCCCGGCGTGTTCAAGAACGCGATCGACTGGATGAGCCGGCCTTCTGCCGATATCGCCAAGGTGTTTCGCGGTCGGCCCTTTGCGCTTGCCGGCAGCTCGCCCGGCAATTTCGGCACCATCCTTAGCCAGAACGCCTGGCTGCCCGTCATGCGCACGCTCGGCGCCGAGCTCTGGTCCGGCAAGCGCCTGATGCTGCCCAAGGCGGATACGCTTTTCGATGAGGCGGGGACGCTGACGGATACGGACGCCCGCGACCGGCTCGCCGCCTTCGTCAAGGCATTTGCGGATTTTGCCGGCGCTGAGGGAGCGCGGTAGGCTGCCGACACAGTGAGGCGCTAAGGCTGCCCCGGACATCGCGGACAGGACTGGGTATGGATGCTCGGGCAAAGCCCGAGCATGAGGGTGAGGGAGCGAGCGCTGTTGGATTTCTCGAAAGCGTTCGCCGAAACGACCTGGGGAACGCTTAGAGGCCCTTATCCTGCAGCCATTGCTGGATAGCCGCGATATCTGGCGCGCCGATCTCGTGGCCCATGTCGAGGTCGACCGCAGTCAGATCCGCGCGCGTGCGGACGAGCTCTTCTCTGAGGCGTGGAGCGAAGTCGCCGTAGCTGTCGTGCTTGCCGGTGAGGAGCAGCACCTTCGTACCCGAGAGATCCGGCGGCGGCACGTCGTCGAGGACGAGCATCGAGCGCATCAGTACGACATTGCGCACGAGCCCCGGATGCAACAGCATCAGGGCCACCAGAAGATTGGCGCCGTTGGAGTAGCCGATGAAAACCGTCTTCTCCAGATCGATGCGGTAGCCGTCGCGGGCACCCTCGACGAAGGCAGCAAAGGCCTCGGCTTCCGACCGCACGTCCTTCTGGTCGAAGGTCGTCGGCGAATAGCGCCGGAACCAGCGCGGCGTTCCCTCCTCGTTCGACCGGCCGCGAATGCCGACAAGCGTCGCCTGCCTGTCGACCTGATGGGCGAGGTGGAGAAGCTGCGTTTCGTTGGCGCCGCTGCCGTGCAAGAGCATGAAGGTGCGGTCATCCAGTACGTCAGGGTGATAGAAGCGGTGCACGAAGGGCAGGTCGCGCTCGGTCAGCCGCGGTTCTCCCGGCAGAGCGAACTGCGGCATGGCCAGCAGCATTTCTTCGCGCGCGGCGCTGAAATGCGCCGGTACGAAGAGTTCGGTGCCGAGTGTTTCCTTCGGTTCGTCGACGGTGAAGCCGGGCACGTCGCTGGCCAGTTCGTAGAGCGACCCACCGGGTTCGCGGACGTAGAGCGAATAGAAGTATTTGCGGTCATGCGCATTGATCGCGCCCGCGCCATCCCGTTGCAGGTCCTCGTGCACCCGTTCCACGGCGGCTCGGTCGGGTGCACGGAAGGCGATGTGATCGATCGTTCCGGTTCCGGGCGCAGACGTCCAGAAGCCGCTTGCATTGCGCACGTCGATGGTGTCGCCGGAGGCGGAGGTGAGCCGACGGATCGCGTCGGTTGCGCCAGTTTCCGTATAGCCGAAGTGGGACGTCAGGAAGCGAACGGATTCCTCCGGCTTTTCCGTGAGGATCGTGGCGCCACGCAGGCGGCGGATGGCGTCTTCCGCCGGGATATCGCGCGTGCTCCAGGGGGCCGCACCCGAAACCGTCTCGGTGCCGACGAGCTTGACGATGACACCGTCCGGATCCTTGAGCCGCAGCACCGGCTCACCGAACTCCTGCGCTGGCCCTGATGTGGCGATGTTGAACTGCAGCGCGCGGGTCAGCCAGAAGCCGATACTCTCCGGCCGGATGGCAAACGCGATTTCGCTCGGCTGGCCATGGCCCACGCGGCCGCGGCCGCCGTCTTCCCACATCAGGAAGGTCACGAGCGAACCCGGCGAACCCTCGGCGTCGCCGTAAAAAAGGTGCAGCTGGTTGGCGTCCTCATAGCCGCCCGTCCGCTTGACCAGGCGCAAGCCAAGAAAGCCGACATAGAAGTCGACGTTTGCCTGGACCTTCCGGGCAATCAGGGTGATGTGATGGATGCCGCTCGTCATTCTTAGTCCCTCATTATCGTCGTCCCACAAAACACGATGTGTCCGGCCAGCACCAGAAGGGTCGCCGAGAACGCAGCGTCAACGTAGGAGGATCAATCGCCATCCTTGTCGAGGAATGCCTTGAAGGCATCGGCATATTTCGGATGCCAGCGCGACAGCGGCGGCCGGTTCTCGACGATGTCGCCGGCGGCCCACAGGATACGCCGTTCGTCGGTCGCGCGTGACACGTCGTTATCAGGGCAGAGGATGTAGAAATCCCCGCGCGCCAGGCTCTCCATCATGAAGCCGACCGTCTGTTCCGACGTCCAGGCGCCGGCGGGCTTTTCCGTGCGGCCGCCAGCCGTCAGCCCGGTGTAGACGAAACCGGGGATCAGCAGGTGCGCGTGGACCTGGCTTCCGGCGGTGTTGCGCAGCTCGTGCTCCAGCGCCTCGGTAAAGACCTTCACGGCCGCCTTGGAGACGTTGTAAGCCGGGTCGCCGGGCGGCGTGGTGATGCCCTGTTTCGAGCCGGTGTTGATGATGACGGCCGGTTTGCCGTGGGCGATCATCCGGGATGCAAAGACGCGCGAACCGTTGATGACGCCCCAGAGATTGACCCCGAGCGTCGCCTCCCAGGCGGCCATGGGGCCGAGGATCGCGCTGCCGGGCTGAATGCCGGCATTGTTCATGAGTACATGCACGTCGCCGAGCCGCTGATGAACCTCCCGCTCGAGCGCTTCCAGCGTGTCGAGCCGCGAGACGTCTGTCGCGATGGCCGTGACGTGCCGCGCCCCGCCGGGCGAGGCGGCTGCGACTTCGGCGGCCGCCTTCTCCAGCTTGTCGCCCGCGAGGTCGGTGAGCACGACGTACATGCCGAGCGTCGCGAAGTGTCTGGCAGCCGCAAGGCCGATGCCGGAAGCAGCACCGGTAACGACGGCGACATTGCCGGGGGCGAAGGCAGGGTGGGACATGGTGAAGCTCCTGTGGCGGGGTCGAGTGCAAGAGATAGGGCGCCAAGGGCTGGCTGTCCATGATCATGGCAACGATGGCGCTTCGGAAAACCAAGTGTTTTCAGGGTTGTATCTTGTCACCTGCGATGCCGGCGCTACTTGCAGTTTTGGACGCAAAAGCCTGAACGAACGCATGCGGTGGATGGAACGATGAACGAAATGACAGCCCGCAACGAAAAGCGCACCCCTTGCGAAAGCTGTCCCTTGCGCAAGCTCGATCATTTTCGTGCCTTTACCGGCGAAGAACTTGCCTTCGTTTCGCAGTTCAAGACTGGCGAACTGGCGGTCGATGGTGGCGCGACCATACTCGTCGAAGGCGCGCACAGTGCGCACCTTTTCACCGTGCTTTCCGGCTGGGGCTTCCGCTACAAAATGCTCGATGACGGCCGCCGCCAGATCCTCAACTATGTGATGCCCGGCGATCTGATCGGACTGCAGGGCAGCCTGATGGGGGAGATGCAGCATTCGATCGAAGCGCTGTCGCCCGTCACTCTGTGCGTCTTCGAGCGCGGCAAGCTCAACCGCCTGTTCGAGAACTACCCTGAGCTTGCCTATGATCTCACCTGGATCGCTGCACGCGAGGAGCGCATTCTGGATGAAAACCTCTTGAGCATCGGCCGCCGATCCGCGCTGGAGCGGGCGGCCTATCTCATCGCCTTCCTCTATCAGCGCGCGGAGGTACTCGACCTCTTCAGCAACAGCCGCGTCGCCATTCCGATCAGCCAGCAGCATGTAGCCGACACGCTCGGCCTTTCGATCGTTCACACCAACAAGACGTTGAAGAAACTTGCCGAACGGGGCCTGATCCGCTGGGCGGAGAAGGGCTGCAATGTCCGCGACATCGACGGCCTGCTTGCGGTTTCAGGCTGGGAAGGGCTCCGCGAACCCAAGCGGCCGTTCATCTGACGTGCCCAGTCGAAGCCGATCGATGCGGCGCCGGGGCCGCATCGATGTCAAGGTGGGGGAGATCAGGCGGCAACGGTCGCCCGCAGCATCCACAGAGCCTTTTCATGGAAGTTGAGGCGATCGGTCAGCATGTCCGTCGTGACCAGGTCGCCGTTTTCATCGGCCTTGGTGCCGGCCTCGCGTATGCGTCGCGCCGCCGCTTCGTGATCGGTGATCAGGTCTGCCACCATCTCGGCCGCCGTCGTGTGGTTGACCGAGGCGGCGCTGGGGGCGAAGGTTTTTGCTTCGGCGAGCTTCGCCGGCGCCAGGTGGCCAAGGGCGCGAATGCGCTCGGCAATGATGTCGGTTGCCTTGAACAGCGCGTTGTAGTGCTCTTCGGTCAGTTCGTGCAGCGGCTTGAACAGGGGCCCGACCACGTTCCAGTGGTAGATGTGGCTCTTGATCACCAGCTTGTAGGTATCGGCAAGGATATCGGAAAGCGCGGTTGCCATCTGCTGGCGATAGGCCTTCGTCAGGCCGATGTCGAATTCTTCGTCCCTGACCTTGGGCTTCAGCACGGCGGCAGTCTGTTTCATTCTTCTGCTCCAGTTCTGTCTTGGAATGTCGAGCGGAGGCGGCCGAGGCCACGCCGCATGAACTGAACGCCGCGACGAAAGGGTTGTTCCCGATCCCGTCATGACGCTCACATGTCTTTTTTAAATGCCAGGTCAGGCCATTGGAGCCTAAGCTCAGTCGTTGCCGTTGCCTCAGTGGAGGTTCCGGGACTCTGGACGGCATTCCGCCTGGAAATGCGCCTGCAGCGACGATGACTGCCGTCGCTGTGCGTGAAAAATGGAGTGCATTGACATGGCCGAGCTTTCACCGTCCGTCCGGACGGTCCTCGTTCTCGAGGACAACTTCATCATCGCCATGGACGTCGAGGAAATCCTCGCTTCTCTCGGAATATTGCAGGTTACGATCGCCGGAAATGCGAACCAGGCATTGGAGCTGCTGGCGCTCCAGGCCTTCGATTTTGCGATCCTCGACGTCAATCTCGGCGATCACACGAGTTTCGTGGTTGCCGATGCCATGCTTGCCCGCGGAATGCCGTTCGGCTTCACCAGCGGCTACGGCGATGCCGAGCACTTCCCGACCTATCTCAGGCACGTTCCGCGGATCGACAAACCCTTTAACGAGAAATCGATCGGCCAGCTGATCGCCGCTGGGATCCAGACGAGAGAGGCTTAGGAACCGGCTCAGCCCTTGCGCGACCTGCTCAGGGCTTGCCGCGCGATACGAACCAGGGATTGGCGAAGTCGCTGTCGTCCTTCTGGTTGCGCTTGCCGTAGGTAAGCGGCGTGCCATCCATCGTCAGCGTTTCGCCACCGGCGGCCCTCAGGATCGCGTCGCCAGCGGCGGTGTCCCATTCCATCGTCCGGCTGAAGCGGGGATAGACGTCGGCCACGCCTTCGGCGAGCAGGCAGAATTTCAAGGACGAGCCGACCGTCCGGTAATCGGCGATGCCGTGTTTTTCGAGGTAGTCGATCGTCTCGGCGCTGTTGTGCCAGCGGCTGGCGAGCCCCACCATGCGATCCCCGCAGCTGCGGCAGCCGATGATCGTTTCTTCGGTCAGGCGAAAGCTGCCATCAATAACCGACTTTACCGCCTTGCCATGGTGTGCCGCATAGAGGATTCCAAGCGCCGGGGCGTAGACGACGCCCGCGACGGGCGCGCCGTTTTCGATCAGCGCGATGTTGACGGTGAAGTCGTCGTTGCGGCTGATGAATTCCTTGGTGCCGTCGAGCGGATCGACAAGGAAAAACGACTTGCCGGAAATCTCCGGCACGAAGCCGGCGGACACCGCTTCCTCGGCGACCACGGGGATGTCCGGAAAGGCGGAGGCGAGGTCTGCCAGGATGATGCGTTCGGCCGTCGTGTCGGCATCGGTGACCGGCGAGCAGTCAGGCTTGTGCGTGACCTCCGGCCCGGCATTGTAGATGTCGAGAATGGCCCGACCCGCCGTTATTGCCGATTGTTGCAGTATCTCCAGCATTCGCCCTGTCTTTCGGTCCGTCATCAGGCCCATAGCATATTGAGAGGAAGATTATAGCCATGCTTTTGACATGGCAGGCGGCTCTTTACGCGTGGTCGCAACTGATCTGCGGGGCGGAGCATCTCAAGCTTTTTGCAATTGCGAGAGGCTTTGCGTCTTTGCTTCCGCGTTCCGGCTGTGCAAATGTGCCGGCGCAACTGAACTGGATGCCTTCATGCGTTATTCCGCCTTCTCGCTTGTCAGGAACGCCCTTTCCGGAAACCTGAACTGGAAACCGCATTGGCGCCAGCCACAGCCGAAATCCCACTATGACGTGATCATCGTCGGCGGCGGCGGCCATGGGCTCTCGACCGCCTATTATCTCGCCAAGGAATTCGGCGTGAAGAACGTCGCGGTCCTGGAAAAGGGCTATCTCGGCTCGGGTAATGTCGGCCGCAACACGACGATCGTGCGCTCCAACTACATGCTGCCCGGCAACGAACCCTTCTACGAGTTCTCGATGAAGCTCTGGGAGGGGCTGGAGCAGGATCTCAACTACAATGTGATGCTGTCGCAGCGCGGCGTCATCATGCTCTACCACAGCGACGGCCAGCGCGATGCCTATGTGCGCCGCGGCAATGCCATGTGGATGGAAGGTGTGGCAGCGGAGCTCATCGAGCGTGAGCAGTTGAAGAAGATGATCCCCTTCCTCAACTACGATCACGCCCGCTATCCGATCCTCGGTGGCCTGCTGCAGCGCCGCGCCGGTACCGCGCGGCATGATGCGGTCGCTTGGGGCTATGCCCGCGGCGCCGACCAGCATGGTGTCGACATCATCGAGCATTGCGAAGTGACCGGCATTCGCCGCGAAAACGGTGTCGTCACCGGCGTCGAAACGACCAAGGGGTTCATCGGCTGCGGCAAGCTGGCGCTGGCGGCGGCCGGCAACACCTCGCGCGTCGGCGAAATGGCGGATCTGAAGCTGCCGCTGGAAAGCCATGTGCTGCAGGCCTTCGTGACCGAGGGGCTGAAGCCCTGCATCGATCACGTGATCGTCTATGGTGGCGGCCACTTCTACATCTCGCAATCGGACAAGGGCGGCCTCGTCTTCGGCGCCGAGATCGACGGCTATTCGTCCTATGCCCAGCGCGGCAATCTGGCGACCGCCGAGCACGTGATGGAGGAGGGGGTGACGATGATCCCCGGCCTGTCGCGCGTTCGGGTGCTGCGCGCCTGGGGGGGCGTCATGGACATGAGCATGGACGGCTCGCCGATCATCGACCGCACCTCGATCGACAATCTCTACTTGAACTGCGGCTGGTGCTACGGCGGTTTCAAGGCGACGCCGGCTTCCGGCTACTGCTTCGCCCACCTGATCGCCAAGAACGACACCCATCCGGTGGCGCGCGCCTTGAGGCTCGATCGCTTCGCCCGCGGCTATGCCGTCGACGAGGCCGGCGCCGGCCCGCAGCCCAACCTTCACTGACAGGACACGGCCGGCCCGCCGGCTCGTATGGAATGAACAGGAAGCCGGAGTGCGGCTTCAGGACACGGAAGACGATGGCAAGCCTGATTACCTGCCCGCATTGCGGGGTCCGACCGAAGGAAGAATTCGTGATCCGCGGCGACGCCTCGCGCGGCCGTCCCGAGCCGATGGATTCGGACGAGGCCTGGCATGATTACGTCTATGTGCGCGCCAACCCGCGTGGGCGCACGTTGGAGCATTGGCATCACATCGCCGGCTGTCGCCGCTTCCTGGTGGTCGAGCGCGATACGGCCACCCACGAGGTCTATTCCGTCGTCGATGCGGCCGAGTTTGCGCGGAGGGCAGCGCGATGACCAGTTATCGTCTTTCCTCCGGCGGTCTCGTCGATCGCAGCAAAACGTTGAGCTTCACCTTCGACGGCCGGCCGCTGCGCGGATTTTCCGGCGATACGCTCGCCTCCGCACTTCTTGCCAATGACCAGCTGCTCGTCGGCCGCAGCTTCAAATACCACCGGCCGCGCGGCATCGTCAGCGCCGGGCCCTCCGAACCCAACGCGCTCGTCACCCTCGGCTCTGGTGCTCGCACCGATGCCAACACCAAGGCGACCGTCGCCGAGCTCTATGGCGGGCTGACTGCCAAAAGCCAGAACCGCTGGCCGTCTCTCGGCTTCGATGTCGGGGCGGTCAACGGCGTCCTTTCGCCGTTCCTCGGCGCCGGCTTCTACTACAAGACCTTCATGTGGCCGAAGCAGTTCTGGGAGCGCGTCTACGAACCCTTCATCCGCCGCGCCGCCGGCCTCGGCCGGGCGGTGCTGGAGCGCGACCCCGAGAGCTACGAGAAGTCCTGGGCGTTCTGCGACCTGCTCGTCGTCGGTGCCGGTCCCGCCGGCCTGATGGCAGCACTGACGGCCGGCCGCGCCGGCCTTCGGGTCATCGTCGCCGACGAGGATTTCCGGCTCGGCGGCTCCCTGCTTGCGACCGGCGAGACCGTCGACGGCGCGCCGGCATCGGTCTTTGCCGACCGCACCGTCGCCGAACTGCAAGCGCTGCCCAATGTCACGCTGCTTTCGCGCACCACTGTCTTCGGCTGGTATGACGACAACGTCTTCGGCGCGGTTGAACGCGTGCAGAAACACGTCGCTGAACCGTCTTCGAAGCTCGTGAGCGAGCGTGTCTGGCGCATCGTTGCCAAGCGCGCGCTGATGGCAACCGGTGCCGAGGAACGCCCGCTGGTGTTCGGCGGCAATGATAGGCCCGGCGTGATGATGGCGGGAGCCATGACCACCTATGCCGAGCGCTATGGTGTGGCCGCCGGCAAGCAGATCACGATCTTTACCAGCGGCAGCGCCGGGTACCGCACGGCGCGGGCCCTTGCGTCCAAGGGCGTCGCCATCGCGGCGATCGTCGACGCCCGAGCGGAATCCGCCGATCAGGCGCCTGATGGCATCCGGGTCATCCGCTCGGCTTCCGTCGTCGACACCAAGGGCAGGCAGCGCCTCAAGGGCATCGTCGTCGAACGCTCCGGCTTCGAGGAACTGATCGCCTGCGATGCGCTGGGGATGTCCGGTGGCTGGAGCCCGGTCGTGCATCTTGCCTGCCAGCGCGGCGCAAGACCGGTCTGGTCGGAGGAATTGAAGGCCTTCGTCGCACCTGATGTCGGTGGCGGGCTGCGTCCCGTGGGCGCTGCAAACGGTGTCTACACGCTCTCGGGCTGCCTGTCCGATGGTGCGGAGAAGGCCGCAGCGATTGCGGCCGACCTCGGTTTCAGCGCCAGCTCGGCCGCAGCACCGGTCGTCGATGGCGAAGAGGCCACGTCCTTTTCAGCGCTCTGGTATGTGCCGGGCGCCAAATCGAAGGCCTTTGTCGATTTCCAGAACGACGTGCATGCGAAGGATCTCGGCCTGGCGCTGCGCGAAGGTTTCGGCCATGTCGAGCACGCCAAGCGCTACACGACCAGCGGCATGGCGACCGATCAGGGCAAGCTTTCCAACATCAATGCCGTCGGCATCCTTGCCGGCATGCGCGGCGTCAGCCCGGCAGAGGTCGGCACCACCACCTTCAGGCCGTTCTACACCCCGGTCTCCTTCGGTGCACTTGCCGGCACGGCGCGCGATGAGCATGCAGCACCGGCGCGCAAGTCGCCGCTGCATGGCTGGGCGATGAAAAATGGCGCGACCTTCGTCGAGGCCGGGCTCTGGCATCGTTCCGCCTGGTTCCCGCGCGCCGGCGAAAAGACCTGGCGCGACAGCGTCGATCGCGAAGTCTTGAACGTGCGGGCCAATGTCGGCCTCTGTGACGTCTCGACCCTCGGCAAGATCGAGGTCTTAGGCCCCGACGCTGCGGAGTTCCTCAACCGTCTCTATTGCAACCCGGTCCTGAAGCTGCCGATCGGCAAGGCGCGTTACGGCCTGATGCTGCGCGAAGACGGTTTCGTCTTCGACGACGGTACGGTCAGCCGCTTCGACGAGGAGCATTTCTTCGTCACCACGACGACGGCGATGGCCGGTCCCGTCATGGCGCACCTGGAATATTGCGCCCAGACGCTCTGGCCGGAACTCGAAGTCCGCTTCACCTCGTCGACCGACCAATGGGCGCAGATGGCGATCGCTGGTCCGAAAGCGCGCGCGGTGCTGCAGCAGATCGTCGATGGCGATATTTCCGATGGCGCGTTTCCGTTCCTGTCCGCCCGCAAGATCGTCCTGAAAAGCGGCGTGTCGGCGCGGCTCTTCCGCATTTCCTTCTCCGGGGAGCTGGCTTTCGAACTGGCGGTGCCGGCAGGTTATGGCGAGGCGGTGGCCGACCAGATCATGGAGGCCGGCCGGCCGCATGAAATCTGTGCCTATGGCGTCGAAGCCTTGAACGTGCTGCGGCTGGAGAAGGGTCTGCTGACGCATGCCGAATTCGACGGTCGCGTGACGCCAGACGATGCCGGCCTCGGCCGAATGCTCTCGATGCAGAAGACCGACTTCATCGGCAAGCGCCTGTCGACGCGCTACGGCCTGACGGCGGCGGATCGCATGCAGCTCGTTGGTCTGAAGCCCGTCGATGCCGACAAGGACATGCGGGCCGGAGCGCATCTTCTGAAGGAGGGGACCAAGCCCTCGACGCTGAACGATCAGGGTTGGGTCAGCTCGGCCGGTTTCTCGCCGGTCCTGGGGCACGCCATCGCGCTCGCCTTCCTGAAATCCGGGCGCGAACGCTATGGCGAGAAGGTCGTGGTGTTCGACAAGCTGCGTGATCAGGAGATCGTCGCCGAGGTCTGCGACCCGGTCTTCGTCGATCCGCAAAATGCAAAGCTGAAGGCCTGAGGAGGCGGTGATGGTTCGCGACTACAACAACCGCCACGCACTGGAGCAGAAACTTCGATCGGCACCCACGTCGCCGGCGGCCGACCACCTGATGGTCGGGCATTGGCGCACGATGGCGACGGTTCTTGCGCGCGCCGGCCGGGAGGAGACCGTGCGTGAGGCGATCGCCGCACAGTCCGACTTGTCCATGCGGTTTTCGGCACCGGGGGAATGGCTTGTCGTCTCCGAGGTGGAAGCGCCGAGCGGGCTCGTACGTTGGCTCGAAGAGCTTTGCGACGGCGGTGCCTATGTTGTCGACCAAAGCGATGGGCGCGTCGTCTTCCGGATCGCCGGCCCGAACGTGCGCAGCATCCTCGTCAAGGGCATCGGCCTTGATCTTCATCCCTCAGCCTTCACGGTTGGCGGCAGCACCAATGCGCTGTGCGGTCACATCCCGGTCAATCTCGCCCGGACGGACGAGGACACGTTCGAGCTGATCGTGCCGCGGAGCTATGCGGTATCGCTCTTCGATGACCTGATGAAGATGGGGCGGGCCTTCGATCTCACCGCCGCCTTCTCGGATTGAAACGGCCCCTTCAACAGGTCGAAATCAAATGCGGCATGAAATGCCGCAAACAGGTCGCCCATCCACCAACAAACGGCGGAAATGGACAAGCGTCCTTCGCAGCCGTGTCTTTATCGGCGCCGTCTTTCTGACTAGGCTTTCATCATTCGCCGCTTGCACTTCTGTCTCTGAAGCAAGCGGTCGCCGTGCCTGAGTTTCTTCCTGACAATTTGGCCATGCCTCCGACAGGAGCATGGGGAGACGGAGTGTACGCATGAAAAGCCATGCCAAGGTCGTCGTTATCGGAGGCGGTGTCGTCGGTTGTTCGGTGCTCTATCACCTGACGAAATTCGGCTGGACCGACGCCGTGCTGCTCGAACGATCGGAACTCACCTCCGGCTCCACCTGGCACGCGGCCGGTGGCATGCACACGATCAACGGTGACCCGAACGTCGCCAAGCTGCAGAAATATACGGTCGAGCTCTACAAGGAGATCGAGGCGTATTCCGGCCACGATGTCGGCCTGCACATGACCTCCGGCATGATGCTCGCCGCCACCAAGGAACGTTTCGACTGGATGAAATCGATCCTTGCCAAGGGCCGCTACATGGGGCTCGAAGCCGAGCTTTTGACACCCAGGGAAGCGCACGACCTGATGCCGCTGCTCGATCCCGACCAATTCGTCGGCGCGGTGTTCGATCCGGTCGAGGGGCATCTCGATCCCTATGGCACGACGCATGCCTATGCCAAATCGGCGAAGAAGAACGGTGCGGAGATCTATCTGCACACCAAGGTCGAGGACCTGGTGCAGCGGGACGACGGTTGCTGGCGGGTGATCACCAACCAGGGCGAAATTGTCGCCGAACACGTCGTCAACGCCGCCGGCCTCTGGGCCCGCGAGGTGGGGCGCATGGTGGGGCTGGAGCTGCCTGTGCTCGCTATGGAGCACATGTATCTCATCACCGAGGACATGCCCGAGGTCATCGAGTTCAACCAGACGCGCGGCAAGGAGCTGATGCACTGTGTCGATTTCGACGGCGAGATTTATCTCCGCCAGGAGCGGAACGGCATGCTGATGGGCACCTATGAGAAGGCGTGTCGTCCGTGGTCGCCCGTCACGACGCCCTGGGACTTCGGCCATGAACTTCTCGCCGAGGACATCGACCGTATCTCGCCCGAACTCGAGGTCGGCTTCCGGCACTTCCCGGCCTTCAACAAGGCCGGCATCAAGAAGATCATCAACGGTCCTTTCACCTTCTCGCCGGACGGTAACCCGCTGGTCGGCCCGGTGCGGGGCTTGAGGAATTTCTGGTCGGCCTGCGCCGTCATGGCCGGATTCAGCCAGGGTGGCGGCGTCGGCCTGGCGCTTGCCAACTGGATGATCCATGGCGACCCCGGCTTCGACGTCTTTGCCATGGACGTTTCGCGCTACGGCGATTTCGCCACGCTTGCCTATACCAATGCCAAGGTGCGCGAGAACTACTCGCGTCGCTTCTCGATCCGTTATCCGAACGAGGAGCTGCCGGCGGCAAGGCCTCTGTTGACGACGCCGATCTACGACCGGCTGAAGGCTGCGGGCGCCGTCTTCGGCGCGTCCTACGGGCTTGAAACGCCGCTGTGGTTTGCACCCGAAGGCGTGAAGGACGCCTTCTCGTGGCGCCGTTCGACCGACTTTGAGACGGTGGGCGCGGAGGCCCGGGCCGTGCGCGAAGGCGTCGGCCTGATGGAGACATCGGGCTTTGCCAAATATGCGATCACCGGCAAGGGCGCTGAAGCCTGGCTCGACCGCATGCTTGCCTGCCGCATCCCTGAGGTCGGGCGCATGGCATTGGCACCGATGCTGAAGGAGGACGGCAAGCTGATCGGCGACTTCACCCTTGCCAAGCTCGAAGAGGGGGATTTCCTGCTTGTTGGATCCGGCATAGCCGAGGACTACCACATGCGCTGGTTCGAGGCGCATCTGCCGGCGGACGGCTCGGTGACGCTGAAGGCGTTGAAGCTGGAGCTGGCCGGCCTGTCGATCGCCGGGCCGAAGGCGCGCGATGTGCTTGAAAGCCTGACCCATCTCGATGTCTCCGACGCCGATTTCCCGTTCATGGACATCCGCCGGATGGATCTCGGCATGGCGCCCGCGCTCGTCGGCCGCGTCAGCTACACCGGCGATCTCGGCTACGAGATCTGGATGAAACCGGAGTACCAGCGTTATCTCTTCGAACTGCTGATGGAGAAGGGGGCGGCTTCCGGGATCCGTTTGTTCGGCCTGAGGGCGCTGAATGCATTGCGCGTCGAAAAATCCTTCGGCAGCTGGGCGCGCGAATATCGTCCGCTCTATGGCCCGGTCGAGGCTGGGCTCGGCCGTTTCGTCGCGACCGGCAAGGATGCGGATTTCATTGGCAAGGCGGCGGCCTTGAAGGAGAAGGCGGATGGCGGCGCGATGCGGCTGCGGACCTTCGTGCTCGATGCGAGGGATGCGGACGTCATCGGCGACGAGCCCATCTATCTCGACGGTGTCGTGCGCGGCTGGGTGACATCGGGCGGCTATGCGCATGCAAGTGGGGTTTCGGTCGCCATGGGCTACGTGCCCAAGGAGATCGCCGACCGAAGCGATGGCTGGTCGATCGAACTCTTGGGTGAGATCCTGCCGGCCCGTCTTCAGCCGCATCCGCTGTTCGATTCGAACGGTCAGCGCATGCGCGCCTAAGCATTCGAGGTGTAATGCAGACCGAAGTGGCTGTCGAAGCTTCATAGAATACCCGACGCTTTTACGACTAAAGTTGATGCTTTCGCGGGCGAAAGCTGCGAAAGATTTGATTTTTCTGGCTGTAAAAGCGTCAAATCGATTTTATCGAGGAAGTTTTTGGCGAAGTCGCGTTTTTTAGCTTTCCTTTTCGTTTGAAAGAGGTATGGAATCGAGCAAACACAGCGCTCAACAATGAGCTCAAAAAACAAGAGACCGGACCGTAATGGATCTGGTCCAGGGGAAGATTGATGGAGTATTTCGTCCAGCAGCTCGTCAACGGGCTGACTCTTGGGTCTATTTATGGTATGATCGCAATCGGTTATACCATGGTCTACGGCATCATTGGCATGATCAACTTCGCCCACGGCGATATCTTCATGCTCGGCGGCTTTGCTGCTTTGATTGTCTTTCTTATTCTCACAACATTCATCGGGGGCGTCCCGGTTGTACTTGCTCTCCTGCTGATGATGATCGTCGGCATGCTGACCGCAGGTCTCTGGAACTGGACGATCGAGAAAGTGGCCTATCGGCCGCTGCGCGGTTCGTTCCGGCTTGCGCCGCTGATCACGGCGATCGGCATGTCGATTGCGTTGTCGAACTTCATCCAGGTGACGCAGGGCCCGCGCAACAAGCCGATCCCGCCGCTCGTCTCCTCGGTCTACGAAGTCTTCGGCATCACCATCTCGCTGAAGCAGATCATCATCATCGTCATCACGGCGGCTCTGCTTTCGATCTTCTGGTACATCGTCAACAAGACGCCGCTCGGCCGCGCCCAGCGCGCGACCGAACAGGACCGGAAGATGGCGGCGCTGCTGGGTGTTGACGTCGACCGCACCATCTCGGTGACCTTCATCATGGGCGCAGCACTCGCTGCCGTCGCCGGCACGATGTATCTGATGTATTATGGCGTCGTCGTCTTCACCGACGGTTTCGTGCCTGGCGTCAAAGCGTTCACCGCGGCCGTTCTCGGCGGCATCGGATCGCTGCCGGGCGCCGTTCTCGGCGGACTGTTGATCGGGCTCATCGAGTCCCTCTGGTCGGCCTATTTCACCATCGACTACAAGGACGTCGCGACCTTCTCCATTCTCGCCATCGTCCTGATCTTCAAGCCGTCTGGCATTCTCGGACGACCGGAAGTCGAGAAGGTATAATTCCATGGCAAACATTGCTTCTACGACTGCAAGCGCCGGCACTGACGTGACGGCGCGGGCCCTGCGCGAGGCTGTCTTCGCGGGCCTGATTTCGCTCGGCCTTTTCGTGCTGTTCGTCGGTCTCAAGTCCGACCAGAACATCCGCAACGAGCTGATCCTCAACCAGCGCTGGGGACTGCTGGCGATCTTCGTGATTGTCGCTGCCGTCGGCCGCTTCCTGATGGTTGCCTATGTCCAGCCGGCCATGGCTCGGCGCAAGGCCGCCAAGGCCGAGGCCGACGATGCGGTGAAGGAGGAGACCTTCTTCAGCCGCAACTTCTCCAAGCTCGCGATTGCGTTCCTGCTCATCTATCCGCCGCTCGTCGTCGCGATCTTCGGCGTCCAGGGCTCGCTGAAGTGGGTCGACAATTTCGGCATCCAGATCCTGATCTACGTGATGCTGGCCTGGGGGCTCAACATCGTCGTCGGCCTCGCTGGCCTGCTGGACTTGGGTTACGTCGCCTTCTACGCGGTCGGCGCCTATTCCTACGCCCTGCTGTCGACCTATTTCGGCCTGTCCTTCTGGGTTCTTCTTCCGGTCGCCGGCATTCTCGCCGCCTTCTGGGGCATGATTCTCGGCTTCCCGGTCTTGCGTCTTCGCGGTGACTATCTGGCGATCGTGACGCTCGCCTTCGGTGAAATCATCCGACTGGTGTTGATCAACTGGACCGAAGTGACGAAGGGTACCTTCGGCGTCTCCGGTATCGCCAAGGCGACGCTGTTCGGCATCAAGTTCGATGCCTCGAAGGACGGTTTTGCAGCAATGATGGGCCTGCCGATGTCGTCGGCCTATTACAAGATCTTCCTGTTCTATCTGATCCTGGCACTTGCGCTGCTCACGGCTTATGTGACGATCCGGCTGCGCCGCATGCCGATCGGCCGCGCCTGGGAAGCGTTGCGCGAGGACGAGATCGCCTGCCGCTCGCTCGGTATCAACACGGTGACGACCAAGCTCACCGCATTTGCGACGGGCGCCATGTTCGGCGGTATCGCCGGCTCGTTCTTCGCGGTGCGCCAGGGCTTCGTGTCGCCCGAATCCTTCGTCTTCCTGGAATCCGCGGTCATTCTCGCGATCGTGGTTCTCGGCGGCATGGGCTCGCTTACCGGCATCGCAGTCGCTGCGGCCGTCATGATCGGCGGCACCGAAATCCTGCGTGAGCTTTCCTTCCTGAAGATGGTCTTCGGACCGGACTTCACACCTGAACTCTACCGTATGCTGATCTTTGGCCTGGCCATGGTCGTCGTCATGGTCTGGAAGCCGCGCGGCTTCGTCGGATCACGCGAACCGACAGCCTTCCTGCACGAACGCAAGGCAGTCTCCGGCAGCTTCACCAAGGAAGGGCACGGTTGATGGCCCGCGAGACAACGACAATGACAAAAGACCCCATTCTCAAGGTTGAGCACCTGTCGATGCGCTTCGGCGGTCTCATGGCCATCAACGACTTCTCCTTCGAAGCCTATCGCGGTGACATCACCGCGCTGATCGGCCCGAACGGAGCGGGCAAGACCACGGTGTTCAACTGCATCACCGGCTTCTACAAGCCGACGATGGGCATGATCACGATGAAGCAGAAGGCCGGCAAGGAATACCTGCTGGAGCGTCTGCCCGACTTCGAGATCACCAAGCTCGCCAAGGTAGCGCGTACCTTCCAGAACATCCGGATGTTCTCCGGTCTGACGGTGCTCGAAAACCTGCTCGTCGCGCAGCACAACAAGCTGATGCAGGCATCCGGCTACACCTTCCTCGGTCTGCTCGGCTTCCCGGCCTATCGCCAGGCGTCGCACGAGGCGATCGAACTTGCCAAGCACTGGCTGGAAAAGGCGTCGCTGATCGACCGTGCGGACGATCCGGCCGGCGATCTCTCCTATGGCGCCCAGCGCCGTCTCGAGATCGCGCGTGCCATGTGCACCGGGCCCGAGCTTCTCTGCCTGGACGAGCCGGCCGCCGGTCTCAATCCGCGCGAGTCTCTGGCGCTCAACGAATTGCTGAAAAGCATTCGCGCCGATACCGGCACGTCGATTCTTTTGATCGAACACGACATGTCCGTGGTCATGGAGATCTCCGACCACGTGGTGGTCCTGGAATATGGACAGAAGATTTCCGACGGCACACCGGATTTCGTGAAGAACGATCCGAGGGTCATTGCGGCCTATCTGGGTGTCGAGGATGAAGAGGTTGAAGAGGTGATCGAACAAATCGAGGAAATCGAAGGCGGGCAGGGGGGCACCCACTGATGACGGCGCCACTTCTCCAAGTCAAAGCCGTCGAGACCTACTACGGCAACATCCGGGCGCTCAGCGGGGTCGATGTCGAAGTTCACCGTGGTGAAATCGTCTGCCTGATCGGTGCCAACGGTGCCGGCAAGTCGACGCTGATGATGACCATCTGCGGCAGCCCGCAGGCGCGCACCGGTTCGGTCTTCTTCGAAGGCCAGGACATCACCCGCATGCCGACGCACGAGATCGCCCGGCTGCGCATTGCGCAATCGCCTGAGGGTCGGCGCATCTTCCCGCGCATGACCGTGTTCGAAAATCTGCAGATGGGCGCCAGCCTCGACAACCTGAAGCACTTCGACCAGGACGTGGAAAAGGTGTTTACGCTTTTCCCGCGCCTGAAGGAGCGCCAGGCGCAGCGCGGCGGCACGCTTTCGGGCGGTGAGCAGCAGATGCTGTCGATCGGCCGCGCGCTGATGGCCCGGCCGAAGCTTTTGCTTCTCGACGAGCCGTCGCTCGGTCTCGCACCGCTGATCGTCAAGGGCATCTTCGAAGCGATCAAGAAACTCAACAAGGAGGAGGGGCTGACGGTCTTCCTCGTCGAGCAGAACGCCTTCGGCGCGCTCAAGCTTTCGGACCGCGGCTACGTGATGGTGAACGGCCGGGTGACGATGAGCGGTTCCGGCAAGGAACTCCTCGCCAATCCGGAAGTGCGCGCGGCCTATCTCGAAGGCGGCCGTCATTGACCGGCCGCATCTGGAGCAAGTGACATGCAGGGAATTCTCTACGAAGAAGTGTCGATCTGGCAGTTTCTTTTCATAAGCTGCGTGCTCGGCGGCTGGACCGCCTGGCGCACGGGCAAGAGCGTGGCTGAAAGCTGGGAAGGCATGCCGCGGCTCATCCTCTACGTGGCGTTGCTGGGACTGGGCATCCGTTTCGTCCACCATGCGCTGTTCGAAGGCACCATGTTCAGCCTGCAATACTATATCGTGGACACGATCGTACTTTTGTTGTTTGCTACCGCAGGTTTCCGGTACTACCGGACCAAGCAAATGACCAATAACTACTATTGGCTCTATGAGAAGGCTTCGCCTTTCTCCTGGAAAGCCAAATAAAGGGAACAGCGCGCGCCGGCCGCCGCGGCCGGTGCGAAAGAAACACCGGCGCAACTATGGTGGGCATTGCGCAGGTTGGTAACGAGACCCGCTCGAATAATTGGGAGTAACAAGATGAAAAAGTCTCTTCTGTCGGCGGTCGCGCTGACGGCTATGGTTGCCTTCAGCGGCAGCGCCTGGGCTGATATTCTCGTTGGTGTCGCCGGCCCGCTGACTGGCCCGAACGCCGCTTTCGGTGCACAGCTCCAGAAAGGTGCAGAGCAGGCCGCCGCTGACATCAATGCCGCTGGCGGTATCAATGGGGAACAGATCAAGGTTGTGCTCGGCGACGACGTTTCGGATGCCAAGCAGGGCGTTTCGGTCGCCAACAAGTTCGTTGCTGACGGTGTGAAGTTCGTTGTCGGTCACTTC
The DNA here is from genome assembly GCF_001426275.1 of Ensifer sp. Root423. Taxonomy (NCBI): domain Bacteria; kingdom Pseudomonadati; phylum Pseudomonadota; class Alphaproteobacteria; order Hyphomicrobiales; family Rhizobiaceae; genus Ensifer; species Ensifer sp. Root423. The sequence goes on along the minus strand of NZ_LMEG01000013.1, from coordinate 112,667 downwards.
AACTCGGGCGTGTCCATCCCGGCTTCTGAAGTTTACGCCGAAAACGGTATCCTGCAGGTAACCCCGGCCTCCACCAACCCGCAGTTCACCGAGCGCGGTCTCTGGAACACGTTCCGTACCTGCGGCCGTGACGACCAGCAGGGTGCGGTTGCCGGTGCCTACCTCGCTGCCAACTTCAAGGACGCGAAGATCGCCGTCATTCACGACAAGACCCCCTATGGTCAGGGCCTTGCCGACGAAACCAAGAAGTCGATGAACGAAGCCGGCCTCACCGAAGCCCTCTATGAAGGCATCAACACCGGCGACAAGGACTTCTCGGCTCTGATCGCCAAGATGAAGGAAGCCGGCGTTTCGATCGTCTACTACGGCGGTCTGCACACCGAAGCCGGCCTGATCATGCGCCAGATGAAGGACCAGGGCCTCAAGGCTACCCTGATGTCGGGCGACGGTATCGTTTCGAACGAACTGGCCTCGATCGCCGGCGACGCCGTTGACGGCACGCTGATGACGTTCGCTCCGGATCCGCGCAAGAACCCGGCTGCCAAGGACCTCGTCGAGAAGTTCCGCTCTGCCGGCTTCGAACCGGAAGCCTACACGCTCTACGCCTACGCCGCTCTCCAGGTCATCGCCGAAGCTGCCAAGGCTTCCGGTGGCAACGACCCGCAGGCAGTTGCCGAAGCCATCAAGGCAAAGGGTCCGTTCAAGACCGCAATCGGCGAACTCGGCTATGACGAAAAGGGCGACATCACGCGTCCGGACTACGTCATGTACACCTGGAAGAAGGGTGACGACGGCAAGTACAACTACTTCCAGAACGAGTAGTTCTGATTTCGGACCTTGTGTCCGAGTGGTTGGGGCCCGGCGAGCAATCGCCGGGCTTTTCTTTTGGTGATGCTCGGCGCAGCGGTCTATTATTTCAATAGCGTGTCTCTGAGCGACGAGACTTCGGCGCGCAGTCGCTCGAGATCGTCGGGGCCGAGCTTTGTCGCTTCGCCAAGGTTGCGGGGTACGTCGATTGCCTTCTGCCGCAGCGCCTTGCCCATCTCGGTCAATTGTACCCGGACCTGCCGCTCGTCCGCCTTATCGCGCACGCGGGCGATGTAGCCGGCGGCCTCCAGGCGCTTCAGCATCGGGGTCAAAGTGCTCGATTCCAGGAAGAGCCGCTCGCCGAGGCTGCCGACCGTCTGGTCGTCCTTTTCCCACAACAGCACCATCACCAGATATTGCGGATAGGTGAGATCGAGCTCTTCCAGCAGCGGCTTGTAGATGCGCGTGAAGGCGTGGTTTGCGGAATAGACCGCAAAGCACAGGAAACTATCGAGCGCCAGCATTGCCTCATCGCCCTTGGGATCGGTGTCAATCATCGCTTTCTCCTGTCATGCTCTCAAAATAAATCGTTCACGATATAATCGCAAGACATTGACTATAGCGCGGCTACGGTATAAATATTGTGCACGATCTAATCGGTAGCGACATAAATCCACATAAGTCGCGCACGATTTAAACGCTAAGTATTTAACAGCGGTGTGACCGCAGGGAAGAAGGAGCGTTTCCATGAGCAAGGCAATCAGCAAGACCGAAGCCAACGGCATCTCCCGCCGCACGGTTCTCTCGGCCGCCTTTGGCGCTGCCGCCACCGCAGCCGCGGTCAATGCCATGAACACGTCGGCCAAGGCCGCATCCACCACCGCAGCAACCGCCGGCGCCTCCGGCACTAAGGGAGAAAACACCATGGGCAGCCGCATCATCACCCGCGATGGCGTCGAGATCTATTACAAGGACTGGGGTCCGAAGGATGGCCCGGTCGTCGTGCTCAGCCACGGCGCATCATCACCCGCGATGGCGTCGAGATCTATTACAAGGACTGGGGTCCGAAGGATGGCCCGGTCGTCGTGCTCAGCCACGGCTGGCCGCTGTCGTCCGACAGCTGGGAGGCGCAGGCCTTCCACCTTGCCGCCAACGGCTTCCGCGTCGTCACCCATGACCGCCGCGGCCACGGCCGCTCGTCGCAGCCGTGGGACGGCAACGACATGGACCACTATGCCGACGACCTCGCGGATCTGATCAACGCGCTCGATCTCAAGGGTGTCTTCCTTGCCGGGTTTTCGACTGGCGGCGGCGAAATCAGCCGCTATATCGGCCGCCACGGCACCAGCCGGATCGCCAGGGCCGGTTTGATCTCGGCCGTGCCGCCGCTGATGGTCAAGACCGACAGGAACCCCGGCGGCCTGCCGAAGGAAGTCTTCGACGGCCTGCAGGCGGCAAGCCTGAAGGATCGCTCGAAGCTCTACCGCGACATCGCGTCCGGTCCGTTCTTCGGCTTCAACCGCCCGGGCGCGATCGCCTCTCAGGGCATGATCGACAGTTTCTGGCTGCAGGGCATGATGGGGGGACACAAGAACACTTATGACTCGATCGTCGCCTTCTCGCAGACCGACTTTACCGAGGACCTGAAGAAGTTCGACGTGCCGACCTTGATCATCCATGGCGACGACGATCAGATCGTGCCGATCGATGCGGCTGCACGGGCCTCGAAGACGCTGGTGCCGCATGCGGAGCTCAAGGTCTATGCCGGCGCACCGCACGGCATTACCGACACCCACAAGGACCAGCTCAACGCCGACCTGCTCGCCTTCGCCAAGGCCTGACATGTCCGAAGCCCGAGAAGAGGCGCCCGCAACGGCGCCTCTTTTTTGCTTTTCGTGATAGGTGTTTCGCTTGTCGAGATAGCTGTCGCGTCGCGCCGTTTCGTGCACTATCTCGCAGCGATTCTGATCCGGAGGCAGGCATGAGCTCGAAACCCCGCATTCTCCTCACCCGTCGTTGGCCGGCGGCGGTGGAGCAGGTGCTTGCCGAACGCTTCGACGTCACCTTGAACGAAGGGGACGTGCCTCTGACGGCTGCAGAACTGGCTGAAGCACTCCGGACCTATGACGCCGTTCTTCCGACAGTTTCTGATCGACTTCCGGCCGACCTCTTCGCCGGTGGCGGCCTCCGCGCGAAGATCCTCGGCAACTATGGCGTCGGCTACAATCACATCGACGTCGCGGCCGCCAAGGCTGCCGACATCGTCGTCACCAACACGCCCGGCGTTCTCACAGATTGCACCGCCGACATCGCCATGACGTTGCTGCTTGCGGTCGCGCGGCGGGCAGGCGAGGGCGAGCGGCAGGTACGGGCCGGCGAATGGAGTGGATGGCGGCCGACCCACATGATCGGCGGCAAGATCACCGGCAAGACGCTCGGCATCATCGGCTTCGGCCGCATCGGCAAGGCCATGGCCAAGCGCTGTCATTTCGGCTTCGACATGGATGTCGTCTTCTACAATCGCTCGCGCATCGACCCGGCCGAGGCAAGCCGCTACGGTGCGCGTCAACTCGACACGGTCGAGGACGTATTGAAGGTTGCAGACTTCGTGTCGCTCCATTGCCCCGGCGGCGGCGAAAACCGTCACCTGATCAACGCCGAACGGCTGGCGCTGATGAAAAAGGGCGCCTACCTCGTCAACACGGCGCGGGGTGATGTGATCGACGAGCCGGCGCTGATTGCGGCGCTCGAAAACGGCGTCATCCGCGGCGCCGGGCTCGATGTCTTCGAGGCGGAGCCGAACGTGCCGGAACGTCTGCGCGGGCTGGAAAATGTCGTGCTGCTTCCACATCTCGGCAGTGCCACGGAGGAGACGCGCGTCGCCATGGGCATGAAGGTGGCCGACAATATCACGGCGTTTTTCGACGGTCGCGAACCGCCGGATCGCGTGGCGTAGGCGGCTGCCCGTTTTCTGCGCAAGGCCTGCACGGAAATGCGGCATGCTGACGATTTTCTTTGCAAAACAATAACTTGACTTGTCGTGCCGCGATGCGGACGATAGCGCCAAGATAAGGCGATCGCGCCTATGGGGCGCCGCGTCGAAAATGAAGGACGCCGCTTAGCGGTCTGACATGGACAAGGCAGCACGCATCGCCCCGCAGCGGGCCTGGGGCAAGGGACGGGTGGTCGCCAAGGCGGCGCTCGGCCACAGCCGCATTGCCGAACTCTACCAGGAAGGCTGCGCCAAGATCCGCCTGCCAAAGACCTTCGACACCTCGATGGAGGCAGTGCTCATCAATTCCTCCGGCGGCCTCACCGGCGGCGACCGCATGGTCTGGGAGGTTGCGGCAGGGGCTGGAACGGACGTGACGGTGACGACGCAGGCCTGCGAGAAGATCTATAAGGCGAGCGCCGATACCGTCGAAGTGAAAACGCGCATCGAGGTTGCCGCCGGCGCGCGTGTCGACTGGTTGCCACAGGAGACGATCCTCTTCGACCGTGCCTCGCTGTCGCGCTCGCTGGAGGTGGAGCTTGCTGCCGACGCGACGTTTCTCGCGGTGGAAGCGGTTCTGCTCGGTCGCAAGGCGATGGGCGAGGCGGTTGAAACCGGGCTCTTCCGCGATCGCTGGCGTATCCGCGTCGAGGGCAAGCTGCTGCATGCGGACAATCTGGCGCTATCAGGAGAGGTCGCGCGCCTCAGTCAGCGCAAGGCGGTGCTCGATGGTGGGGCCGCCTTCGCCACGCTGCTCCATGTCGGTCCCGACTGCGAACCCTTGCTGCCGCGTCTTCGGTCGCTCGTCGATGGCGCAGCGTGCGTCGGCATCAGCCATTTTCAGGTCCATGGCCGCGACAAGCTGGTTGCCCGTTTCGTGGCGCCGGATGGCTTCGCGCTCAGAAAAATCCTCATCCCGGTTATTTCGCACTTGCGCATGCAGAAGACTGTGCCGAAAGTCTGGGTTCTCTAGCTCGTTTCACATTTTTATTTGAAACAGTGAAATGATCTAACGCATTGAAACTTTGTAATTCCTGGCGGAAGACCGCTTCGCAGATTTCCAGGAAATTGCTTCACGAACAACCGGTGGCGACGCATGAATCTTACCCCGCGCGAGAAAGACAAACTGCTGATTTCGATGGCGGCCATGGTCGCCCGCAGGCGCCTGGAGCGCGGCGTGAAACTCAACCATCCCGAAGCGATCGCGCTGATCACCGATTTCGTCGTCGAGGGCGCGCGCGACGGGCGCTCGGTTGCCGAACTGATGGAGGCGGGCGCCCAGGTGCTGACGCGCGATCAGGTGATGGAGGGAATCCCCGAGATGATCCACGACATCCAGATCGAGGCGACGTTTCCTGACGGGACCAAGCTCGTCACCGTGCACGAGCCGATCCGCTAAGCGTGAGGTGAGTACGTGGCTTGTTGGCGCAGGGTGCCTGAGGCCTGAACGCGGGATAAAAGCATGCGGCCGGCCGAGGGCGGCTTGAGGAGAAGACCATGATCCCAGGAGAAATCATTGCTGCGGCCGGAGAGATCGAGCTCAATGCCGGTCTCGACACGGCGACGATCGAGGTTGCCAACACCGGCGACCGCCCGATCCAGGTCGGCAGCCACTATCACTTCGCCGAAACCAATGCGGGGCTGCAGTTTGACAGGAAAGCAGCCTACGGCTGCCGGCTCGACATTCCCGCCGGCACGGCCGTGCGGTTCGAGCCGGGCCAGACGCGCCAGGTGACGCTGATACCGCTTTCCGGCAAGCGCGAGGTCTATGGCTTCCGCCAGCAGGTGATGGGCAAGCTATGAGAGTGCTGCCGGTTCTCGGTTTGCTTCTGGTGCTTGCCACCCCGGCGCTCGCCGAGGATGAGCCGGACGTGGATTGCGCGAATGCGATGGCTCAGCCGGATCTGAATGACTGCGCCTACCGGGAATACGAAGCGGCGGACGCGGAACTGAATGCGGTCTACAGGCAGGCGATGACGGCGGCGCAGAAGGTCGACAAGGAGCTGGAAGGCGCCGATATCGGCGCGGTCGAGGCGCTGAAGACGACGCAGCGCGCCTGGATCGGCTATCGGGACGGACAATGCGAGCTGGCCGGTTTCCAGGCCCGTGGCGGCCAGGCCGAGCCGATGCTGGTTTCAGGCTGCCTTGCCCAGCTCACGCAGAAGCGTACCGCCGAACTCAACGAATTTCTCGAAGCTCAAGGGAACTGACCATTGCAGGCTCGCCGCGTCATCATGATCGTGGGCAATGGCGAGGTGCCTGACGGCGCCGGCGCAACGATCGATGCCGCCGATCTCGTCGTGCGCTTCAACGATTGCCGCTCTGTCGGCGCCAGCGGCCACAGGACCGATATCGTCGCGGTCTGCAATACCGGACGCCCGGGGATTTCCATGCTCGGCGGTGGTCGCTGGAAGACGAATGCCGCCGTGCGCCAGGCGCGGGAGATATGGTGCGTTCGCTCCGGCGCGAAGTTTGCCGCCATGCGCGCCGGGCTTGCGGAAACGCATCCGGACCTCGACGATTTCTGCGACGATTACACTGTCGGTTTCGAGAGCTTCGCCCGTTCGACCAACCGCGGCTTTCGCGTCGTCCCGGTCGATGTGCACGACCAGGTGGAGCAGGATCTCGCCGGCTTTTCGCCGGCCCCTTATGTCGTTCCATCGAGCGGGATGATCGTGATTGCCGATGTGCTCGCGCATCTAGCGACACCCGACGACGAGGTCGTTCTTGCCGGCTTCGGCCATGTCGGTTGGGAATGGCATCCCTTCGCCGCCGAGCGCCGCCATGTCGATGCGCTTGCAGCCAGCGGCCGTCTTCGCCGCCTCCATCCCATTTCTACTTCGTCCCAAGGAGCCTGAACCATGCCCTACAAGATGTCGCGCGCGGCCTATGCCAACATGTTCGGCCCGACGGTCGGCGACAAGGTGCGGCTCGCTGACACCGAACTTTTCGTCGAGGTGGAGAAGGACTTCACGACCTATGGCGAGGAGGTGAAGTTCGGTGGCGGCAAGGTCATTCGCGACGGCATGGGGCAGAGCCAGGCGACACGCGCCGAGGGCGCCGTCGACACCGTCATCACCAATGCGCTGATCGTCGATCACTGGGGCATCGTCAAAGCGGATATCGGCCTCAAGGACGGACGCATCGCCGGCATCGGCAAGGCCGGCAACCCGGACACGCAACCGGGCGTCACCGTCATCGTCGGTCCCGGCACGGAGGTCATCGCGGGCGAAGGCAAGATCATCACCGCGGGCGGCATGGACAGCCACATTCATTACATCTGCCCGCAACAGATCGAGGAAGCGCTGGTGAGCGGGCTTACGACCATGCTTGGAGGCGGCGCCGGGCCGGGCCATGGCACGCTCGCCACCACCTGCACCTCCGGTCCCTGGCATCTCGCCCGCATGATCGAGGCGGCCGACGGCTTCCCGATGAACATCGCCTTTGCCGGCAAGGGCAATGCGTCGCGGCCGGGCGCGCTGGTGGAAATGGTGCTCGCTGGCGCCACCTCGCTGAAATTGCATGAGGACTGGGGCTCGACGCCGGCGGCGATCGATTGCTGCCTCGGTGTCGCCGACGAATACGACGTGCAGGTGATGATCCATACGGACACCTTGAACGAGAGCGGCTTCGTCGAGGATACGATCGCGGCGATCAAGGGCCGCACCATCCATGCCTTCCACACGGAAGGGGCCGGCGGCGGCCACGCCCCCGACATCATCAAGATCTGCGGCCAGCCGAACGTCATTCCGTCCTCGACCAATCCGACGCGGCCCTACACCAAGAATACGCTTGCCGAGCATCTGGACATGCTGATGGTCTGCCATCACCTGTCGCCCTCGATCCCCGAGGACATCGCCTTTGCCGAGAGCCGCATCCGCAAGGAAACGATCGCGGCCGAGGACATCCTGCATGATATCGGCGCCTTCTCGATCATCTCGTCTGACAGCCAGGCCATGGGCCGCGTCGGCGAAGTGGCGATCCGCACCTGGCAGACTGCCGACAAGATGAAGCGTCAGCGCGGGCCGCTGCCGCAGGAAACCGGCGACAACGACAATTTCCGGGTGAAGCGCTATATCGCCAAATACACGATCAATCCGGCGATCGCCCACGGCCTCAGCCATGAGATCGGCTCCATCGAGGTCGGCAAGCGCGCCGATCTCGTCCTCTGGAACCCAGCCTTCTTCGGCGTGAAGCCCGACTTCGTGCTTCTCGGCGGCTCGATCGCGATGGCACCCATGGGCGATCCGAATGCCTCCATCCCGACGCCGCAGCCGGTGCACTACCGGCCGATGTTTGCCGCCTACGGCAAGAACCGCACGAGTTCGTCTGTAACCTTCGTGTCGCAGGCCTCGCTCGACGCCGGCCTTGCCGCCAAGCTCGGCGTTGCCAAGCAGCTTGTGGCGGTCCGCAACACCCGTGGCGGCATCGGCAAGGCATCGATGATCCACAACAACCTGCTGCCGCATATCGAGGTCGATCCGGAGACCTATGAGGTGCGCGCCGACGGTGAGCTTCTGACCTGCGAGCCGGCGACGGTCGTGCCGATGGCACAGCGCTATTTCCTATTCTGAACAAGCAGGGACAGGGAATGAAGCGTGGCCTGAAATGGGCTTTCTTCGGCCTACTGGCGGCGATACTTGCCATCGTTGCCGGAACCTTGCTGCCGCTGCCGCTCCTGCCGGTTTCCGCCTCCGCTGCGGGAGCAGGGGGCACGCGCATCCTTCTGCTTTCCGGCCCGATCCACACGGACATCGCCATACCCCTGACGGACGAGATTCGAGCGCGGTTCGGCTTTGTCGAGGCGGCCGGCGTGCCGCTTGCGCATCCGCAGGCTGAATGGCTGATCTTTGGCTGGGGCGGGCGGTCCTTCTATCTGGAAACGCCGACCTGGTCTGAGCTGAAGCCCGGGCCCGTGTTCAAGGCGCTGACCGTCGACCGCTCGGTGATGCATGTGGATATCGCCGGTCGGATCGTCGAGCCGCAGGCTGCCGTCACCGGCTTCGAGCTGGACGAAGCGGGATACGATCGGCTGCTCGGCTTTATTGCCGAAAGCTTCACCCGCGAGGCCGGAGCTGTCGTTTCGATCGAGGGTTTTTCCTACAATGGCAACGACCGCTTCTTCGAGGCCGGAGGCAGCTTCAACGCGCTTTTCGGCTGCAACACATGGACGGCGCGCGCGTTGCGTGAGGCGGGCTTGCGAACGGGCCTGTGGAACCCGGTCCCGCCAAGCCTCGGGCTGTCGCTGCGGCTCCACAATTGAGCAATGATTGGCAGGCAGTGATTGGCAGGCGGCAGCCATGCGGCCACCGCATGGCTGCCATGTTCGCATGTGAATTGGGGCCTTTCGTGCTGCGTCGCAGCGCAATATCCGATAGGAAGACGGCTGACCTTCCTCGGTTGCCAGCAATCCTCCCAAGACCTGCCGACCGAGAGCTGCGCCAGAGCGGTTTGCGGTTCTCCGCATGTATCCCGCTCTAACTTACAAGAGACGATCACGTTCATGATTTTGGTCGAACCGATCCAAATCATCGTGGTCCAAAGGAGATGACGATGCTTGGCAGAAAAGTACCCGCTGTAACGTTCCGCACCCGCGTTCGCGACGAGGCCGTTGGCGGCTCGAACCCGTTCCGCTGGGAGGACGTGTCCTCCGACGATTACTTCGCAGGCAAGCGCGTCGTGCTGTTCTCGCTGCCGGGCGCGTTTACGCCTACCTGCTCGACCTTCCAGCTGCCCGATTTCGAAAAGCTGACGGCCGATTTCCGCGCCGAGGGCGTTGACGAAATCTACTGCATCTCGGTCAACGACGCTTTCGTCATGAACGCCTGGGGCAAGTCCCAGAGCCTCGAAAACGTCAAGCTGATCCCGGACGGTTCGGGTGAGTTCACCCGCAAGATGGGCATGCTCGTCGCCAAGGACAATCTCGGCTTCGGCATGCGCTCCTGGCGCTACGCTGCCGTCGTCAACAACGGCGTTGTCGAGCAGTGGTTCGAGGAAGAGGGCTATTCCGACAACTGCGACAGCGACCCCTATGGCGTTTCCTCGCCGCAGAACATTCTGGAGACGCTGAAGTCCCAGAAGCTTGCCGCCTGATGGCAGCGACCTATCGTTCCTGATTGGAAAGAGCCCGAAGATCGGATCCGGTCTTCGGGCTTTTTCTTGCGCGGTACAGCCGCCGCAAGCGCCTGAAAAGCCGCACCCGCCGCTGGCGCCAGGGCTTTTTCTTGCTAAAGTAGCCGGCAGAAAAGATATCGAGGGTTCAATGGTTTACATTATCGCCTACCTGACCGCACACCCCGGCAAGGGGGATGAGGTAGTGTCGCTCGCAGCACCGCTGATCGAGGCCACCCGGCGCGAGGCCGGCTGCATCACCTATGATCTCTACCGCAAGCCGGCCGAGCCCGACGCGCTGGTTTTTGTCGAAACCTGGAAGGACAAGGCAGCCGTCGACGCGCATTTCGAGGAACCACATCTGAAGGCCTTTCAGGCGGCGATGGCCGACCTGCTCGTCGAGGCGCGCCTCGAGCTCGTGACGCCGGAAAAGGTCGAGGTTCTCTGACGATGCCCTATCGTTCGACAGAGGTTCTCTCGCCGGGGCCGGCCGATATTGCGCCGCTTCATAGCGTGACATTGACGCACGACGCGCGGCATCTGCGCCGCAAGTTGCTGCATCTCGAAAACGACGATGTGGTGATGCTGGATCTCAAGGAAGCGGTTATGCTTGCCGATGGCGACCTCCTGGTGCTCGAAGGCGGCGGCCATATCCGCATCGCTGCCGCGCCCGAGGCGCTCTACGAGATCCGCCCGCGCGACGCGATGCATCTGATCGAGCTTGCCTGGCATCTCGGCAATCGCCACCTGCCGGCACAGTTCGAAGAGAGCCGCATCCTGATTGTCCGCGATCCGGTGATCCGCCAGATGCTCGAAGGCCTGGGCGCGGCGGTGAACGAGGTTTCGCTGCCTTTCCATCCGCTGCGCGGCGCTTACCATGCCGGCGGCCACAACCATGGCCATAATCATCACCACCATGGCTGAGCGGGTCGACACGCAAGCGCTGCTTCGCCTCGTGACATGGATGTCGCCGGCCTTTCCCGTCGGCGCCTTTTCCTATTCCAGCGGGCTTGAGCAGGCGGTTCACGACCGTCTGGTGAGCGACGCCGGCGAGCTTCGCAACTGGCTGGAGGCGGTCATCTCTCTGGGCTACGGCTGGAACGATGCGCTGCTTCTGGCCGAGAGCTATCGCGCCGTGAACGACCATGCCCGGCTGGCTGCGGCGGCAGAGCTTGCCGAAGCCCTGGCGGGAGGCCGCGAGCGCCATATGGAAACGATGCTGCAGGGCCAGGCGTTTCTGGCAGCGGCGCGCTCGTGGCCGCATCCGGTTCTGGATGCGCTGCCTAAGAGTGTCGCCTATCCGGTCGCAGTCGGTGCCGTCGCCGGCGCTCATGAAACGGGCCTCGAGCCGGCGCTTGCCGCCTATCTCAACGCCTCGGTCTCGAACGCCGTCTCGGTGGCGATCCGTTGCGGCGTGACCGGCCAGCGCGATGGCGTCGGCATCATTGCAGCACTCGAACCGGTCATCGCGGCGACAGCCGTCAAGGCCGCCGGCGTCTCGCTCGACGACCTCGGCTCGGCCACGATGACAGCGGATATTTCGTCGCTCAGACACGAGAGCCTGCATTCGCGGCTCTTCCGTTCGTAACTCATAGAACTGCGCAATTTCGGACGGAAACCGTCTCACGCTTCCCTGGAATTGCTTCCACCTTGAAAGGACATCCAGATGGCATCGAAGAACGGTCCCCTTCGCGTCGGCATCGGCGGGCCGGTGGGCTCGGGCAAGACGGCGCTGACCGACAAGCTCTGCAAGGCGATGCGAGAGAAGTACTCCGTCGCTGTCGTCACCAACGATATCTACACCAAGGAAGATGCCGAGGCGTTGGTGCGCATGCAAGCGCTGCCCTCCGATCGCATCGTCGGGGTGGAGACCGGTGGATGCCCGCATACGGCGATCCGCGAGGACGCCACGATCAATCTGCAGGCGATCGCTGATCTCAACCGCCGCATCCCCGATCTCGATGTCGTCTTCATCGAATCCGGCGGTGACAATCTTGCGGCGACCTTTTCGCCTGATCTCGCTGACCTGACGATCTATGTCATCTCGGTCTGCCAGGGCGAGGAAATCCCGCGCAAGGGCGGGCCGGGCATCACCAAATCGGACCTTCTGGTCATCAACAAGAAGGATCTGGCGCCCTATGTCGGGGCCGATCTCGACGTGATGCAGCGGGATGCGACGCGCATGCGGGCGGAAAAGCCCTTCGTCTTTACCGACATGAAGCGCGGCGACGGCATCAACCGGATCGTCGATTTCCTGACGCTGCACGGCGGCCTCTGACGCCGTCCGCTTTTGTTGCTTCTGGCGCCTGAACCTTCGTCAACGCGTCAGAAGCGCTCCAGCGCCTGCCGGTCATGGATCTCGATGACGCGGCCCTTGACGGTGACGCCGGAGCGGCGAAGGGCCGAGAAGGCGCGAGACAGTGCCTCGGGCGCCAGGCCCAACTTGCCGGCCAGCACATTCTTCTGGAAGGGCAGGCGGAAGGAAAAGTTGGTGATGCCATCGGGGCAATTGCCGAGGATATAGCTCGCGACCCGCTGCGGTGCCGTGAGCAGCCGGTCTTCGGCCAGGCAATCCTCCGCCATTTGCGCGTGCCGGCACAAAAGCTGCATCAGTGCGTCGGCGATCTCGGGCGTCTGTTCGGCCAGCTTGCGAAGCCTGCGGCTGTCGATGCGCGCAAGCATAGTCGTCTCGATCGCCTGGGCGTTGGCGGTGGCGCGGTTGCCAAGGAACATGGCGCTTTCGCCGAAAAGTTCGCCTTTCGGGAAGACGGCGATATCCGCCTCGCGCCCGTCCTTGCCCAGCCGGTAGAGCCGCACCAGACCGGAGAGGACCAAGAAGACTTGGTCCAGTGCCTCGCCCTGGCCAAAGAGGATGTCGTGCTCCTCGTGGGTGGAAACCACGACATCATCGAGAATGGCGCTCGACGCCGCCGCCGGCAGCTTTTCGAAAAAGCAGGAGCCGAGCAGCACCGCCCTGTCGTTCGAGTTCAATCGCAACGTCTTCATCGTACCCGTCCTGAGTAAAATCCAGCGCTAGGGTAGAGGGCTTTGCAGATCTTGGTTTGACCTCGATCAAATAGAAATCACAAAAAGCCCGCGCTTGCAGGGCGCGGGCTTGCTTTAGAATTGTGGCCGCCCCGGGCGGAGAGCCTCTTCGGCGATGACCTACTCGGCAGCGAGCGCCGGGTGGTTGATGACCTTGCCGCCGGACCGTCCCTTGGTCTGGTCCGTTTCCAGCGTCTTCAGCCGGTCTTCCAGGCCTTCGATCGTCTTGCCTTGCTCATGCACCAGATCGGTGAGGGCCTCGCGGTCGAGCGGCAGGTTTTCCTCGTCCTTCTTGCCGACGAAGCGGCCGAAGATGCGGGCGAGCAGTCGCGAGAGGTCGTCCATGATCAGGAAGAACGACGGCACGATCACGAGGCTCAACACCGTCGAGACGATGATGCCGCCGATCACGGCGATCGCCATCGGGGCGCGGAACGAGCCGCCTTCGCCGACGCCGAGCGCGGAGGGCAGCATGCCCGCCGACATGGCGATCGAGGTCATGATGATCGGGCGGGCGCGCTTGCGGCCGGCCTCGATCATGGCGACCTGCCGGTCCATGCCGTGATGCATCATCTCGATACCGAAGTCGACGAGCAGGATCGCGTTCTTCGTGACGATACCCATCAGCATCAGGATTCCGATCAGAACCGGCATGGATAGCGCGTTCTGTGTCAGGATCAGCGCGGCCGCCACGCCGCCGATTGCGAGCGGCAGCGAGAACAGGATGGTGAAGGGCTGGATCACGTCCTTGAACAAGAGGATCAGCACCACCAGCACCAGCATCAGGCCGAGCAGCATGGCGTTGCCGAAGCTCTGCTGCATTTCCGCCTGCACCTCGGCGTCGCCGCTTTCGAGGAACTGCACGGACTTCGGCAGATCGGCCTGGCCGGCGATCTGCTTGAAGCGCTCCGAGGCGGTGTTGAGCGCAACACCGACCGGGAGATCCGCGCCGAGCGATACGACGCGGTTGCGATCGTAGCGCTTGATCGAGCTCGGGCCTTCCGAATAGTTGATGTCGGCAACGCTCGACAGCGGCACGGTGGCGCCGGCGGCGGTCGTGATCTTCAGATTGCGGATCGCGGCGATATCCGTGCGGAAGTCGCGGTTGATCTGCACGCGGATCGGGATCAGCCGCCCGTCGAGGGCGATCTTGGTCAGCGCCGCGTCGATATCGCCGATGGTGGCGACACGGATCACCTCGGAGATCTGCGCGGTGGTGATGCCGAGGCGCGACATCTGCTCGTCCCGCGGACGGATCTGCAGTTCCGGACGGGGAAGGGCGCCATCCGGGCTGACATTGGCCAGCAACGAGTCGCTCCTCAACTTGCCTTCCAGCGTCGCCACCGCCTGGTCGAGATCGGCCTCGTTGTTGGAGAGCAGGTTGAAGGAGAGGTCGCGCTCACCGCGGTCGTTGAGCTTGATCACCCGCACATCCGGAATGTCACGGACGCGAGCGAAGATTTCCTTCTCGATCTGCGACTGCGGGATGATGCGGCCGGCAGGCGGCATCTTCGGCAGGTACGCGCCGATCACCGGCGTGCGACCGATGACGTCATTGACGATCTTGTTGACGAGCGACTGGTCGAGCTTCTTGAGAAGCACCGTCACCGTCGCGCGGCGCAGTTCCAGGTCGCCCTTCGGCGAAGCGCCGCCAAGTACGAAGATGTTGTCGACGCCTTCGATATCCTTGATCCGATCGTAGATCTCGGTGGTGGTGCGGTCGGTGTCCTCGAGCATGGCGTCCGGCGGCAGCTCGATCGACAGGCTGACGCGCGAGGCGTCTTCCGGCGGCAGGAAGCTGCCGGGCACGAAGAGGACGAGCGCGAAGACAGAACCAACCGAGAAGACGATGGCCGCAAGCAGCGTCAGGTAGCGGGTGTACCAGTGCTTCGTGGTGGCGACCACAAGGCGCGTATAGTTGCGCATCATGAAGCCGTCCCGGTCATGATGATCACTGCCGGCGTCCGACGGGCGCATCAGATAGGCGGCCATCACAGGCGTGATCAGACGCGCGACGAGCAGTGAGAAGAACACCGCGACGGCGACCGTCAGACCGAACTGGATGAAGTACTGGCCGGGAATGCCCGGCATGAAGGATACGGGCACGAAGACCGCGATGATGGTGAAGGTCGTCGCGATAACGGCAAGGCCGATTTCGTCCGCCGCTTCGATCGAGGCGCGATAGGGCGATTTGCCCATATGGATGTGCCGCTCGATGTTCTCGATCTCGACGATCGCATCGTCGACGAGAATACCGGTTGCGAGCGTCATCGCCAGGAAGCTGACGAGGTTCAGCGAGAAGCCGAGCAGGTCCATGACCCAAAAGGTCGGGATCGCCGACAGCGGCAGGGCCACGGCGGAAATCAGCGTTGCCCGCCAGTTGCGCAGGAAGAGCATGACGACGATGACGGCGAGCAGCGCGCCTTCCATCAGCGTGTGCAGCGCCGCCTCGTAGTTGCCGTAGGTGAAGTAGACGGAATCGTCGACCATCTCGATGGTGACGTCGGGGTTCGCCGCGCGGATCTTTTCGAGCGACTTTGCGACCGTCTCGGCGACGCTGACTTCCGAGGCGCCCTTCGCGCGGAAGACCGCGAAGGTCACGCCGGGGTTGCCGTTGAAGCGCGAGAAGGAACGCGGTTCCTCATAGGTATCGGTGACCGTGCCGAGATCGGACAGGCGCACGAAGCGGCCGCTCGGCACCGAGATCATCGTGTTGGCGAGCTGCTCGACATTGCGGGTATCGCCCAGCGTACGGATCGCCTGCTCGCTGCCGCCGACCTGACCACGGCCGGAGCCGAGGTCCATGTTCATGCGGCGCAGCTGGCCGTTGACGTCGGCGGCGGTGATGCCGAGCGAATTCAGCTTGTCTTCGTTGAGTTCGACCCGGACTTCGCGGTCGGCGCCGCCGTAACGGTCGACGCGGCCGATGCCCTTCTTGCCCTGGATCTCACGCTTGATGACGTCGTCGACGAACCAGGAGAGTTCTTCGAGCGACATGCCCGGCGCGGACACGGAGAAGGTCTGGATCGCCTGGCCCTCGACGTCGACCTTGGAGACGATCGGTTCTTCGATCGAGGTCGGCAGGTCGCTGCGGATACGGTCGATCGCGTCCTTGACGTCCTGCACCGCCTGGGCCGTAGGCACTTCCATGCGGAAAATGACGGCGGTGGTCGAGGTACCGTCGTTGATCGTCGACTGGATATGATCGACGCCGGTGACGCTTGCGACCGCGTCCTCGACTTCCTTGGTGACCTGGGTTTCGAGCTCGGCCGGAGAGGCGCCGCTCTGCGTCACGTTGATCGAGACGATCGGGACGTCGATATTGGGGAAGCGGGTGATCGGCAACGACACGAAGGACTGGTAGCCCAGCACCATCAGGACGACGAAGAAGAGGATCGGAGCGATCGGATTGCGTATGGACCAGGCTGAGAAGTTCATGGTCACGGTTCCTGTCAGTTGGTCGCTGATGCGGCGGACTTGACGGGGTTGATGCGGTCACCGTCGCGGACATAGGCGCCGGCTCTCGCTACCACTTCCTCCCCGGCCTTCAGGCCCTCGAGGACTTCGATGAACTTGCCGTCGGAAATCCCTGTCTTGACCGGCAGGATGCGGATGACGCCGTTTTCGACCTTGCGAACGATGGTGCGGCCGTTCTCATTGGTAACGGCCGTTTGCGGCAGGACCACCGTCTGCTTCTGTTCGGCGGTGATCAGCGCGCTCGCATACATGCCGGCGCGTGCCTTCTCGGTGTCCATCAGGCTGATGAAGACGGTGCCGAGGCGGCTGACGGGATCGACCGTCGGAGCGATCAGGCGGATCTTGCCTTCGACCTTGGTGTTGCCGCCGGCAAGCGTCACGACGGCCGGCTGGCCGACGGCGAGCTTGATGATATCGGCTTCGGCGACGTCGGCTTTCATCTCGATGGCACCGTCGCGGATCATGGCGAAGAGCGGGTCGCTGTTACCGGTGGCGATCGCGCCGACCTTGGCATTCTTGGCCGAGATGACACCTGCGACCGGTGCCTTGACCTCGGTTCGGGCGAGGCGCAGGTCGATGTCGTCGATTTGCGCTTCGGCGACCTTGATGTCGGCACTGGCCACGGCAACGGCCTGTTCGGCCGAAAGCACACGGGCATGCGTCGCGATCGCGAGCGCCCGGACGCGATCGGCCTCGGCCGTCGAGACGGTGCCGTTCTTGGAGAGTTCGGCCGCACGGTCGCTGACGCGTTTGGCCTCGTCGTTGTTGGCTTTGGTTTCGCTGAGTTGGGCGTTCAACTGGGCAAGCCCGGCCTCGGCCTTGGCAAGCGAGGCTTCGAGTTCGCTTTTTTGCAGGCGAAGCGCGTCGTCGTTGAGAACCACGAGAACGCTGCCGGCCTCGACCGTGTCGCCGACATCGACATTGAGCGTGCGGATGGAGAGGCCGTCGACCATCGGGGCGACATAGACCTGCTCGACGGCCTGGATGGTGCCGGTCGCGACCACCCGGTCGCTGATCGACTGGTCGACCGCCGTCGTCACGACGATGGAGGGCAAGCTCGGTGCTGGTTTCGGTTGCGCTGCTTCCTCCGCCCGGGCGAAGGAAAGCGAACCAAGGGTCATCGCAGCGCACACGCTGAGGACAGGCAATACTTTTTGAGCCATCGGCTTCACAGTCCCGGCAATGGAAACAATATCGAGCGGATCTCCGCTTGATGCAGGATCCACGGGCAATCAGGCTATTTTACCGCACCGCCACAAGGTCCCGGCAAAGTGCTCGGGAACAGGAGATGGCGTATTCCTCACTTCGCGCTCCGCGTGCACGGTATCAGACCGTAGACGCGGGCGGAACTGGGACCGGTTACCGCAGGCAAGGCACTGGAAAAAAGACGTCCTCCATCATGCCTGCCTCCAACAAACATCGTGGCCTATGTAATCTCGGCCTTCGGCGCTTACAAGGGTGCACGAAGAGATGGTGCCTCAATATTCCGTTCGTTCTGCGGTTATGGTTGCGATCTTGACACGATCTTGACAATGGCAAGCAAAGGTAGCGCCGTTGTTCGCCGGATTACCACCCCCACGCCCGGTACCCGGCAGCAGCTTGGCGGATGCGAACGACCGCTAAGAAAACGGAAGAGGGCCGCACGATACTGAGCCGTGCGACCCTCTTTTGCGTTGCGGAGACAGGCCTATTTCAGCGCGGCGTCGGTGATCTCATGTGTCCAGGCGCCCTCGGGCTCCTTGGAAATCACGGGATCGGAACCACCCGAAAGCAGCGACTGCACGGTGCGTTTGTAGTCTGCTTCGTCGAGCGAGCCGTTGGAGCCGGCGGTGAGCTTTGCCACTTCGCTCATCATGCGCTTCTGGTGCTTCTCCGTCTGGGCGCCGGTGGAATCGTTTTCAAGAACGATATCGGCGGCCTCGTCCGGGTTCTGCTCGGCATATTTCCAGCCCTTCATCGAGGCACGGACGAACTTGACCATCTTGTCCTTGAAGGCGGGATCCTTGAGTTTGTCCTCAAGTACGTACAGGCCGTCTTCGAGCGTCGCCACGCCCTGGTCTTCATACTTGAAGGTCACCAGGTCGTCCGTCTTGATGCCGGCATCGATGACCTGCCAGTACTCGTTATAGGTCATGGTGGAGATGCAGGCTGCCTGCTTCTGGATCAGCGGGTCGACGTTGAAGCCCTGTTTCAGGACGGTCACGCCGTTCGGGCCGCCGTCGGTCGGGATCTTCAGGTGCGCCATCCAGGAGAGGAACGGATACTCGTTGCCGAAGAACCACACGCCAAGCGTCTGACCCTTGAACTTGTCCGGGCTGGTGACGCCGGTTTCCTTCAGGCAGGTCAGCATCATGCCGGATTTCTTGAACGGCTGGGCAATGTTGACGAGCGGCACGCCCTTTTCGCGGGTGGCAAGGGCCGACGGCATCCAGTCGACGATAACGTCGGCGCCGCCGCCGGCGATCACCTGGGCCGGGGCGATGTCCGGACCGCCGGGCTTGATGTCGACGTCGAGGCCTTCTTCTTCGTAGAAGCCTTTGTCCTTGGCGACGTAGTAGCCGGCAAACTGCGCCTGGGTCACCCACTTCAGCTGCAGCGTCACCTTTTCGGCAGCTTCAGCCTGGAACGCTGCGAGCGAAAAGACGCCTGCGGCGAGAAGCGATGCAAGTCTTTTGTTCATGTCAGTTCCCTCTTGTTTTTACTTCGTTTTATTTAAGTTC
Organism: Ensifer sp. Root423; assembly: GCF_001426275.1. NCBI lineage: Bacteria > Pseudomonadati > Pseudomonadota > Alphaproteobacteria > Hyphomicrobiales > Rhizobiaceae > Ensifer > Ensifer sp. Root423. Next base: position 93,515 of record NZ_LMEG01000013.1, on the reverse strand, counting down.
TTCAAGCAGGCTCAGGCGCGCCCTCCGCGAATGGAGGGATGCCAGAAGGTGACGGCGCGCTCGATGAGTGCGACCACGCCGTAGAAGGCGGAACCGGCGACCGCCGCAACGGCGATCTCGGCCCAGACCATGTCGACATTCATGCGTCCCACTTCCGTGGAAATCCGGAACCCCATGCCGACGATGGGGGTCCCGAAGAACTCGGCGACGATGGCGCCGATCAGCGCCAGCGTCGAATTGATCTTGAGCGCGGTGAAGATGAACGGCCAGGCGGCCGGCAGGCGTAATTTGACCAGCGTCTGCCACCAGGAGGCGGCGTAGGTGCGCATCAGGTCGCGTTCCATGTGGCTGGCGGCGGCAAGGCCGGCAACCGTGTTCACCAGCATCGGGAAGAAGGTCATGATGACGACGACGGCGACCTTCGACTGCCAGTCGAAGCCGAACCACATGACCATGATCGGGGCTACTCCGATGACGGGAAGGGCCGAAACGAAATTGCCGAGTGGCAGAAGGCCTTTCTGCAGGAAGGGCGAACGGTCGATCAGGATCGCAACGGCGAAGCCGAGGCCGCAGCCGAGCGCATAGCCGATCAACACTGCCTTCAGGAAGGTCTGGCGGAAATCGGCCCCAAGCGTCGGCAGCGAATTGATCAGCTTTTGCCAGATCATCGAGGGTGCCGGCAAAAGCACGGAGGGGACCTGGAAGCCGCGGACGATGCCTTCCCAGAGAACCAGGATAGTGATGCCGAAGATCACCGGCACGGCGAAGCGGGCGGCGCTGTTTGCGGCCGCGCTCCGGAAGTTCTGGCGCACCAGCCATTCGTTGAAGGCCCAGGCGGCGAGCCAGAAGATGATCGCGGCGGCAAGGACGGGAAGGTTCATGGCTTGGCTCCCATGCGCTTCAGGACGGCGGTGTGGGCAAAGCCGACGATCATGACGAGAACGGCCGCAAGGGCTGCCGCCATGAAGAGAGCGGCCCAGATCTGCACCGTCTGGCCATAGTAGGAGCCGGCCAGCAGCCGGGCACCAAGACCTGCGACCGCACCGGTCGGCAATTCGCCGACGATGGCGCCGACCAGCGAGATGGCGACGGCAACCTTCAGCGAGGTGAAGAGGTAGGGCATCGACGACGGCCAGCGCAGCTTCCAGAAAGTCTGCGACGGGGAGGCATTGTAGGTGTGCATGAGGTCGAGCTGGATCGTTTCCGGGCTGCGCAGGCCCTTCACCATGCCGACGACGACCGGGAAGAAGGAGAGATAGGTCGAGATCAGTGCCTTCGGCAAAAGTCCGGAAATGCCGATGGCGTTCAAGACGACGATGATCATCGGCGCAATCGCGAGGATCGGGATCGTCTGGCTGGCGATGACCCAGGGCATCAGCGAGCGGTCCATGGCGCGGTTGTGCACGATGCCGACTGCCAGGAGGATGCCGAGGGCGGCGCCGATGCCGAAGCCGAGAAGGGTTGCCGAAAGCGTGATCCAGGCGTGGTAGACGAGGCTGCGCTTCGAGGTGATTGCCTTGTTGAAGGTGGTGTCCCAGATCTCGGCGATCACCTGGTGCGGTGCCGGCAGTACCGGACGTTCCTGCGCCATGGTGTTGCGCACGATCTCAGAGAAGCTGATCTCGGTGCCGGCGCGGGCTGCCGTATCACGCTCGAAGGGGGCGTTGAGGAAGACGACCGCGACATACCAGATGGCGATCAGCAGCAGGACGACGGTGCCGACCGGCACCAACTTGTCCCTGAAGAAACTTGGTTCCTGCATTGTCACGCCTTTCCGCTTGCGGGGAACAACATCAGGCCCATTGCGACGATGCCGAGAAGCACGCCGGCGGCCTGCGTGAGGCTCAATCGTTCGCCGAACACGGTGAAGGCGATGACATTGACCATAACGAGCTGCACGATCGCCGACAGCGAGATTGCCAGGCCGAGGCCGCCCTCGCGCATGAGCTTCACCATGATGATGTTGCCGATCACGTAGAGCCCGAGTGCAAGCAAGAGCATGCCGAGGTGGTTGTTGGAGACATAGGCGCGCGAGGCGGTCGCGCCACCGAGGAAGATCGTCGTTGCCAAGAGCATCCAGAGGCCGAAGGCAAGGTTCATGCCCGCACCTTTCTGCCGCGCCAGCGATAGAGGATATCCGGCAGTTGCTCCTCGTTGTCGCCGTCGGTCCGCCGCACAGCCTCGAAGCCCTGGTGCTCGTAGAAGCGCTGGGCATCACGATTGTGTTCGAAGGTCCATAGGCTCAATTCATCCGATGACATCGCCTTGGCGGTGTCGATCAGCCGGGCGCCAATGCCTGCGCCACGATGCCGCTCATCGATGTAAAGCGCGGCGACGTGGTGGTCGTCAGAGAGGGAAAGGAAGCCGGCGATCTCGCCGTCGTCCTCTGCCAAGAGCACGATGCGTTCGGCAAAGACGGTCTCGGCATAATAGCGTTCGACATCGGCATGCTCGTGCACCCGCGGCATCCAGGCCGTCGCGTCGATCCAGCGGTTGAGAATGCCGGCGCAGGCGGCCATGTCGGTCTGTTCGGCCCGGCGGATGCCGATGCTATTCGTCATAGCTGTGTCCCGCGCGCAGGCCTTCGCGGACGCGATGGGCGATTTCGAGGAACTCCGGTGTCTCGCGAATGCCGAGCGGCCGTTCGCGCGGCAGCGGCGATTCGATCACATCGGTGACGCGGCCGGGGCGGGGGCTCATCACCACGATCTTGGTGGAGAGGTAGACAGCTTCAGGGATCGAATGGGTGACGAAGCAGATCGTCTTGTTGGTGCGGGCCCAGAGCTTCAAGAGCTGTTCGTTGAGGTGGTCGCGAACGATCTCGTCGAGCGCGCCGAAGGGCTCGTCCATCAGAAGCAGGTCGGCATCAAACGCCAGTGCGCGGGCGATGGAGGCGCGCTGCTGCATACCACCGGAGAGCTGCCAGGGATATTTCTTGCCGAAGCCGGAGAGGTTGACGAGGTCGAGCGTGCGCTCGATGCGGGCCTTCTTCTCTTCCTTCGAATAGCCCATGATCTCCAGCGGTAGAGCGATGTTGTTTTCGATGGTGCGCCAGGGATAGAGCGCTGCGGCCTGGAAGACGTAGCCATAGGCGCGCTTGTTGCGCGCTTGCTCAGGCGTCATGCCGTTGACGCTGATCGTGCCGGAGGTCGCTTTTTCCAGATCGGCGATCACGCGCAAGAAGGTCGTCTTGCCGCAGCCGGACGGACCGATGAAGGAAACGAAGTCACCCTTGGCGACATCCAGGTTGACGCCGGTCAGTGCATGCACCGGGCCATCGGCGGTTTCGAAAGTCAGGCAGAGGTCCCGGGCCGAAACCACGGATGCGGTATTGGACGTCATCGGCGAATACTCATTCTGGCTGGTCTGTGTCAGACTGCTATCCGGACCGGCAACATGCAATCGCGGATTTGGGTGCGAAGCCGTTTGTTGCTGGTTTTTCAGGGAATTCTGGAGAACGCTCATGTCTCGATCATCCAATCCGGGCTGTCGCGTGGTTCGTCCTGAAGGCGCCGTGGCCGGCCAGCAGGGGCTCAACTATTTCGAGGGCATTACAGCGGAGACCGTCGGGGCAACCGGGCTCTGCATGCACATCGTCACGATCCCGCCCGGTGCGCGCGCCAAGGCGCATCTGCACGAGAGCCACGAGACGGCGATCTACGTGCTTTCCGGGGAGGCCTGGACCTGGTTTGGCGAGAGGCTTGAGGAGCACATCGTCGCTAGGGCCGGTGAGATGGTCTACATCCCCGCCGGCATGCCGCATCTGCCGGAGAACCGCTCGAACGCGCCCTGTTCGGCCGTCATCGCGCGCACGGATCCGAACCAGCGCGAAAGCCTCGTGCTGCTGCCCGAGCTCGATCAGCTCGTGCCCGCCTGACGGCTCCCAGGCCGAAACGCCCCGCCAAGGTGGCGGGACATGTCCGGTGGGACAGAGATGTGGGGGAGCGTCGGCTAAGCTGACGGAAGGAGGCAAACGTAGCGACCGGATCGACAGGATCTGGACCATCTATGATCGTCCTCCGACTGTCTGCGCAACGGAGATCTCGGCAAGTCTTATTTTCCGCGCGAAGTAGAAGGCTGCTCCTCCGGCGGCCCCGCTGATGGCAGCGACTGCGAGGAGCAGGAGATCCCCGGAGCCTTTCATCGAGGCGAGGAGACCTGTTGCCTCTGCATCTGCGCGAACGTATCCGAAGAACGACGCCGCCTGCCCCAGGAGGAGGACGGCAGCACCTGTCGAAGCCACGCAGAGGACGCCTGCGAAGCAGTGAAGGCTAAGGTTGCGTACCCGAAATCGCTCCATCAGTCGGTAAATTCCGAAGCTTGCCGGCGCGAAGATGACCAATGCGAACAATGAGGCGCAGAAGGGCACAAGAAGGCCGGCGGGAATGATTACCTGCAAAGGGATGCCGGCAATCGATTTCGGCTCAATGATCACCAACAGGGCAGATGCCGTGTATGTGCCGACGAGGGCTGCCGCCGCGTGGAGCTGCGGAAACCAAACCTCGCGCTGACGTGCAGGTATCGGCAACACCCTGTTCGTGTTCTCCTTCATTCAAACGCCCGTGGCCGGGATGCCGCTGCGCTGGACGGCGCGGGGGGCGGTGACTTCCTTCCAGGTGGAAAGGGCCGAACTCACGGCTGGGAAAGGATCGCGGCGGACAAATTCGCCGTGGCCCTCGCGGGTCTTGACCGTGCTCTCCTCGATCGCGACGACGCCGCGGGTAAGGGTAAAGCGCGGCAGGCCCTTTACCTCCTTGCCTTCGAAGACGTTGTAGTCGATCGCCGACTGCTGGCTCTTGGCGGAGATCGTCTTGGTGCGCTTCGGATCCCAGACGACGAGGTCGGCATCGGCGCCAACAAGGATTGCGCCCTTCTTCGGGTAGATGTTGAGGATCTTGGCAATGTTGGTCGAGGTCACGGCCACGAACTCGTTCATGGTGATGCGGCCGGTGTTGACGCCATGGGTCCAGAGCATCGGCATGCGGTCTTCGAGGCCACCGGTGCCGTTCGGGATCTTGGTGAAATCGCCAACGCCGAAGCGCTTCTGCTCGGATGTAAAGGCGCAGTGGTCGGTCGCCACTACCTGCAGCGAGCCCGAGGCAAGGCCTGCCCAGAGACTGTCCTGATGCAGCTTGTTGCGGAAGGGGGGCGACATTACGCGGCGGGCTGCATGGTCCCAGTCCTTGTTGAAGTATTCGGTTTCATCCAGCGTCAGATGCTGGATCAGCGGTTCGCCGAACACGCGCATGCCCTTGGAGCGGGCGCGGCGGATCGCTTCATGCGCCTGCTCACAGGAGGTGTGCACGATGTAGACGGGGCATCCGGCCATGTCGGCGATCATGATCGCGCGGTTGGTCGCTTCGCCCTCGACTTCGGCCGGACGCGAATAGGCGTGCGCCTCCGGCCCGTTGTTGCCTTCTGACAGCAGCTTTGCCTGGAGCTGGGCGACCACGTCGCCGTTTTCGGCATGCACCAGTGGTAGCGCGCCGAGGGCGGCGCAGCGCTGGAAGGACGAGAACATTTCGTCGTCATCCACCATCAGTGCGCCCTTATAGGCCATGAAGTGCTTGAAGGTGTTGATGCCCTTGTCTTTGACGATGGTCTCCATCTCGTTGAAGACCTGCTCGCTCCACCAGGTGATTGCCATGTGGAAGGAATAGTCGCAGTTCGCACGGGTGGATTTGTTGTCCCACATGGTCAGCGCTTCGAGCAGCGACTGGTTGGGCGAGGGCAGCGCAAAGTCGACCACCATGGTCGTGCCGCCGGCGAGTGCTGCCCGCGTTCCGCTTTCGAAATCGTCCGAGGAATAGGTGCCCATAAAGGGCATTTCGAGATGGGTGTGCGGATCGATGCCGCCGGGCATGATGTAGCAGCCGTTCGCGTCCAGCGTCTCGGTTCCGGAAAGGTTCGGGCCGATCTCGACGATCTTTCCGCCCTCGATCTTGACGTCCGCCTTGTAGGTCAGGTCGGCGGTGACGATGGTTCCACCCTTGATGACAGTGCTCATGGTTCTTGATCCTCGCGATTGCTCTTCCGGCGGCCAGGCAACCGCCACGAAAAAGGGCGGAACTTTCGTCCCGCCCGCAAACTCATTCGACGATTTCGGCCGTTTCGACGACGGCGTGGAAGAGGACGTCGGCGCCGGCGCTGGCCCACTCCCTGGAGATGTCCTCCGCCTCGTTGTGGCTGAGGCCACCGACGCAGGGGCACATGATCATCGTCGTCGGCGCCACCTTGGCGGCCCAGCAGGCATCATGCCCGGCGCCCGAGATGAGGTTCATGTGGCTGTAGCCGAGATGCTCGGCGGCGTTACGCACGGCGCTGACGAGCTTTGGATCGAAGGTGACCGGCTCGAAATGGCCGATCGCCTCGATGGAACAGCCGACGCCAAGCGCGTCAGTGATCTTCGGTGCCTCGGCCTCGATCTTTGCCCGCATGCGGTCGAGCTTGGCCCTGTCCGGCGAGCGGATGTCGACGGTGAAGACCACTTTGCCCGGCAGCACATTGCGGGAATTGGGTGAGAAGAACACTTGGCCGACGCCGCCGACGGCGCCCGGCTGGTTTTCCATCGCGACGCCCTGGACCATTTCCAGGATGCGGGCCATGGCAAGGCCGGCGTTGACGCGCATGTTCATTGGCGTCGAGCCCGTATGGGCTTCGCGGCCGGTGAGCGTGAACTCCAGCCACCACAGGCCCTGACAGTGGGTGACGACGCCGATGTCCTTGCCCTCTGCTTCGAGGATCGGGCCCTGCTCGATATGGTACTCGAAATAGGCGTGCATCTTGCGGGCGCCGACTTCCTCGTCGCCGACCCAGCCGATGCGTTTCAGTTCGTCGCCGAAGGTCTTTCCTTCCGGATCCTTGCGGCCATAGGCGAAATCCTGACTGTGCACGCCGGCAAAGACGCCCGATGCGAGCATGGCCGGCGCGAAGCGCGCGCCTTCCTCGTTGGTCCAGTTGGTGACGACGACGGGATGCTTGGTCTTGATGCCGAGATCGTTCATCGAGCGAACGACCTCAAGGCCCGAGAGCACGCCGAGGACGCCGTCATACTTGCCGCCGGTCGGCTGGGTATCGAGATGCGAGCCGATATAGACGGGCAGCGCATCCGGGTCGGTGCCGGGCCTTGTGAAGAACATATTGCCCATGGTGTCGACGCCCATGGTGAGGCCGGCCTTTTCGCACCAGGACTGGAACAGCCGGCGCCCTTCGGCGTCCTCGTCGGTCAGCGTCTGGCGGTTGTTGCCGCCCGCGACACCAGGGCCGATCTTGGCCATTTCCATAAGTGAATCCCACAGGCGGTCGGCATTGACGCGCATGTTCTCGCCAGGTGCAGCCACGGCGGTCTCCTCATCTCTTCAGGGCTTTGCCTGGATCGGCGCGCCCTCATGTTCCCGTGGTCAAATCCAGGCTTGGTTTTTTCTGGTGCCCTTCGATCAGCCGTTGCCTTTGGCGGTGAACTGGCTGATAATTTGACCGGTTGGTAAACATTACAACTTCCGTTGCGGCACTCAAGCCGGAAAAACAAAAAAACGAAGTTGTTGCCCAATAAGATGGCGAGGCCGGAAATTGGGCAGCCGGTTCCTGCGCGACGAGCTGCGCAGGCATGGCCAGGGGGAAAGATGGTATTACCGAGAGCGGCCAGGACCCAGAGGCGGACCCGCATACAAGGGGAGAAGGAAGAGCGCATTCTCGAGGCCGCGCTCGAAGTCTTTTCCGCCAACGGTTTCCGCGGCTCGACCGTCGACCAGATTGCCGAAGTGGCGGGAATGTCGAAGCCCAATTTGCTCTATTATTTCCGCACCAAGGAAGCGATGCACCGGGCGCTGATCGACCGGGTGCTCGACACCTGGCTCGACCCCTTGCGGGAGTTCAACGCCGAGGGGAATCCGGTCGCCGAAATCCGCAGCTATATTCGGCGCAAGCTCGAAATGGCCCGTGACTATCCGCGCGAAAGCCGGCTCTTCGCCAACGAGGTGCTGCAGGGCGCGCCGCATATCGAGGACGAGCTCAAGGGGCCCTTGAAGTCGCTGGTCGACGAGAAGGCCGAGGTAATCCGGGCCTGGGCCAAAGCCGGCAAGATCGCCAAATGCGATCCCTATCACCTGATCTTCGCGATCTGGTCCACCACCCAGCACTACGCCGACTTCGACGTGCAGGTGCGCGCCGTGCTCGGCCAGGGCAATGCTGGCGATGGGCGCTTCGAGGATGCGGCACGCTTCCTCGAACGGCTCTTCGTCGACGGGCTGCAGGTGAGCGAGCAGCCGGCGGCTTGAGCCGCCTTTCAATCTGGCAGCAGCGCCATCAACAGCAGGCCGCAGGCCGTGGTCAGCGCGCCGGCAAGCACCGGCAGGCTGGTCCAGCCATGACCGAGCAGACCTTCGAGCAGGATGATGAAGCTCGGCGTCAGATAGCCGTAGCCAAGCACTTTCGATGCGGGTAGCCGCATCGAGGCGTATTGCAGGAGCAGGAAGGTGATCGCCGTGGTCACAACGGCCAGATAGAGGACGGCGAGCCAGACGACCGGTGGCAGGCTGGCGAAATCGGCCGTGACGAGACCGGCCGCGCCCGGTACCAGCAGCCAGGGCACGGTGAAGACAGCCACCCAGAAGCCGAAGGCGAATGGACTTTCCTCTCGGCCGAACTTGCGGATCAGCGGCACATAGACCGCGTGGCAGACGACGCCGACGAAGAAGATCAATTCGCCCTGGCCGACGTCGAAGGCAAGGATCGCGCCGACGTCGGCGCGAAAGATCACCCAGACGGCGCCAAGGGCAGCGATGATGAGCCCGGCGAGCACGCCAGGGCGTGTATGCTGACCGAGCAACACAAACGCGAAGCCGGCGCTCAAGAGCGGCATCAGCGTGAAGACCGCGCCTGTTGAAACAGGGCTGGTGAACTCCAGCGCCTTGAACATCGTCAGCATGTAGACGGCGATCAACCCGCCGAGGATCACGAAACGCCACGCTTGCTTGGGAAAGCGAAAGGGAACGCGCGCATAGCCGAAGGTGAGCAGGCCAAGGACCACGACGGTCAACAGATAGCGCCAGAGCGTCAGCGGCCCGGCGCCCATATGTTGGGTGGCAAGGCCGCCGAAGGAAAAGGAGCCTGCGATCAGGACGGCGAAGGTCATCATCGCCAGGTGCGCCTTCAGCTTCTCGGCGCCCTTCGCATGAACCTGGTGCGCGGTTTTCGGGGAGACGTCCTGTTTCATGCGGGCTTCCGGATTGGATCGGCGGCGAGGGCGGGAAGGATCTCCACTACTAGATCATTTCAGCGCTTCATTGAAACCGTGAAAAGATCCAAAGCCTTGAAGGTATGCAACTTCGGGCGTGAAAACTGTTTCACGCTTTCAAGGGGTTGCACTACGCGTTCGACGGTGCCGGTTGCAAGGCTTCGGAGATACCGGCTGCATCCCCGACGATCCAGGTTTCGAGCGTCGCCTGCCGGCCGCGCAGGCCGATGTCCAGCCGCTCATGCCCTTCGATCACCAGGCCCGCGCGGTTGACGAGCTCGGCCGAGACGGCCAATTGTACGTCGTGTTCCTTGGCGAGGCCTTCCAGACGGCTCGCCGTGTTGATCGTATCGCCGACCGCGGTCAGCGACGTCGCTTGGCCGTAGCCGATCTCCCCGATGATCGCTGGGCCGGCGTGCAGGCCCATGGCGATGCGCAGCGGCTCGTCGAGTTCGCCGCGGAAGGTCTGGTTCAGCGTCTCGAGGCCCTTGGATATGCGCACGGCGGCGGCAAGCGACTGCCGGCAGGCCTCCGTGTAGGTGCTCTTCAGCCCGAAGATCGCCAATGCGCCGTCGCCGATGAACTTGTCGATGACGCCACCGGAATCCTCGACCGCTTCGCCCACCATCTCGAAGTAACGGTTGAGCAGGAACACGGTGTCGAAAGGCAGCTTGTGTTCGGCAATGCTGGTGAAGCCGCGCAGGTCGCAGAAGAGCACGGCGATGCGCCGTTCGCGACCTTCGCCGCCCTCGCGGCCGATCTGCTTCTTGATGCCGAGGCTGTCGCTGTCGAGGATCGGCACGACGGTGACGTTGTGGACAGGGCGAAACTGGCAGGCGAGGCGGACATTGTCGGGTGCGCCGATCCGGGTGAGTGTCGCGAGCTCTGCATCCTCGGGTGGCGGCTGGTCTTCAAGCCCCTGGATGATGCGTACCCGGCAGGTCGAGCATCGGCCACGGCCGCCGCAGACCGAGACGTGGGCGATGCCCGCGGCCCTACTCGCCTCGAGCACGCTGAAGCCGAGATTGACGGTGGCCACCCGACCGTCGGGATAGCGCACGCGAATGCGCCCGCCCTTTGGCATGGCCCGCAGCAGGAACGTGCCGGCGATCAGGCCGCCGAAGCCGAAATAGAGGCCGAGCCGAATATCCTCGAGAAGCGTGAGGTCGAACGGAGGCTTCGAATAGGAACGGTCGCCGTAGCCGCCATGTTCGGCGTAACCGTCCTCGATCGAGCGGGCGCCGCTGACGAAGCCGAGCAGCGCGAAGATCGGCACGAGGATCGCGACTGTGTAGAGCAGGATTTCGTAGCGCGGGAACCAGGCTCGGCCGCGCATCCAGAACCAAGCCCCGAGGCAGCCGTGGCCCCAGACGAGCAGCAGGGCGAGCAATTGTCTCGTGGCATTGACGGAATTCGACCAGAGCATGCGGAGCATGTCCGGATAATCCGCGTCGACCCCGGTGAGAAGTGGCTCGACGCGTGCGGCCGTCACGTGGCCGATCAAAAGGAAAGGCAGGCTGAGGCCGAAGACGATCTTCAGCGCCTCGCGCGCCGGCATTCTGAGCGTCTGCCGACGATAGATGCTTTCGAGCGCCATGGCGAAATGCAGCAGCAGGGCGCCGTAGAGCAGCACCGTGCCGGGCAGGCTGTGCCAGATGAGATTGAAGCCTTTGCGGGCGGTTTCCATCGCTTCGACGGAGATCAGGCCGAGCGAGTGGTTGAAGAAATGCGCCAGAACGAACGTACCGAGTATGGCCCCGGAGACGAGGTGCATTCGCTTGCGTCGGTTGGCCGAAATGATCGTCAAGCAGCAAGTCCGGCTCTGCCGGAGCTTCGTCCGGCTGCAGGGTCAAAACCGTCGGAGACAGCGCTACGGCCCTGATCGAGCCCGCGGGGCACCCCGTATGAGTTCTCCCTTATCATCCAGATCGTACGAGCCGACAACTTACCATTTTTACACAATCTGTTTCGTTTTCGTGTCCTGTTCGTTATCGGCGCAGCACGCTATTCATCCGAATCCGGCCGCAGGAACGCGCTCGGGTGCGGGCGGGATCCGCAGAGCCGGGCGAAGCGGCCGCCAAAGCCGGCCATTATCCGCACGCCGCCGCCTTCGGAAGCAGGAATGCTCCGCGGATCATTGCATCATGGGGGCCAGTCGATCGGCCAGCGTGTCGATCATCAGCCGCAATTTCGGCGGCATGTATTGCGTGCGCGGCCACACGACATGGGCTGCGAAGGAGAGGGCGGGCACATCGGTAAGAATGCGGACGAGCCGTCCTGAGTCGATGTGGCTGCGCACCAGCCAGCACGGCAGCCATGCAAGGCCGAAGCCGTCTGCCGCCGCATCGGCGATCGAGGTCAGGTCGTCCAGTTTCAGCCGTGCCGGCGGCGTCACCTGCCGGGGTACCGCTCCCTTGACCGGGAAGGACCAGGAAAGCGCATCGCTGCTGCGCCGATAGAGGATCGCCTGATGGTGAAGAAGGTCATCGATGCTGCGCGGCGTGCCGTGCCGCTGCAGGTAGGCGGGGGAGGCGCAGACCGTCATGGGCTGGTCGGCAACCTTGCGCGCCATCACATCGGGTTCATCGGGCAGTGGACCTGTGCGAATGGCGAGATCGAAGCCATCCTCGACAAGATCGACCCTGCGGTCGCTGAAATTGACGTCGAGTTCCAGGAGCGGGTGCTGACCCAGCAGTTCCGACAAGAGCGGCATGACGCATTGCCGTCCGAAAACCACGGGCAGGGACATGCGCAGCCGACCTCTGATCTCCTGCTTGCCCGATTCCAGCAGTGCCTCGCCGGCACGAATCTCACCAACGGCTCTGAGACAACTTTCATAATAGAGCTGGCCTTCGGCCGTCAGGCTCTGCGTGCGGGTCGTGCGATGGAAGAGCCGGACGCCAAGTCTTTGTTCGAGCTTGGCAATCGTCTTGCCGACAGCGGAGCGCGAGAGGTTCAGCCGTTCGGCCGCCGCTGAAAATCCGCCAGCTTCGACCGCCTCGACGAAGATCGAAATGCCTCCCAACCGCTCCAAGATTGTCTCCTTTTGAGAACCAATATGGCGAATTCTTATCGCAACTGGAGAGATAAATTCAACGCTATGCTTCCTCCATCAGATCAATGCAGTGAAAGGAACGGACTATGGCAAGACTGATGAAGGAATGGACGATCGACGCGCTTGGAGCCGAAAACCTCAAAATTACCGAGCGCCGTGTTCCGGAGCCGGGCCCAGGTGAGGTGCTGGTTCGCACGACGGCCGTGTCGCTCAATTTTCGCGACAAGCTGGTCTTGGAAAACGGCATGGGCATGCCGCTTTCCTTCCCCTTCGTGCCGGGCTCCGACATGGCAGGGGTGGTGGAAGCGGTCGGCCGCGGCGTGACGCGCTTCCAGCCCGGCGATCGGGTCATCTCCGTTTTCGATCCGACCTGGATCGACGGTCAAAAGCCGGGAACGGCTCGTCACCCAACGTCGTTTGCCCTTGGCGGCCTGAACCCGGGTGTCGCGTCGCAATATGTCGCTTTCCCCGAGGACTGGTTCGTAGCAGCACCCGAGAGCCTGGACGATGGCGAGGCGAGCACCTTGCCCTGTGCCGGGGTGACGGCCTGGTTCGCCCTGGTCGAGAAGGGGCATCCCAAGGCTGGCGACCGCGTGGTCGTGCAGGGCACCGGCGGCGTATCGCTGTTCGGGTTGCAGATCGCCAAGGCGCATGGCGCCGAGGTCATCGTCACGTCGGCCAGCCAGGAAAAGCTCGAGCGCGCGCTTGCTCTGGGCGCCGACCATGGCATCAACCGCGTAAGAGAGGATTGGGCGGAGCGGGTTCTCGAGATTACCGGCGATCACGGCGCCGATCATATTCTGGAGATGGCGGGCGGTGCCAATCTTGGCAAGTCGCTGCAGGCGGTTGCCGTGCAAGGGCGGATATCGGTGATCGGGGTGTTCGAGGGCGCGGAGATCTCGGCGCCGGTCACGCCGGTCCTGCTGAAATCGCCGGTCATCCAGGGCATTGGCGTCGCTCACCGCCGGGCGCTGCAGGATTTCGTCGTGGCGATCGACCGGACCGCGATCAAGCCAGTCATCGATGCGCGCTATTCGTTCGAACAGTTCCGCGAGGCTTTGGCGCATCTCGACCGCGGCCCGTTCGGCAAGGTCGTCGTCGAGTTCTGAGGGCACATGAGAAAACGCCGCCGGATTTGTGGTCCGGCGGCGTTTCGATGAAGTGACGAGATCCGCTACTCAGCGGCCTGGCGGGCCATCGGGTTGTTCGGATGGGTCGTCCAGTTGGCGTAGTTCGGATCGACCGGCTTGCCGGTGCGCTGGTCGAGCGTGCCGGCCGGCAGCTCTTCCATGGTGATGCAGTTTTCGACGGGACAGACGTTGACGCAGAGATTGCAGCCAACGCACTCGTCTTCCATTACCTCGAAGTGACGTACGCCGTTGACGAACTGCGTGATCGCCTGGTGCGAGGTATCCTCGCAGGCGATGTGGCAGCGACCGCACTTGATGCAGGCATCCTGGTCGATCTTCGCCTTGGCGATGTAGTTGAGGTTCAGATACTGCCAGTCGGTAACGTTCGGGACCGCGCGTCCGGTGATATCATCGAGGTTGCGGTGACCCTTGGCGTCCATCCAGTCGGAGAGGCCCGAGATCATTTCCTGGACGATCTTGAAGCCATAGGTCATGGCTGCGGTGCAGACCTGGACGTTGCCGGCGCCAAGTGCCAGGAACTCGGCCGCGTCGCGCCAGGTGGTGATGCCGCCGATGCCGGAGATCGGCAGGCCGTAGGTTTCCGGGTCGCGAGCGATCTCGGCGACCATATTGAGCGCGATCGGCTTCACCGCCGGGCCGCAATAGCCGCCGTGGGTGCCCTTGCCGCCGACCGTCGGGTTGGGGGCGAAGTTGTCGAGGTCGACCGAGACGATCGAATTGATCGTGTTGATCAACGACACCGCGTCGGTGCCGCCGGCCTTGGCGGCGCGGGCGGGCTTGCGGATGTCGGTGATATTGGGCGTCAATTTGGTGATGACAGGCATGCGCGTGTACTGCTTGCACCAGCGCACGACCATCTCGATGTATTCCGGCACCTGGCCGACCGCAGCACCCATGCCACGTTCAGACATGCCGTGCGGACAGCCGAAGTTGAGTTCGATGCCGTCGGCGCCGGTTTCCTCGACCAGCGGCAGGATCGCCTTCCACGCCTCTTCCTCGCAGGGCACCATGATCGAGGCGATCAGGGCGCGATCCGGCCAGTTCATCTTCACCTGCTTCATTTCGCGCAGGTTCACATAGAGGTCGCGGTCGGTGATGAGCTCGATGTTGTTCAGCCCGAGCAGCCGGCGGTCGGCGCCCCAGATCGCGCCGTAGCGCGGGCCGTTGACGTTGACGACCGGCGGGCCTTCCTCGCCGAGCGTCTTCCAGACGACGCCGCCCCAGCCCGCCTTGAAGGCGCGCTCGACGTTGTAAGCTTTGTCCGTTGGTGGGGCGGATGCCAGCCAGAACGGGTTCGGGGATTTGATGCCGACAAAATTATTGCGAAGATCAGCCATTGGTTTCTCCTCCCGATCCCTTAGGCAACTGCGCTCGCGCGCGGCGCTGCCGCGGCGAAGGCCCGATTGATCGATTCAGCCGCGTCGCGGCCCATGGCGACGGCCGAGACCGTGAGGTCTTCACCGCCGAGCACGCAGTCGCCGCCGGCCCAGACGTTGGGCAGCGACGTGCGCCCTTCGGCGTCGGCAACAATGCGGCCGCCTTCGAGTTGCAGCGCGCCGAGGCCTGCTCCGAGGAAGCTCTGGCCGATCGCCTTGAAGATCTGGTCGGCAGCAATGATACCGGTTTCGCCGGTCGCCGTCAGCTTTCCGTCTTCGAGCGTGGTGTATTCCAGCTCGATGCCGGCGACCTTGCCATCCTTTTCGGCAATGCGCTTCGGCTGCAGCCAGTGGCGGATGGTGACTCCCTTGGAGGCCGCCAGGTCCTGCTCGAACTCGGAGGCGTTCATGTGCTCCTTGCCGCGGCGATAACAGATAGTCACTTCTTCCGCGCCGAGCAGCTTTGCCTGCACCGCCGCATCGATTGCGGTCATGCCGCCACCGAGGACGACGACGCGACGGCCGACCGGGATATCGGCCTTGGTCTTCGACTGGCGAAGGGCGGCGATGAAGTCGACGGCATCGTCAACGCCTTCGGCACTTTCGCCTTCGAGACGCAGCGCGTTCACGCCCGCAAGGCCGAGGCCGAGGAAGACGGCGTCATACTGTTCCGAGAGGTCGGCGAGGGTGAAATCGCGGCCGATCGCCTGGCCCTGGCGCACTTCGATGCCGCCGATCGCCAGCACGTAGTCGACTTCCTTCTGCGCGAAGTCGTCGACCGACTTGTAGGCGGCAATGCCGTACTCATTGAGGCCGCCGGACTTCGGCCGGGCATCGTAGATCACGACGTCGTGGCCCTTGACGGCCAACCGATGGGCAGCAGCAAGGCCGGCCGGGCCGGCGCCGACGACGGCGATCTTGCGGCCGGAGGTTTCAGCACGGGTGTAGAACTGCTTGTTCTCTTTCATCGCCACGTCGGTTGCATAGCGCTGCAGGCGGCCGATCTCGACCGGGCGCTCCTCGGCGGTGTTGCGAACGCAAGCCTGTTCGCACAGCGTTTCGGTGGGACAGACGCGGGCGCACATGCCGCCCAGGATGTTCTGATCGAAGATCGTCTTGGCCGATCCGATCGGGTTGCCGGTCGATATCTGCCGAATGAACAGCGGGATATCGATGGAGGTGGGACAGGCCGTCATGCACGGCGCGTCATGACAGAAATAACAGCGGTCGGAAGCGACGAGGGCCTCGTGCTTGTCGAGCGGTGGATGCAGGTCGGAGAAATTGCTCTCGTACTCCCCGAGCGGCAGGCGGCCGCCGAGGATCCCAGATTGTGTCGTTCCCATTTTTGGCTCCCAATGTTTTCTCAGGATGATGGAACGGTAACACGCTTTATTTTTTTATCAAACGGTAAAAATTTAAGGTCGAAACGGGCGAAAAGCCTTGTGATCCCGGGCCTTGCGGCAGACCTGCCAAGCCCTTGTTCTTGGCCGATGTTTGACAGGGCGGGGCAATAGTGGCAGCAGATCAGAGCGGGGTGAGGAAAAGTGTGCGCGGTTTTCCGCCCGCACCCCGCTCTGCTTATGAGGATCGATCACGATACTTTTGGATCGACAGGATCCAAAAGTATCGTGATCGGGGGGGATGGAGAACAGCGATGGCACGCAGGGGCGAGGCGAACAACAGGCTTGACGATGCTGCCCGGGCGGGCTGGTTATACTATGTCGCTGGCCGCACCCAGGATGAGATCGCCACCGTCATGGGAATCTCGCGCCAGTCGGCGCAGCGGTTGGTTTCGCTCGCCATGTCCGAGCGGCTGATCAAGGTTCGGCTCGACCATCCGATTGCCGCCTGCCTCGAGGCGGCCGCAGGTCTTCGCGACAAATACGGACTGAAACATGTGGAGGTGGTGCCGAGCGATCCCGGCTCGACCTCGACGACCGTTGGCATCGCGGAAGCCGGGGCGGCCGAGATCGAGCGCTGGCTGAAATCGTCCGAGCCGCAGGTGCTGGCGATCGGTACCGGGCGCACGCTGAAAGCGGCGGTCGATCAGTTGCCGCCGATGGAATGTCCGCAGCACCGCATCGTGTCGCTCACGGGCAATATCGGCCTCGACGGTTCGGCCGCCTATTACAACGTCATCTTCAGCATGGCCGATGCGGTCAAGGCCCGGCATTTTCCGATGCCGCTGCCGGTGCTCGCCGCTTCGGCCGAGGAGCGGGAGGTGCTGCACAGCCAGAGCCTGGTGCAGGTGGCTCTGAAGCTAGGCGCCGAAGCCAATGTCGCCTTCGTCGGCGTCGGCGAGCTCGGCCCGGACGCGCCGCTCTGCCAGGACGGGTTCCTCGCCCAGGACGAGATGGCCGGTCTGACCAAGGCGGGTGCCGCGGGCGAGATCTGTGGCTGGATGTTCGATCATGATGGCGCGTTGCTCTCGGGCAGCTTCAACGAGCGCGTCGCCTCCGTTCCCTTGCCGCCGCGCGACCGGGCGTCTGTCATCGGACTTGCCAAGGGGCAGCGCAAATATGAGGCGCTGCGGGCGGCCGTAAAGGGCGGCATTATCAACGGCCTTATCACCGATGAGGCGACGGCGATCTATCTGCTCAACGCATGATCGTTATGCGAAACGATTGAAAAGGCCGGTCCCAGCGCCGGCCTTTCGCATTTGCGAAACGAAAAAATCGGCAATCAAAACAATCTTCTAATGTTTCTGTGTGCGCCGCAGCAACGAATGCGCATTGACAATTCGTCATGAGAAGTGAGTAATTGCCCATGAGCGAGGCAAATGCTCAATTTCTTCTGGGAGGAAGTCGATGAACTTGAGAACTTTCCTGCTGGGCACGTGCTCGGCAGTCGCACTGTCGGGTCTGGCCCAAGCAGAAACCCTGACGATCGCGACCGTGAACAACGGCGACATGATCCGGATGCAGAAGCTGACGGAAGATTTCACGTCCAAGAATCCGGACATTCAGCTCGAGTGGGTAACGCTTGAGGAAAACGTGCTGCGCCAGCGCGTGACGACCGATATCGCCACCAAGGGCGGCCAGTACGACATCATGACGATCGGCACCTATGAAGTGCCGATCTGGGCGAAGCAGGGCTGGCTGCTGCCGCTCGACAATCTCGGCGCCGACTACGATGTCGACGACCTCTTGCCGGCGATCCGCTCCGGCCTCACCATCGACGGCAAGCTCTATGCGGCGCCCTTCTACGGCGAAAGCTCGATGGTGATGTATCGCAAGGATCTGTTCGAGAAGGCGGGGCTCACCATGCCCGACGCGCCGACCTGGGAGTTCATTGCCGACGCGGCGCGCAAGATCACCGACAAGAACGCCGAAGTCTACGGCATCTGCCTGCGCGGCAAGGCCGGCTGGGGCGAGAACATGGCCTTCCTGACGGCGACCGCGAACGCCTTTGGCGCCCGCTGGTTCGACGAGAACTGGAAGCCGCAGTTCGACCAGCCCGAATGGAAGAACGCGCTCGACTTCTACGTCAAGCTGATGAACGACGCCGGACCGCCCGGCGCATCCTCGAACGGCTTCAACGAGAACCTGTCGCTGTTCCAGACCGGCAAGTGCGGCATGTGGATCGATGCGACGGTGGCCGCTTCCTTCGTCACCAACCCGAAGGAATCGACCGTTGCCGACAAGGTCGGCTTCGCGCTGGCGCCGGACACCGGCCTTGGCAAACGCGGCAACTGGCTCTGGGCCTGGAACCTTGCGATCCCCGCGGGCTCGCAGAAGGTCGCCTCGGCCGAGAAGTTCATCTCCTGGGCAACCGGCAAGGACTATCTGAAGCTCGTCGCAGACAAGGAAGGCTGGGCGAACGTTCCTCCGGGCACGCGCACCTCGCTCTACGCCAACCCCGAGTACCAGAAGGCAGCACCCTTCGCGAAGATGACGCTCGACTCGATCAACGCGGCCGACCCGAAGAACCCGGCGGTCAAGCCGGTTCCCTATGTCGGCGTGCAGTTCGTGGCGATCCCGGAATTCCAGGGTCTCGGCACGGCGGTCGGCCAGCAGTTCTCGGCGGCTCTTGCCGGCCAGATGAGCGTCGACGACGCGCTTGCCAGCGCCCAGAAGCTGACCGAACGCGAAATGACCAAGGCCGGTTACATCAAGTAAGGCTCCCAAGGGCCCGGGGTGCTGGCCGCAAATGGCTGGCGCCCCGGTAAATCCCGAAGGTAGCCGCAGGGCTCGCGCGGAAAAACGCGCCGCCCGACCCGATCTCGAAACAGCGTTGAATTCCGTCATTTGGGGGGACGCCATGGCGACCTTGCACACCCGCTCCGCCGCGCGTCTGATGATTGCGCCTTCGGTGCTTCTGCTTCTGGCCTGGATGATCGTTCCGCTGGCCATGACGATCTACTTCTCGTTCCTGCGCTACAATCTTCTGATGCCGGGGATGGAGGAGTTCGCGGGCTTTTCCAACTACAGCTACTTCCTGACCGATCCCGCTTTCTTCCAGGCGCTCTTCAACACGCTGGCGATCGTGCTCGGCGTGTTGTTCATCACTGTCATCGGCGGCATCGCGCTGGCGCTTCTGCTGGACCAGCCGATGTTCGGGCAGGGGATCGTGCGCATTCTGGTCATCGCGCCGTTCCTGATCATGCCGACGGTCGCGGCACTCGTCTGGAAGAACATGTTCATGAACCCGGTCAATGGGCTCTTTGCCTGGATCGCCAAGCTCTTCGGGCTGCAGCCTTTCGACTTTCTCGCCAACGCACCCCTGATGTCGGTGATCCTGATCGTCGCCTGGCAGTGGCTGCCGTTCGCGACACTGATCCTTCTGACGGCGCTGCAGTCGCTCGACGAGGAGCAGAAGGAAGCCGCGCAGATGGACGGCGCCGGCGCCTGGAGCCGCTTCATCTACCTGGTGTTGCCGCATCTTTCTCGCGCGATCACCGTCGTCATCCTCATTCAGACGATCTTCCTGCTCTCGGTCTTTGCCGAAATTCTGGTCACCACCAATGGCGGCCCGGGCACGCAGAGCACCAACCTGACCTTCCTCGTCTATGCGCAGGCCCTGCTGCAGTTCGACGTGGGCGGTGCTTCGGCCGGCGGCATCATCGCGGTCATCCTCGCCAACATCGTCGCATTCTTCCTGATGCGCATGATCGGCAAGACGCTGGAGGCTTGAGAACCATGGCACGCAACGTCTCCACCCAAAGAAAGATCGTCGTGACCGTCGTCGCCTGGACGATCGGCATCCTCATCTTCTTCCCGATCCTCTGGACGTTCCTGACGAGCTTCAAGACCGAGGCCGAGGCGATCGCATCACCGCCGTCGCTGTTCTTTTTCGACTGGACGACGGAAAACTATCATGAGGTGCAAAGCCGCTCGAACTACTTCCTGCACTTCATGAACTCGGTCGTCGTCTCCTTCGGCTCGACGCTGATCGGCCTGATCATCGCCATCCCGTCCGCCTGGGCGATGGCGTTCTCGCCGACCAAGCGCACCAAGGACGTGCTCATGTGGATGCTCTCCACCAAGATGATGCCGTCGGTCGGTGTGCTGGTGCCGATGTATCTGTTGTTCCGCAACACCGGCCTGCTCGACACCCGCACCGGCCTCGTGATCGTGCTGACGCTGATCAACCTGCCGATCATCATCTGGATGCTTTACACCTACTTCAAGGAAATCCCCGGCGAGATCCTGGAGGCCGCGCGCATGGACGGTGCATCGCTCTCCAAGGAGATCATCTATGTGCTGACGCCGATGGCGATCCCGGGCATCGCCTCGACGCTGCTCTTGAACATCATCCTCGCCTGGAACGAGGCGTTCTGGACGCTGAACCTCAGTGCCGCCAAGGCAGCACCGCTGACGGCGTTCATCGCCTCCTATTCGAGCCCTGAAGGCCTGTTCTACGCCAAGCTCTCGGCCGCCTCGACCATGGCGATCGCCCCCATCCTCATACTCGGCTGGTTCTCGCAGAAGCAGCTCGTACGCGGCCTCACCTTCGGCGCGGTCAAATAAGGGATACGACAATGGGAAGCATTACACTCAGCAAGGTTTCGAAGGTCTTCGGCGCCCATGCCGTCATCCCCTCGATCGACCTCGACATCAACAATGGCGAGTTCGTCGTCTTCGTCGGACCGTCCGGTTGCGGGAAGTCGACGCTGCTCCGGCTGATTGCCGGCCTCGAAGACGTCAGTGACGGCGACATCGTCATCGACGGCAAGAACGCCACCGAACTGCCACCGGCACAGCGCGGCCTGTCGATGGTGTTCCAGTCCTATGCGCTCTATCCGCATATGAGCGTGCGTTCCAACATCGCCTTTCCCCTGAAAATGGCGGGCGAGGACAAGGCCGTCATCGACAAGAAGGTGTCGGATGCAGCCCGCGTGTTGAACCTCACCGACTATCTCGACCGCAAGCCGCGCCAGCTTTCGGGCGGCCAGCGCCAGCGCGTCGCGATCGGCCGAGCGATCGTGCGCCAGCCGAAGGCGTTCCTGTTCGACGAGCCGCTGTCGAACCTCGACGCGGCGCTGCGCGTCAACATGCGGCTTGAAATCAGCCAACTGCACCAGGACCTGAAGACGACGATGATCTACGTCACCCACGACCAGGTGGAGGCGATGACCATGGCCGACAA
This sequence comes from Ensifer sp. Root423, assembly GCF_001426275.1. NCBI lineage: Bacteria > Pseudomonadati > Pseudomonadota > Alphaproteobacteria > Hyphomicrobiales > Rhizobiaceae > Ensifer > Ensifer sp. Root423. The sequence continues at coordinate 72,110 of NZ_LMEG01000013.1, read as the reverse complement.
GATCGTGGTGCTCAATCGTGGTCGCATCGAGCAGGTCGGCTCGCCCCTCGACCTCTACCACAAGCCGGACAACCTGTTCGTCGCCGGCTTCATCGGCTCGCCGCGCATGAACATCGTCAGCGGTGCGGCGGCTTCCGCCTATCAGGCGCACACGATGGGCATTCGGCCTGAACATCTGGCGCTTTCGAAGGAAAGCGGAACCTGGCAGGGCACGGTCGGTGTCGCCGAGCATCTCGGCTCCGACACCTTCCTGCACGTCAATGTCGACAATGTCGGCACGGTGACGGCGCGGGTCAGCGGCGATTTCGCCGTGACCCATGGTGACCGGGTCTTCCTGACGCCCGATCCGCAGCGCGTCCACAGGTTCGACGAAAAGGGGCTGGCGGTTCGATGAAGAGGCTCGACGGGAAGAGCGCGCTGATCACCGGATCTGCGCGAGGGATCGGTCGTGCCTTCGCGGAGGCCTATATCCGCGAGGGCGCCACGGTCGCGATCGCCGACATCAACATCGAGCGGGCGCGTGAGACAGCGTCCGAGATCGGCGCCGGCGCCTATGCGGTGGAGATGGACGTGACCCAACAGGCGTCGATCGACGAGGCGATCGCCGCCGTCGTCCGGCAGGCGGGTGGGCTCGACATTCTCGTCAACAATGCCGCGCTCTTCGACCTTGCGCCGATCGTCGAGATCAGCCGTCAGAGCTACGACCGGCTGTTTGCGATCAACGTATCGGGCACGCTGTTCACGATGCAGGCCGCAGCCAGGCAGATGATCGATCAGGGCAGGGGCGGCAAGATCATCAACATGGCAAGCCAGGCAGGCAGGCGCGGCGAGGCGCTGGTCGCCGTCTATTGCGCCACCAAGGCGGCGGTCATCAGTCTCACCCAGTCGGCCGGCCTCGGCCTCATCAAGCACGGCATCAACGTCAACGCGATCGCGCCCGGCGTGGTCGATGGCGAACACTGGGACGGCGTCGATGCGCTGTTTGCCAAATACGAGAACCGCCCGCGCGGCGAAAAGAAGAAGCTCGTTGGCGCCGAGGTGCCCTTCGGCCGGATGGGAACGGCAGAGGACCTGACGGGCATGGCGATCTTCCTCGCGTCAGCCGAGAGCGACTACGTCGTCTCGCAGACCTACAACGTCGATGGCGGCAATTGGATGAGCTGAACCGGCGCCAGTCGGTGAAGCCTCGAAAGGATACGGGATCATGACGACCAAACTCTCAATTGCCGCCCTCGACACGATCAAGGCCAAAGCCGGCGTGCCTGCCTACGATCGGTCGCAACTGACGGCGGGCATCGTGCATTTCGGCGTCGGCAACTTCCACCGGGCGCACCAGGCCGTCTATCTCGATGATCTTTTCAACGCCGGTCACGACAGGGACTGGGCGATCATCGGTGCCGGCGTCCTTCCCTCCGACGCAACGATGCGGGCCAAGCTCGCGGCGCAGGATTTCCTGACGACCGTCGTCGAGCAGGACAACAACCGCACAGGCGCCCATGTCACCGGCGCAATGATCGACTATCTGGAACCGGGCGACGTCGCCGGGATCGTTGCCAGGCTCGCTGATCCCTCGATCCGCATAGTCTCGCTGACCATCACTGAAGGCGGCTATTTCATCGATCCGGCCTCGGGTGTGTTCAATCCGACCCACCCCGATATCGTTGCCGATGCGCAGAACCCGGCGGCTCCGAAGACGGTGTTCGGGCTGATCGTTGCCGGGCTGAAGGCGCGCCGCGGCAAAAACGTGCCGCCGTTCACCGTGATGTCCTGCGACAACATCCCGGGCAACGGCGAGGTTACCCATGCGGCGGTTTCGGGGCTGTCCCGTCTCCATGATCCCGCCTTTGCCGACTGGATCGACGCCAATGTCGCCTTCCCGAACGGCATGGTCGACCGGATCACGCCGGCAACCGGTGCGCGCGAGATCGGCATCGTCGCCGACGACTACGGCATCGAGGATGCCTGGCCGGTGTTCTGCGAGGAATTCAAGCAGTGGGTGCTCGAAGATCACTTCCCACTCGGTCGCCCGGCCCTGGAGAAGGTCGGCGTCCAGTTCGTGCCTGACGTGGCGCCCTATGAGCACATGAAGATCCGCATTCTCAATGGCGGCCATGCGGCGATCGCCTATCCCGCCGCCTTGCTCGACATTCATTTTGTCCACGAGGCGATGGAGGAGCCGCTGATCCGCGCCTTCCTTGCCAAGCTGGAGCATGACGAGATCATCCCGGTCATTCCGCCGGTGCCGAACACCGATCTCTGCGACTATTACAAGCTGATCGAGACGCGCTTTTCCAATCCGAAGATCGGCGACACGATCCCGCGGCTGGCCCAGGACGGCTCCAACCGGCAGCCGAAGTTCATCCTGCCTTCGACGGCCGATCGGCTGGCGCGCGGCGAGGATGTCGTCGGGCTGTCGCTCGTTTCAGCGCTCTGGTGCCGATACTTTGCCGGCACGTCGGACAGCGGCAAGACGATCGCCTTCAACGACCAGAGCGCCGACCGGCTGAACAAGGCAGCGCTTGCCGCCAAGGACGACCCCATGGCCTTCCTGGCGCTCGGCGACATCTTCGGCGACGTTGCTCGCTCCGATCTCTTCCGACGTCGTTTCGCCGATGCATTGAAAACCCTCTGGGAAAAGGGTACGCGCGCTACGCTCCAGCTTTATCTGGACGGCAAGCTTGAGGGATAAAATGCGATGGCGGATGCGGCGTCCGGGCTGGTGATCTTCGACTGCGACGGGGTACTCGTCGACAGCGAGCCGATCTCGCTGGAGGTGCTGGTGGACGTGCTCTCGGCCGCCGGCGTCTCGATGACCACCGAGGAGGCGACCGAACGCTTTCTCGGACGCAGCCTCAAGAGCATGTCGGCGATCCTGCACGACGAATACGGGCTTGCCACCGACGATGCGTTTCTCGAAGGCATGCGCCTCCGGCTTTACGACCGTTTCCGCACCGAACTCCAGCCGATCGCCGGCATCCGGGGCGCCGTTGAAGGCCTGAAGGGCGCCTGTTGCGTCGCCTCTTCCAGCCAGCCCGAGCGCATCCGCCTGTCGCTGACCGTCACGGGGCTCATCGACCTCTTCGAGCCCAACATCTTCTCCGCCACCATGGTGAAACACGGCAAGCCGGCACCGGATCTCTTTCTCCACGCGAGCCGCCAGATGGGCTTCGTTCCCCACGACTGCGTCGTCGTCGAGGACAGTCCGGCCGGCATCGAAGCGGCGAAGGCGGCGGGCATGCGGGTCTTTGCCTTTGCCGGCGGCAGCCACGCGCGCACCGACAAGCACCGGCAGAGTCTTGCCGCTCTCAGTCCCGACGCGCTGTTTGACGACATGGGCGAATTGCTACAGTTTGTCGGCCGATAGCAGCAGGGACGAAACGGGAGCGGGACGAGGAACATGTGTGCGGTTTTCCGCCCGCACGTCCGCTCTCCTTCATGACAATCGATCGCGGTTGTGATTGGGTCGGGCAGATCCTAAATCATCGTGATCTTGGGGGCGGGGACTTTCTTTGATGCGTGAATTCGTCGTTGCGGTCGATGTCGGTACCGGCAGTGCGCGCGCCGGTATTTTTGACGGCAAGGGCAGGTTGCTTGCGCGTGCCGACCTGCCGATCGCCATGAACCGGCCGGAAGAAAACCACGCCGAGCACGATTCCGAAGATATCTGGCGCGCCGTCTGCGGCGCCGTCAAAGCGGCGAAGGAAAAGGCCGGGATCGCTGCGGAGGATATTGGAGCGATCGGCTTCGATGCCACCTGCTCGCTGGTGGTGCGCGACCGCGAGGGCAAGCCGCTTTCGGTCAATCGCAAGGGTGAGGCGCGCTGGGACACGATCGTCTGGCTCGATCACCGGGCGCTCGCCGAGGCGGATTTTTGCACGGCGACCGGCCATCCGGTGCTCGACTTCTCCGGCCGCGTGATGTCGCCGGAAATGGAAATGCCGAAGCTCATGTGGCTGAAGCGCAATCTGCCGCAGCAATGGCAGAAGGCCGGCTTCTTCTTCGATCTTGCCGACTATCTTTCCTGGCGGGCGACCGGCAGTGCTGCGCGTTCGCGCTGCACGCTGACGGCCAAGTGGAATTACCTGGCGCATGAGAAGCGCGGCTGGCAGCCGGACTATCTCGCAAAGATCGGGCTCGAGGATCTCATTGAGCACGGCGGGCTGCCGGAAGAGACCCTGCCGATCGGAAGCTCCGTCGGCCGTCTGAGCGCTGCGGCCGCCGCCGAGCTTGGCCTCGACGAGGCCTGCCAGGTAGCCCCCGGCATGATCGATGCCTATGCCGGCGCGCTCGGCGTCGTCGGCGGCTTCATCGGCAAGCCGGAGAAGCTCGAAAAACAGCTGGCCCTGATTGCCGGCACGTCGAGCTGCATCGTCGCCTTTTCCAAGGACATGAAGCCGGGTTTCGGCATGTGGGGCCCCTATTACGAGGCGGTGCTGCCCGGCGCCTGGTTGATCGAGGGCGGGCAATCGGCGACCGGCGCGCTGCTCGACCATATCGTGCGGCTCCATGGCGGCGGTCTCGAACCGACCGCTGAAACCCATGGCCGGATCATCGCCCGGGTGCAGGAACTGCGCGCCGAGCAGGGCGCGGCCTTTGCCGATCGCCTGCATGTCTTGCCGGATTTCCACGGCAACCGCTCGCCGCTCGCCGATCCGCATGGCCTCGGCGTCATCAGCGGCCTGCCGCTTGATTCCTCCTTCGACGCGCTCTGCCGGCTCTACTGGCGCACCTGCGTCGCGATCGCGCTCGGCATCCGCCATATCCTGGAGATGATGCGCGAGGTCGGCTACCAACTCGACACACTGCACGTCACCGGTGGCCACGTGCGCAATGCGCTGCTCATGGAACTCTATTGTGACGTTACCGGCTGCCGGGTTGTGGCGCCGGAAGCGCCGGATGCCGTCCTGCTCGGAACGGCAATGGCGGCAGCGGTTGCCGGCGGCATGCACGCGGATCTCGCCGCGGCCGGCGCCGAAATGGCGTCAGGTGGGCACGAGCGCCTGCCGAACACGGCGGTTCGCGACGCCTATGATCGCGACTATCGCCGCTTCCTGGCGCTCTATCGCCACCGTGACGAGCTCGACAAGATGGCGTGACGGCTGCTGCCGAAAAGGTTGTTGCGGGGTCATGGAACCTTTTTCCGTGTCGCGCATTCTGTTGTTGACCGGACGGTGGCGCGCATAGCCCCCAATGCGGCGCCGGAGGCAGACCGCCGGCCTACAACTCACACTCCCCGAGTGAGTTGCACATACCAGCCAGTGCCTTCCCTCGGCACTGGCTGTTGTGTTTTCAGGGGGCTTCCTTTGCGAGAAACCTGGCCAAGTGTGGTGGTACGCGCAGATTGGCAGAAGCCGCCGGTGAATGCGCAGGTCCAGTGACGAAATTGCTGATGTCAGCTCAGAGAGTTCTCGTCGGGACGTTCCGGCAATCTTGCCAAACAACTCCCGAAACGACCTGCAGCGGCCTACGCGCCGTAAGACGCGGGCCGCTGCAAGATCTGGATCGGCGCATGCCCCCTCGACCGCTTACAGTCGAGGGGAACATGCAGTCGCGCTCAGGCCGCCGCCTTGGTGGATTCGTTGAAGAACAAAGCCTGGCTGATCAGCGCCTTGACCATGTCCGGGTTGAACGGCTTGGTGACCAGGAAGGTCGGTTCCGGCCGTTCGCCGGTCAGGAGCCGCTCCGGGAAGGCGGTGATGAAGATCACCGGAATGGCGCTCGTCTTCAGGATGTCGTTGACCGCGTCGATGCCGGAGCTGCCATCGGCAAGCTGGATATCGGCAAGCACCATGCTCGGCCGTGTCTTCTTGTAGAGCGCGATCGCTTCGTCGCGCGTGCGGGCGATCCCGGTGACGCGATGGCCAAGGCTCTCGACCATCTGCTCGATATCGATGGCGATCAGCGGTTCGTCCTCGATGATCATGATATCGGTCGCGACCTGGCGCGAGATTTCCTGCGAGGCGCGATCGAGCAGGCCACCGACCTTGTCGATGCTGACATCGAGAACTTCGGCCGCTTCCTCCGGCCGGAAGCCTTCGACCGAGACCAGAAGGAATGCCTGGCGGGCAAGCGGCGAGACGGTTGCGAGATTGATCGACGCGCGCTGCTCCCAGGCAAACGGAGAAACTGGTTCAGGCACGAGCACGGACGACGAGCCGAAGAGCGAGGTGAACAGGCGGAACAGGCCAACGCGATCATTGCTTGCTTCGGGGAAAATCGACGTGTCGGCGATCAGCGCTTCGAGAACGGCGGCAACATAGGCGTCGCCTGATGTCTGCGAGCCGGTTAGCGCGCGTGAGTAGCGGCGCAGATACGGCAGGAGCGGTGCGATCCGCGTGGACAAAGTCATAGAGGAACTCCCTCGAAAATCGTTTTACGGTGACGTTGCGAGAACGCTCCGCGTAAAAAAAGGTTCCGCGAGGGAACATTTCAATTTTCAACAGCGTTATGGCGGCTATGGACAGTTTTGGCGATTTCGACACTTGAAGGCGACAGTTTGAAAATGAAACATAAAACAGGGGCAGGGCGGACCACCGGCACGACCTTATGGACAGAAGATCCAAATGCGCAAATTGCAGCGAAGCTGAAGGCGCTCTATCAGTCCGTGCAGGAAGAGGCGATACCCGCGCGTTTTCTCGATCTTCTGGAAAAACTCGACGCGGCCGAGCAGCAATCGGCGCTGCAGGGCAGGGAGTAAGTACCGGAATGTCATCCGAAAAGAATGATTTCAAGCGTGAGATGCTGGCCGCGTTGCCGAGTCTGCGTGCCTTCGCCATGTCGCTGATCGGACGTCACGACCGTGCCGACGACCTGGTTCAGGACACGATCATGAAGGCCTGGGCGAAGCAGGACCACTTCGAGATGGGCACCAACATGAAGGCCTGGCTCTTCACCATCCTGCGCAACGAACTCTACAGCCAGATGCGGAAGCGCGGACGCGAAGTTCAGGACAGCGACGGACATTTCACCGAGTCTCTCGCCCATCATCCTGAACAATACGGCTCGCTGGACCTGCAGGATTTCCGCAAGGCGCTGGAGATGTTGCCGCCCGACCAGCGTGAAGCGATCATCCTCGTGGGCGCTTCCGGCTTTTCCTACGAGGAAGCGGCCACGATCTGCGGCTGCGCGCTCGGAACGATCAAGAGCCGTGTCAACCGCGCGCGCCAGCGCTTGCAGGACATTCTTCAGGTGAAGGGCGAAAACGACTACGGCCCCGACGAGACGTCGGCCCCGATCACGTCGCGCGCCTTTGTTTCCTGAGGAAAGTTTCGAGCCGGACACCGTTGCAAAAGCGGCGGTGTCCTGCTTTCACTGACGCCTGTGCCCGAGGGGGCAGGCGGGTGGTGGAGGCAGAGCGCAAATCATGACGATTTTGGGTCGATATGCCCAGAACCGAGCGAGATGCGGGTGCAGCCTGCAAGGGCTCCCCAAGCCGCTCAGATTGGGAATTGAGACCGAATGCGCATGAGGACTGAAAGGACAGACCCGCCCGTCATGACGCTGCTCGACGCGCCTGAACGTCTGAGCGTCTTGCACGCGACCGTGCCCGACATGGCGGTGCCGGATCGGGACTTCGACGGCATCGTTGAAATTGCGGCCGGCCTGTTCGACGCGCCGATTGCGCTGGTGACCTTGATCGACCGCGAATGGCAATGGTTCAAAGCGGCCGTCGGAACCACGGAGAGCCGGGCGTCGTCGGAGGAGTCCTTCTGCGTGCAAGTGGCGGCCGAAGCCGACGCCAGTCTCGTCGTGCTCGACGCGTCGACTGATCCGCGGTTCATGCGACGTTCGCGGGTCGTAGGGCCGCCGTTCCTGCGATTTTATGCCGGCGCGCCGATCATGCTCGACGGGCAGGCCGTCGGCACGGTCTGCGTTCTCGATGACAAGCCGCGCGCCGACGTGCCACAGGCGCTGATGGACCAGCTGAGCCGGCTCGCCGGGCTGGCCGCTTCCCTCTTCAAGATCAAGGACGAAGCGCGCCGGCGCGCGCTGAAAGAGGCGGCGCTGTCACGCGAGGAGCAGCGCCACGCAATGGCGCTCGAAGCAGCGAACATCGGCAGTTGGTTGTGGGATATCCGCTCCGGGGTCATTGCCGGTAACAGCGCGATGAAACGCATGTTCGGACTGCCGGCCGACAGCTTCGTCGGCGCCCGCGAGATCTTCGGAGCGATCCATATCGACGATCGCGGCGCGACTTTTTCCAAGTTACGCCAGGCGATGAAGGCCGACGACGAGTACGACGGCATGTTCCGCGTCGGCGACACCGGCCGCTGGCTGCTCGGGCGCGGCCGCGTGCATGATCGCGACAGCAAGGGCAATCCGTTGACGTTCATCGGCGTCACGATCGATGTCACCGACCAGCAGGCGTCGGTACAGCGCACGCGGCTGTTGCTGAAGGAGCTCAACCACCGGGTCAAGAACACGCTCGCGATGCTGCAGTCACTGGCCCGTCAGACCTTGCGCCAGACCAGCGATCCGGCGGAATTCATGACCGCCTTTGCCGGGAGATTGCAGGCGATCTCCGAAGCGCACGGCCTGCTTTCCGATCACGAATGGGGCACCATCCGGCTCGCCGCCCTCATCGCCAAGCAGTTGCTGCCGCATGTCAACTGCTATGCCGAGCAGATCGAGATCCACAAGGACGAGATATCGCTCGGGCCTGACCAGGCGGTCGGCCTCGGTCTGGTTCTGCACGAGCTTGCCACCAACGCCGTCAAATATGGGTCGCTGTCGGTGCCGAAGGGGAAGGTGGTTCTGACGGCGCGCAACATGATCGAGGATGGCGACAACGTTCTGCATCTCACCTGGACCGAAGTCGGCGGGCCGCCGGTGCGCGAGCCAAAACGGCGCGGCTTCGGCTCGATCCTGATCGAGCGGAGCCTCGACAAGGTCTTGGGCAGCTCGGTCAAGGTGGAATATCTGCCGGCAGGCGTCACTGCGCTCATTCGCCTGCCGCTTTAAGGCGTTGATCGCAATCGGGACGGCCGAAAGGCGCAAGCGCGCAAGGCTCTCCTGCCAGACACCAACGTTCGGAGGGAAAGGCCCGCACCGGGTTGGGAAGCCCGTGCTTAATCGTCAGTCGTCCGTCGCCGCTCGCGCCGTTTGCCAGTTCCCACGAGTGCCCCGATCGCTAGAGCGGTGGCGACCGCAAGCAGCGGCTGTTTGCGCAGGATGCCCGCCGCGGCAAGCAGTGTCAGGTTTGTTTGCATCTGTCTGCGGCGGCGACGCTCCTCGGCCAGGCGGCGGTCGCGTCCTTGCAGCATCGCCATGATGCCGAACAGCACCAGCGCGGTCACGAAAAACGCGATCGCGATCGCGGCGGAGGCTGCGACCGGACTGTAAAGTGCGCTGAGATACAGGAACGCGGCTGCGAGGCCGAAGACATAGGCCGTGGCAAGCAGCAATCCTATAATGCCCCACAAGATCGCGTTGCGTTTCACGCGCGCAGTGGCCGCGCCGATATCGGCGCTCATGAGCGCGGTCAGGGCTGCCGTCAATGGTCCCATGAATTGCCCTCGATCATCTTCCCCTCGATCTCAGCGGATGGGTGCAACCCATCCGCCTCAACGGCTTGCATCTTCTTCAGCGACGAAGAAGCGCGGCTATGGCCAGACCGATCAGGGCGGCGGCGCCGAGGGTTGCGACGGGATGTTCGCGCACGGCGTGCCGAACCTGCTTTTCCGTGCCGGCGTAGCGATCACGAAGCTCGGCCAGCAGATCTTCACCGCTTGCCAACAGTTCGCTGAGGCCCGCTTCAGCCTGTTCGCGGGCATCCTGTGCCTTGCTGCGCGCCTGCTGCGAAGCCGTCGATCCGCGATCGGCCAAGAGGGCGACAAGCGTCGCCACATCATTGCGCAATTCGCCCAGTTGTTCCTCGATGGAGATGTCGGCGAGCTTGCCGTTGCTTTTTGTCGAACGCGAGCTCGAACCGGAGAAGAGGCCTGACGCCATGACGAATACTCCCTTTCACACATGCGCCGGCCGCGAACGGTCGGCGCTTCCTGATCAAACCGGCGGGCACAACTGCAGGCCCACGCCGGCGCTTCGGGAGAACAACGCGCAAGTGCGGAAATTGTTTCGATAAATCTTGGTGTTGGCTCTCGGAAGAATGAGGACGTGCGCTGGCGTCAGAGCGATGCGGTTTGCGGCAGCACGAAGGGCACGGGCGCCGGCGGAGCCACGCCCACCCGCATGCGGCAGCCGAAGACCGCTTCCATCGTCTCGTCCGTCAGTACCTCGGCCGGCGCGCCGCTGGCGCGGACCTTGCCGGCCTTCATCATCACCATGTGGTCGGCGAACATGGCGGTCAGATTGAGGTCGTGCATGACGGCGACGACACCGCCGCCGCGTTCGCAAAAGTTGCGCGCGAGCTGCATGATGCCCAGCTGGTGGCGGATATCGAGGCTGGAGACGGGCTCGTCGAGCAGAAGGTAACGCGGTTGGCCATCGGTAACGGGTTCTGAGATCTGGCAAAGCACGCGGGCAAGCTGCACGCGCTGCTGCTCGCCGCCGGACAGCTCCTGATAGAAACGCCCGGCAAAGCCGCCGAGATCGACCGCTTCGAGCGCTTCCGCCGCGATCCGGTCGTGCAGGGCGGCGTCGGCGTTTGCGCCGGCGGCAAGCCCGAGCCGAACCACTTCTCGCACCGTGAACGGGAAGGAGATGACGGTCGATTGCGGCAGCACGCCGCGCATCGACGCGAGTTCCCAGGGCTTCAGGCCGCGCAGGTCGCGGCCGTTGATGCGGATCGTCCCGCCTGCTGGTGCAAGCTCTCCGGAAATGGCCTTCAGCGTCGTGGTCTTGCCGCAGCCGTTCGGGCCGACGATCGCCGTCAGCGCGCCGGGTCGGGCCTCGAGCGAAACGCCGTGGATGACCGGTCGCCCGCCGAGGCGGACGGAGAGATTGGAAACGTTGATCATGGCTTCGCTCACAATCCCATGTTCGAACGGCCGCGCAGCAGGATCCAGAGGAAGAACGGTGCGCCGATAAAAGCGGTGACGATGCCGATCGGCAGTTCCGCCGGGGAAACGATGGTGCGGGCGATCATGTCGGCAAGGATCAACAGCGTGCCGCCGAGCAGAGCCGAGGCCGGCAGCAGGTAGCGGTGATCGGGGCCGATGACAAGGCGCAGCAGATGCGGCACGACGATGCCGACGAAGCCGATGCCGCCGCTGACGGCAACCGACGCGCCGGTCGCCGCAGCAACGCTGACGATCGCGACGTTCTTCAGCCGCTGGACGGGAATGCCCATGTGGAAGGCTGCCGCCTCGCCGAGCGTGATCGCATTGAGGCCGCGGGCGAGAAAAGGGGTGACGGCGAGCGAAAGCAGAATGATCGGCGCCGCGGCCAGGATCTTCGTCCAGTTGGCGCCGGCAAGTGAGCCGAGGCCCCAGAAGGTGAGGTCGCGCAATTGCTTGTCGTCGGCCATGAAGACGAGCACGCCCGTGACGGCGCCGGTCAGCGCGCCAAGCGCGATGCCGGCCAGAAGCAGGGTGGCGATCGAGGTCCGCCCGCCGCGCGTGGCAATGCGGTAGAGCAAAAGCGTCGTGACGAGGCCGCCGAAGAAGGCAGCGACCGGCAGCGCATAGAAACCGAACAGGGCAAATAGTGGCCCGAAGGTGGCGGTTCCAAGCACGATCAGCAGCACGGCGCCAAGACTCGCGCCCGAGGAAACGCCGACGAGGCCGGGATCGGCCAGGGGATTGCGGAAGAGCCCCTGCATGACCACGCCGGAAACCGCAAGCGACGCGCCAACGAGCATGCCGAGCACGGCGCGAGGGAGCCGGATATCGAGAATGATGATGCGGTCGCGAATGCTCAGGGCCTGGTCGGCCTCGCCGATCAGCCAGCGCCAGACATTGGCGAGCGACGCGTCGGCCGCGCCGGTCATGATCGAGCCGACGAAGGTGGCGATGGCGATTACCACGAGGGCGACGACGAGAAGCCGGGCCAGCCGCGAGCGGTTGCCGGCACGCCATTCGTTGCGGATGTCGGCGGCCAATCCGGTCAGGCGCATGCCGCGGCCCAATGCCTCACTGCGAGGCATTGGCCTTCTTCCCGTAGATGGCGGCATTCAGTTCGCGAACGGCGCTTGCTGTGCGCGGGCCGAAGCCGAGCAGGTGCAGGCCGTCCATGCGCACCAGCGCCTTGTTCTGGGCAGCAGGGGTCAGGCTCAATGCCGGCATGGCGAAGAGTTCTTCCGCCTTGGCGGCGTGTTCGCCACCGCGATCCATCATCAGGATGACGTCGGGCTTGGCTTCGACGATCGCTTCGTCGGTGAGTGCCTTGTAACCGGGGAAGGTGCCGACGGCGTTCACCGCGCCGGCGAGTTCGATGATGCCGTTGGCGGCGGTACCCTGACCGGAGGCCATGACCTTGCCGCCCTGGGTGCTCAGGATGAACAGCACGCGCTTGCGCTCAGCGTCGGCGCGCGCGGCACCCTCCGCCACGGCTGCATCGAGGTCGGCTTCGACGCTCTTGGCGAGCGTTTCGGCCTTGTCCTCGACGCCGAGAAAAGCGCCAACGGCGCGGATCTTGGTGGGAATGCCGGCCTTGTCGAAGGTCTCGGGCACGCTGGTGAAGGCGATGTTGGCCTCCTTCAGCACCGCCAGCGCCTCCGGCGGGCCGCTGCCTTCGACTGCGACGATGGCGCTCGGATTGACCGCAATGATGCCTTCGGGCGCGAGCTGGCGCATATAACCGACATCCGGAAGCGTCTTTGCTGCTTCCGGATAGGTGCTGGTGGAATCACGCCCGACGAGACGGCCTTCTTCGCCGAGCGCATAGATGATCTCGGTGACGGCGCCGCCGACCGAAACGACGCGCGAGACGTCGGCCTTCTGCGTGTCCTCGGCCATGGCCGTCCGGATGAAGGCGGGGGCATCGGGTGCCACTGCCGGCAGCAGGAAGGTCGCCGAAAGGGCGAAGGCGCCGAGCGCCAGCCCCGAGCGGCGAAGGCGACGGAAGTCGAGACCGTTGATCATCTTGCGTATCCTATTCTCTCGCTCAGGCGGCAACCGTCGTATCGAGGCGCGGCAGGCCTTCGGCGATCGAGCGCCATTCGGGACGTTCCGCCAGGCCCTCTTTGCGCTTGCCGAAGAACTGGATGATCATTTCGCCCTTGGCGTCGAGCGCCTCGATCGAGGTGACATGGCCGTCGGCTGTCGGCTTGCGCACGGCCCAGAGCTCGGCAATGTGGTCGGTGCGCAGATGCAGGTGGAAGGTTGGATCCATGACGTTGAGCCAGGGGCCCATCGTCGCGATCTTGGCGATCGGGCCGGAATGGATCTGGATCATGCCGCGGTTGCCGACGAAGCACATGATCGGCAGTTCGACTTCGGCGCTTGCCCGCATCATTGCTTCGACGCTCTGCGGGTCGAGCTGCCAGGCGAAATCGTCGCCGATGTTGCTCAGCGCCTGGCGGCGGCCGATCTTCAGCTTGCGCAACATGCCGTGGAACTGATGGGTGTCCGTCATCTTCGTCCAGCGCTCACGCAGCTCGACGACGTCCACGACGGTTTCCGGCTTGTCGTCGGTCGGCTGAACGCTGGTGTCGGCGACAAACTCTTGCGTCTGATCGTCGAGGCGGAAATCCGCGACGAGCTTTTCGTAGGCTGCGTCGTTCGATGCGGCGCGCAGATGTACCTTGTGCACGGCGTTGCCCCACTTGTCGAAGAACTGCAGGCTCTTGCGGACTTCGCCCTTGTCGTCCGTCTTCGTCACGGCGAAGGCGTGTGCCCAGGCGCTCGGGAAAACACGAAGGTCGATCTGTTCGCCAAGTACGATGCTCGCCATCTCGCCGGTGGTGATCTTCTCGTAGACGCCGATCTTTTCGTGGACGGCGCTTTCGTTGCGGGTCAGCGCCATGACTTCACCGAGCTCTTCGACGCGCGACAGGAAGCGGTTGGCGTCGGCATCGATACGAACGGCGGTCAGCCCACATTCGGCAGCGACCAGCGCGGCTTCGGAAACGCCGAGCTGGGCTGCGATATCACGCTCGCGCAACTTCGGGTTTTCAGCGCGGTAGGCGCGGATTTCAACGGGAGTGGGGCGAAGGCTCTCGGTCATTTTCATCTGCCTATTTGTTCAGGATCAGCTTGCCTTGGCGGGTGATCTTCATGCGGTAGATCGCGCCGTCGTGGGAAATGAGAATCTCGTTTTCGGTGCCGAAGAGCTCGCGACTTTCGATGATCCGTTGCGCCCGTCCGGTCAGCACCGGAGGCTCCGAGGGGCGTGCGAGATTGTTGTCGTTGGTCACTGTGTTTCGGCCGTTTCGAGTGGGCAGGCCGCGCTGATTTCCCCGCATTTCCCGCCGTGCAATTCGATTACTATCTTGACTTCATTACTCATATTTATTTATGGACGCAATACCGGACTTATAAACTCAAGTTAGTTGCTGCCGGGTTGTGGACAAGGGCGTGCGGCCGGCGTTCGGTGGTGTGCTCGATCCTTTGGAGTGGTGTCGTCATGAAGTTTCCCAGCCTTCCGATTGTTTCCGTTGCTCTTGCGGCTCTCGTTGCCGCAACCGCTGCCAAGGCGCAGGAGACCGCAGCGGCTGGGGGGCTGACCATCGAGCTCAACGAGGTGGCGCCGTCCCAGAAGGGCTGCAAGCTCACCTTCGTTGCCGGCAACGAATTCGCGCAGTCGTTGAGCAAGGTTTCCTTCGAGTTCGTCATTTTCGACCAGAAGGGGCTGGTCGAACGCATGGCCGTGCTCGATTTCCGCGACCTTCCCGCCGGCAAGACCAAGGTTCGCCAGTTCGATCTGCCCGGCACCAACTGCGATGCGGTGAAGAGCCTGCTGATCAACGACGCGCCGGCCTGTGTCGGCGACGGGGTTCAGCCGGGCGCCTGCATGAGCGGGATCAAGACCGGCTCTAAGTCGGCGGTCGAACTCAAGGGGTGAGCGGGACTGGGGCTTAGCGCGTCCGGCAATCCGAGCATGAGGTTTGCGTCGCCCTGGTGCGACGAAGGTAAGGCTGAAATGAAGCGTATCGTCATCTGGAGCGGGGCCGCCGTCTTATCGCTTGCAACCCACGGCGTCGTGCTCGCGACGCTGTTTGGTAGCAGCCCGCCCGAGACGCAACTGGATCTGATCCAGGGTGGCGAAAGCGTCGAAGTGGCGCTTCTCGGCGATGCATTCGAGGAAACGCTTCAGTCGGGTGAAGTGTCCGAAATCGTCGAGCCCACGGAAGATCTGCCCGAGGAGGTTCAGCCCGCCGAGATCCAGCCGGTCGAGGATGTTGCCCCCACGCAGGAGATCGCTGCAGAGCAACCCCACGACCTGACGGCGACGGAGGCAGACGTGATCCTGCCGGCCGAGGAAATGCCTACCCTGCAAGTCGCCGAGGCTGTGGTGACGGCGAGCGTCGCGCCGGTCGAGACTGTCGTGCCGGAAGAAAAGCCCGAGGAGCCGAAGAAGGAAAAGGTCGAAAAGCCGGAGCCGAAGAAGGAGCCGGTGAAAAAGAAGAAGGTCACCCGCAAGAAGGCGGGCGATCAGGGCGAGCAGGCGCAAAATCAGGTCAAGGGCAAGCAGGACGGCCAGGAGAATGGCAGTTCGTCCGCTGCGAATGGCAACAGCCGCGCGTCCGAGGTCGGCAACGCCAACATGGAGAACTATGGCGGCAAGATCCGCAAGCGGATCACACGCCGGTTCAAGGTTCCGTCGGCTGCAAGACGCGACGGCGTATCCGGCACGGCGACCGTTCGTTTCACCTTGACGTCGAATGGAAACCTGACGCGTGTCAGCCTCGCGGGCAGTTCCGGCTCGCCGGCGATCGACGAGGCCGCCATCGATGCGGTTCGCCGCGCTGCGCCATTCCCGGCGTTTCCGGCCGGAGCGCCAAGCTCCGAATCCTTCATCGTGCCGATGGTTGCGACCGTCCGCTGACCTTCTCCCCTTGCTGGTGGGATTCGCGCAGAAGCTGCAAGAAAAAATATGATTAGAAAACTCCTGTTTATACTTTACTCTGTTTATCAAGTTTAATAGGTTGCCCTCGTCACGCAGCCGAAGGGTGTGTGTCGAGAGGATATCCCGATGCGACCGGCTGCCTGACGAAGGCCCTTGTTGCGCGACCAGACGGAGAAGATTGCATGCGCGGCAAGCGTCACCAGAATGCGGCGAAGAACGGCAAGGGTCGCTCGGGTTCGGAACCGGTCGAGGCCCGCCAGGAGGCCGGCAAGGCGACGCTCGAAGGGCGCAGCTTCCTGTATGTCGGTGGCCGTGATTGCCAGGTGGCGCACTTGCGCGAAATCGCCAGCTCCTTCGGCGCCGAGTTGTTGCACCACGACGGTGGCCTGCGTGAGGCCGTTTCGCGTATCGACCGCGTGCTGCCGTCTGTCGATTGCGTCTTCTGCCCGATCGACTGCATCAGCCATGACGCATGTCTTCGCGTGAAGACCGGCTGCAAGAAGTGGGGCAAGGCCTTCGTGCCGCTGCGCAACGGCTCGAAGTCGAGCCTGGAACGCGCGCTCCAGGACCTGACCACCAGCCGCAACGAGCGCTAATCCTCTGAAAGACAAGACGAGAATTTGCAATGAACGAAGAACGTCCCGACCTCGCCATGATGATCGGCTTGCACAAGCTGGCGGCCCAGCAGGGCGACGGCCTGGTGCCCGAGCTCTACGAGATCCTGACGCGACGGGCGCGGATGGTGGAAGAGAATACCAACGTCGCCGAGTTCCCCACCTGGCAGGCGCGCCCGCCGGTGCGCGACCCGTTCGGGCTTGCGGAGCCGAAGGAAGGAACTATCCTCGCCTTTCCACGGGCCACAAGCGATGCCGCCCTCAAGAAGGAAAGTGCCTAGCAATTCCAGGAAAAGTGCGAAGCGGTTTTCCGTCCGGAAATGCGTAAGCTAGGAAGCAATTCCAGGAAAAGTGCGAAGCGGTTTTCCGTGCGGGGTTGCGTCCGTTTAAAGATTCAGATCGTTTCGCCGTATCGGCGAAAGGACCTAGGAGACCAAGATGTTTGTTGCCATGAACCGTTTTCGTATCGCCATCGGCCACGAGGAGGCTTTCGAAGCGGTGTGGAAGGGGCGCGATTCCAGCCTTTCCGAAATGCCCGGCTTCGTTTCCTTCCATCTGCTGCGCGGCGACAGCGTGCCGGAGGAGGGCTACACGCTCTTCGTCTCGAACTCGGTCTGGAAGGACAAGGATTCGTTTTCAGCCTGGACCAAGTCGGAGAATTTTCGCGCGGCCCACAAGAACGCCGGCGAGAACAGGGCGATGTATCTCGGTCCGCCGAAGTTCGAGGGTTTTTCGGCCGTTGAAGGCGCCTGATCCGCGCGCCGGCGCGGACATATGATCCTGATTTTGCGTGTTATTCGCCTCCCGGATGGACCTCTCCGGGAGGCGGATTGTTTTGGGGTCAGGCCGTCTTCTTCGGCAGGAAGGCGCCGAGCGAAACGGCGAGCCACCCCGCCATAATCGTCGTGCCGCCGAGCGGAGCGGACATCGGGAAGAGACCGTGGCCTGCAACATGGCGCATGGCGAGATCGGCCGAAAACAGCGCCGTGCCAGCCGCGATCAGGAGCGCGGCAACGGCCGCCGTTCGAAAGTGCGGCCAGGCGGCGTAGAGCGCCACCAACGCCGGGGCGTGGGCGAGGCACATCGCCGAAATGCCGGCAAGCAGCCTCGGGTCGTCGCCATGCGAAGCGGCGGCCGCGCTGACGACGCCGGTCAGGCCCATCAAACCGGCAACAAATAGCGTCGTGGCGCGAAATCCGCTGTGCGACATGGTCATTCCTTGTTCTGCATGTGAAGGGCGAGGCGGGTGATCGGGTCGAGGATGATCTGCCGGAGCTTCGGATGGTCGATCGTTTCCTCAAGCGCGCGGGTAAAGCAAAGCAGCCACTCGTCCCGTTCCTCAGGCCCGATCTCGGCGACGAAATGGCGACGGCGCAGCATCGGATGGCCGCGCTTTTCGACATAGATGGGCGGCCCGCCGAGCCAGCCGGTCAGGTACTCGTAAAACTTCTCTTCGCTTCCGGAAAGATCGGGCGGATGCACGGCACGGCAGCGCGCCGCTTCTGGCAACGTGTCCATCAGCTCATAGAAACGGCGCGTCAGGGCGCGGACCGTCGGGTCACCGCCGATGGCTTCGTAGAGGGTCGTGGTTTCCGGTTCCGCCATGCTCTGCGTCCTTCGTTCGTTCGGTCCTAGCGCGCCGCGACCGGGCGGACAACGGTTTTCAGAACGCGGAATTTGCGGCGTTTCATCGCGGTCAAACAACACTTCTCTTGACAAACCGTCCAGACGGTATCTTTATGGGTGCATGACCGAAGCTCATCGTCGCAAGAAACAGCCGGAACAGGTGCGCCAGCAATTGCTGGAGGTTGCCGCACGCCTTTCGCACGAGCAGGGCGTGGCTGGCATCACGCTCGATGCCGTGTCGCAGGCAGCCGGGGTCAGCAAGGGCGGGCTGCTGCACCATTTCCCGAACAAGCTCGCGCTGCTCGACGGGCTGTTCGACGACCTGGTGACACGGTTCGATCGCGAGATCGAGGCGGCGATGGCGCGCGATCCGGTGGCGAAGGGGCGCTTCACCCGCGCCTATATCGATGTCTGCTTCGCGCTCGATCCGGCAACAGACGTGCCGGGCTGGCGCATGCTGACCATCGCGCTGATTGCCGAGCCGCATCTGAAGAGCCGTTGGCGCGACTGGGTCGGCCGGCGATCGGCGGAGTTTGCGGAGACGGACGGTTCGACCGGCTGCGTGCTTGCGCGTTTCGCCTGCGACGGCGTCTGGCTCGCGGATCTGATGCAGAGCCACGACCTCGATGCGGAGGCGCGGGTCGGTCTGGTTGAAAATCTCAAGGCGCTTTCGGCGCAATAGATAACTTCATCGTTTTATCGAAACACTGGAGTGATCTAAGTCTTTGAAATCACGCAGTTCCGGACGGAAAACCGCTTTGCACTTTTCCTGGAACTGCTCTGGTCCGGAATGGAGTCCCCGATGAACCCCGCCATGCTCTATACCGTCCTGGTTGCAGCCATCGTCTTCGAAGTGCTCGGCACCTCGGCGATGCAGGCCGCACAGCATTTCACCCGGCTGGGGCCGACGGTGATGATGGTGGTCTGCTATGCGATCGCCTTCTTCTTCCTGTCCTACACGCTGCGCTTCATCCCCGTCGGCATCGCCTATGCGGTGTGGAGCGGGCTCGGCATCGTGCTCATTTCGCTCGTCGGTTACTTCGCCTTCGGGCAGAAGCTCGATCTGGCGGCGATCCTCGGACTGGGGCTGATCATAGCAGGCGTGGTGGTCCTCAATCTCTTTTCCAAGTCGACCTTCCACTGAAGCGGTCGGCAGCGCCTGTCCTCAAGCGCCCTGCGGTGGCGCGGTCGATTCCCTGAGGATCAGTTCCACCGGCCAGAGTTCGTGAACCTCTTCGGTCGGCCGGCCTGAGAGAAGCTGCAGCACGAGGTCGGCCGAGCGCGCGCCCGCCGCCCGCATCGAAGAGCGTGTCGCCGAGAGCGACGGAACCATGTTGTCGGCCGTGAGGTAAGGGAAAACGTCGTCATGGGCGATGACCGAGACCTCGCGGCCGATCTCCAGGCCCATGGACCGTGCTGCCCGGTAGATGCCGAGCGCTGTCATCATCGAGCCGGCAACGAAGGCGGTCGGGCGAGGCGTCTGCTCCAGGAACGAGCGCGCGAAGCGAAAGCCGAGTTCGTCGGTAAAGTTGCCATGGGCGACGAGGCGCGGATCGAAGGCGATGCCGCGCGCCTGCAGCGCGTCGCGGTACCCCTTGTCGCGGTGAAGCGAGAAAGTGCGGCCCTGCCGGCCGTTGATCATGGCGATGCGGCGATGGCCGAGATCGATGAGATGCGAGGTCGCGCGGCGGATCGCGCCTTCGTTGTCGATGTCGAGCCAGGCGTGCGGCACGTCGATATCGGAGCGCCCGTGCACGAGGAAGGGCATGCCGAGCTTGTGGAGGAGGGCGATGCGCTCGTCGTTCGGTTCGGGCGAGTGTACGATCACGGCGTCGACGCGGCCGCTGACGGCGAGCCGGCTATAGAGCTGGATTTCGCCCGTGGGGTTCTTGTCGTCCATTGGGCTGACGAGAATGTCGATATCCTCGGTGCCGAGCCGTTCGGCCAGGCCACCCATGAACTCGGAAAAATGGAACTCGCCGGAGCGGCCCATGACCACGCCGATCGCGCCGGCCCGACCGGTGGCGAGCCGCACCGCATTGATGTTCGGACGATAGCCAAGGCGGGTTGCCTCTTCGGCCACGCGCTTGCGCGTCTTTTCGCTGACTTCGGGATAACCGCTCAGCGCCCGGCTGACCGTCGTCGGCGAAAGCCCCAGTTGTTGTGCGAACTCCCTCAGCTTCATTCGAAATGCGTTTCCTCAAGCCTAGCCCGGTCCCAGAAATATACACCTTCGCTGCCCGTAACAATCGGTTTGTCGGGGACGCTAGGTTCTACAGGCCGGGTATGTATTTTACCAAACCGTTTTAAATTAATACAGTTCCCCTTTGATTTTATGGGGTTCTGTGAGGGGCGGTCGATTTTTTTCTCCCATTGCTATTTTGTTGAAAAATAACGATTATTTGTAATAATCCACGCCAAATGGACTTTTCTAAGTGTGTGGATTGACAGTTTTTCCGTCTTCTGCCAACTTTTTCTTATCCAAACCGCTTTCGAATTTGCCGAGGAGCTTTCGTGCGGTGGGAGGGGGAACAGGAGGAGTCGACCCAATGACAACCACGCTCAATGTGCTGAGTTTTTGTGCCGCAATCGTTGCAGCCGGGACGGCTGGCGCCGCCGAGCTTTCGCTCGCCGCCAACACGACCGGGAAGAACGTCCATTTCATTCGCGAACAGCTGGACATTTTCGAGAAGCAGACCGGGCACAAGGTGAGCCTGGTCACCATGCCGCCATCGAGCAGCGAGCAGTTCAGCCAGTACCGGCTGTGGCTTGCCGCCGGAAACAAGGATGTCGACGTCTACCAGACCGATGTCGTCTGGGCGCCGCAACTGGCCGACCAGTTCGTCGATCTGACGGAGGCGGCAAAGGACGTTGTTGGCCAGCACTTCCCGTCGATCATCGCTTCGCAGACGGTGAACGGTCGCCTCGTGGCCTTGCCGGTTTTCACCGATGCACCGGCACTGTTCTATCGCAAGGACCTGCTCGAAAAATACGGCAAGACGCCGCCGAAGACCTGGGACGAGCTGGCTGCGACCGCCAAGGAAATCCAGGAGAAGGAGCGGGCCGCCGGCCAAGCCGATCTCTGGGGCTATGTCTTCCAGGGCAATGCCTATGAGGGCCTGACCTGCAACGCACTCGAATGGGTCAAGTCGTCGGGCGGTGGCCAGATCGTCGAGCCCGACGGCACGATCTCGATCAACAACGAGAAGGCGGCCGCCGCAATCGACCGGATCAAGGGATGGGTCGGCACGATCTCGCCGCAGGGCGTGCTTGCCTATCAGGAGGAGGAATCGCGCGGGGTCTGGCAGACCGGCAATTCCGTCTTCATGCGCAACTGGCCCTATGCCTATGCGCTCGGCAATGGCGATGACAGCGCTGTGAAGGGCAAGTTTGCCGTCGCGCCGCTGCCGACGGCCACCGATGGTGACCAGCCGTCTTCGACGCTCGGCGGCTGGAACGTCGCCGTCTCCAAATATTCCGACGACCAGGAGGCGGCGATTGCGCTCGCCAAGTTCCTGTCGTCCGCCGAGGTGCAGAAGCGCCGGGCGATCGAGCTTTCGAACCTGCCGACGGTTGCCGCACTCTACGACGATGCGGAGGTCGCCAAGGCCCAGCCGTTCATGCCGGCCTGGAAACCGATCTTCGAAAGCGCGGTGCCGCGCCCGTCGGCCGTCACCAAGGTCAAATACAACGAGGTTTCCGCCAAGTTCTGGAACGCGGTGCACAACTCGCTTTCCGGCAACGGCACGGCAGCGGAAAATCTTGAACTGCTCGAAGTCGAACTCACCGAGATGAAGGGCGACAACTGGTGATCCTCCCGGGGGCGAGGGGAGTGCTTGTCAAGCCTCCCTTCGCTCCACCGAGCCACCGCCTTTTCTCTCCGATCAACCGCTCGGCCGTGCGCCGAATGGCAAGGGTGAGTACAGACATGACCGACATTTCCGTCGCAGACCCGCCTTCCGCCCTTGGGCAGCAGGCCCGGATCCGCTCCGATCTCAACGCCGAGCGCATCCGCTCCGCCTGGATCTTTCTCGCACCGACGCTTCTGGTGCTGGCACTCGTCGCCGGCTGGCCGCTCATTCGCACAGTCTATTTCAGCTTCACCAATGCGTCGCTGACCAACCTCGAAGGCGCCGAGTTCGTCGGCTTCAAGAACTACCTTTCCTGGATCACGCTGAAGAGCGGGCGCACCGTCTATAACGGCCTGCTTGCCGATCCGGCCTGGTGGAACGCCGTCTGGAACACGCTGAAGTTCTCGGCCGTTTCCGTCACCATCGAGACGGTGCTCGGCCTGATCGTCGCGCTGGTCCTGAATGCGAATTTCCCGGGCCGCGGGCTGGTGCGCGCCGCAATCCTGATTCCCTGGGCGATCCCGACGATCGTGTCCGCCAAGATGTGGGCCTGGATGCTCAACGATCAGTTCGGCATCCTGAACGATCTTCTGCTCGGCCTCGGCCTCATCAGCCAGAAGGTCGCCTGGACCGCCAATCCGGAGACCGCGATGGTCGCCGTTTTGATCGTCGACGTCTGGAAGACGACGCCGTTCATGGCGCTCCTGATGCTGGCCGGCCTGCAGATGGTACCGTCGGATATCTATGAGGCGGCCAAGATCGATGGCGTGCATCCGCTCAAGGTCTTCTGGCGGTTGACGTTGCCCTTGATCCGGCCGGCGCTGATGGTGGCGGTGATCTTCCGCATGCTCGATGCGCTGCGCATCTTCGATCTCATCTATGTGCTGACGCCCAACAACGCGAAGACCAAGACGATGTCGGTGCTCGCGCGCGAAAACCTGTTTGACTTCGACAAGTTCGCCTATGGCGCCGCGGCCTCGACGATGCTGTTCCTGATCATCGCGGCGATCACCGTCGCCTACATGTGGTTCGGCCGCGTCAATCTCGAAGGAGAGCGCTGATGGTTGCCACCCTTGCCAAGCGCACGGCGTTCTACGCCCTCGTTGCCGCCATCATCATCATGGCCGTCTTCCCGTTCTACTATGCGGTGCTGACGAGCTTTAAATCCGGGACGGCGCTGTTCCGGGTCGACTACTGGCCGACCGAGATCTCCTTCGACAACTACGCGGGCATCGTCACCAGCAGCGGCTTCCTGCGCAATCTCGCCAATTCGCTGCTGGTCGCAACGATCGTCGTTGCCGTGTCGTTGCTCCTGGCCGTCACCGCTGCCTATGCGTTGGCGCGAGTGCGGTTCCGCGGTCGCGGGCTCCTGCTTCTGACGATCCTGTCGGTGTCGATGTTTCCGCAGATCGCGGTGCTTGCCGGCCTCTTTGAACTCATCCGCTCGGTCGGCATCTTCAACACGCCCCTGGCGCTGATCTTTTCCTACATGATCTTCACCTTGCCGTTCACGGTCTGGGTGCTCACCACCTTCATGCGCGATCTGCCGGTGGAGATCGAGGAAGCGGCGATCGTCGATGGCGCCACACCCTGGGTGATCATCACCCGCGTGTTCATGCCGCTGATGTGGCCGGCGCTGGTGACGACGGGGCTGCTCGCGTTCATCGCCGCCTGGAACGAGTTCCTGTTCGCGCTGACCTTCACCTCATCGGACAGCCAGCGCACGGTGCCGGTCGCGATCGCGCTGCTCTCGGGAAACAGCCAGTACGAAATTCCGTGGGGCAACATCATGGCCGCATCGATCATCGTCACCGTGCCACTGGTTGTTCTCGTGCTGATCTTTCAGCGGCGGATCATCTCCGGGCTCACCGCCGGCGGCGTCAAAGGATAAGGGGAGAAAATATGGCAGAGCTCCAATTGCGCAACATCCGCAAGTCCTTCGGCGCCTTCGAGGTGATCAAGGGCGTCAGCATGGATATCCGGGCCGGCGAATTCATGGTCTTTGTCGGGCCCTCCGGCTGCGGCAAGTCCACGCTGCTGCGGCTGATCGCCGGGCTCGAAGACATCTCATCGGGCACGCTGTCCTTCGACGGCCAGGTGGTCAACCAGTTGACGCCGTCGAAGCGCGGCATCGCGATGGTGTTCCAGTCCTATGCGCTTTACCCGCATATGACGGTATTCGAGAACATGTCCTTCGGCATGCAGCTTGCCGGCAAGGACAAGGAGCAGTGCAAGAAGCGCGTCGAGGCGGCAGCCGAGATGCTGCAGCTGACGCCCTATCTGCAGCGGCTGCCGCGGCAGCTCTCCGGCGGCCAGCGCCAGCGCGTGGCGATCGGCCGGGCTATCGTGCGCGATCCCAAGGTCTTTCTCTTCGACGAGCCGCTCTCCAATCTCGATGCGGCGCTGCGCGTTGCGACCCGCATCGAGATCGCCAAGCTGCATCGCAGCATGCACAAGACGACGATGATCTATGTCACCCACGACCAGGTCGAGGCGATGACACTGGCCGATCGCATTTGCGTGCTACGGGATGGCCGGGTCGAACAGATCGGCACGCCGCTCGAACTCTATGAAAGCCCGAACTCCGTCTTCGTCGCCGGCTTTATCGGTTCGCCGAAGATGAACTTTCTGTCCGGCGCACTGGCTGCGCCCTACGATGCCCATACGATCGGCATCCGAGCGGAGCATCTGGAGATCAAGGCGAGTGGGGGTCAATGGTCGGGAACGGTGGTGCATTCCGAAATGCTGGGGTCCGACAGCTACATTTATCTCGAAATCGGCGCTGGCGAACCGGTCATCGTCCGGGAAGGTGGCACCTCGCATCACCGGCCGGGTGAGACAATTCACATCTCGCCGCTCGGCGGCAGCATCCACCGCTTCGATGCATCGGGGCAGGCTCTCGGCCGCGCACCCATGAAAGGGGCTGCCTGACCAGACCCCGATCAAACTGAAGACACCCAGAGCTTCGGGGTCGCCAATTCCTGGCGGCCCCATCTATCGTAAGACGACAGGCCCGTAACGGGCGAACACGCAAGGAGAATGGCCGTGCCTATCAGAACAGTTGTTTGGGGCGAGAATATTCACGAGCAGACCAACGAAATCGTCCGCAGCATCTATCCAAACGGGATGCACAATACGATCGCGGCGGCGCTGAATACGGAAGCTGCGATCGAGGCGACGACGGCGACGCTGCAGGAGCCGGAACATGGCCTGAGCGTCGAGCGCCTTGCCAACACCGATGTGCTTCTCTGGTGGGGCCACAAGGACCACGGCGCCGTCAGCGACGAGATCGTCGAGCGCGTTGCCAAGCGCGTCTGGGAGGGCATGGGCCTGATCGTGCTGCACTCCGGCCACTTCTCCAAGATCTTCAAGCGGCTGATGGGCACGCCCTGCGCGCTAAAATGGCGCGAAGCAGGCGAGCGTGAGCGCGTCTGGGCGATCAATCCGCGTCACCCGATCGCCGAAGGCATCGAGGAGAACTTCGTGCTCGAGAACGAGGAAATGTACGGTGAGCAGTTCTCGGTGCCGGAGCCGCTCGAAACCGTCTTCATCTCGTGGTTTGCCGGCGGCGAAGTGTTCCGCTCGGGGCTGACCTGGCGCCGCGGTGCCGGCAACATCTTCTATTTCCGTCCCGGCCACGAAACCTACCCGACCTATCACGACGGCAATGTCCAGAAGGTGCTGCGCAATTCGGTGAAGTGGGCCTACAACGCCGACAACCGCTACACGGCGATCCACGACGCACCAAACGTACCGGTCGAAAAGGCGCTGGAGCCGATCGTCGAGCGCGGCCCCAGGCTGCACCAGGCCGGCGAAGCAGGATACAGGTGAGCATCATGCGTCTTCTCATTGTAGGAACCGGCGGCATGGCAAACAGCCATGCCCAGGCCTTTACCAAGATCGAAGGCGTCGAGATGGTCGGCGCTGTCGATGTCGATCCCGCCCGGGCCAAGGCTTTTGCCGACAAGCACGGCATTGCCGCGACCTTCACCTCGCTCGACGAGGCGATCGCCTGGGGCAAGTTCGATGCGGCGACGAACGTGACGCCCGACAAGGCGCATCACCCGACGACGCTGGCGCTCATTGCCGCCGGCAAGCATGTGCTGTGCGAAAAGCCGCTCGCCGAGAATTATGCCAAGGCGGCAGAGATGGCGGAAGCGGCCGAGCGTTCCGGCCTTGTGACCATGGTCAACCTCACCTACCGCAACGTCGCGCCGCTGCAGAAGGCACGCGCAATGGTGCTTGCCGGCGAGGTCGGCAAGCTGCGCCACCTCGAAGCGTCCTATCTGCAGAGCTGGCTCGTTTCCAAGGCCTGGGGCGACTGGGCGACGGAATCGCAATGGCTGTGGCGGCTCTCGACGAAGCACGGCTCGAACGGCGTGCTCGGCGATGTCGGCATCCACATTCTCGACTTTGCCGGCTATGGCGCGGGCACGGACGCCGCCCGGGTCTTCGCGCGGCTGAAGACCTTCGACAAGGCGCCTGATAACCGCATCGGCGAGTATGATCTCGACGCCAATGACAGCTTCGTCATGACGGCCGAGTTCGGCAACGGCGCCATGGGCGTCGTCCATGCCAGCCGCTGGGCGACCGGGCATCTGAACGAGCTCCGGCTGAGGCTACACGGCGACAAGGGTGCCCTCGAAGTGGTGCACACGCCCGATGGATCGACGCTGCGCGCCTGCCTCGGGGCGGACGTCGAAACCGCGACCTGGCGCGATGTCGATGCGGGCACCGTCGCGACGAACTACGAGCGCTTCGTGGCCGCCGTCCGTAAGGGCAAGACGGAGGAGCCCGGGTTCCGCCATGCGGCGAACCTGCAGAAAGTGCTCGACCTCGCGATGGTGACGGAAGCCGAGCGGCGCGAGCTGCCCGTCTAACGAGAGTGACGGTCGGGGGTGTTGCTTTTCGCGGCTCCCCCGCTTTCCGGCGGTGTCCAAGGGGTCACTGCCGAGCCGACGGTGTTTTCCATCGATTGGCCGAGACGCCGCAGCTGCCCGTCGTAGTTCCTGCGGGTGTTGGGATCGAAGATCATGATCGGCGTCGAAACCGCCAGGCTCGCGGCATTGCCGACCGTCTGCGTGGCGCCGAGCGTGACGGCGCCGATGCGTTCGCCGAGACCGACATCGGAATCGGTCACGGTCTGGCCGGCGATCAGCCGGTTGCCAAGCAGGCGCACGACTTCGGGGCTTTCGGCGAACTTCCCGTGGTTGAGCTTGTCGCCGCCCTTCAGCGCTGTCAGATCGATGACGCTGATGCCGGCCTGTTCCAGTTGCGTGCGATAGGGCTCGGCGGTCGGGTCGATCTGGCCGAGGCGGTCGACATTGCCGGAGATACGCCTCGACAAGGTCAGCGCCCGGTCGTCGCGCGATACGAACAGCGTGAACTTCGGGCGCTTCGTACCCATGGCGCGGATCTGCTGGCCGAAGACGTCGACGTCGAGGTCGGGCGACGCCAGGATGACGTCGGTGATCTTGGGCGCGATGCGTCCGTCGCGGATCGCCATCTGGCGCAGTGCCTCGACCGTCACCCACGACCCCATGGAATGGGCCATGACGGTGATTTCGCCGACAGCAGGATTGCTTGAGGCACGCCGCAGCAGTTCCTCCAGCGCGTCGCGCGAATAGTTGGTGCTTTCCTTGTCGTAATTGTAGTCGAATATGCTGGCGCGCGAGGGCCAGGTGAAGATGACGGGCGCGACATCGGTGCCGCTGTCGTGCACGATCTGGGCGAAACGATAAACGGCGTCTTCGTAGCGGTTGTTGAAGCCGTGAACGAAGATCAGTACGCGCCGGGTTTTCGGCAGATGACCTTTCACCCAGTTCTGCACGTCGTTGCCCTGATTGAGCGGCGTGACGCTGACGGTGGAGAAATCCCGCTCCGGATTGGCGGGAAGCTTCGTCGGCCATTGCACCTGGCCGACCTTGCGGTTCTTTTCCGGCGGAATGGAGACGGCAATTTCCGTCAGCGAAAGCTCGGCTGAGCGTTCGCCGCTAAAAAGCACGCCCGGCTCGGTGGAGGGGGCACGGGTGGTTGCGACCAGCAGATCGACCTTGGAGGCGCCACCCGTCGTGCCCGAAGGGACGAGCACGCCCACGGGGCGTCCGGCGCAGGCCGCAAGGGTGGCCGCCAGGAGAAGCGTCGCAGCGATGCGGCCCCAGGGCCTCTCCGAGCCCGCAAGAGAAAACGAACGCACCACCAACCTCCCTGTGCCGCATCATGCAGCATGTCGGCCCGATCCGTGGGCCCAAGCCATTCTCCTTGCATGAGAAACGCTGGGTTTTCATCCCTTGGCTGGGGTTCGAAGCCCTGCGGCACCGTGTTTGCCAGCGGCTATGCGGCAATCATGCAACATTTCGCTACAGGCAGGCCTGGGTAAAACCCCCTGATATTCATTGAAAAGGCTTTGGGCTTTCACTAGCATCGCTTCGACTTTCCCCTGGACGCGACCCGAACGGCCCGTCCGATCTCCCTGAAATGATAAGGAAATTCAGGAATGCAGGCGGTTTTCGATGGCCATAACGACGTGCTTCTGCGTCTGTGGCAGAACGCCCGGAAGGGCCAGGACCCGGTACGCGAATTCGTCGACGGCATCGACCAGGGCCATATCGATGCGCCGCGCGCCAAGGCGGGCGGTCTCGTTGGTGGCCTCTCGGCAATCTACGTGCCCTCGGGAGATCTCGTCCTGCAGCCGCCGAACGAGAACGGTCACTACGAAACGCCGCTTTCGGCACCGCTCGAGCACCTGCCGTCGCTGGCGATCGCCATGGAGCTCGCCGATATCGCCGTCCGCCTCGACCGGGCAGGGGCGTGGAAGCTCTGCCGGTCGACCGCCGAAATCCGTAGGGCGGTCGAGGCCGGCGTCTTCGCCTCGGTCCTCCACATGGAAGGCTGCGAAGCGATCGGCGCCGATCTTTCCGCGCTCGAAACGTTCTATGCCGCTGGCCTGCGTTCGCTCGGGCCGGTCTGGAGCCGCCACAACGTCTTCGGTCATGGCGTACCGTTCTCCTATCCGATGTCTCCGGACACCGCACCCGGACTGACGGACGCCGGCTTCGAGCTCGTGCGGACCTGCAACCGTCTGGGCATTCTGATCGATCTTGCACACATCACCGAGAAGGGCTTCTGGGACGTGGCGAAGACCACCGACCAGCCGCTGGTCGCCAGCCATTCGAATGCGCATGCGCTGACCCCGGTCGCGCGCAACCTGACCGACAAGCAGCTCGACGCCGTCCGCGAAAGCAAGGGCCTCGTGGGGCTCAATTACGCGACGACGATGCTGCGCGCCGACGGCCAGGAAAATGCCGCAACGCCGCTTTCCGACATGGTGCGCCATGTCGACTATCTCATCGAGCGCATGGGCATCGACTGCGTCGCACTCGGGTCGGATTTCGACGGGGCAACGATCCCCGAGGAGATTGCTGATGCGGCCGGTAGTCAGGCGCTCGTTGCGGCGCTCAGAAGCGCCGGATATGGTGATGCCGAACTGGCAAAGATATGCCGGGAGAACTGGTGGAGAGTTCTGGGACAGGCTTGGCACGAGGCCGCCTGAACCCATGAAGAAGGGGCCCAAAAGGGCGCAAACGAGGGAACTGCAAACATGATGCACAAGCTCAATGGACGTCTTCGTCTTCTGACGGCTTCTGCGGCGCTGGCCATGGTGATGGCTGCAACCGCACCGGCCTTTGCGGAAACGCCGAAGGACACGCTGGTCGAAGCCTTTGCGATCGACGACGTGATTACCATGGATCCGGGCGAAGCTTTCGAGCTGACCGCGGCCGAAATCACCGGCAACACCTACAGCATGCTGGTGCGCCTCGACATCAACGACACGACCAAGGTCGTCGGCGACCTCGCCGACAGCTGGACCGTGTCCGACGACGGCCTGACCTATACGTTCAAGCTGAAGCCCGGCCTGAAGTTCGCTTCCGGCAATCCGGTGACCGCTGAAGACGTCGCCTGGTCCTTCGAGCGTGCCGTGAAGCTCGACAAGAGCCCGGCCTTCATCCTCACCCAGTTCGGCCTTACGGGCGACAACGTGACGGAAAAGGCCAAGGCAACGGACGCGCAGACCTTTGTCTTCACCGTCGATCAGGCCTATGCGCCGAGCTTCGTCTTGAACTGCCTGACGGCAACCGTGGGCGCCGTGCTCGACAAGAAGCTCGTGCTCGAAAACGTCAAGCCGGTCACGCCGACGGACGAGTACAAGTATGACAACGACTTCGGCAATGAATGGCTGAAGACCGGCTATGCCGGCTCGGGCCCATTCAAGCTGCGCGAATGGCGCGCCAACGAAGTCATCGTTCTCGAGCGCAACGAAAACTACTATGGCGAACAGGCAAAGCTTGCTCGCGTCATCTATCGCCACATGAAGGAAAGCTCGGGCCAGCGCCTGGCGCTTGAAGCGGGCGATATCGACGTGGCACGCAACCTCGAGCCGGGCGATTTCGACGCCGTTTCGAAGAATGCCGACCTCGCCACCACGAACGCGCCGAAGGGCACGGTCTACTACATCAGCCTCAACCAGAAGAATGCGAACCTCGCAAAGCCCGAAGTGCGCGAAGCGTTCAAGTATCTGGTCGACTACGATGCCATCGGCTCGACCCTCATCAAGGGCATCGGCGAGATCCACCAGAGCTTCCTGCCGAAGGGCGTTCTGGGTGCACTCGACGAGAACCCCTACAAGCTCGACGTTGCCAAGGCGAAGGAACTGCTGACCAAGGCCGGCCTTGCCGACGGCTTCACCGTCACCATGGACGTTCGCAACGGCCAGCCGGTCACCGGCATTGCCGAGTCCTTCCAGCAGACGCTGGGCCAGGCCGGCGTGAAGCTCGAAATCATCCCCGGCGACGGCAAGCAGACGCTGACGAAGTATCGTGCCCGTAACCACGACATGTATATCGGTCAGTGGGGCATGGACTATTTCGACCCGAACTCGAACGCCGAAACCTTCACCAGCAACCCTGACAACTCCGACGAAGGCAAGAACAAGACCCTTGCCTGGCGCAATGCCTGGGACGTTCCGGAGCTGACGAAGAAGACCAAGGACGCTCTGCTCGAGCGCGACAGCGCCAAGCGTGCGGAGACCTACAAGGAACTGCAGAAGACGGTGCTGGGCGAAAGCCCGTTCGTCATCATCTTCCAGCAGACCGAAGTCGCCGGCTACCGCGGCAACGTCAAGGGCCTGAAGCTCGGTCCGAGCTTCGACACCAACTTCGTCGCCGGCATCACCAAAGAATAAGCCGTCTCGAAGGAATAAACCGAAAGGATCGTTCCCTTGAGCA
Organism: Ensifer sp. Root423; assembly: GCF_001426275.1. Classification (NCBI taxonomy): domain Bacteria; kingdom Pseudomonadati; phylum Pseudomonadota; class Alphaproteobacteria; order Hyphomicrobiales; family Rhizobiaceae; genus Ensifer; species Ensifer sp. Root423. Next base: position 40,826 of record NZ_LMEG01000013.1, on the reverse strand, counting down.
TGAGCGCAACAGGGACAGTGGGCGGGCGCAAACGCGCCCGTCCCGGTAAGATCGTGGCAGCGGTGCTGCGCTTTCTTGTCGTTGTCGTCACCACCTATCTCGGCCTTCTGGCCGTCACCTTTTTCATCGGCCGGGTAATCCCGATCGACCCGGTTCTGGCCGTTCTCGGCGACCGGGCGCCGACGCATGTCGTCGAAAGGACGCGCGAGGCGATGGGGCTCAATCTGCCCCTCTACCAACAATTCTTCATCTATGTCCGCCAGGCGCTGACCGGTGACTTCGGCGTTTCGGTGCTGACGACCAATCCGGTGATGACCGACATCCGCCGCGTCTTCCCGGCGACCATGGAGCTCGCGACGCTCGGCACGCTCATCGGCGCCCTGTTCGGCGTTCCGCTCGGCGTACTTGCGGCCGTCAAGCGCGGCAGCATTGCCGACCAGATCGTGCGCGTCATCGGCCTTGTCGGCTATTCCGTGCCGATCTTCTGGCTGGCGCTCCTGTCGCTGCTGGTGTTCTACGCGCGGCTGAAGTGGGTCGCCTATCCCGGCCGTATCGATATCGTGTTCGAGTACACGTTCACGCCGATCACAGGCTTCTACCTGTTCGACGCGCTCTGGCAGCGGCAGTGGGACGTGCTCTGGGATGTGTTCCGCCACATCATTCTGCCGGCCTCGCTGCTCGGCTACTTCTCGCTCGCCTATATCAGCCGCATGACGCGCAGCTTCATGCTCAACGAGCTGCAGCAGGAGTACATCGTCGCGGCGCGCGCCAAGGGCCTGTCCGAGACCCGGATCATCTGGGGCCACGCGCTCCGGAACGCGGCCGTGCCGCTCGTCACGGTGATTGCGCTCTCCTATGCCGGCCTGCTCGAGGGCTCGGTCTTGACGGAAACCGTCTTCGCCTGGCCAGGTCTCGGTCTCTACATCACCAACTCGCTGCAGAATGCCGACATGAACGCCGTGCTTGGTGGCACCATCATCATCGGTTCGGTCTTCATCGGCATCAATCTCCTGTCCGATCTTCTCTACCGGACGCTCGACCCGAGGACGCGCCAGCGATGAGTACCGTTACCGAAACCCGTGCGATGACGCGTCGCGAATGGCTGCTGTCCGATCGCCCGCAGTCGCGCACCCAGGCCCGGCTTGGCCGTGCCTATATGACGTGGCAGCGTTTTGCCGCCAACAAGCTCGCCGTTCTCGGCCTGCTCATCCTGCTGGCGTTGGTCTTCGTTGCCGCCTTCGCCGATTTCCTGGCGCCGCATTCGCCCTATATCGGGGATCTTGCCAACGCCCGTCTGCTGCCGCCGGGAACCCCCGGCTACCTGCTCGGCACCGACGATCTCGGCCGCGATATTCTCTCGCGGCTGATCCATGGTTCGCGGCTGACGCTTGCCGTCGTGCTTCTCGTTGCGATCATCGCAGCACCTGTCGGGCTCATCGTCGGCGCTGTCGCCGGCTATGCTGGCGGCTGGGTCGACGCAGTGCTGATGCGTATCACCGATATCTTCCTCGCCTTCCCGAAACTGGTTCTGGCGCTCGCCTTCGTGGCAGCGCTCGGACCGGGCATCGAGAACGCCGTCATCGCGATCGCCATCACCTCCTGGCCGCCCTATGCGCGTATCGCCCGCGCCGAGACGCTGACGGTGCGCAACTCCGACTACATCGCCGCCGTGCAGCTCATGGGCGCATCGCCGATCCGTATCGTCTTCCGCCATGTGATGCCGATGTGCATGTCGTCGTTGATCGTGCGTGTCACGCTCGACATGGCCGGCATCATCCTGACGGCCGCGGGCCTCGGCTTCCTCGGCCTCGGCGCACAGCCGCCGCTGCCGGAATGGGGCGCCATGATCGCTTCCGGTCGCCGTTTCATCCTCGACCAGTGGTGGGTGGCAACGATGCCCGGCATCGCGATCCTGATCGTCAGCCTCGGTTTCAACCTGCTCGGCGACGGTCTGCGCGACGCGCTCGATCCGCGGGAGAGCGGCCAATGAGTGCGCTTCTGACCGTTGAAGACCTCAAGGTCTCGTTCCCGACCCGCACCGGCCTCGTCGAGGCCGTGCGCGGCGTCTCCTTCACGCTCGGCCGCGAGCGCCTCGGCATCGTCGGCGAAAGCGGCTCCGGCAAGTCGCAGACCGGCCGGGCGATCATGGGGCTGACGCCTGGTCATGCGCAGGTGACGGCAAAGCAGTTGAACTTTGACGGCATCGACCTGCTCTCCGCATCGCCGAAGGTCCGCCGGGATCTCAGGGGTAAGCGGATCGCGATGATCCTGCAGGACCCCAAGTACTCGTTGAACCCGGTGATGAGCATCGGCCGGCAGATCGTCGAGACGCTACGGCAGCACGAAAATGTCAGCCGCGGCGAGGCCCGGGAGAGGGCACTCGACATGCTGGCCGCGGTGCAGATCCGTGATCCGAAGCGCGTTTACGATCTCTACCCGCACGAGGTTTCGGGCGGCATGGGCCAGCGCGCGATGATCGCGATGATGCTGGTTGCCGGGCCGGAACTCTTGATCGCCGACGAGCCGACCTCGGCGCTCGACGTGACGGTACAGCTCGAAGTGCTTGGCATCCTCGACAAGCTCGTCGCCGATCGAGGCATGGGTCTGGTCTTCGTGTCGCACGATCTGCGGCTCGTGTCGTCCTTCTGTGACCGCGTGATCGTCATGTATGCCGGCCGGATCGTCGAGGAACTGGCGGCGTCCGAGCTTGCCAATGCCAAGCATCCCTATACCCAAGGTTTGCTGAACTGCATGCCGGCGATCGGATCCGATCGTCATCCTCTGCCGGTTCTCGACCGCAAGCCGGAGTGGGCCCAATGACCTCAGCCGTTTCCGTTTCGAACCTTTCCGTCACCTATGACGAGTTCAAGGCGCTGAACGACGTCAGCGTCGAGATTGCGCCGGGCGAATCCTTCGGGCTCGTCGGCGAGTCCGGATCGGGCAAGTCGACCTTGCTTCGGGCGATCGCCGGTCTCGCGCCCGTCACCGGCGGCACCATTCGCGTGCATGATCGTGTTCTGCAGGGGGCAAAGCGCGACAAGGCCTTCTACCGCGCCGTGCAGATGGTGTTTCAAGATCCCTATGGCTCGCTGCACCCGCGCCAGACGATCGACCGGCAATTGCTGGAGCCGCTGGCGATCCACGGCGTGGCCGACGGCGAGCGGCGCATCCTGAAGGCGCTTGACGAGGTCGGTCTCGGGTCGGGTTTCCGCTTCCGTTATCCGCACCAGCTGTCGGGCGGTCAGCGCCAGCGCGTTGCGATCGCCCGGGCGCTGATCCTTGAACCCTCGATCCTGCTGCTCGACGAGCCGACTTCGGCGCTCGACGCCTCGGTCCAGGCGGAAGTCTTGAATCTCCTGGAACAGGTCCGGCGCGACCATAAGCTGACCTTCATCATGGTCAGCCACGATCTCGGTGTCGTCACCCATATGTGTGATCGGTTGGCGGTGATGCAGGGTGGACGCGTCGTCGAGCGCTTGTCCTCGGCGGACCTCGTCGCCGGGCGTATCGGTGAAGATTACACGCGCAGCCTTATGGTCGCGAGCAAGGGCTTTCAGCGCAAGGACGCTGCCGTGACTGCGTGAAGGTACCGATACAAGCGGGGCCATCGTCCCGCTTGTATCGCTTCGTTTCGAGCCATCCGGTCCAGGCCCGGCCGCTTAGGCGCTTTGCCGCCAGACCGAGGTCGAGTCGGTGATCACCTTCTGGATGCGGCGTTGCTCGCGCCATTCCCGGCCCATATCCTTGATGACCGGCTGCGCCTCGGGCGAGAAGATATAGTTGCGGCGACTGGCGACATAGGCCTCCATCGCCGGGTTGACGCCCGAATAGAACTGCTTTTCCGGATCACGCGAGAGGTCCATCAGGCCGGCGCATTGCCGCGCGAAGTCGCCGCGAAGGATCGACGGCGACGTCGTGAATTTCGGGAAAGTGCGAAACAGCGGGATCTTGATCCCGAACAGATACGCGTATTCGTTGCGCCGATGGAAATGGCCCTTGCGGCGGATATTCCAGTTCTGGTCCGCCGTGTGGAACGAGACCTGGCTGATCGCCGGGTCCGCGAAGGGCGCCAGCAGTTCTTCGCCCATGTCCCTCAGCGAGATCCAGTCGTCCTCCAGGTGGAAGACGTAGTCGGCGCTGGTGGCCGACCAGAGTTTCGCGACGGCCGCACAAAAGCCCGGGCTCTCGGGCTGGAACACGGTTCCGTCGGGAAAATGGTTGCGGAATATCTCGACGCAGGCACGATGATCCTCCTCCGATCCGAAAACCGGATCGAGATTGAGGTAGGCGCCGCGCAGGTCGAGCCTGGAAAAGATTTTGTCCCGGAAGCTCGCCAGCGTCTGGGCAAGCAGGTCCGGGCGCCGGGTGGCGACAAGGCATAGGTCAATCGTGGACATAGCACCTCCTTGGGTGCATTTTTTTCAACCGTCAATACCCACGCCAACCCTGACGTTCACTTAGATCGTGCCGAATTTACGGCAAAGTCACCGAATTTACGGCAAAGCGACCTAAGGCGATCAATAAAGTCGATTTTGGGCGGCTCAACGCGGTCTGGTTGAGGACTGTCCACACTTCCTGGCGTCTAGGATTAGAAGACGCTCAGCTTCGGAATGGCGACGACGAAGCGGCCGCCCCAGTCGCGGATCGCCTCGTTGTCGGCGACGATCTCGGTCTTCAGGTTCCAGGGCAGGATGACGAGATAATCGGGCTTTGCATCCTCGATGACCGTCGGCGCGTGCACCGGAATATGGGTACCGGGCAGGAGCTTGCCCTGCTTCAGGTCATTGCGGTCCACGGCAAAGGCGATTTCGCTGGGCGACAGCCCGCAGACATTGAGGAACGTGTTGCCTTTCGCAGCGGCGCCATAGGCGGCTACGGTTTTTCCCTCCGCCTTGGCGTTCGCCAGGAAGTTCTGAAAATCCTTGCAGACGGCGGCGATGCGGTCGTCGAATGCCGTGTAGGTCTCCATCCGCATCAGCCCGGCAAGCGCCTCAGTCGCTCGCAACCGCTCGAGTTCCAGCGTGGTCTCGCGCACGCCGGACCTCAGCTGCGCATAGACGCGCAGCGAACCGCCATGGGTCGGCAGTTCCTCGACGTCGAAGACCTTGAGGCCTGAGCTTTCGAAGATGCGTTCGACGGCCGCCAGCGACAGATAGGAATAGTGCTCGTGGTAGATCGTGTCGAATTGCACGCCTTCCATCAGACGCAGCAAATGTGGGAACTCGAACGTCGCAACGCCATCGGGCTTCAGCAGGATGGCGAAGCCGCCGACGAAGTCGGCGATATCGGGCACATGGGCGAGCACGTTGTTGGCCGCCGTGAGATCGGCGCGAATGCCGCGCTTGACGAGTTCGGTTGCCGTCTCCCGTCCGAAGAAGGCGACCTCGGTCGGGACCTGCCGCTCCTCGGCCAGTCGCGCGGCATTGGCGGCCGGTTCGATGCCGAGCGCCGGGATGCCCTTGGCAACGAAATACTGCAGCAGATAGCCGTCGTTCGAGGCGATCTCGACGACCTGCGAATTGTCATCGAGCGCGAAGCGTTCGGTCATGCTCTCGGCGTAGCGGCGTGCGTGTTCGAGCCAGCTTGTGGAGAAGGAAGAGAGGTAGGCGTAGCCGTCGGTGAAGATTTCATCGGCCGGCACGTTTTCCGTCGTCTGCACCAGCAGGCACTCGGAGCAGACCATCGCCTTCAGCGGAAACGATCGCTCGCGGGCGATGGCTTCCTTCGTCGGTTCGAGAAAGGAATTGGACCAGGGCGTGGAGCCCAGGTCGGCAACGACGGTCTTGAGCGGTGTCGAGCAGAAACGGCAGTTGTGGGACATCGAAGTCGTTAGCCTCTCATGAATGCGTCGATTTGGCTGAGTGTCAGATCACGGGCGTCAGCGCCGCGGCGCCAGCCGTCATACCAGTGGGCGGTCCAGGCGATCGCCTCGTCCTGCGATAGACGGGTTGCCCATGACAACGTCCGTCCGGCAAGCGCCGGATCGAGGCCGAGCGACTTCATTTCGTGCGGCTGGTCCTCGGATGACGCGTCACGCCATTGCGTGGGCAAGCCCATCGCGGTCTGGATGGCGGCGGCAACGTCCCGAACTGGGATCTGTCGCTCGTCCGGAGCCGGGCCGAAATTCAGCGCCGCCACATCGGTCTGGCCGCCATGAAGCGCCTCGGCATAGACGAAGTATCCGTTGAGGCAGTCGAGCACGTGCTGCCAGGGACGTGTCGCCATCGGGCTCCGGATGTCCAGCGTCTCGCCCGTAAGGGCAGCGCGAACGATATCCGGAACCAGCCGGTCCGCGGAAAAATCGCCGCCGCCGAGCACGTTGCCGCCACGGGCGGTTGCCACCCTTATGCCGCGCTCACGCAGATAGGAATCCCGCCAGGTCGAAACGACCAGCTCGCAGGCGGCCTTCGAACCGGAATAAGGATCATGGCCGCCAAGCACGGCGTCTTCCGGAAAATGCCGGCCGCTTTCGTCGTTGCGGTAGACCTTGTCGGTGGTGACGACAAGGACGGTCTTGAGGGCAGGGGCTGCGCGAGTTGCCTCCAGCAGGCGCGCCGTGCCCATGACGTTGACGTCGAAGGTTTCGACCGGCGTCCGGTAGCTTTCGCGAACCAGAGGCTGGGCCGCCATGTGAAGGACGATCTGCGGGTCGCAAGCGCGGACGGCGGATGCGAGCGTGTCGCCGTCGCGGATGTCGGCGAAATGTTCGTTGGTGGCCGATTCCGATCCGAGCAGTGCGTGCAGCGAGCGGGTGGCCGCCGGTGACAGGCCGTATCCGGTCACCTCAGCGCCCATTTGTGTCAGCCACAGGCGGGCCCAGCTTCCCTTGAAGCCGGAGTGACCAGTCAGCATCACCCGTTTTCCGGCCCAGAAGGACGGGTCCGCAAGCCTGCTCATGCCCAGACTTTCCAGGGGGCCGCTCCGCTCTGCCAGAGGTCTTCGAGCTGGTTCTTGTCGCGCAACGTATCCATCGGGCGCCAGAAACCGGCGTGTTCGAAGGCCATCAACTGGCCGTCTGCGGCGAGACCTTCCAGAGGCTCCGCTTCGAACGGCGTCTGATCGCCTTCGATGCGATCGAGCACCGAACGGTTGAGGACGAAGAAGCCACCATTGATGTGACCGTTGTCGCCTGCCGGCTTTTCGATGAAGCTTCTGACCCGCCCGTCGCTGACAGCAAGCGCGCCATATCGGCCGGGCGGGACCACGCTGGTGACCGTCGCCTGGCGGCCGTGATGGCGGTGGAAGTCGGTCAGCGCCTTGATATCGATGTCGGCAACGCCGTCGCCATAGGTGAGGCAGAACGTATCGCCGAGATGGTCGGCCACGCGTTTCAGGCGCCCGCCGGTCATGGAGTCCGTTCCGGTATCGACGAGCGTCACGCGCCAGGGCTCGGCCTTGTTCGAATGGAACAGGGTTTCACCCGTCGCCATGCAATAGGTGACGTCGGAGGAATGCAGCACGTAGTTGGCGAAGTATTCCTTGATCATGTAGCCGCGATAGCCGAGGCAGATCACGAAATCCGAGAAGCCGTAGTGGCTGTAGATCTTCATGATGTGCCAGAGAATCGGCCGCCCGCCGATTTCGATCATCGGTTTTGGCCGGAGATGGCTCTCCTCCGAGATCCGCGTGCCGTAGCCACCGGCGAGAATGACGATTTTCATGCGACCGCCCCGTATTTGCGCCGGCCACTCGGCATGGCGCATTGCAAAGTCCTAATATCCTGGCGACCTTGCGCGGAGGTGGTCTGCGCGCGCCTGCTCTCAGGCGGCGAGGCAGCCCCGCAGGACCTCGACCACGCGGCCGATCTCGTCGGATGTCATGTCGTGATAGCTCGGCAGGTTGATCGCGCGGCCGGGCAGGTCATAGGCCACGGTGTTCGCTGGCACCTCGTCGAAGGGCGGCAACGAACTCAGCGGCCAGAAAAAGACACGGGCGTCGATGTTCTCGGCCGCAAAGGCGTTCTGCAGAGCCTCCCGGGTGACGCCGGTTTCCGGCGCAAAGACGACGGTTGGCATCCAGAAGCCGTTCTTCGTTCCCTCCGGCTCTGGGTTCATGGCAATGGCGTTCACGCCTGCAAGCTGCTCGCGATAGGCGTAGAAGATTTCTCGCTTGCGATCGACCAGCTCGCCGACGCGCTCGATCTGCGCGAGGCCGACGGCGGCCTGCAGGTTCGACATCTTGTATTTGAAACCGATCTCGTCCGGCCAGAACTGCTTTTTTTGCCCGCGGGCGCGGCCGTGATTGGAGAGCGTCAACACCTTTTCATGGAGCTTCGCATCGCTGGTGACGAACATGCCGCCTTCGCCGGTCGTGACCGTCTTGGTGCCGTGGAAGGAAAAGGCGCCGAAGGCGCCGAGCGACCCGGCCTTGCGTCCATGCCACTCGGACCCGAGCGCTTCGGCCGCATCCTCGACAACAGGAATGCCGTGCCGGGCGCCGATCTCAAGCAGCCGGTCCATGTCGCAGAGATTGCCGTAGATGTGAACCGCAAGGATCGCCTTGGTTCTTGGCGTGATTGCCGCTTCGACCTTTTCCGGATCGATGCACCAGCTATCAGCAAGCACGTCGACGAAGACCGGTTTTGCGCCGAGGTGAACGATCGGCGCGGCAGACGCCGTCCAGTTGGTGTCCGCAAGGATCACTTCGTCGCCGGGGCCGACGCCGAGTGCGGCAAGCCCCATGTGCAGCGCGCCGGTGCAACTCGATGTCGAGATCGCGTGCGTCGTGCCGAGATGCGCGGCGAAGGCCGCCTCGAAGCGGTTGATGTAGTCGTAGCAGCGCTCGCCCCAGCCATTGGCCGCCGCATCGGTCGCATAGGTCACTTCACGGTCGGTGATCGAAGGTTTGGTGTAGAGGATGCGGGGTTTCATGGGGAGCGCTTGGTGAGAACCGGGAGTTCGAAAGAGGCGTGGATGCCGGGCGGGATTTTGTCGAGTTTTCGTCCCGCTCCGGCTTCTTGCTGTGTGCTCTTGTCAGAGCCAGACGTGGTCGAGCCCAGGCCGCTGCAGCCAGGGTTGCGCGGCAATCGCAGCGCGGGCCTTCAGCGGGTTGAGACCGATGAACAGTGCTTCGGCTTCCGCTGGCAGGTCCTCAGGCGAAAGCACCGGGATGCCGAAATGGGTGGCGCCCTTCATGTTCTCGTTGCGGTCGAGGAATGCCACGACATCGACGGCCTGGCCGATCCGGCAGTAGATCCAGCTTCCGTAGAAACCGGCGCCGTAGATCGCGACCTTGCGCTTGGCGTAGCGATCTGCCCCGCCCGCGAGCGTTTCCGACGCCCGATCCCAGAAGGCGCAGATGTCGCGGGCTTCCTTGGCCGCATCGGCGGCGGATTTCGACGTGTGGGCGGCCTCGACGGTCGCTTCCGCGCGCTTTGCAACGACGAAGAAGGCGCCAGGGAACGAGGTCGAGTCAATCACCTGCAGTTCGAACCCGACGCTTGCCAGGGCATGGGCGAGCGAGGCTTCGCTGAAATGGTTGACGTGATCGGCGACGGCCATGTCGCCCGGGTTGCCGGCGACATCGGGCATGGAAAACAGGAAGCTGCCGCCCGGCCGCAGGAGGTTGCGCACGTCGCGCATGAAGCCGACGGGATCGGCCACGTGCTCGATGACGAAGTGGCTCATGACGGCGTCGAACTTGTTCTGCCAGCCTTCGGGCGCGGCGTAGGTGGCCTGGGCCGCTTCCGGCACCCAGCCCTGCCAGGCGGCCGCATAATCGGCACTGACGTCGAAGACGTGCGGACGCAAGTCGCTGCGGTTCGCAACCATCTTGCGCAGTGTCACTGCCTTTGCTGCACCATAGTCGAGGATTGAGGCGCCCTCGGGCAGATCGAGCAACCGCAGCGCCAGTGCGGCCTGGTGATCGGTGCGATAGGTGATCGTGCCATCGGTTGCGACCGCGAAGATCTGATCATGATTTTCGCTGGTCAGCGAGATCCGGTAGCCGGTGTCGTAGAAGGCTTGGATATCGGGAATATCGTCGCTTTGCGCATGTCCACAAGCGCCGCAGACGAAGACGCGTGTCGGTACGTCGAGCAGCGTCATGATCGAGGTCAGCGCCGGCGCGGGCACGTCGTAGGTCGGTGCGCCAATGTGGCCGCCGCACACACGGCAGTTCGTCATGCCAATTCTCCCTGCGGTGCAACCAGCTCCGGCAGAACCTCGGCGAACTTTACGCCTGCGGCGAACGAGCCCTTCCAGCCGATGCGGATGCCGAGCGGCTCGGCGTAGTTGAAATAGCGGAACTGGATGCTCCACCGCGGCGTCTGCGAAACGTTGTGACCCGACTGATGCAAGGTCAGGAAGTCCATCAGGATCAGATCGCCGGGCCTGCTCAAGGGAGCGACCTGTTTGTAGCGGGCAAGCCGCTCTTCACCCTTGTGAAGATGCAACGCATAGGCGCCGGTCTTGCCAGCGCCGGCGTCGTCTTCATAGACCGGAACGAGACCTTCGGCCTGCGACCCCTCGGCAATCTGGACCGGGCCCATGTCTTCGGTGACCGGCAAAAGCGGCGTCCAGAAAACGATGCCGTCGACACTGCGCAGTTGCGAGGGGAATTCTTGATGCCACTGCGCGCGGAACTTTTCTTCGCCGGGATTGTCGATGCGCATGCCGTAGCCGCCAGCTGCGATGCCCGGGATGCTGCCGGGCCGAAGTGCCTTAAAGACCTCGTCGTTGGCAGCCGAGCTGACGAGCCGCATAAAGGCAGGGATCTGCTTTATCGCATCATAGACTTCACCGCCCCAAGAGCGGTTGACCGCAATGAGCTTGCGATAGGCGATCGTCATCGCCTCGTGCGCCGTGTCGGTCGGGGCGTCGACGCCGTACTTGTTGCAGATCAGTTCGAGGGTCTGGCGGATGCCTTCGTGGATCGGGGCAATCTCTGACTGAATGTCGTAGAAGCCGGGTACGACGTGATAACCCTTGGTCTCGAATTCCTGGCGCGCGCTTTCGGAAATGATGGTGCCGTTCTTCATGATACGCTTGCTTCCTCCTTCAGGAATTCCCGCCACGAAATGGTTTTTGGTAACAAATGCTTGCGCGCATCGGGCCCAGTGCGCGCAATGAGGTCCAGGACGGAAACATAAGGCGTGAAGGTTTCGCGGGGCTGGGGCCACGGCGTGCAGCTGTAATTCATGTATTCGACGTAAACACCGGCAGCTTCGAAGGCCTGATGATCGAGATAGTTGGCAGCGCCGTGTCCGGTCAGATAGCGCGTTCCATTCGCCTCAAGCACCAGGTCGAGCACGCGCTGCCAGGACGTTCCATTCGAAGCCATGTCGCGGGAGCGCCGGATGGTGCGTTCGAAGCCGATGCCGAGATAGCGGGCCGGGACCTCGGTGCTCGCAATCAGAAGATCACACAGGCTGTCGTTGGCGTAGACCTCGTCTAAGATTGCCAGCGCGTCATCGATGTAGGGCGCGCCATCAAGCGACTGGCGCAGCAACGAGCGATGGCTGGCGCGCCAGTTGTCGGCGGTCGCCGAAAGGTCCTGGATCTTCTGGAAGCTTCCTTTTCCCGCAAGCGGTATCGTCATCCAGCAACGATCGTTGCCTTTCAGGAGTTGGATGCGATTGGTGAAGCTGCCTTTCGAGAATTGGGCATCGTCGAGGTAGATGTAGCCGTCGGCAAGCGCCAGTTGTTCGAAAAAGCCCGGCCAGGGAAAAAGCATCGGCTGGGAGATGACGACGGCGGTCATACGTGGGGCTCGTCCGGCGCGAAGATGGTGTCGAGGTCTCCATCCGTGTCGTGGCAAGGACTCTCGAACAGCGCGCTTGGGATATCTCCGGTTCCTAGTTGCGCACGCACTTCAGATAGCCTCCGGGGGAGCTCGAAAGCACAAGCTTGCCGTTGAGAACCGGGTCCGTTTCGAAGCGATCCGTTTCCTTGAGGTAGGCGTTGAGCGCGGCGTAGGGCTCATCGCCCGGATGCCAGATTTTCGAGCGCTTCGTAGGTGTCTGAGACGCGTCGCCATAGCCAAGCAGCGTGTCGGCGACCACGAGATATTGCCCTTCGGTCACCAGAGATCCGTAGTTCCGCAATTCGTCCAGCACGTGATCACGGCTGTGGTCGCTGTCGAGTACCACCATGACCGAAGCACCCTCTGGGATTTCGGCCGCGACCCTCGCCAGCGTTTCGGCCGTCGTCGACGGCCCCTCGATCAGCGTGATGCGCGAGGACATCGGGTGGTTTTCGATCGAGTCACGATTGTGGGCGCGGATATCGATATCGACGCCGATGACTTTGCCTTTGCCGATCAGTTGCAGCATTGCGGCCATGAAGATCATCGAGCCGCCGCGGGCAACGCCCGTCTCGATGATGATGTCTGGCTTGGTGTTCCAGATGACCTCCTGGGTCGCCATGACATCGGCCGGCATCTGGATGATCGGCACGCCCATGAACGACCAGAGATAGGAGTAGTCGTACTTGTCGAGCGCTACCACAGTGTCGTGTGCCTGCTGGAAAGCGCCCTGATCCTTGCCGAGCGCAAGGGCCATTTCGGTCTTGTGGGCTTCGAATGCGAGACGATCGTCTTCCACTGCCATTGCTGTCTGATGCCCTTCTTCGGATACAACCTATGGATACGCTCTCGACCGCGAATCGCGATCCCTGGCGCTTTCGCCGATTCGCAACGCTTTCCTGTGAACGCTTTCATGTCGGCAATTGCAAATACGGTCAAGGCCGGTTTCTTAAGGGCGAAAAGACGGGTAGTCCTTGGTCTCTGGCGGAAGGAACCATGTCGCGATTCGATCGAATTTCTACACCCATAGCGGGTCTCATCGTCGTCGAGCGGCAACGCAGGGGCGATGATCGCGGTTTCTTCTCGCGCTTCTTTTGTCGCGAGGCGCTGGCCGATTTCGGCGGCGATGGAAAGATCGCGCAGATCAACCATACCCTGACGCAGGCAGCAGGCACGATCCGCGGCCTGCACTTCCAGCAGGCGCCGCACGACGAGGCGAAATTCGTCTCCTGCCTTTCCGGCGCTGTCTTCGATGTGGCGGTCGACCTGCGGCCGGATTCTGCGACCTATCTGCAATGGCACGGGGAGGTGCTGAGTGCGGACAATGGTCGCTCGATGATGATCCCTGGCGGTTTTGCCCACGGGTTCCAGACGCTGACCGAGGATTGCGAGCTGATTTATCTGCACGACAAGCCCTATGCGCCCGAGGCCGAAGGCGGGCTTAACCCGCTCGATCCGGGGCTCGCGATCGCCTGGCCGTTGCCGGTCTCGCAAATGTCGCCGCGCGACCAGGCGCTCCCTTTGCTGCCGAACAGGATCGTCGCCGCCCGTCGTTGACTTCGTGAGGGATGGGAGGACAATAACCTCTCCGCGCCACCACGAGAGAGAAGGGGTGTCGACGATGACGATCGCCAGAAAACTTCAGGACTATATCGACGGTTCGGGTGTCGCCTATGACACCGTCGACCACCACCGCACCGCGACCACCAGCCAGACGGCGCGGGCGGCGCATGTGCCGGGCAGCCGGCTTGCCAAATCCGTGGTCGTTCACCACGAAATGGGCTACGTGCTCGCCGTCGTGCCGAGCACGCACCGGGTCGAACTCTCGACCCTGCAGGACGTAATGGACCGCCGCCTCGGCCTCGCTTCGGAAGAGGAGGTCTGCAATCTCTTTGCCGATTGCGACATCGGCGCCGTGCCGCCGGTTGGTTCGGCCTATGACGTGCCGGTGCTGCTAGACGAAAGCCTCGGCGATGTCAGCGACGTCTATTTCGAAGGCGGCGATCACCGGACGCTGGTGCACATGAGCGGCGCGAATTTCCGCAACCTGATGCGGGGCGCGCAGATCGCCCGCTTCAGCCATCCGGCGTGACTGGCCGTTCAGAACGATCTTGTTTGCGCTGGCGTGACGCCTGCCGCCTGTTCCTTGGCGCCATCCGCTTGAAGCGGGAAGGAGCGGCCAACCGCTGGTCGATATTTGCTGTGCTTGAATCTGCCAGTCGGGCTTGTCAAAGCGCACGCTAGGCGGCACCATCGCGCTCGACGGATACCTTTATCTAACTGGGTTGGGGGATCGATGGTGCGCATACGCTCTGCGAATATGTCCAAGTCTCTGGCAGTACTGCTGGTTGCGACCAGCGTTCAGTCCTTCGGTACCTCGGCACGTGCCGAAGGCGTCCTGTTCGATCAATTTCCGTTTGCCGTTGCCTGCGAATACAAGGGCACCCAGCACGCCTTCTATCTGTCCAAGGTGACTGCGGATGGAACCGCAACCTATCAGGCTTCTGACAACTTCGCCGGTACGATCACGCTGGACGGCGCGGCCAAGGCGGTTGGCTCTGATGCCGGCGGGAGTTGCCTTGGAAAGACGCTCGCGGAGCTCAGGGCGTCAGGTCAGGCACGCGATATCAAGTAGTTCGCCGCATATTGCCGGTAAACGCAGCTGACGCTCGCCCGGCGCTTACGCCGCGGCCGGCGCCGCGCAGCATTGCAACGGCGAGGCGGGCGAAGGCACGTCCGCGGTGGGCTGGCGATGTCTGCCGCCTGTTCGTTTGCGACGAACGCCGAGAAGATCCAATCTATTGTCCGGCCGTCGCGAAAGAATCGATGCGTGAGAATTTTCTGTTGTAGCAGTTCAAAAATCTGATTTACTGCAGCCTCGCTAATTGGCTTTCGGGGGATATTGCCGATGGTGTGGACCCGCAGGGAGACTATGCTTGGTGGTTTGGCGCTGCTTGGCGCCAATGCGCTTCAGAGCCCGGCACTGGCAAAGGCGACAGCCTATTTTTCCGGCCCGGCCGTGGACAACGGCGTGACATACCGGAGCACCAATTTCGCCAACATTGACAGGAAATGGCAGCGCCAGGTCGTCAAGTATTTCAGTAGCGAGCCGATCGGCACCGTCGTCGTCGATACCAGGCACCACTTTCTCTACCTGATCATGGAGAACAAGACGGCCATCCGCTACGGCGTCGGCGTCGGGAAAGAGGGTTTCAAATGGTACGGCCGGGCGACGATCGACCGGAAATCGCTGTGGCCGCGCTGGACGCCGCCACCGGAGATGCGTGAGCGCCACCCCGAACTGCCTGAGTTCGTCGAGGGCGGTTCGCCGAAAAATCCGCTCGGCCCGCGCGCCATGTACCTGCTGCGCGACGGCGTCGATACCGGCTACCGCTTCCATGGCACGCTGGAGCCGGGCAGCATCGGCAAGGATGCCTCCAGCGGTTGCATCCGCATGTTCAACGAGGATGCGATCGACCTTTACCAGCGTTGCCCCATCGGCACGGCGGTGCAGGTGCTGCCGCATATCGCCGAAAAGGCCCCCGAGGTCAGCCAAGCAACCCCGGTCGCAACTCCGGTCGAATGAGGAATATCACCCGATGCCCGCTATGACCGGATTGACGAGGCTGCTTTCCGCGGCCGCCATTCTCTTGACGCTTGCTTCCTGCAACACCACCGAGATGGCCGCAGTCGAAGAGCCCGCAGCCGTGCCGATGACCGGAAAAACCGACGACCCGGCACCCGGCTTCGAAACCGTATCGGTCGGTACCGAAGAGGACTTTATCCTCAATGTCGGCCGCCGGACCTACTTCACCCAGGATTCCTCCGCACTCGACAGCGTCGCCAAGGCGACACTCGACAAGCAGGCGATCTGGCTCAACAGCAACCCGCGCTGGCTGGTCAAGCTACAGGGCTTCTCCGACGACAGCGGCTCCGCTTCCAAGATGGAAACGCTGTCGCAGAAACGCGCCGATGCGGTAATGGCCTATCTGGTGTCCAAGGGTGTGGACCCCAATCGCTTGTGGGCCAAAGGCTACGGCAACGACCGCGAGGTGCGCGACTGCACCGAGCGCTCCTGCAAGGTCCAGAACCGCCGCGTCGTCTCCAATCTCAGGACGGAACGCGACGCGACTTGAGCGGGCGGCGGCTTCCAACGACCGTGGGCGGTCGCTTCCGCCAACGCGGAATGGACTCCATGTGTTGGCCATCAGCGCGTCGTTCAGCACAGAAGACCAGGGCGCATAGCCACCAACGGGCGGGCGTGGCTATGCGCAGCCCGGTACTTTTCTCGTTGGCCCATGGGTCGACGAATATGTTGCCCTGTGTTTCGCGGAACGACAGAGCACGGCGGCCGCCGCATCAATCGGTTGAAGCGCAAGTGCCATAGTCTTCTCAAAGCAGGGGGTGATCTGATACTTCCGTCTGCCTGCCTCTGCGTCATGCGTCCTTTCATGGCATCCACACGGATGGAAAGTGTGGCAGTTCGAAAACCTACAGTGCTTTCAGCGTCTCACCAGACGTGCGACGCGGTAGCTGCGCCATGTCGGGGCATTCCTCGGGGCGGTAAAATATTTACGGAGCGCAAGACATGAAACTCGCCGTCCTTGTATCTTCTGGTGGGGCAGCGTTTGAACAGGTGGCTCGCATTGTTCGACACGACGGCGTCGATTTCACGGTGATCACTGATAGAGGGTGTGGGGCGGAGGTGGTTGCCGGCCGCGTCAACGCGAAGCACATCCGCATCGAAGAGCGAGACAGGAAGCTGTTTTCCACCAAGGTGGCCGCAGCCCTTCAAGACCTGCGCGTCAACAATATACTGCTGTTCTTTGACCGTCTGGTTTCGAGCGAACTGTTTGATAGCGTCGATACGTTCAACATCCATCCGGCAGCCTTGCCGGCGTTCAAGGGGCTGAGAGGCGTGGAGGACGCCTATGAAGCGAAGGCTCGCCTGCTCGGCTGTTCGCTTCATCGCGTCGACCAGAGCGTGGACGGTGGGGAACTGGTGTCGCAGATCGCTTGCGGTGCCGATCCTCAGTGGCCGCTTTCGCGCTGGCAAAAGCGGGCATATCTCATGAAGGTCTATTGTGGATTGGTCTGGGTTAACCAAGCGATCCATATCGAAGCGCCCGACACGCCGGTGAACGCGTCACACGGCCTTCCCGAGGGGTGGATGGCTTCCTTCAGGGAATTGCAGGCACTCGAGGCCGAAACGGTAGTCTAGGAAAATCGGAAGGGCGCGGACATGTACGGATTGCCTGCCATCAACCAGCGCTTCTCGCATCTTGAAGACGGCACGTTATCAATCAAAAATTTCAAGACGTAAAATGGCGCACCCGACAGGATTCGAACCTGTGACCTTTGGAATCGGAATCCAACACTCTATCCAGCTGAGCTACGGGTGCATCCGTTGGCGGCAGGGCCGCCGAAGCAGGCTGTGAGCGGTTCTTAGCCTAGCTTGCGCGTCGCTTCAATGGTCATTGCAAGAGATTGTGGTAGAAACCGCCATCCTGTGCTTGCGTTGTGGTCGCGGCGCATCGCTTCGGGCAATGGCGCCGGGCGACGGCCAACCCATCTGACGGGATCACCCACCCGATGTAGCTAGAATTGGTCAGGCGAACGTCCTTGCGACGAAAGGCGGCGCGTTATAAATTCTGCATTAAAGATAATTCTAAATTAAAGTGCCAGTGCTCAAGTAGGCAAGCGTTCCAGTAACCAAGTGCTCCAGTACCCAGTGCTCGCGTAATTGTTTCAGGCGAGGGGGCAAGTTTTGGTCAACCGATATCTCACGACCGGCGAACCGGCGTTGGAGAGGCTGCGCTCCGATCCCGCGTTGATGTTTCTTGTTGCTCTCGCGGCCGTGCTTTTCGTGCTGAACACCTGGAACGGTATCGGCATCCTACCGGATTCGACGCGTTACATGCAGATCGTCAGCACGCCCTATGACGCGCCGCTTTACGCGTGGATGCTGGGTGCCGGGGGATCCCTTGGGTTTGCGCTTGAGCATGTCGCGCTCGGCATCGCCTTTCTGCTTTATCTACTCAATACCTGGCTCGTCTTTTCGCTGTTCAGGACGGCGCTACCGGATCAACCGTTCTTCGTGACCGTCGGAACGCTTTTGATCATCGTCAATCCGACATTCCTCTGGACGAGCACGATAGCGATGTCGGAGGCGCTGTTCCTTGCGCTGACATTTCTCGCCATCCGTTTCTTCATTCGCTATATGCGCGGTGAAGGGCGGGGGCCCTTGCTTGCCTCGTCTGCCTGCGTCGGGCTTGCCATGCTCGCTCGCTTCGTGGCGCCTCCGGTCGGGGCGGCCTTTGCCACAATCGCGCTCTTCTACAATTCGGCGCGATCCCTTCGCCAAAGGCTCCTCGACGTCGTCCTCCTGTTCGCTGGTAGCGCCGGTATCTTTCTCGCCTGGGTGATCGTCAGCAAGCTGCTTGTCGGCCGGTCGGTTGGCCGCGCGCTCTGGTTCTATGGCAATGCCGATGCCGATCGCTGGCTAGGCGGGCTGTCGCTTCTGGCGAGCTTTCTCCTGCCGAGCCAGGTGCCGCAGGTGATCCGCATCCCGGTGCTGCTTCTCGCGCTTGTCGCGGCGACGGTTGTTCTGGTGCAGACGCTGAAGCGAAACTGGCCCGAACGCCAGCCGGACGACCACGATCTGATGACCCTCATCTTCGGCCTGTTTGGATATTTCTATCTGCTGTTCGTCGTGCTCGCCGTGCATGTGGAGGCGAACCTGCAGCTTAATTCGCGCTACTCGCTTCCCTTCTATGTCGCCATCATCTTCGTTCTGGTAATTGCGGCGGCGGACTATTGCGGTCGCGTCGATGCAGCACCTGTCGTCCGGCGTTCGCTTGCGCTGATCCTGCTCTGCCTTCTCGCCATCCACGGACTGCGCAGCACCGCCCAGACGGCGGAGGCCTTCCGTGACGGGGTGGGGTTTCAGAGCACGGCCTGGAAGTCGTCGCCGATCGTGCGCGCAGTCAGGGCGTTGCCGGCAGATGCGGTCATCTTCACCAATGCGTGCGACCCGCTCAATTTCCTGACGCGCCGCTCGACGGACTGGATCCCCTCCCACAGCGAAAGGCGAACCGGCCTTGAGAGTGACGCGGGTTCGCTCGACGTACAGCTAGAGCGGTTTCGCGAGGATATGGCGCAGAAGAATGCCTATGTCGTCTTCGTCGATGCGATCGACTGGCGGTTCTACCTGGTAACGGAGAAAGAGCTCGTCAAACTCGCCAAGCTGAAGCTCGTGCGCTCCGAGAGGGACGGTCGCATCTACCAGACGGCAAGTACCGGCGCGCCGTAGGCGTCCCGACTCAGGCGCGTGGTCTCTAGACAAGGAGAGGGACATGCCAGCAAACCCGGAAGAGACGACGCCTATCGAGGCGTTGGGGCCCCAACCGCGGGGGAGGGCAAGCGACTACCTGTCGCTGGCCCGGTTCGACCATGTCACCAAGCACGTCTTCATCCTGCCTGGGCTGATCCTTGCCTGTGCCCTCAGCGAGCCTGATCCGGCCGCTCTCGTCATCAATATTCCCGTGGGGCTTCTGAGCGCCGTCTCGATCGCATCGGCCAATTACGTCATAAACGAGTGGCTCGACCGGGAACGCGACGCGGCCCATCCGACCAAATCGCAGCGTCGCGCCGTCGTCGTTGAGATGCAGCCGCGCATCGTCTACGGCGAGTATCTGCTGCTTGCCGTCATCGGACTGCTGCTTGCGTCGGTCGTCGGCAAGCTGTTCTTCGCCACGTCGCTGCTCTTCCTGCTGTCCGGCATCCTCTACAACGTCGAGCCCATCCGGGCGAAGGACAAGCCCTATCTCGATGTGCTGACGGAATGCCTCAACAATCCGATCCGCTTCCTGCTCGGCTGGGCCATCGTCGATCAGGTGACCTTGCCGCCGGTCAGCGTGCTTGCGGCCTACTGGATGGCCGGCGCCTTCCTGATGGCGGCCAAGCGGCTCGGGGAGTATCGCGACATCGCCGCGAATGCGGGGGTCGCCGTCCTGAAGAAATATAGGCGGTCATTCGAATACTACACCGAGGAGAGCCTCACCGTTTCCTGCTTCGTCTACGCGATGATGACGGCGTTTCTGCTTGGCGTTTTCCTGGTGAAATACCGGGTGGAATACATCCTCGTCTTTCCGTTCATCAGCGGCCTCTTCGCCGTCTATCTCTGGCTTGCCACGCGCCCCGGATCGGTGGTGCAACGGCCGGAAAGGCTGTTTCACTCCCGGCGGCTGGACGTCATGCTGACCTTGACCATCGTCGTCTTCCTGTTCGCGAGCTTCGTCAACGTGCCGGTGCTGGACTTCCTGGCCGCTTCGTTCCTCGTGCCGATATCGTCGCTGCAATGACCGGTTCGACGCTGCCGAACGGGGCCTTGCCAAATGGACCGGTGGATTGGGATCGGGTGCGTCTCGTGGTGTTCGATCTCGACGGCACGCTCTACGACCAGCGGCGGCTGCGGGCGCGGATGCTGCTGCGGCTTGTTGCTGACGCGGCGCGCAGGTGCAGCCTTGGCACCATCCGCGTCCTGCGCGCCTTTCGCGACTGCCGCGAGGAACTGGGCGATGCGTTGGCGACCGATGTGGCAGCCCGGCAATACGAACTGACTGCGGAGCGGTGCGGGCAGTCGCCGGAGAGCGTCCGGAAGACGGTCGAGGAATGGATCGAACGGCGTCCGCTCGATCTCCTTCCGGCTTGCCGGTGCCGCGGCGTCGAGCGGGTGTTTGCCGGCCTTGCGGTTCAGGGAAAGACGATTGCGGTTTTGTCCGACTATCCGGCGTCGGAGAAACTGAAGGCGCTTGGCCTTGGCGCCAGCATCGTCGTCTCCGCCATGGATCCCGAAGTCGGCGCTTTGAAGCCGCATCCGGCCGGTCTTGCCCATGTGCTCAATCGTGCGCAGGTGCCGGCGGAGCAGGCGATCATGATTGGCGACCGGGTGGAGCGCGACTGGGCGGTGGCGCAGAGCCACGGCATGCGCGCCCTGATTCGCAGCGCAAGCCCAATTGCCGGCGTCGATACGTTCCGCGGCTATGACGACGAAATCTTTTGGCCAGTGACGGAGCCGCAGCCGATGGGCGCGCCGGCTCCGGCGCCCCGCTCGCTTACGATATCATCTTGAGCAGCCAGAGCGCGCCCTGCTTGAGCGGCGCGCGGTGCGGGCTCTTTGCGGTGACGGCGGACGCGAGCTTCGCGCTTTGGCGATACCAGTCGTAGCTCTCCTGCAGCATGGCTTCGTTGGAGTATTTCGGCCGCCAGCCCATGGCAAGCAGGGGCTCGACGTCGAAGTAGCATTCCTTGTGGTAGGTGAGGTAGTGCCAGGGCACCAGCGGCGAGACCCTCAGCCAATGCAGCGCCCGCAGCGTGTTGATGGTAGCGGAGGTCGGAAGGCTCCGGACTTTCGATGTGCTGCCGGCATAGCGGATCAGGGCCTCCAGGTCATGGCGCAGCGTGCCGAAGCTGTCGGTGCCGACATTGTAGGTGCCGCTCCGACCGGCCTTGAGCGCCAGCATGTAGAAATCCATGAGATCATGGGCGTGGACGAACTGGAACTTGATGTTGCCGGATCCGATGACATAGACGGCGCGGTTTTCGCTGATCCATTCAAAGAGGATCTGGAAGATGCCGAGCCGGCCGCCGCCAAGGGTGGCGCGGGGCCGGATGGTGATCAGGGTCATATCGGCGGCCGTGCAGATGGCCTCGGCCACTTCTTCGCCGGCGCGCTTCGATTTTCCATAGGGCTCCACCGGGCGAAGCGGGGTTGTCGCCGTGATCGGGCCGGAAGGCGGAATGCCGTAGGCGGCGGTCGAACTGACATGGATCAGCGACCGGACGCCCGCTCTTGCGGCTTCCTCGCAGACGATACGGGTCCCCTCGACGTTGACGTTCCAGTAGTCGCGCCCCGCATCGGTCTGCGCCACCAGCGCCGCATTGTGGTGGACGACGTCGACGTCGCGCATGGCGGCGCGCACGCCGTCGCGGTCGAGCACGGAGCAATTGACGAACTCGATATCCGCCGGGCGGGAGCGATCCTCCCAGAGGTCGAGCACCCGCACCTCGTCGCCGTGTTCGCGCAACCGTCGAGCTGCGAGGTTGCCGATGAAGCCCGATCCGCCGGTGATGAGATGTCGCATATGTCCCTCCAGCCCCTGTCTGCGGAAGTTTTCTGATCAGATCGCCCGATCCTCGAGCGCGCGTGTGATGTTGCGATGCGCGACGGCCATCACTGTCCCTTGTGGATTGACGACCGTCGGCCCGCACAGAAGCGAAGCGTCGGCGATGTAGAGATTGCTGGCGCCATGCACGCGCCCGAACGAACTCGCAGCGCATTTCTCGGCGTCCTCGCCCATCGGGCAGGAGGAGAAGAGGTGAAGCGCAGTGGCGTTTGCCTGCTTGGGAGGAAGCGTTTCGGGAAGCTTGGCGATATCGGCCAGCGATTTCAGCACCGGATAGCCCGGAATGCTCGGATAGACTGCAAGGGCACCGGCGGCAAAGAGCACTTCGGCGAGGCGTGCAAGGCCGACGGCCAGTTCCTTCAGGTCCGACGGTTGAAGGCCGACGCGCACCAGGGGATCGCGAAAGCCGGGCAGGGATCTCACCTTGCCGGATCCGCCGGTGCTCTGCACGTAGTAGATCGCCATGCGCCGCCAGTCCCGATCGACCGCATCGATCATCTCCGGGTGCGCCGCCATGGCCAGCGCCAGCGCCGGCCGTTTGCTCATCGAGCAGCCCATGCTGAAGCGCGGGTCGAATTCCTTGATCTGGTGGACCGGTTCGAGTTCGCCAGGGGTATTGAGTTCGTCGGGAAAGACTGCCACCACCTTCAGCATCGGATGGAAGCGCAAGCTGTCGCCGACATGGCGCGTGATGCCTGAGCGGCGTAGCAGCCACGGGGTCTGCACCGCGCCGCCGGCAACGAAGACGGTTTTGGCCTTCAGTTCGATCTGGCGCGTGCCCGCCGGTCCCTTGCTGCGCGCATGCACCGTCCACTGCCCGTTCGCATGGGTAAGCTTGGTCGCGCAGGTATCGGCAAGCAGCATACCGCCGGCGTCGAGGAAGCGCGGCACGAAGGTTGCCGACATCGATTGCTTGCGGCCCGGAGATCCGCCGGCCCCGGCGGCGGCGTAGGCAAAGAGGCGCGGCACTTCGAGGGAAGACCATCCGAGCCGCTGCGCACCCTCATCGAGCCGTGTCGACAGCTGCGGCGCAGGGCCAGGCAGGTATTCGACCCGGGCTACTGCCTCGCAGGCGTCGAAATGCGGGGTCAGTTCTTCGAGCGTCAGGGCATCGACCCGATAGTCGCGGCGCCAGCGGTCGAGCACCGCTTGCGGCGTGCGGTGGTAGAGGCCGCGGTTGATCTCGCTGCCGCCGCCGACGCAGCAGCCCTCGACATAGGCGATCTTCGTCGCGCCGAAGCCGATGTTGATGCCGGCGTTGCGGTACTTCTGAAGGATTTCCTCGCGGGAGAAATGCGGCGCAGACTCGAGCGCCAGATGCGGACCTTCCTCGATCATCAGCACGGACTTGCCCGCCTCCGCGCAACGGGTGGCGGTCACCGCACCGCCCGGGCCGGAGCCGATGACGATGATGTCGGGGGCAAGCCTCTCAGGGGCTAGCAGGTGCTCCGGTTGCAGGTTCATGCTGGTAATCCTGGCCGTAAAGGTCTGAGTAAATACAGAATAATGCCAATGACATATGGAACTCGACGAAGCGCCGCCGGAACTCGAGGCGGGATTGCCGCCATTTGTCGAGTTCGGCCAGTCGGTCGTCGAGCGAAAGCTGATGAAAGAACTTGCCTCTGCGCAGCAGCGGCCAGGCATTGAAAAGAAGCACGAGACTATGGAAGGGCGGGCGCAGATAGTCGGGCATCTGACGATGAACTTTCAGCAGAAACTCTGCCGCACGTACGCCCAGGGCGCCCCGGCTGTCATCTGTAGCGCCGCGTTCATGGGCAATCGCCTCGCCGAGCGCCAGGATGGCCTGTTGAAAGTGCTGCGACATGGCCGAGCCCCGTTATCAAGCCGGCCCCTCGAAAGGAGCCTGGCGCTGCTTTGATGAATACGGTTGTCTGCTCTTTACTGCCTGTATTTCTAGCTGCTCTTATAAGCAAAAGCTACTAAAACGTTGTTTTCGACCAGGCGGCGACCATCTATGCGCCAGCCGCTGGATGTCGCTCGATGCGAAAGGCACCGGATGAGACGCCTTCTGGATATGAGCTTTGTTCGCTATTTCGCCTGCGGCTGCATCGCGGCGAGCCTGCAGGTGGCTACGCTCGCCGTCCTGGTCGAGACGGCGCGGCTCGAACCGGTCTATGCGTCCACCATCGCTTTCTACTTTGCCGTCGTCGTCAACTATTTCCTGCAGCGGCGTTTCACCTTCCGATCCGACGAACCGCACCTGAAGGCGTTGCCGAAGTTCTTGGCGGTGTCGACCTTCGGCGCCGGAATAAACGCGGTCGCCTTCACGCTGCTATCGGCCGTCATGCACTATGTCATTGCCCAGGCGCTGGCGCTGCTCCTGGTCTTTTCGGTGAACTATGCGCTGAGCCGGACGCTGATCTTTCGCGCCGGCAGCGCGGGGGAAGGGCGCGGCACAGAGCCGGCCCGTGCTGCGGGGCGAGCCCCATCGGGCAAATAGAAACGCCGCGCCCGGGGGGCGCGGCGTCATTGAGAGGGTGGTCTTGTGCGACGCTGGGCTTACGCCACCTGCATGGCGCCTGGGCCGGGGATCGCCTTTGGCGGCACCTTGCCCATGATGATCATGCCGAGCACCTCGTCCTTGGTGACGTCCTCGGTGCGGGCCTGGCCGACGACCTGGCCATTCTTCATGACCGACACGCGGTCGGCGAGGTCGAAGACGTCGTGGATGTCGTGGCTGATCAGGAAGATGCCGATGCCTTCGCGCTTCAGCTGCTTGATGAGATCGCCGACCTGGGCGGTTTCCTGCGGCCCAAGGGCTGCCGTCGGCTCGTCCATGATCAGGATGCGGGCGTCGAAGAGGATCGCGCGCGCGATCGCCACCGATTGCCGCTGGCCGCCCGAAAGCGCCTTCACCGGCTCCTTGAAGCGCTGGAAGTTGGGGTTGAGGCGCCCCATGACTTCGCGGGCCTTGGCCTCCATCGCCACGTCGTCGAGCGTGCCCCAGGGGGTGCGCAGCTCACGGCCGAGATAGAGGTTGGCGGCGGCGTCGACATTGTCGGCGACGGCGAGCGTCTGGTAGATCGTCTCGATGCCGTATTTCTTGGCGTCGCGCGGGTTGTTGATGTCGGCGGCCTCGCCATTGATCAGGATCTCGCCGGCATCGCGCTTGTAGGCGCCCGAGAGGATCTTGATCAGCGTCGACTTGCCGGCACCGTTGTGGCCGAGCAGTGCCACGACCTCTCCGGGGTAGAGGTCGACGGAGGCGTTGTCTACGGCGTGAATGCCGCCGAAGGAGATGGAAATGTTCTTCATTTCCACAAGCGGAGTGCGTTGGTCTTTCATGGATCGTACTCCTTACTTGGCGCGGGCGCGGTAGACGGTGTCGAGCCAGACGGCGACGACGAGGACTACGCCGACGACGATGCGCTGGAACGGACTGTCGATCCCCAAGAGCACCATGCCCGACTGTAGGGATTGCATGACGAGCGCGCCGATCATGGCGCCGGCGATCGTGCCGACGCCGCCGGCAAGCGAGGTGCCGCCGATGACTGCTGCAGCAATCGTGTAGAGCTCGTCGAGTTCGCCTTGCGCGTTGGTTGCCGCATTGAGGCGGGCGGTCGAGATCGCCGCGGCGATGGCGCAGAGGATGCCCATCAGCGTGAAGATCTTGACGGTAACCCAGCGGGTCTTGATGCCGGCGAGTTCGGCCGCTTCCGGGTTGCCGCCGAGCGCAAAGACGTAGCGGCCGAAACGCAGGCGGGTGGCAATGAAGGTCATGACGATGCCGACGGCGATCGCCATCAGCACCGGAATGGCAATGCCGTGCGAGATCAGCAGACCGCCGTCCGGCCAGGCGATGCCGTTGGCGTCGGCATATTTGCGGGCGATGTTGGTCGGCCAGTAGTAGCTGTTGGCAACGGCGATCGCGCCGAGAACCAGGATACAGCCGAGGATCGCCAGGAAGTACTCCGCCCAGATCGGACGGAGCGGGAAGCGGAAGCGCTTGCGCTGCTTGCGCGAATTGAGGATGGCGGCGACGATGGCGATGCAGGCAAGGATGCCGACGATCCAGCTTGCCGTTGCGCCGATCGAGCCTTCAGTGCCGCCGCCCATCAGGCGGAAGGTGGCGTTCATCGGCGCGACCGTCTGGCCGCTGGTGACGAACCAGGTGGCGCCGCGCCAGACGAGCAGGCCGCCCAGCGTGACGATGAAGGCGGGCACGTTGAGGAAGGCGACGATCGAGCCCTGCAGCGCGCCGATGGCGGCACCGACGGCGATGCCGCTCAGAAGGGTGATGATCCAGATGGCCGGGTGTTCGAGGCCGAGATATTGCGGCAGGAACTTCGCCTGCATGACCCCCATGACCATGCCGCAGAAGCCGAGCACGGAGCCGACGGAGAGGTCGATGTTGCGGGTGACGATGATCAGCACCATGCCGGTCGCCATCACGGCGACGGAGGAGGTCTGAACCGTCAGGTTCCACAGGTTGCGCGGCGTCAGGAACAGCCCGCCGGTCATGATCTGGAAGCCGACCCAGATGATGATGAGCGCGCCGACCATGCCGAGCAGCCGGGTGTCGATCTCGGTGGCGCGGAAGAAACGTTTTACCGGGTTCTCGTCCGCTGTACGGGCGCGATTTGTCTGTGCGCCCTTTGTGTTGCCTTGTGTGATGTCGGCCATGGACGTGCCTTCCCCCCACTTATGTTGTTGATGTCATCGCGTCAGTGGCACCAAGAGCCCCAAGTGGACGCGACAAGTCCGGTACGACGGCAGAAACCGAGCCTTCGTGCTGATTGTGCGGTCGCGGTAGCGGTATTGTCCGCCGCGTCCGCACCTTGCGCAAGCGCCGCAACGGGTTGCGTTGCGGCGCTTGTCTTTTGTCAGCGCTCAGTTCTGCTGGTGCGGCTTATTTGCAGGCCGCGACGTCGCCCTTGACGCCCTGGCAGGCTTCAGCCTTGGAGATCCAGCCCGCGTCGATGACGACGTTCAGGTTGTCCTTGGTGATCGGCAGGGGAGCCAGGAAGACCGACTGCATGGCCACGCCCTTCGGGCCGCCGTTGAAGGTGGTGACGCCAGAGACTTCTTCCATCTTCTTGCCGCCGGCAAGTTCGACGGCGACTTCTGCGGCGCGCTTGCCGAGTTCACGGCTGTCTTTCCAGACCGAGACGGTCTGCGTGCCGAGAGCAACACGGTTCAGGGCCGCCTTGTCGGCGTCCTGCCCGGAGACCGGAACGGAGCCGGCCAGGCCCTGGGCGTCGAGGGCTGCGACCGCACCGCCCGCGGTGCCGTCGTTGGAAGCGACGACCGCATCGACCTTGTTGTCGTTGGCGGTCAGGAACTGCTCCATGTTCTTCTGGGCGTTTTCAGGCTTCCAGCCGTCGGTATAGGCTTCGCCGACATTCTTGATCTTGCCGGCGTCGACGGCTTCCTTCAGCACTTCCATCTGTCCGGAGAAGAGGAAGTCGGCGTTCGGGTCGGAGGACGAGCCCTTGATGAAGACATAGTTGCCTTCCGGCTTGACCTTGAACACTTCGCGGGCCTGCATGCGGCCCACTTCCTTGTTGTCGAAGGTGATGTAGAAGGCGGCCGGGTTTTCGATCAGGCGGTCATAGCCGACGACCGGAATGCCTTCGGCAGCGGCCTTTTCGATCGCCGGGCCGATGGCGTCGCTGTCCTGGGCAAGTACGATCAGTGCGTTGGCGCCCTGAGCGATCAGCGACTCGATGTCGGTCAGCTGCTTGGCGGCGGACGACTGGGCGTCAGCGGAGATGTACTTGTCGCCCGAGGCTTCGAGGGCTGCCTTGATGGCGGCTTCGTCGGTTTTCCAGCGCTCTTCCTGGAAGTTGGACCAGGATACGCCGACGACCAGGTCCTTCGCCTGGGCAACGGAATGCAGGGAAACGATGACGGCAACCCCTGCCATCAGCTTCAAAACGGTTTTCATTTCATCCTCCCGAGTGAGGGCCGGCCAAGCGTGCGAACCTCCCGCACCATCCTCCGCCAGCCTTAAGACGCTGTCGTAGATCGTGCCGCTACATTGTGCGGAATTATTTTCTCGACAGTCGAGAAAATGAATGTCATGGATTTTTGAGGCTGTCAACACGGTGCGAAAGCTTGGTTGCGGCATCAACAAGGTGCTCCGCGAGCGGTCGCGTCCGATGTTTCTCGACCGCCCTGAAAATCGGTGCCACAAGGCTGTCGACAAGGCGTTCTGCTCCTTGTCTTGCCGTTCAACAGATGCTTTGGGAGGGGCATGTGTTCGAAGGATCCGCCACTGACAGGGACGTCTCATGCTGACCAAGTCCAGCACTGAGCTCGTGCGTCAGCAAAACAGCGCGCTGGTCCTTGCGGCGCTCAGGCGCGCCGGCAATCTCTCCCATACGGAAATCTCTGCCGAGACCGGGCTTGCCTCCGCGACCGTTTCGGCGATCACGGCGGAACTGGAAAAAGCTGGTGCGCTCGCCAAGGCAGAGCAGCAGGTCCAGGGCGGGCGCGGGCGGCCGCGGGTGCTGTTCACGCCACGCCGCGATCACGGTCATCTGATCGTCGTTCGGATCTCGTCCGACATCGTGCAATATTCGCTGGTCGACTACGGCGGCACGTTGCTCGACCGCTTCGACGAAACCCGAAATCACGACGAGCGCGGTACGGCCCCTTTCGCCCGGGCATTCGTCGATGCGCTCGAGCGCCTGTTGCAGCGGTCGAGACTGGAGCGGAACCAGGTACTGGCCGTCTCTATCAGCAGCAAGGGCCTGGTCGACGGCGCGTCCGCGCGGCTCTTGTGGTCGCCGGTGTTCGGGCGGGAGGAGCTGGATTTCGCCGCGCTGCTCGCGCCGGACTGGCGGGCGAAGGTCATGCTCAGCAACGAAACCCTTCTGGTCGCGCAGGCCCTCGCCGCCCAGGCAGAGCGTAAGCCGGAGAGCGGCTTTAGGGCGCTTGCGGCGATCTCGCTCGGCCACAGCATCGGCCTTGGTGTTGCCCGCAAGAGCCAGAGCGGCGATATGGATGTCAGCGCGCCGAATTTCGGCCACATGCTGCACGCGCCGTCCGCGGGCCTTTGCCGCTGCGGCGCCTATGGCTGCATCGAGGCGGCGGCCGGGTTCTACGGCATCCTGCGCGCGGCGTTCGAAGTGCCGGCAGACACGATCCCCGCCAAGTTCGTTCCGGTGACGGAGCTCGACAAGATTGCCGCCAGCGCACGACAGGGCCACCGCATGGCCGGCTATGCCTTTCGCCAGGCCGGCATCGCGCTCGGCAACGGCATCTCGCGCATGTTGAGCCTCTACGAGCGCATGCCGGTCCATGTCACCGGACCCGGCATCCGATACTTCGATCTGATGCTGCCCGGGATCGAGGAGGGGCTTGCCCAATCGATGCAGATCCGTCTTCAGGGGCCGCCGGAAATCACGGTCGTTGCCGACGAACAGCGCCTGGTTTTCGAGGGGCACCTGGCGCGGGCGCTGGGTGTGATCGATGGCGACATCGCCAGCGTCGGCGGATCGGCGATGCACGGTTGAGGCGAATTTTCGGGCAACCATTTTTGGGGTTGTACCGAAGGCGAACAATTCCAGTGATACAATTTACAGTTATTTAGCGACTCCTTGTCAAGGTGACCCTGACGCGGGAGACGATTATGTTTTCAGTGATTGCATGCATACGCGACGATCATGACTGGCGCCTCATCCTGGTTGCCTCGATCGTCTGCCTGGCAGGCAGCGTCGCGACGATGCTGCTCCTGTTGCGCGCGCAACGAAGCGAAGGCAGCCAACGCGGTTTGTGGATCGCGGCCAGCGGTTTTGCCTGCGGTATCGGCGTCTGGTCCACCCATTTCATCGCCATGCTCGCCTATGACGGCGGCGTTCCCGTTGCCTATGGCGCCTGGGGCACGCTCCTGTCGGTGGCCGTGGCGATCGCAGCGTCCTGGATGGCCTTTGCGATCGGTCTTGGCGGGCGCTCGCATCTCTCGATGACCTGCGGTGGCCTGCTGCTCGGCGCCGGCATTGCGGCGATGCACTTTACCGGCATGCGGGCAATCGAGATCCAGGGACATATTGCCTACGATCCCCAATTCACCGTCTCCGCCGTACTCGCCGGGACGGTGCTGGCCGGTGCCGCGCTCTACGCCTTTCAGCTCTTGCGCGGCGTGCGGCGCCTGGTCGTCGCGTCGCTCCTGCTGGTCGTCGGCATCTGCGCGCTGCACTTCACCTCGATGAGCGGCATCACGCTGGTGCCCGAGGCCAATGTCGCCGTTGCCGATACCATGCATCCCGCCTGGCTTGCAGGCGGCGTCATTGCCGCTTCGACCACATTGATCGTGCTCGCCTTCGGCGCGCTCTTCCTCGACCGGCATCTGACAGATCTGCGCGGACTCGCCAATGCATCGCTCGAAGGCATGGCGATCGTCTTCGATGGCGTAATCGTGGACGCCAACGAGCGCTTCGCGGGCCTGACAGGTCGCAAGCTTTCGGAGCTTTCCGGACGGCACCCGGCAGACATCTTCGTCTTCGGCGAGGAGGGGTTGGACGCCCACAGACACGGCGACGGTCCGGGCGAAATCGACCTCTTGAACGCAGAAGGGCGCACCATTCCCGTGGAGTTCATGTGCCGGACGATCGAGTATCGCGGCCGGGAATGCGACGTGATCTTCGTGCGTGACCTGCGGGCGCGTAAGGAAGCCGAGCGCACGATCGAACATCTCGCCCATCATGACGCGCTGACGGACTTGCCGAACCGCGCCTTCTTCGACCGCAGGCTGGGCCAGACGCTGGCGGCGGCTGCTGCGAGAAACGAAGAACTGGCGATCCTCTGCCTCGACCTCGACCGCTTCAAGGCGGTCAACGATATCTTCGGCCATGGCGAGGGCGATCGCATCCTGATGAAGGTCGCCGACATCCTGCGCGCAGCCGTCGGCGAGCAGGATACGATCGCCCGGCTCGGCGGCGACGAGTTTGCGATCATCCAGGTGGGCGGCAGGGAGCCGGAGGCGGCGCGGCAGTTGACGGACCGGATCCTGGCGCTGTTTGCTGCCGAGATGGACACCAATCGTGACCCGACCGCCGTCGGCGTCAGCATCGGGGCTGCGATCTTTCCGGCAGACGGGCAGACGGCGGATCAGTTGCGCAACAATGCCGACACGGCGCTCTACCGCGCCAAGCAGAGCGGCAAGGGCATCGCCTGCTTCTTCGACCGGGAGATGGACGAGGCGGTACGCACCCGCCGCCAGATCGAAAACGACCTGCGCCATGCGGTGCTCCGCCGACAATTCTTCCTCGAATACCAGCCACTGGTCGAAGTCCAGAGCGACCGGATCATCGGCTACGAAGCGCTGCTGCGCTGGGAGCATCCGCAGCGCGGGTTGATCGGCCCGGATGTCTTTATCCCGATTGCCGAGGAGAGCGGCTCGATCATCCAGATCGGCGAATGGGTGCTGGAGCGGGCCTGCACGGAAGCGGCGAAGTGGAACGAGCCCCTGCCGATTTCCGTCAACATTTCGCCGGTCCAGTTCCTTTTGCCCAACCTCTTCGACCAGGTTGCGAACATCCTGCGCCGCACCGGCCTTAATCCCTGGCGGCTCGAACTTGAGATCACCGAGGCGGCGCTGATGCACAATCGCGAGGACGTGCTGGCAGTGTTGGTGCGGCTACGGGTCCTTGGTGTGCGGATTGTCATGGACGATTTCGGCACCGGCCATTCGTCGCTGAGCAACCTTCAGACGTTCCCCTTCGACAAGCTGAAGATCGACTGCAGCTTCACCGCGGCGCTGGAAAAGGACCCTTCGGCGCAGGCGATCGTCCGGGCGATCATCGCGCTTGGCCACAGCCTTAGGCTCGCGGTCGTGACCGAGGGCGTCGAAACCGAACGGCAAAGACAAATCCTCGCGGAGGAGGGATGCCTGCAGATACAGGGCTTTCTCTCCGGTCGGCCGGGTGCGGCGCCCAGCACCGGCCAGGAAACCGCGCGCCGGGAGAAGGTGCCAGCGCGCGCCGACGGTTGAAACGGCCGCGGCCGGGCAGTGCGGATACGAAAAAGGCCGGGCACATGGCGCCCGGCCTTTCTCCTTGATCGGTCGTCGGTTGAAGGCTCAGGCGACGCTGATCTGGCGCTTTTCGACGACGGACTTTACAGCCGCATCGGCAAGCGCGAGAGCCGCGAGACCATCCTTGCCGGACGGCGTGATTTCCGCACCCTTTTCGATCGCGGCGATGAAGCTCTCGATCTCGTTGGCATAGGCTTCGGTATAGCGGGTCATGAAGAAATCATGCAGCGGCGGGCGGGTGTAGCCGTCGCCATTGGCGATCTCGATCGAGACCGGGCGCTGGTTCTCGGCGGAAGCCACGCCCTTCGAGCCGTGGACTTCGATGCGCTGGTCGTAGCCGTAGGTGGCGCGTCGGGAGTTGGAGATGATCGCCTGCTTGCCGGACGCCGTCTGCAGGATGACCGAAACGCTGTCGTAGTCGCCGGCTTCGCCGATCGCCTTGTCGACGAGAACGGCAGCGGTTGCCGTCACCGAGACCGGCTCTTCGCCGAGTAGGAAGCGGGCCATGTCGAAGTCGTGGATGGTCATGTCGCGGAAGATGCCGCCCGAACGCTTGATATAGTCGACCGGCGGGGCGCCCGGATCGCGCGAGGTGATCGTCACCATTTCGACATCGCCGATCTTGCCGGCGTCGATCGCCTTCTTCACGGCCATGAAATGCGGGTCGAAGCGGCGGTTGAAGCCGACCATCAGCTTGGCCTTGGTCTCGCTCACGACCTTGAGGCAGGCCTTCACGCGCTCGGCGTCGAGATCGACGGGCTTCTCGCAGAAGATCGCCTTGCCGGCGCGGGCGAAGCGTTCGATCAGGTCGGCATGGGTATCAGTCGGCGTGCAGATGACGACGGCGTCGATGTCCTTCGCCGCTTCGATCGCTTCTATGGTGCGGACCTCGCAGCCATACTGCTTGGCGATGGCATCGGCGGCGGCGGGGAAGGCATCGGCGACGGCAACAAGCACAGCGTCGGGATTGCCGCTGACGGCTTTCGCATGAACCTTGCCGATGCGGCCGGCGCCCAGAAGACCAAATCTGACTGTCATCTCTGTTTCTCTCGAATTCCGGTTCGCGACCGGGAAGGGGCGTGATGATCGGCGCTCATCGCGCAAAGGCGCCGCGGAACGCTGCTTCCGCGAATGGTTTGGAGAATTGCCACGAATGACCGCGCGTTGGAACGCTGCGCTCAGCACCTCTCCCTTGATACCTCCGTTTCTACTCGGCCACTTCCTATTTAGAATGAAGTCGCCGATGTAGATTATTTCGGAATTTTTATTCCATTTTTATTGCGCCCGTCAAGGGAGTCGGAGGCCATGGCCTTGCCGTCCGCGACGAATTTCCCCTAAATGGGACGCACGCGACAAGGCCACCAGAGGACAGAATGCTCAAATTCATCGATCCGGACCATCCCTTCTACCGCCCACTGTGGATCCGTCTGCTGATCGTGGGCTTCTGCGGCGTCTGGACAGTGGTCGAATTCCTGGGCGAGCAAACGATGTGGGGGATGATTTTCCTCGCGGTCACCGCCTATGCCTCGGCGGCTCTCTTGGTTTTCTACAAGCCGAGCGAGAAGGGCGTTGAGAAAGCTGGGGACGAGGGGCAAGGCAAGGGCGACGGGAGCGACGCTGGCTGAGGTTCACGGCGCCGGGGTGATGGCGCGCATCTGCTTTGCGGCTTCGTCGATCAGCATGTTGGCGAGTTTCATGCGCACGGTGGCATTGGCGCGAAACGCGGCCGGCAGACGGTCCGGATGGTTCAGGGCCGCGAAGGCCCGGCGCTTTGCCGCAAGCGTCATTTGTGTTTCGTGGTCGACAAGGGCCAGTTCCTCGGCCACGTCGGCAAGGGTCGTACGGCTGAGATAGTCCGGCATGACCGGTGGAGGTGGCGGCTCCACGAAGGACGCATCGAGATAGGCCCGCTCGACGGCGCCGAAGGCAGCCGAGCGGGCGCTTTCGGCAGCAAAGGCGTTGTCGAATGCCGGGGCGTAAGGCGTGGCGACGCGCGTCGCTTCAGCCGGTGCCGGTTCGATATCCTCTTCCGATTTCAGCCGCTCGAGCACCGACTGAAAGACTGACATTCCAAACATGACGTCTCCGATCGCGGCGCACCATGGCAGGCGGAGATTATCCCGGGCTGATCAGACTGATCATGCCAGGGCTGATCAGGCGCGGCCCTGCTTGAGGATCAGGTCGTAGAGCAGCTTGGCGCTCGGCGGCAGCGCGCGTCCCTCGGCAGTGATCAGCCCATAGGGTTTGATTCGGATCGGGATTTCGGTCTTCAGGATGCGGATTTCGCCGGCCGGCGTACCGTTGCCGGCAATCAGGTTGGCGACGTCGAGTGCCACAGGTGCAATTGCGTTGGTGTTGCGCACCATCGACAGCGTCAGGATGATCGAGGAGGTGTTGATCACGGTCGCCGGCAGTCTCACCCCGGCCGCCACGAAGCTGTCTTCGACCGCGCGTCTCAGAAGGGTGCCGGGCGGCTGGAATACCCAGTCATAGGAGGGCAAGTCCTCGGCGACGACCATGGGCTTGTCGAGCAGCGGATGGCCGTCGCGCACGATCAGGCAAACCTCCTCGTAGCCGATCTCCACCATGTTGAAGAGCCGCGGCGGCTGGTCGTCGGGGATGCGGCCGATGATGAAATCGTGGCGGGCGGCGAGCAGTTCCCTTGCCAGCACGTTGCTGTTTTCGATCTGGACGTTGATCTCGATGCCGGGATAGGCGGTCATCACCTGACGGATGGCGGGCACGGCGAGATTGAGCGCCGGGCCGGTGACCGAGCCGAGCGAAACCGAGCCGCCGCTGCCGGTCTTCAACTCGTTGATCTCGCGCGATGCCTCCCGGAGTTCCAGAAAGATGCTGCGCGCGCGTCGCGCCAGCGCTTCGCCATAGGGCGTCAACAGGACACCGCGGGCAACGCGTTCGCAGACCGGCGCCTTCAGCATGGTCTCGATTTCCGAGAGCATGCGCGAGGCCGCCGGTTGCGAGATGCCGAGGGCGTCAGCGGCTGCGCTGATGCGGCGGTGATCGTCGATCGCGAGAATCAGCCGGAGGTGGCTGATCTTCAGGCCCGAGCGGAAAAGCGTCGAATCGAAGAGTTCGCCGGCGGTGCTCGGTTTCTGATCGCGCATTTCAACCTCTGCGTTTTTTTCTTTGGTTTTCAGGGATTTTCAAAAATCACACTGTTTGCGCTCGATATATCACTTTTGGTATGTATTCAAAGCAAAATTGTATTTGACAGTTATATGGTTTCATTCCAGTTTTTGCTTATGTGCCAGCGCATGTAGGAGCATGCGAGGCGGGGAGGCCTCTCCTTCACCTTGATCCGCTGCCGGAGACGAAGATCTCGGGCGGCGGATTGCTGCGCATAGACGGAAAGGCTCTCGCCTGCCGGCTTCAACTTTTTTGGGAGAGAACTGATGAAATTGATGACTTCGCTTCTCGCAGCCGCCGCGATTTCGATCGCGTCCTTCGCTGCACCGGCATTTGCGCAGGACAAGGGCACGGTCGGCATTTCCATGCCGACGAAGACGTCGACCCGCTGGATTTCCGACGGCGAGACCATGGAGAAGCTGTTCAAGGAAGCTGGTTACACGCCGGACCTGCAGTTTGCTGACGACGACATCCCGAACCAGCTCGCCCAGATCGAGAACATGGTGACCAAGGGCGCCAAGGTTCTCGTCATCGGCGCCATCGACGGCACCACGCTCTCCGACATCCTGCAGAAGGCCCACGACGCCGGCGTCAAGGTCATCGCCTATGACCGCCTGATCCGCGACTCGGGCAATGTCGACTACTACGCCACCTTCGACAACTTCCAGGTCGGCGTGCAGCAGGCCACGTCGCTGGTCCAGGGCCTCAAGCTCGACGGCGCAACCGAGCCGAAGAACATCGAGCTGTTCGGTGGTTCGCCGGACGATAACAACGCCTTCTTCTTCTACGACGGCGCGATGTCGGTCCTGCAGCCGCTGATCGACAGCAAGAAGATCGTCGTCAAGTCCGGCCAGAAGGGCATGGACCAGGTCGGCACGCTGCGTTGGGACGGTGCCGTGGCCCAGGCCCGCATGGAAAACCTGCTGTCGTCGAACTACACCGACGCCAAGGTCGATGGCGTTCTGTCGCCCTATGACGGCCTGTCGATCGGCATCATTTCGGCGCTGAAGGGCGTCGGCTACGGTTCGGGCGACATGGCAATGCCTGCCGTCACCGGCCAGGACGCCGAACTGCCGTCGGTCAAGTCGATCCTTGCCGGCGAACAGTATTCGTCGATCTTCAAGGACACGCGCGAACTCGCCAAGGTCACCGTCGGCATGGTCAACGCGATCATGGAAGGCAAGGAGCCGGAAGTGAACGACACCAAGACCTATGACAACGGCGTCAAGGTGGTTCCGTCCTACCTGCTGAAGCCGGTTGCCGTCGACAAGTCCAACATCAAGGACGTGCTCGTCAGCTCGGGCTACTACACCGAAGACCAGATCAACAACTGATCTTTTTGAGCGTGAGGGCCCGTGCATGCGCGCGGGCCCTTTTATCCAGATGACGGAGCCGGTACTCTCTTGAAGACTGCCGCTGGAATGACTGAACATGGACAATATCATTCTTGAAATGCGGGGCATCACCAAGACGTTCCCGGGCGTCAAGGCGCTGGACAATGTCAGCTTCAAGGTCCGCGAAGGCGAGATCCACGCACTCGTCGGCGAAAACGGCGCCGGCAAGTCGACGCTGATGAAGGTGCTGAGCGGCGTCTATCCCGCCGGCACCTATGATGGCGAAATCCACTATGGCGGCGAAGCCCGCCGCTTCTCGACGATTTCCGACAGCGAAGACCTCGGCATCATCATCATCCACCAGGAACTGGCGCTGGTGCCGCTGCTGTCGATCGCCGAGAACATCTTCCTCGGCAACGAGATCGCCAGCAACGGTGTGATTCACTGGCCGCAGACCTTTGCCCGTACGCAGGAACTGCTGAAGAAGGTTGGCTTGAGCGAATCCCCGGCGACGTTGATCACCGACATCGGTGTCGGCAAGCAGCAACTGGTCGAGATCGCCAAGGCGCTTTCGAAGAAGGTGCGGCTGTTGATCCTTGACGAGCCGACCGCCTCGCTCAACGAAACCGATTCCGATGCGCTTTTGAAGCTGCTGATGGAGTTTCGCACCCAGGGCATGACCTCGATCATCATTTCGCACAAGCTGAACGAGATCCGCAAGGTCGCCGACCAGATCACCATCCTGCGCGACGGCGGCACGGTCGAAACGCTCGACTGTCACAGCGAAGACATTGGCGAAGACCGGATCATCAAGGGCATGGTCGGCCGCGCCATGGAAGACCGTTATCCGCCGCGCGAACCGAAGATCGGCGAGACGCTGCTCGAAGTGAAGAACTGGAACGTCTTCCACCAGCAGCACCGCGACCGGCAGTTCCTGCACGACGTCAATTTCACCGTGCGCGCCGGCGAGGTCGTCGGCATCGCCGGGTTGATGGGGGCAGGGCGCACCGAAACGGCGATGAGCCTCTTCGGCAAGTCCTGGGGCCACAAGATCACCGGCGACGTGACGATGCGCGGCAAGCCCGTCGACGTCAGCACCATTCCGCGTGCGATCGATGCGGGGCTCGCCTATGTCACCGAGGACCGCAAGCAGCTCGGGCTCGTGCTGATCAACAACATCAAGGAGAACACAACGCTCTCCAATCTGAAGGCGGTGGCCGCGAACGGCGTCATCGACGATCGCAAGGAAGCGAAGGTCGCCTCCGACTATCGCTCGAAGCTGCGCATCCGTTCGCACTCGATCTATCAGGAAACGGTCAACCTTTCGGGCGGCAACCAGCAGAAGGTCGTCTTGTCCAAATGGCTGTTCACCAATCCGGAAGTTCTCATTCTCGACGAGCCGACACGCGGTATCGATATCGGCGCGAAGTATGAGATCTACACCATCATCAACCAGCTTGCCGCCGAGGGTAAGGGCATCCTGATGATCTCATCGGAAATGCCGGAGCTGCTTGGAACCTGCGATCGCATCTACGTCATGAACGAGGGCCGCATCGTCGCGGAGCTTTCGAAGGCGGAAGCGAGCCAGGAATCCATCATGCGTGCCATCATGCGTTCAGGGGAGAAACACTAATGGTCGCCGATACGAGCACCCAAAACAACAAGCCCTCGATCGGGGACTATCTCAAGAACAACATCCGCGAATACGGCCTGCTCGTCGCGCTCGTGGTGATCATGCTGTTCTTCCAGTTCGTCACCAACGGCGTGCTGTTCAAGCCGGTCAACATCACCAACCTGGTGCTGCAGAACTCCTTCATCGTCATCATGGCGCTCGGCATGCTGCTGATCATCGTTGCCGGGCATATCGACCTGTCGGTCGGCTCGATCGTCGCCTTCATCGGCGCGATCTCAGCGATCATGCTGGTCAAATGGGGCTTGCCCGCCATTATCGTCATTCCCGCCTGTCTGATCGTTGGCGGCGTCATGGGGGCGGCCCAGGGCTATTGGGTTGCCTACCAGAAGATCCCATCCTTCATCGTGACGCTGGCCGGCATGCTGGTGTTCCGCGGGCTCACCTATGTGGTGCTCGGCGGCCGCCCGATCGGTCCGTTCCCGAAGGAATTCCAGCTGCTGTCGACCGGCTTCGTTCCGGATTTCCTCTATTTCCTCAATCCGGCGCCCGAGACCATTCAGAACATGGTGGCGCTCGTCGCCGTCATCGCGCTCGTCGGCTACGCGATCTACGCGGGCATTCGTGACCGCAAGATCAACGAGCAGCACGGCACGGAGAACGAGCCGTTCATTTTCTTCGCCGTGCAGATGGCTGTCATCGCTGCCGTGGCGCTGTTCATCGGCTTCCAGCTTGCGACCTATCGCGGCCTGCCGAACGTGCTGATCGCCATGGCCGTGCTGATTGCGCTCTATACCTTCGTCACCACGCGCTCGACGATCGGTCGCCGCATCTATGCCATGGGCGGCAACGTCAAGGCGACCAAGCTTTCGGGCATCAACACCGAGCGGCTGACCTTCTACACCTTCGTCAACATGGGCGTGCTTGCGGCACTCGCCGGCATGATCATCACCGCTCGCCTCAATTCGGCAACGCCGAAGGCCGGCGTCGGTTTCGAGCTCGACGTCATTGCGGCCTGCTTTATCGGCGGTGCCTCGGCGTCGGGCGGTGTAGGCAAGATCATCGGGGCCGTCATCGGCGCCTTCATCATGGGCGTGATGAACAACGGCATGTCGATCATGGGCATCGGCATCGATTACCAGCAGTTGATCAAGGGCCTCGTGCTGCTCGCTGCCGTGTTCTTCGATGTCTACAACAAGAACAAGGGTTGAGCGGAAAGCCATAAGACCCGACGCGAACCAGTAACATTCACCGGCAGCCACAGCTGCCAGGATCGGCGGATTGGTCCGCCGGAATTGGGTGGCGAAAGCCACCCACGGGGACGCTTTTGCCTTGAAGAGGCGAACACAGCGACCCAAGACGATAGGAAGGATAGCATCGTGCTGATTTCGCAGATCAGGAACGAAGACGGGTCGATCACGGTGGCGGTACGGCTGCCGGGTGAGGCGGCGCATGCGGTGAACGGCGCGACAAGCGTCTATGCGCTGGCGGTGGAAGCGGCCAATGCCGGA
Source organism: Ensifer sp. Root423 (assembly GCF_001426275.1). NCBI lineage: Bacteria > Pseudomonadati > Pseudomonadota > Alphaproteobacteria > Hyphomicrobiales > Rhizobiaceae > Ensifer > Ensifer sp. Root423. Next base: position 1,275 of record NZ_LMEG01000013.1, on the reverse strand, counting down.
TGGAGCCTGAAGCAGACGATCGAGGCCAAGGGGCTCGGCGCCGCCGTCGACCTCGAAAAGGCCTATGCGGAGGGGCGCTTCCTGCCGCCGATCACTCATCCGGATCCGGCACACCTGCACCTGACCGGCACGGGTCTCACCCATCTCGGCTCCGCCGCAACCCGCGACGCCATGCACAAGAAGACGAGCGAGGCGGCCGAGGAAACCCTGACCGACTCGATGAAGATGTTCCGCATGGGGCTCGAAGGCGGCAAGCCGAAGGCCGGCGAAACAGGCGTGCAGCCGGAATGGTTCTACAAGGGCAACGGCACCTCCGCCGTGGCGCCGGGTGATGCGCTCGTTTCGCCCGCCTTTGCCGAGGATGGTGGCGAAGAGCCGGAAATGGCCGGCATCTACGTGATCTCCGACGAGGGCGTGCCGTTCCGCATCGGTTTTGCCGTTGCCAACGAATTCTCCGACCACAAGACCGAGAGGGTCAACTATCTCTGGCTCGCGCATTCGAAGCTGCGCCAGGCGAGCTTCGGTCCGGAGATCCGCATCGGTGTCGCACCGGAGGACATTCGCGGCATGTCGCGTATCCTGCGTGGTGGCAAGGTGCTGTGGGAAAAGCCGTTCCTGTCGGGCGAAGCCAACATGTCGCACAGCTTTGCCAATCTCGAGCATCACCATTTCAAGTATGGCTTGTTCCGCCAGCCGGGCGACATCCACGTGCACATGTTCGGCACGGCGACGCTGTCCTTCGGTGATGGCATCCGCACCGAGGAAGGTGACGTGTTTGAGATCGAGGCCGATGGTTTTGGCCTTCCGCTCCGCAACGCTCTCGCGATCGCAGCTGACGAAGAGGTCGCGATCCGCCAGCTCTGACACATCTCCTAAGCGCGACCGTTCGCGAGGGACGGTCATGCGCATCTATGAAGGAGGCCTGAGGCCATGACTTTGCACCAGAACCTGATAGCCGGCGAATGGGTCGGCGGTGACGGGGTTGCCAACATCAACCCGTCCGATACCAACGACGTGGTCGGCGAATACGCCCGCGCGTCAGCCGAGGATGCGCGTTTGGCGATCGCGGCTGCGAAGGCGGCGTTTCCGGCCTGGTCGCGCTCCGGTATTCTCGAGCGCCACGCGATCCTGAGGAAGACCGCCGACGAGATCCTTGCGCGCAAGGACGAACTCGGAAAGCTCTTGTCGCGTGAGGAAGGCAAGACCTTGGCCGAAGGCATCGGCGAGACGGTGCGCGCCGGCCAGATCTTCGACTTCTTCGCCGGCGAGTGCCTG